>CAYWWK010000016.1:0-42841 GCA_964462135.1 uncultured Eggerthellaceae bacterium | reverse complement strand
AAGGCTGAGCACCCCTCCGCGAACACCACCGCCACCCCCAAGGCCGAACGCCTTCGTGTGTTCATACACCGCCGCCCTTCCACGTCTTCATTGTCCCGAGAGGTTATTCCAGTTGATCGCAGGTTCCCTTGCAGGGGACGCAGGCTAAAGCCTGCGCTACGGGTCTTCGCTACGAGCGCGCTGTTATAATTCTCCCACTGAAAGGAGACCCATTGCCATTCGGCCATATCAAGCGCAACACGCGAGGCACCTCGAACGAGATCTCGTTTTCGGTCCTCGACGCGAAGAACGCCGCCCAAGCCGATGCCGAGAAGGACGATGAGTCCCCTCTTGGTCGCATCTCTCTCTTCACGTTAGGGCCGAAGCGTCCTTCCGGCACCCCCTCGAAAGACCCTTCTCTGCCGGAGAAGTATACTCAGCGCGCCCATTCTGCCCCTTCACGTCCTTCATGGGAATTCTCCGGTGCCGAGGTCAAAGACCGAAAGCTGCATCGCAAGCGGCACCGTCGCATGTTGATGGCGCTTATGATCGTAGCCATCCTCGTGCTGGTCGGTTTTGGTGTCACCTTCGGCATCACCCAATATCAGCAATCACAGGAACGGGCTCACAGCCTCTCCGCTCAGATCGAAGAGATCATCACTCAGTTCACAGCCGCCCAACCCTTCTTGTCGTTGGTGGACACCACGCTTGCAACGCCCCTTCCCGACCTTGATGCTGACAGGATCACCCAGGCTTTGAACGATTTCGACCAGCGACAGCAGAGCATCTCAACGAAACTGCGTGCAGCGAAGACGGCGATCGAAAACATTGAAAGAACGTCCTCAGGATCCCAATCGGAGAAGGCCAACGATGCACTGAGCGCCATCAATGCGCTGATGAAGTCCTTCGAGGCAGGTCGGTCCGTTCTCGAGGAGGTCGTCTCAGCAGCGAAGGTCTACGATCAGGCCGAAGCGTTCCTTGCTTTCACCATGGAAGGTGATTCCTTGGCACGGCAGGCCGCTGCCATCGATTTGGTCGACGCAGCCGCCGCTCAAGAAGCGATCAGCGTTTCCGACAGTGCCATCGCCCAATTCACACAGGCGCGCGATGCGGTTCGCGCCGTTGAGAACACGGGAAGCTGGCTGATTGATGATTCCGGTCTGTTCGATCAGTCTGCCATTGAGTTTCTCAAGCCGTTCGAAGACTATGCGACGCTGCGCATCACCGCTCAAGGATACGCCAAGCAGACCGACGAGGCGCGTGCGAACCTTTCCAGCCAAGAGATGATCGAAGCAAACGCGAATTACAACAGCACCGAAGAAGAGGCCGCAAGATTGATAGCGGACAAGCGAGGGGGATATCCCACTGACATCGTTCGCAAAGCCTACGAAGCCACCCTGCAAAGAAGCGAGGATGTTGCCTTGTGGCAAAGCGAATACGCCAAGGCGAATACGTTGCTCAACCAGATTTCCTCCTGAGCATGCCTCGTTCGCTCCGTCACCTGCGCCAGCTTTATGGTCTCTCGACCAGCCTGCGCTCAGGCACCTCGCGTTATTCCCGTGCGGACCTCGCGTGCTACCGCCAGTGTTGCTGGGTTCTGCGCTCCTGTGTTGCGCGCAGTTCGTCGCGCAGTCCCAGATAGGACAGAAGCCTCTCCTCCGCCAGCGCGCCTGTGGCCACCGCATCTCGCACGGCGCAACCGGGTTCGGCGCCATGGTCGCAGTCACGGAAGCGACACTGTTCAGCCAAGCGCTCGATATCGGCGAAGGCGGCTGCAATGCCCGCCTCCGCATCCCACAGGCCCATCCCACGAACCCCGGGCATATCCACGATGCAGCCGCCGCCTGGCACGGGCACCGTTTCACGTGAAACGGTGGTATGACGGCCCTTTCCGTCCGATTGGCGGACACTGGAGGTCTGTCTGCTGCTGCCCGTCAAGCGGTTGATGAGCGTTGATTTGCCGGCACCTGACTGTCCCATCAACACCGCTGTTTCCCCTGAGGGAATCATGGCACGCACTGCCTCCACCCCTTCGCATTCCGCTGATGAGACCACGATGACGGGAACATCGCCACCCACCAGCGAAGTCACCGCTTGAAGCGCCGATGCCCGCACCGTTGGTTCCACAAGATCGGCTTTGGTGAGCAGCACTGCCACGGCGGCTCCCGTTTCGAATGCAAGCACCAGTTCTCGCTCCAAACGGCGAAGGTTCACCTTGTTGATGGGCTGCACGATGAAGACGGTATCGAAGTTCGCCGCCATCACCTGCTCGGCTGCCCGTTCGCGAGGGTCGCGTCGGACCAGCCGGGTCCGTCGTGGAGCAATCCCCTCGATCACATGAACGTCATGGGCGTCCGGCGCTGACAGATAGACGACATCGCCGATGACAGCCCGTTCAGCACCATGCTTGACCAGGTCAGTGGCATGTTCACAACGAACGCGTTCGCCTGAGTCAAGCTGCACCAACGGCAACGATCGATCAAGCTTGACCACAGACCCTCGAATTCTTCGCTTGGTCACAGCTGGTGCTCCCGCAGACGATGATAGGCGAAGAGCAGCAGTCCCCCAAGAGCGACAAGCACGATGCCGGGTATCACCTGAGACATGTTGAAGGGTGTCTTGTTCTCATACCCCTGCGAAACCACTTCGACATTGGTCGCATGCAGATCCGAAAGCCCCTCATGGTCAGCACAGGCAAGGTTGAAGGTCCCTCGCACCTGCAAGGTTGTGCCATGTCGCCCGTAGGCCCCATAGGTGTCAATGGCCTCCGCGGAACGGGAAGCCATGTAGCAGGCAACTTCAGAATAGGTCCCATCGATGGCTTCCAAGGTGATCCAGCAATGACTCGGGTCCATTTCCGCCAACACCCGATCACCTACCGCCTCGCCGACCACCTGCACGGTCTGTCCATCCATATAGGCATCAGCCTTCTCCAAGGAGGAGATGGTTGCATCGTAGATGAACGAGCTGTCGGGCTGTTGCGAAGGATTGATCCTGTTCTCGGTGTTGGAAGGGCCGCTTTCAGACCCCTGCGGACTGCTGGACGGCATGTCCTCAGGAGCGCACCCGCCTGTCCAGAGAACTGAAAGGCAGATGAGGATCATGGCGAAGGAAGCAGCCGACTTTCGAAGCTTCCCGCGTCCACGACGCCGTTCATCGTGCCGTTTCGGGACCATCGCCTCCTGTCCATTCTGAAAGGCATCTGTCCTCGGCATCATTCGCTCCTTGTCTGCTTGACACGCGGCCGCGGCAATACGGAAGCGATCACCTGAGCCACGAAGGCGAGGAGCGTGATGAACTCAAGACGCCCAACCCACATCTGGAAGATGTAGAACAGTTCGAGGGTTGGTGGCATACCCGGTGTAGCCAACCCAGCCGTCAAGCCTCCATTCGAAGCCATCGCGATGGATTCGAAGAGAGCCGGTGCAGCATCATAGCCATGTGCGATTCCCACCATCGCACCAACCACATAGGTGATGACGTACAGGATGAAGATGGTCATGGCCGTCTTCACGGCAGTGGGGGTGAGGATGCGACGTCCCACATGGAAATACGATTCGACAACACGAGCGGAAGAGGGAGATACCGCCTGCTTGATCGTCTGCACGATCGATTTCGCAATGATGCCGACACGGAATAGCTTGATGCCACCAGCCGTTGATCCCGCAGAGCCACCGACCGCCATCAACAGGGATATGGTCAGAAAAGCGCCGCTGGTAAGCACGACCAGCAGCTGATTCGGGGTGATCACCGAAAAGCCCGTCGTCGTGAAAGCCGATATCACCATGTACACACCGCGTCTGAGCAGGGCGGGCATGTCGGCGAAGAGAGCGGACCCGGAAAGTGATGCCACGAACACGCCCAGCGTGACAGCCACCCAGATGAACATCGTGCGTGTTTCGATGTCACGAAAGAAAGGACGAGTGTTGCCCTTCCAAACCTCATAGAACACCACGAAGCTGATGGAGCCAAGGATCATCAGCACCAGCGTGATCGTTTCCAAGACGACCGAATGGTAATAGAGAATGGATTGCTGCATGGGAGTGAAACCACCGGTGACGAATCCGGAGACACTCACCCAAAGCGCCTGCAGAACGGCTCGGGCAGGCTCGAACCCTTGCAGAAGCAGCAACGTTGAGAGCAGGATGGTGGACACGACGATGACGATGGCCGTCACCTTCGCAATGAATTGCGTGGTTTGGATCACGTTGGGCACGACATGTTCGCTCCGCGCCTCCGATGAGTAGAGCTGACTGCCCGAACCTTTCCCGAAGACCCCCAAGGAAAGGGCAACGACGATCAGACCCAGACCACCCAGCAGATGCATCATGAACCGAAACATGTTGTCGGCATAGGACAGGTGGTCAAGATCGATGATCAGCGAAGCACCTGTGGTGGTGATGCCGGACACTCCGTCGAAGAGCGCATCCATGAATGAGAGGTAATGACCGGACAGATACAGCGGAATGGAGCAGAACACACCCAAGACCACCCAGGCCAATCCCACGATCGCCAAAGCCTGTTGGCGGTTCAGGCGTCCGGGCTGCACGCGGCAGAATCTCAAAACAGCACCAGCCACGAATGAGATGCCAATGGAGAAGAGGTACCGACTGACGGCGTCCCATTCCTGGAAGACAAGGCCGATTATCAGAGGGATGGCCATGAGCGCAGCCGACCACGTGATCAGAACGCCCAGGTAATGTCCGATGACACGAAGGTCGTAGAACGTGAAGCGCTGCCACATGATGCCCGACCTTTAAGAAGCCAATCCAAAAAGCGCTGCGACGACGCGCACGAGGAAGGTGACTACCCAAAGCGACGCGATGAAGGTGATGATGGTCAACACCAACATGGCCATTCCAGCTATTGCTGGAGGGAAACCTGGCTTTCGTTGTAAGGACAGTCTTGACATGCGACCATTATAGAACTCGTGTCTGGTGTCAACTCGTCCGTTCCTTGGATGTACGTGAAATCCGCCTGAACTGCGCACTGATCGCTCTGGCTCGTGCTAGGATATCTTTTTCTGCGAAAGGATATCCATGACAACACGCCCTCAGCTTGATACCTTCATCTTCGATCTGGATGGCACCCTGCTCGACACCATCCCTGACTTGGTAGCGCTTACCAATATGATCCTGAAAGAGCTCGGTTGCCCTCAACGCACCCCAGAGGAGATACTCTCGTTCGTCGGGTCGGGTGTTCGCCGCCTGATCTATCTGGCGCTTCCCTCTGACGCCTCGCAAGAGACAAGGGATGAGGCCATGGAGCTCTGGAATCAGAACTTCCACAGGTTCTATCAGCAGACAAGACCCTTCCCCGGCATCGTTTCCATGTTGGATGGGCTGAAGGCGAAGGGGGATGCCTTGGGGGTTGTCTCGAACAAGCTGCAGGCAGGGGTCGACCAGATCATCAGCATCTGTCTGCCTGGATACTTTTCCGTGATGTATGGCGAAAGCCCTTTGGTGCCGCGAAAGCCTGATCCGGCTGGCATCGAGCAGGCCATGCGCATGTTGAAGACCGCACCGGCAAACACAGCGTATGTGGGTGATTCTCCGGGCGATATCAAGGCGGCCCGCAACGCAGGGGTATATGCGGTGGCTGTTCTGTGGGGCTATCATCAAAAGGAAGACTTCGCGAATGAGGACGCAGTGCCCGACCTTTACGTCAGCAACCCCGAAGAGCTTCTGACCCTTTCCTCGTAACCACGGTGCAAGTCTGCCTCGTGCACAATATGGCAGATTGACCGTAGCGTAGGTCCGTAACGCAGACCCGTCCGCAGGCCCGTAGCGCAGGCCCGTAGCGCAGGCTTTAGCCTGCGTCTCCCTTTACGACAGGTTGACCGTAGCGCAGGCTTTAGCCTGCGACCCCTGCGTCCCCTGCGACCCCTGCGACCCCTGCGACCCCCTTCGTTCTTCCGCAAGCTGAAGCTTGCGCTACGAAAATAACTCATTCACGCAGCGCAGACCCGTAGGGGTCGATCCGAGCGAAGCGGAGATCGACCCAGAACGCGTCAACATGCGACCTGCCCCACCCAGACAGAGCTTGCACCGAAGCTTTCGTTGCGAAGGATAGAACGTTACGCCTCCATTGCGCTCAAAGACGCGAAAGGTAGGCAGAGGGAAGGCTGCGAAGCTTCTGACCGTTGCCTGCCTTCCGCGTCTTCATCATCAATATCCTTTTTACAGGGCAAGCCGCACCTTTCTGCGCGTTCGGCTACTCCTCCGTCACAGCTACCGCGGTGACCCTGTCTCCTTCTGCGATGTTCATCACATGCACACCCTGCGTAGAACGGCCCAGTTCACTGATCCCAGAAACGGGTGTCCGCACAATGACTCCCTCCTCGGAGATGATCATCACCTCATCATCCGAGGACACGACTTTCATCGCCACCAGCAAACCCTTCTTCTGCGTCATGACGATGGTGTAGACCCCTTGTCCGCCGCGATGATGCTCGGGGTACTCAGAGATGGGCGTGCGCTTGCCGTATCCCTTTTCGGTGATCACGAACAGATCGGTTCCGGGTCTTGCAATCTCCATGCCCAGCACATGGGCATCGGCCGGCACGTTCATGCCACGTACACCCGTCGTGCCGCGGCCCATCGACCGCGCCTCTGATTCATCCCACAGGATGGCCTTACCCGAGGAGGACACCATGATGACCTTCTCGCCTGGGGCAACCCTTCGTACGGAAATCAACTCGTCACCATCCTTGAGGTTGATGGCGATGAGTCCTTCACGGCGCGTTCGATCGTACAGATTCATCGCAGTCTTCTTCACCATGCCGTTGGAGGTGGCGAACATGAGGTATTCGTTTTCGGGGAACTCCTTCGTCGAAATGACCGCGGAGATGGTCTCGCCCTTCTCAAGGGGTAGGAGGTTCACGATAGCAGTGCCACGGGCGTGGCGCGAAGCTTCAGGGATGTCATACACCTTGAGGCGATACACCTTGCCCTTGGTTGAGAAGAACAGCATGTACATATGGTTGGTCGCCGTGAACAGGTGTTCAACGAAATCGGAGTCCTTCAGGTTGACACCCTGCATGCCCTTGCCGCCACGTTTCTGCTGACGATACACGCTTGTGGGCATCCGTTTGATGTAGCCGGCCTTCGTCATAGTCACGACCATGGAGTCATCGGCGATCAGGTCCTCAACATCAATATCCTTCGCTTCAACAGAAAGCTTGGTGACGCGCTTCGTCTGGTATTTCTTGCGGATCTCACCCAGCTCATCCTTGATGATTTGACGAACCAGGCTCTCATCTCCCAAGACACGCTTGTAGTAGGCTATCTTCTCGCGAAGTTCAGCCAGTTCGCTTTCGATCTTCGTACGCTCCAAGCCGGTCAAACGACGAAGCTTCATCTCCAAGATGGCATCGGTTTGGCGCTTGGTCAGTCCGAAGCGCTCGGTCAAGCGTGCGGCGGCTTCCTTGTCCGTCTCGGACGAACGGATGATGTGGATGACCTCGTCAATGTTGTCAAGCGCGATCAGGTACCCTTCAAGGATATGAGCGCGTTCCTCCGCCTTCGCCAACTCGTACTTGGTCCGGCGAACGATGACTTCTTTCTGATGCTCTATGTAGTAGAACAGGATCTCCTTGAGCGAGAGAACACGCGGAGTCGAATCCACCAAGGCCAGCATGTTGATGCCGAACCCAACCTGCAGTTGCGTGTGCTTGAACAGCTTGTTGAGCACCACCTGAGGGATGGCGTTGGACTTCAGGTCGATGATGATGTCGATGCCGTGGCGGTCAGCGGCATCGTGGATATTGGAGATCTCAGGCAGCTTCTTGTCGCGCACGAGTTCGCCCAGCTTCTCCAACAGGCGCTTGCGATTCACCTGATAGGGAATCTCCTTCACCACAATGGAGTTGCGGCCGTTCTTCTTCTCGATGATCTCACATTTCGCACGGATGGTGATGCTGCCATGCCCGGTCTGATAGGCCTCCAGAATGCCCTTCTTGCCCATGATGATGCCACCGGTGGGGAAATCGGGCCCGGGAAGCGCAGTCATGAGCTCTTCAACGGAAACATCCGGGTTGTCCAGCATCATGCAGGTGGCATCGATGGTCTCTCCCAGATTGTGCGGTGGGATGTTCGTTGCCATACCCACGGCAATGCCATTTGAACCATTCACCAAAAGGTTGGGGAAGCGGGCGGGAAGGACCTCAGGCTCTTGGAGCGACTCGTCATAGTTCGGAACGAAATTGACAGTCTCCTTGTCCAAGTCACGCAGAAGTTCCATCGCTGGCTTGTCCAAGCGCGCCTCGGTGTAACGCATGGCCGCCGCTGAGTCTCCATCGATGGAGCCGAAGTTTCCATGGCCATCAATGAGTGGCAGTCTCATGGAAAACGGCTGGGCCAGGCGCACCATGGTGTCGTAGACTGCTGAGTCACCGTGCGGGTGGTACTTGCCGATAACGTCACCAACCGTACGAGCTGATTTCATGTGAGGCTTGGAAGGCAGATACCCTGATTCGTTCATGGCGTACAGGATGCGCCGGTGAACCGGCTTCAAACCATCGCGCACATCAGGCAGGGCGCGCGCGACGATGACACTCATGGAATACTCCAAGAACGATTGTTGCATCTCCTTGCCCAGCTCAGCAGGTTGAACAGCAAGCTCACCCGCGAAGGCGCTCTCTGGCTTGGTGCCGTCCTCAGCCTCGGCCGCCGTTTCGGCAGCCACTTCCATATCAGCAGTCTCTTCCGCGTCTATCTCTTCCGGATCCATCTCTGGTCCCGTACCTGTTTCATTGATATCGTCAAGATCCGCCATGTATCAACCCTTTCTTTGATGCAGATCGTTTTTCTCGGTATTCACGTCCTATCAAAACCTGATCAGAATCAGATGTCCAGGAATCGAACATCCTTGGCGTGAGTCTGTATGAACTTCTTGCGAGGCTCTACCTGATCTCCCATCAATTCGGACACGACGCGCTCAGCTTGGGCAGCATCGTCAATCTCAACCTTGAGCATCATCCTGTTCTGCGGTTCCATAGTGGTTTCCCAAAGCTGCTCCGGGTCCATCTCGCCTAAGCCCTTGTACCGCTGGACATCGAATTTCTCCGAACCACCCATCTCTTTCAAAGTAGCGGAAAGGGCGCTTTCGTCGTACACATAGCGTTCGATCTTCGTCGACCGTGAGTTCTTCTTCTTGATGCCGAAGATGGGTGGGCAAGCGATGTAGATATACCCGCGAGCGATCAACTCAGGCATGTACCGATAGAAGAAGGTGAGCAGAAGGCAGCGAATATGGGCGCCGTCAACATCAGCATCGGTCATGATGACGATGCGATGGTAACGTGCCTTATCAGCATCGAAGTCTTCGCCGATATTCGTGCCGATAGCGGTGATCAGCGAAGAGATGGTGTCAGAGGAAAGGGACCGATGCAATCCCGCCTTCTCAACATTGAGGATCTTTCCACGAAGGGGAAGGATGGCTTGGAATTTACGATCACGAGCCTGCTTGGCCGAGCCACCTGCGGAATCGCCCTCTACGATGAATATCTCAGAGAGCGAAGCGTCTTTCGAAGAGCAATCAGCAAGCTTTCCAGGAAGGGCGAACGAATCAAGTACCCCCTTTCGGCGCGTAGCCTCTCGGGCTTTGCGAGCAGCCTCTCGGGCTTTGAGCGCTTGGGATGCCTTGTTGATGATGCGCTTTGCCGGGGTTGGGTTCTCTTCCAGGTATTCCGCCAGGCCTTGCGCCACGGCATTCTGCACCAAGCCACGGATCTCGGTGTTTCCCAGCTTCGTCTTCGTCTGTCCTTCGAATTGAGGGTCATGCAGCTTGACGGAGATGACAGCCGAAAGGCCCTCGCGGGCATCCTCGCCGCTGAGGTTTGAATCCTTTTCCTTCAGCAACCCCTTGCCACGCGCGTAGTCGTTGATCGTGCGCGTAAGGGCATTCTTGAACCCTTCGAGGTGTGTACCGCCTTCCGTGGTGTTGATGTTGTTCGCGAAGGCCATGATGGTTGCGCTGTAGGAAGTTGACCATTGAAGGGCAATCTCAACTTCCCCGTCTGGGTTCTCCGCTTCGAAATAGATCGGTTTGTTCAGCGTCTCTTTGCCTTCATTGAGATATTTGACGAAGTCAACGATGCCACCTTCCGCCTTGAAGGTTTCTGAGATGGGGTTACCTTCTGCATCCTTCCGACGTTCGTCATGGAGGATGATGACCAGTCCCTTGTTCAGGAACGACATCTCACGGAAGCGGTTGGCCAAGATGTCGAAATCGAATTCAGTGCTCTCGGTGAAGATCTCTGGGTCAGGCCAGAACGTCACCTTGGTACCGGTCCCTTTCGCCTTCCCTATCTTGTGCAGCTTCGTCTTCGTGACGCCGCGTTCGAAATCCATCTCATATTCGTACCCATCGCGCTTGACGCAGACGCGTGTCATTGTGGACAAGGCATTCACGACGGAGACGCCAACACCATGAAGGCCACCGGATGTCTTGTACCCGCCATCACCGAACTTACCACCTGCATGCAGGATGGTCAAAACAACCTCTACCGTGGGGATACCCTCTTGAGGATGCTTCTCCACCGGAATGCCACGGCCATTGTCGGCCACCGTCACGGAATTGTCTTCATGTATCCATACTTCTATCTTGTCACAGTATCCAGCCAAAGCTTCGTCAACGGAGTTATCCACGACCTCATAGACCAGATGGTGTAAACCGCGTGGACCCGTTGAGCCGATATACATGCCAGGACGGATGCGGACAGCTTCCAATCCTTCAAGGACACGGATGTTTTCTGCACCATAATTGCCATTGTTTGAGGTATCTGCCATAGATTCTCCCTTGCTGTGATTATGGTTTGAACAGGGCTTTGATGGTTTGACCGATGAATTTTACCATAC
This sequence comes from uncultured Eggerthellaceae bacterium, assembly GCA_964462135.1. GTDB lineage: Bacteria > Actinomycetota > Coriobacteriia > Coriobacteriales > Eggerthellaceae > MGBC163016. The sequence continues at coordinate 32,003 of CAYWWK010000016.1, read as the reverse complement.
AGATATACGATTTTTGGCAAACCTATACCTCAAACGGAGGAATATAAGCCGTTTTAAGCACCTATTTTCTGTTTTTGCATCATTTACTGGATAACTTCTCTTCAATGTCTATAATCAGCGCCTTTTCTCGCATTCCTTGGTCGAAATACTCAAGATTGGCCGTGGTGATGAAGGTCTGAGTATCAGGAAGTAGTCGTTCGACCATAGCCTCTCGGCGACTTGCATCCAATTCACTCATGACATCATCCAAAAGGAGAATCGGTTTCTGCTTGAGCATCTCCTCGATCAATCGCACCTCACCGATCTTCAAAGAGAGGACGATACTTCGTTGCTGACCTTGACTCGCAAAGGAACTGGAATCCAATCCTTCTATCAGGAAGCGGATCTTGTCACGATGAGGCCCATTGACGGTCTGCTTGCGTGCGCGCTCTTCTGATCGATTCGCCTCCAACTTCGATCGAAGATCCTCAACATCGTTGAAGGATGGCTCGTAGTCAACGACAAGATCCTCACCCTGGGATATGTTGATATATGCCTCCTGGATATAAGGAGTGATTCTCTCGATCAATGCCTTTCGATAAACCATCAGCTGGGTGCCAACTTTAGCAAACAGCTCCGTCAGAGAATCAAGGAGATCATCAGGAGCCTCATCTTTGAGCAACCTGTTTCTATAACGAAGGAGCTTCTCGAAATCCTTGGCTATCTGATGGTAGTTCGCATTGATTTGCTGACCGATGGAATCCACTTCGTTGCGACGAAGGGAATCGGACCGTTTGATCAGATCAAGATCTTCAGGAGCGAAGATCACAGAAGGGATCATGCCCTTCAGGCTTTTAACGGCTTTATTCTTCCCATTCAACGCATACGTGCGCTTTTCACCATCGAACCGGAGCTGAAGATCAAGCTCCCTGTTTCCATCAGAGATATGGGCTGACACATTGAAACCATCACATCCTTGCTTTGTCAGTTCAGATGATGTTGCCTTCCGAAAGGATGTGAGAGCAGTCAAAAGTTGAAGGGCCTCGATGATATTGGTCTTTCCAATGGCGTTGGGTCCATAGAAGATGTTCAGTTCCTGAAGATCATCAAGTTCGAAATGATCATAGGAACGAAAATGCGTCAGTGCTATGTTTTGGATCCTCAGCGACAGTGTTCTCTACCCTTTGCCTGTCGTAACTGCCGGTTGATTAAATCCGAACAGGCATGATGAGATAGAGGAAATCATCCTTGTCTGCCGTACGGAAGATGCCAGGCTTCATTCCGTCTTGAGTATCGAAATCAACCTTGTCTCCCTTGATGGCAGAAAGGCCGTCCACCACATAGGAGGAATTGAACGCGATTTCGACATCTTCCCCTTCCACTTCGCAACTGATCGTCTCCTGTACCGAACCCACATCAGCGGCTTTGACGAAGATCTGGATCGTTTGTGTTTCATTGTTCACATCGAAACGCATAGGTGCCGACGAGGAGCTGAGTATTGCAGCCCGTTTGACTGCCGCCAAAAGCGGTGCCAGTTCCAGAGTGACACGGGTGTTGTGGGTATCAGGAAGCAATTGACGATAGTTGGGATAGTTTCCCTCTATCCTTCGGTTGATAAAAACAGTGCTCCCGCAGGTGATGATGATCTGGTTGTTGGAAAGACCAAGGGTGATGTTGGGGTCATTCATGGGCACCGCACAGACATCATTCAAGAAGGTTCCTGCAATCACCGCAGTGAATTCCTCTGCTTGTGTGTCAGGAAGCTCGGTCTTGGCAAGCGCCAATCGATAGGAATCAGTTGCAACCATTTTCAACTGCTTGTCTTCAAGTTCGATGAGGACCCCAGTGAGGATCATGCGGCTTTCATCGCGAGAAACGACACGAGAAACCCGTTTGACCATTTGGGTGAATATATCGAATGGAAGGCTGACCTGCTGAGAAACCTCAACCTCGGGGAAACCGGGAAAGTCATCCGGGTTGAGTGTCCAAACTGAGAATGAGGAAGTGTCACAGACGAGGGTGATGTTGTTATCCTTCAGTTCGATATGAACCGCAGCATCAGGAAGACTGCGAATGATCTCTGAGAACAGCTTGCCAGGAATCACCGTTCGTCCTTCTTCTTCCACAAGGGCAGGCGAACTTACTTTGACAGAGAGTTCAAGATCGGTTGCTTGGAGGACGATTTGATCGGTTTTGGCTTCAATGAGAACGCCAGAAAGGATAGGAAGGGTTGAGCGGGTGGAAACGCCTTTCATCACAATAGTGAGGGCGTTGCTGAGCTCTGTCTTGTTGATGCTGAATTTCATGACATCCTTCCTCGCGTTTTGTCCGGAATTATACCGTTATCCCTTTTTTCCGTAGAACGTAATCTATGTTTCATGAGAGGAATTTATCTATGTTATACGGGTTGATTTAAATCGTAGGGGTCTATTCGAGTCGTAGGGGCCGATCCGAGCGAAGCGGAGATCAACCCAATCAACTCTCATCTGATTGATCACTGTTGTTTTCATGCTTTCGTGAAACTATTCATGAATTCATTCTTTTCAATGATTTCTTTGTATTTTGTTTCAAGTTTTCAATTATTTGAAAAATTATATGAATCAACCTGTGGTTTCACTCTTTTTTAACATCGTTGGAATGAGCGAAAGTGGAAAATGTTGAAAATGGAATCAGATTTTAACTTCCATTCTCATTATTTCTGTTTCTGCCCGGTAAAACCTTAAATATGATGCTTTTGGTAATTGTGAATTTCTTGTGGTCTCATCATCACTATATAAAAAGAAGTAGTGATTACACTGGTGTTATTTGAATTTTTCATTGGTATCGAATATCTGTTCTACTATCTATTTTATTTCAGGAGACTCTTTATCTCATTTTCAGACAAAGGTGAACGCTCTATCTGGCAATCGCTTTATTTCTTCAATTGTCAAGAAGATTTTTGGAAAGTTATTCACTAGTCCTGATCTTGCTAGGCTCACTATTTTCTTTGATGTTTCACTTTTTCCACTTTTTATGAATAAATTGTTGAAAACCTAATATTTCATATAATTTTTCATCCTGCGTGAATTATCCGATAACAAAAGTGGGATATGCTGTTGAAGGTGAACACAGGGGAAGTTTTGAGCGAACAAGCAAATACATACCAAAATAAAAGTGAGGAACCGGAAAGGCTTGATACCTCTCTTTCCTATGTCAATTCACCCGCTCGGATTGCAATTTATGATGACCTTCTCAGTTCACCTCGAATCATTGATATCAAACCGAATAACACGAAGGATTTTATTGGGGAATTAGCTTCTTCCATTTACCGTGAAGCCAGTGAGATAGGTGGGTCTATTCCCTATACCGTCATCCTTCAAGTTTCTGAGAATTTCATCCATGCAAGATTCACTGAAATGGTGGTATCTATTTTTGATTCAGGAAACACTATTCGTTTTACCGATCAAGGACCGGGTATATCTGATAAAGAGAAGGCGCAACTCCCTGGTTATTCCTCAGCAACCCAAGAAATGAAACAATACATCAATGGGGTAGGTTCTGGGCTCCCTATCGTGAAGGAATATCTGGAAACGAAGAAAGGGGATATTCGGATAGAGGATAATCTAGGGACAGGAGCTGTGGTAACAATCAGTCTTGTTTCACCTGAAGTTAATCAGATACCCACTCCGATGGGCTCCCCGGAAAACAACACCACCACTTTGACTAAGGATATGATTCTTCCTTCATTGTCAAAGCGAGCTCTTTCTTTCCTTCCTCTTTTCAAAACTGAAAGCGTATGGGGAGTGAAAGACCTGTATACAACGATGAATATCCCAAGTGGGAGTATGTATAACGAATTGAAGAAGCTTCGTGATTTAGGTGTCGTTACTCAAATCGGAAAGAAATATACATTGACTCCCCTGGGGGAAGATCTCGTCCGTTCTTTATAGATATCTATTTCATTTTTATTACTATTGTTGTGGAAAACCCTTACAATTGTGCAAAACTTTAGTCGTGCTTATTGATTCTCGACCTTCGCGGAAGGTAATGATATGCAACAGAATGAACTGATTGAGAAATGGAATCAAATCTGCGAAAAGGTATCCTCTTATCCAGACGTCAATAAATCCCAGTTCAATGCATTGTTGACTCGTATTCAACCTCAAGCAATCAGTGATGGATTTCTGCTTTTGACTACAGAATCCAGTTTCATGAAAACTTGGGCAGAGAAGAATTTCTCTGGAATTATCCTTCGGGCGTTGGAGGATATCTATCAAATTCCATTCTCTGTTGTCATTGAGATCGATGAAAGCAATGACGCAACTCAGGAAATCGCATCGGATTCTTCAAAAAACAGCGTGATATCCTCAAATTCGAATGGTAATGATGTTTTAAATAGATCTCTCTCGCAGGAAAATAAAAATGACAATGACAACCCTTTCAAGATTCCTGATTTCGTGCAGAATCTTGACCAAGAGGATAAAGACGATAAAGGATCGAGCTCATCCTCATACAACAATCCCTTGATCAGTCCTGACGCTTCCTTGTCAAGCTTCACATTTGAGAATTTCGTTATCGGTGAATCGAATCGGATGGCCTATTCGATGGCTGTTCAAGTTGCAGAGTTTCCTGGAAATACACCTTTGAATCCACTTTTTATCTATGGAAGAAGCGGTCTTGGCAAGACTCATCTTCTTCGGGCTATTCAGAATTACATCAACCGAACGCGCCCAGATATCATGACTATTTATGTCGATGCTGAGGAATTGATCAGTGAATACACCGATGCAGTTGCTCAACATGATAAAGAGAAATCAAGTTATAAAAACTTCAAGACTCATTATGAAATGGCCGATGTTCTCCTTGTTGACGATATTCAATACTTCCAAGGGAAGACGCAGACTTTGAATATTGTCTTTCAAATCTTCAATAACCTCATCAACCAGGATAAGCAGATCATCCTTTCTGCAGATCGTGCTCCAAAGAATATCGATATCGAGGAGCGTTATCGGTCTCGTTTTATGCAAGGAGGAACTGTTGACATCCAACCTCCTGAGGTTGAAACGAAGATTGCCATTGTTAAAAGCTATATCAATGAATACAAGAGGATGAATGGGGATGATTCCTTATATATCCCGGAAGATATTCAAGCTTATATCGCAGAGAATTCAGGTTCCAATATCAGGGAATTGAAGGGTGCGGTCACTATCCTCATCTACCATATAAACTTGTCTGGGAATAAGGCTATCTCCATCAACGAAGTAAAATCACTTTTGGAAGATCATTTCATGGGAATGATGTCTAAGAACCTTACGATTGAGGACATCCAAAAACAGGTAGAGAATTATTACAAGGTGAAGCATAGTGATTTGATAGGGTCATCAAGATCAAGGGAAGTGTTGTTTCCAAGGCAGATGGCTATGTATCTTTGTCGGCAACTGCTCGATGTCCCTTATGCGAATATTGGTACCAAATTCGGAAAAGACCATTCGACGGTCATGCACTCAGTGGGAAAAGTTGAAAGTATGTTGCTTCAGAATAGGAATGTTCAAGAAGAAGTTGAGGTTTTAAAGAAGTTGATAAAGGATTTATAACTGCCTGCTTTTCGGTGATTTTCCTAATGAATCCCGGTTTATTTCCCGGTATGGCCCTTTCTATGGACGTTGATATCGAATACAGATTATCAACGCCTTCTGTTGAATGATTTAGCAGTGTTTTACAGCCTCTTCTGCAGATTTCCTCATTTCAACACTTCTTATTACTATGATGATTTTCTAAATAACAAGCGAAATAGCTATAGGTTGAATATCCTTCAATCATAGGGATGAACAAAATACCGAATTGCTAATTGACATAGATAAACCCCACGGTATACTTTTCAGTCACTTGCCTCTATTTCTAGAAGAAGGATTTACTGATGAAGCGGACTTATCAACCAAATAAGCGTAAGCGTGCAAAGACCCATGGTTTCCGTGCTCGTATGTCAACAAAAGGCGGCCGTGCTGTCTTGTCAAGAAGGCGTGCTAAGGGACGTAAGACTCTCTGCGTGTAAAAGGGCATTTGGAGACTATACGATCAAATGAGGAAATCTCTTCCCTCTTCTCTCGAGGAAAGAGGATCTCAGGAAAATACATTACCGTTTTGATCGATGAATCAGAAAGCTTACACGACCATAAAGGTCGTGTTGCTTTTATTGCAGGAAAAAAGAACGGTAATGCGGTATGGAGAAATGCAGCGAAACGCAGATTAAGGGAAGTCTATCGTCATCTGGATGGCAGTTGGAAAGAATATGACGTCCTCTTTATCGCTAAATCAGAGATATTGAACGTTTCTTATAGTAAAGTGCTTTCTACATGCGATAAGGCGTTGAAGAACGTATATGGAACAAGGGAAAGATAGAAAAGGTGTGATACTTGGGTATTTGAAGAGAATACCTACTTCTATTGCAGTAGGGTTGATAACCCTTTATAAAGCTCTTATTTCTCCATTACTTCCTTCAAGTTGCAGATTTATTCCTAGTTGCTCGGAATATGGTCTTAAAGCCTTTGAACGTTTCGGCTTCTGTAAGGGTTTTGTTTTAACAGCAAAGCGTATCCTGAGATGTCGACCAGGTGGGCCTCATGGATATGATCCAGTCCCTGAAGCTTACCCGATGAATAATATGAGTGAAAAGGTGGATTGAATTTATGTGGGAAGTATTTAAGGATTGGATTTTCCAGATCATCAACTTCTTTCATGGGATGGTTGGTGACTGGGGCCTTGCAATCATCATCATCACGGTGATTTTCAGAATCATTGTTGCTCCTTTGATGCATAAGCAAGCTAAATCGAATTTCAAGATGCAGAAGATCCAACCTCAGATTGCGAAATTGCAAGAGAAATATGCAGGCGATCAAGTGAGGCTTGGGCAAGAGACTCAGAAACTTTATGCCGAGGCTAAATTCAATCCATTAGCCGGCTGTCTTCCGATGCTTCTTCAAATGCCTATCTTCATTGCGTTGTTCCAAGTGTTGAGGGAAATGGGAGATAGAGCTGAGGTTCAAAACTTCACGTTCTATAACCTTGTTCCTAATCTGACAGAAACCCCCTCAGGAGCCCTCTCTCAAGGAATAGGAACATTTGTTCCCTATCTTATCCTTATGCTCATCTTTGCAGGCGCAACCTTTTTCCCAATGATTCAGCAGCAATTGAAGAATAAAGACAATAAGCAACGTAATCAAACATTGATTATGGCTGTGGTTATGAGTCTCTTTATGCTTTGGATTTCTTGGAGTTCTCCTGCAGGCGTTCTCCTTTTCTGGGGAGTCTCTTCGTTGATTGGTATTGGTCAGAATCAATTCACTCTTCATAGGTGTCGGAAACAAGAGGCTGAAGAGGAAGCTGAAAAAACTCTTGTTGCGAAGCCAGTTGAAGTTGATGTTGTCCGTAAAGAGAAGAAGAAGCGTCCCACGAAGAAACGTTAGTTGTTTCACGTGAAACAATGGAGGTTAAGATGTCAGAAGAGAAGATTGAAGTGGACCAAGAGTTAGAAGAAGTAGATCTTGATGCGATTGCTGATATTGCCATCGAAACACTTCAAGGAATCCTCGAACATTTTGAGATCGGTGAAGTCACCATTGATGAATATGAAGGAGACGAAGGAGAACTCATCCTTGATATAACAGGTGATGACCTTGCTGTTCTGATAGGTCGTTACGGAAGAACCCTCGATGCCCTCCAATTCCTTGTATCCTCCATCAATTATCGTAGATTAGGTTTTCGTTATCCTGTCGTGATAGATGTAGAGGGTTATAAGAGCAGACAGCGTGAGAAGATTGAAAGTATTGCTCGTTCCACTGCTCGTCGTGCCGCTTCTCAAGGGCGGAGTATTCCCATGAGACCTATGACTCCTTATGAGCGTCGGCTTGTTCATATTACGTTGAAGGATGATCCAAGAGTCGAGACTGAGTCAGAAGGTGAAGGATCAGATCGCCGAGTTGTGGTCATTCCTGTATAAAGTTATGTATATGATCAAGGTGATAGAAGGCTAATCTGTTATTGTTATAACCTTCATAACGTCATCTCGTAAAAAAAGATCATAGCGCAGGCTTTAGCCTGCGTCATACCCGAAAACACATCGCAACTCAGGGTTATAACTCAGATTCGTAGCGTAAGCCCGTAGCGTAGGCTTCAGCCTGCGAATAATTCGATGGAGTAGTCTAAAGAAGATATTTCATCATAAAATTTAATGTTTTACACTTTAAGAGGCCTTTTCTGTGCCATACCAACCCTTCTTGGAAGGTTGATAGCTGGCTCCTGGTACTTCTCGAACACCAAAACCCTTCGATATGTCTCCCCATCACTTAAGTAATATTCTCTGTCTTTGATCTTTCTTAGTCCGACAAGTTCTTCTATGGTGTCTATCGCGTCTATTTCATCAGTATCAACATGCGCTTTTAGACAGATCAGCTGACCTTGAATCTTTAAAAGGGGTGATGAGAGTTCTAGAAGAGCAGGTAGAGAAGTTACCGCGCGGGCGGTAAGAACCGAGAACTCCTCTTTCCTTATAAGAGCTAATTCCTCTATTCGCCCTTTATAGGTACTGATTGTTGTATTGAGCTCTAGTTTCTTCAATATCTCTTCAACAGCTGTCATCTTTTTCTTGACTGAGTCTATAAGGATTGTCTCTCTTCCAGTTGCCACTCCTAGAGGGACACCAGGAAATCCTCCACCTGAGCCAAGATCGCCATATAACCCTTCTGGTGCATCATTGATTTCTTCTAACACTGCCAAAGAGTCTTCCAGATGAAGGAGGCTCCCCTCATCTATATCTGTTATCCTTGTTAAATTGATTCTCTGATTGGTTTGTATTACCTCTTCTAAATATTTTTGAAGTATTTCAGTTGAGTTTATATTCATATCACTCCTTAAATGTTTCACGTGAAACATTATTAAAAAGCAATTTGCTATACTCACCGCCAATTGAAAGGAGAATCATCGGTGAATCAATACAATAATAATCAAACTCACCAACAACTATCTGATAACGGATTCGATATTGAGAATGCTGAAGTTGTTATCAGAGATGTTGTTCCTCCTATTGAAGATCAGATGGATATCAAATCCTTGAAGAGTTATCGTGATAAGAAACCTGTAGATCACGTGATTGGTCAAACAAGGATCATTGCTGTTATCAATCAAAAAGGTGGCGTAGGAAAATCCACCACAGCAATCAATCTTGCAGCAGCCCTTGGAGAAAGAGGAAAACAAGTTCTTCTAGTTGATCTTGATCCTCAAGGTAATTCTTCGAGTGGACTTGGTATAGAGAAGACCTTAGTTAAGAATTGTATCTACGATGTCCTTCTCAATGATGTACCTATTGAAGAAGCAATCATTCCTGATATTTATCCAGAATTGGATATTGTCCCTGCCACTATCAATCTAGCTGGTGCAGAAGTTGAGCTTGTATCTGAGATGGCTCGGGAAAATCGATTAAAAGAAGCAGTGGGTGCTGTTCGCGGAAAATATGATTATGTTCTCATTGATTGCCCTCCATCCTTAGGTTTATTGACAATCAATGCATTAGTCGCTGCTGATAAACTTCTTATTCCGATTCAATGTGAGTTTTATGCTCTGGAAGGAGTGACAAAACTTCTTGAATCAATGAAACGTGTCAAAACTAGGCTGAATCCGACTCTTGATATTTTTGGTGTCTTATTGACGATGTATGACAATAGAACCACTCTCTCCAGACAGGTTGTAGAAGAGGTTCAGGGGTATTTCGGAAAACTTGTATTCAATACATTGATTCCAAGAACAGTGAAGCTTTCAGAGGCACCCAGCTTTGGTATGCCGATTACTGAATATGATCCTCATGGTAAAGGCGCAGTTTGTTATCAAGAACTTGCGAAGGAAGTGATAGAACGTGGCTAAGAATAATCGTGGAGGTCTTGGTAGAGGTCTGAATTCTCTGATAAACGGAAGCTCTGATACACCAAGGACTGTTGAACGGGAACGTATTATTTACAACGAAAACGAAGAGATTGATTATTCGAATCAAGATGCAAAACTCAGTGGTAAAACAGGGAGTTTTGAAAAGGTTTCCCTTGAGAAGAATCAAACCACAACTTCTGAAGCAATCAAACATCAAGAAGATGTTTCTCAAGATACTAAGGTAAGCACACCACAGCAGAGTACCAATCTTATCAATGCCTCTATCAATCGTAACGAGAATCAAAAGGATAAGAATGTTTCACGTGAAACATCCATACCAACACCATCAACTCAAAAACCTCACTCCCAAGAAGATGGGGTATTCAAGATTGATATTGATCTGATTTCACCAAATCCTGATCAACCAAGAACCAATTTCAAAAAGGATGAATTGGAAGAATTAAGTAACTCAATAAAGAAAGAGGGATTGATTCAGCCGATTCTTGTTCGAGAAACCAAAGATGGAAAGTATCAGATCATTGCAGGTGAACGTAGATGGCAAGCTTCTAAGCTTGCTGGTGTGAAGGAAGTACCTATTCAGATCAAGAATGTTGATGATGATAAGGCGCTTGAACTCGCCCTTATCGAGAATATTCAACGTTCTGACTTGAACCCCATTGAAGAAGCGTATGGATACCGAAGGTTGATGGAACGCCGAAAGATGACGCAAGCAGATATTGCGCAAGCAGTTTCAAAAGGGCGGTCGACCATCGCAAATGCACTTCGTCTTCTTGATCTTCCCGAAGAGGCACAGCAACTTCTCTTCGAAGACAAAATCACAGCTGGACATGCCCGGGCTATCCTCTCTGTTCCAACTAAAGAGAACCGTGAATCATTGACAAGAAAGATCGTTGAGAACAAACTCAGCGTACGAGAGACTGAATCCATCGCCCGGTTGTTGTCAAATAAGAGTGATAAGAATGCGAGTAAAAGGGAACCATTACCAGAAAAATACAAATCAGTGGCGAAGACCCTCAAAGACCTTTTCGAAACCAATGTGAAGATCAAGTCATCAAAAGGGAAGAATAAGATAGAAATAGAGTTCAAGGATGATAGAGAACTTGAGCGTCTGTTCAGAGAGATGACAGCTGGATTCGAAGATTAAAAAACGAATCCAATCCTTAGAGGAAAATTTGATCTGTAGGGGTCGATCCGAGCGAAGTGGAGATCGACCTAGAACGCTCGTACCACAGGCCCGTGAACAGGCCCGTAGCGCAGGCTTTAGCCTACGATCCCCTTTACAACAGGTTGACCGTAACGCAGGCTCGTAGCGCAGGCTTTAGCCTGCGTCCCCTGCGTCTCTCTCGCTCTTCCGCAAGCTGAAGCTTGCGCTACAAAGATAACTCATTCGTGTTGGATTTGTAGCGTAAGGCGTCCGCGAAGCGGCGCCTTGCCCCACCCAGATCCACATCGCAGCATATCTGTAGCGTAAGTCGCCGCGCGAAAGCCTGTGGCTTACCCTACCCCACCCGGATAAACCTTACATACTTTCCAACGAGCGGTGCACTTCCTTCAACTGCCCACACGCCCCATGGATGTCTCTCCCGCGAGAATGACGGATGCTTGCAGGGATTCCTACTCCTGACAATCCTTTGATCCAACGCTGTGTAATCTTCCTTCCGGAAGCTTTATATGGCAACCCATCAACCGGGTTGAAGGGAATCAGATTCACATGGCAGTGAATCCCCTCGCAGAAAACAGCCAAGGCATCCATATCAGAATCAGAATCATTCACCCCTTGTATCAACATGTATTCCAAAGTGACCCGCCGCCCACTAGTGTGGTTGTACTCAATCAGTGCTTGCTGCAGATCATCCAGTGGTTGAGTCGCCATCTTCGGCATCAGTTGATCTCTGGTCTTCTGACGGGCTGAATGCAAGGAGACAGCTAGTCTGAACTGCTCAGGCTCCTGAGAAAATCGCTGTATTCCATCTATGATGCCGCAGGTGGAAACTGTGATCTTTCGGGCTCCTATATTTAAACCAGGATCAGTGTTGATCCGACGCAAAGCGACGATCAGGTTGTCATAATTCAAGAATGGTTCACCTTGGCCCATGGCAACAACATTGCTCACCGCCGTGTTGAAATCAGATTGTATCGAGGTAACCTGCTCCACGATCTCAGATGCAGACAGGTTGCGAATGAAACCTTCGCGACCTGTGGCACAGAAAGAGCAGTTCATAGGACATCCGGCTTGAGTAGAGAAGCAAACGGTGAGCCGTTTGATCTTGTTTCCCTTCTCGTCGAAGCTGATAGGCATGCCAACGGCTTCAACCGTTGCACCATCTTCAAGATCGAAGAGGTACTTTCGTGTTCCGTCTTCAGAGCCCTCAACAAGAACGGAATCCACCCCTGTCAGAGGATACGTATCAGCCAATTTCGCTCGCAACGTTTTTGAAAGATTGGTCATCTTGTCATAGTCGGAAACATTGTGCTTATGAAGCCATTCATGGATCTGTTTTGCTCTGAATTTGGGCTCACCCAGCTCAAGAACGATCGATTCAAGCTCCTCGACAGTCAGATCTCTGATATCTGTCATTTCCATACCTCTATTCCTTGATGATTGGCGGTGGGTTGATGGATGAATGATGATGACAATGAATCTCCTGCCAATTATACTTCTCGCATATCACCTCAGAGAAAGAGAACATATGTTCCATATACCTGATCCCTCAGACTGCAAGGTAGCCCTCATTGCGGGTGGAACAAGTGGAGAGCGGACGATCTCCCTAGCTTCCAAGGATGGGGCTTCGAACGCGCTGCAAGAGGCGGGTTACCAGGTAACATGGCTTGATCCGGCGAAGCAGGACGACATCAAGGAGCTTGTCAAAGGGGATTACGACGTCGCCTTCCTTGCTCTGCATGGTAAAGGTGGCGAAGACGGCACCATCCAAGGTTTTCTTGAGACCATTGGAATGCCATACACCGGATCGGGAGTTCAAAGCAGTGCTATCAGCATCGACAAGCAGAAGGCGAAGATCGTATATCTCAACGCTGGCATTCCTACCCCACCATCAAGGTATGTTCGACGTGGAGAATCATTCAGGGCAGCTGACATCGTAGAGGCTTTGGGTGAGAAATGCGTGATCAAAGCTGCCACTGAAGGGTCTTCCCTGGGGGTTTACATCGTAGAGGGCGAAGACGCCATCACGCAGGCCATCCATGATGCATTGGTCATTGATACAGCGGCGTTGATCGAACGGTACGTTGCAGGAACCGAGCTCACGGTTGTTATATTGGGAGCCGAAGAGACGGCCGAAGCGCTTCCCATCATAGAGATCATCCCACAAGCCGAATCATATGACTACGATTCGAAGTACGCTCCAGGTGGGTCGGAGCATATCTGCCCTGCACGCCTTTCACAGGAAGACACCACCATGATCCAACGGTTGGCTGTGGAGGCTCATAATGCGCTGGGGTGCCATGGAGTATCTCGCACTGATTTCATATTGGATGAGAATCATGAGCCTTGGGTGTTGGAAACCAATACGATTCCTGGGATGACGACGACATCATTGTTACCGGATGCTGCGAGAGCGGCAGGGATAGATTTCTCTGATCTTTGTGTACGGCTTATTCAGAGCGCGTTTGAGAAGGCGAATGCTTGATTTATGAGTACATACTCAAGAAAGACCAAACCTACCCCTTAAAACGGCTCACAGACCTTTGTAATAACCTTCGCTCTTCCACAGGCCCCGTAACACAGGCCCGTAGCGCAGACTCGTAGCGCAGGCTTCAGCCTGCGGAAGAATAAAGGGGGTCGCAAGCTGAAGCTTGCGCTACGAAGAGAGCTTATTCGTACAGCGAAGGCCCACAGGTACCGGCTTGTCGGCACTTAACTCGGTAGAATGCTACAACATCCACATTGCTTGGGGACTACCCCAAAAGCTGGCACACATTCCCAAGAAGCGGCTCGAAGCTGACCCCCCGGTCCATGAAGTTCGGCTGCTTCGCCGAGACGATCATCGCATCGTGAACGAAATTACCCGCGAACGCCACTGATTCCACCAAAGAGCGTCCGGCCATCAACCCTGCCAGCACACATGAGGCATACACATCCCCCGTACCATGCAGCATATACGGTACGTATTCATTCTCAACCTCGATGATTTCCGGCATATCCGTTCCACCAACGAAATTACGAATGACCGTTTCTCCTTCACGCTGGATGCCTTTGAGGACGACATTCTTGGCTCCAAGATCAAGCAGCCCATGGACCAATCGCGCGGCCTCGTCATCGGTGATATTCACCCCGGCCCATTCTTCTTCGATAGGTTCTCCAAGGATGATGGCTGCCTCCGTGAGATTTGGCGTAAGCACATCCACATCCTTCGCAAGATCAGCCATTGCAGTGCAGAGTTCTGGCGTGTAGGTGGGGTAGACCTTGCCATGATCAGCCATGACGGGGTCAACGAATTTGATGGCTGCAGGGTATTCCTGATAGAGGGATCGAATGATGTCAACCTGTTCAGGAGCACCCAAAAAGCCTGAATACACAGCATCTATCTGTACATCGATGCCTTTCCAGGCATGGAGATAGTCCTCAAGGATGTTGGTGGTGTCATGCATGTACCAACCAGGAAAGGCGGTATGGGAAGAGAAGAGGCCTGTTGGGACAGGACAAACGTCACAACCTGCTGCAGAAAGCACGGGGATGGCAACTCCAAGTGAGCACTTTCCATAGCCACAGAGGTCATGTACGGCAGCAATGCGAGGAATGTATGCCTCGTCACGCTCATAGAGGAAGGTGGCATCTGGATCACCATGGATCAACGAGTCATCGAGATCGGTTTCATTGAAGTTCTTCATCGTTTCATCTTCTTTCTTCAGGAATCCCTCTGAATCCTGCATCATTTCTCATGTTTTTGGCGCTCTTTCTCCTGCTCTTCTTCCTCGCCCTCTTCCATTTCGTCATAGAACAATGACCATTCATCCTCTGCTGGTTCATGGTTCTTGTACAGCTTTCTGGTTTTGAATTCCAAGATCACGCAGATGATGACGCTGAGGATCAAGCCAGCGCCAACAAGAACCCCAATACCCGCGTAGGTCTCGAAGAGGAAGTGGTAGATCTCGTTGAAGTCCATGGATTCCCCTCTGGATTGCTGTCGATTTCGGTTCATTATAGGCAGATCATCGTAGGTGCTGCCTCGGCAGCACAAAACAACCTCCAAATACACCGTGGGCGCTGCCATGCCCTGTGCACAACGACAGGTTGCCCCACAGCGCAGGCTCATAGCGCAGGCTTTAGCCTGCGTCTCCCTTTACGACAGGTTGACCGTAGCGCAGGCATTAGCCTGCGTCCCTTGCGTCCCCCTTCGTTCCTCCGCAAGCTGAAGCTTGCGCTACGAAGAAAGCTTATTCGTGATAAATCCTAACAAGGGAAAACACCCGGCCTGCCTCACTCGGCAAAACCCCTCGGCACGGGGCAAGACGCACGCTGACACGTGGTGACCTACGCTACACAGACGGCTTCCGTTACACTGAAAGCCAACATTTCATCTGTTCGTGTGGTGCAGTACACTGCGGACAGTGCATTTTGCGTGCGAGGAACGAACACGAAACGAACCAACCAAGGAGCATCATGCCAAGCACAGCGCATCTTGAATTCGACACCTCCAACAACAAGGTTGCCACCCGTATCAACAAGATGCGCTCTTCTCCCGTCAGGGATCTGTTCTCCGCGGCAACGCGTCCTGACATCATCTCGCTGTCTGGCGGCATGCCTGACGTCCGCCTTCTTCCCAAAGAGGATGTTGATCGCGCCCTGATGGCTGCGGTTGCTGAGGCTCAAGACAGGTCGGTGGCCTATCAGTATGGCCCGACAGACGGTCGACCCCAAACACGCAAGGTGGTCACGCACCTTCTTCGCGATATCGGCGTCCGTGCAAAACCAGAGAACGTGGTGTTGACAACGGGTGCTCAAGAGGCGCTTGATCTTCTGGCGAAGACCTTCATTGACCCCGGAGACATCATCATCACGGAAGGCCCCACGTATCTTGGTGCACTCCAGGCCTTCTCAGCGTACGAACCTGATGTCCATTATGTCGAAATGGACGAGAAGGGCATGCGCATGGACCTTCTTGAAGAGGAGCTCAAGCGTATCGGAAAAGGCAATCCGCGTCTCAAATTCGCCTATGTCATCCCGAATTTCCAGAACCCAAGCGGCGTCACCATGACACCGGACCGTCGCCGCCGACTGATCGAGCTCTCCCATGAATACGATTTCCTCATCATCGAGGATGATCCGTATGGGCGCATCCGCTTTGATGGGGGACACCAGATTCCCCTGAAAGCCCTTGATGATCAGGTGATCTACCTGGGAACCATCTCGAAGATATTCGCACCGGGTCTGCGGGTGGGGTGGATCGTCGCGCCCCGTCATGTGCTCAACAAGATCGTGCTTGCCAAGCAAGGGGCCGACCTGTGCGGCAGTTCCTTGGATCAGGCCGTCGTTCAGCATTATTTCGAAAACATCCCCTGGCAGCGCACGCTGCAGGAATTCATCAAGACCTACACGATCCGCCGCGATGCCATGCTGGCGGCGCTTGAGGAGTTCTTTCCACCCGAAGCCACGTGGACGCATCCCGAAGGGGGCCTGTTCGTCTGGGTGACACTGCCCGAATATGTGGACACCGGCAGCATGTTGGCAGAGGCGTTGGAAGCGGGGGTGACGTATGTTCCGGGGGATTCGTTCTACCCCGAAGGACGCGCCGGCAAGAACAGCATGCGCATCAACTTCAGCTACGAAAGCCCCGAGAATATAACCGAAGCCATTCGTCGCCTTGCTGAGGTCATCGAGGCACGTCTTGAGCTGTATCGCGTTTTCATAGAAGCCGGCGCTCTGTGAGGTAGAAGAGACGAAAAGAAGCAAAGGGTAGCGCTTGGCATTGCCAAGCGAATATCGCCAGGAAGCCAGAAAGGGAGAAGGAAGAAAGATGACGCTTAAAGTCGCGGTTCTCATGGGTGGCCAATCCTTCGAACGTGAGTTTTCGCTCGAGAGCGGCAAGCTAGTATGCGACGCGCTGGAAGAGGCGGGTCACAAGGTGGTTCCGCTTGATACCACGAAGGAACTGGTACCCACGCTTCGCAGCGAAAAGCCTGATGTGGTGTACAACGCGCTGCATGGCAAGCACGGGGAGGACGGAACCGTTCAAAGCCTGTTGGAGTTCCTGGGCATTCCTTTCGTTGGGTCGCCCGCCAGCGTTTGCCACCGCGCGTACAACAAGGACGCTCTGCATTCCAGCCTCAACAAATATCGCGAGATCACGGGTGAGACAGGCAACGCCTCATGGCCCCAGGGGGTGTTCATTTCGAAGGACGCGTTCCTTGAGATGGGTGCGGCAACCGCGCTTGATCTTGTGCCTGAACGGGTGATTGGTGGATACCCTGTGGCGGTGAAGCCGGCACACGGGGGCAGCGCGCTGGGAATCCACAAGGTCGAAGACCAGACGCAGCTCGGCGAAGCCATTCTGGATGCGCTTTCCTACGATGACGCTGTCAACATCGAACAGTGGATCGACGGTGTGGAACTGTCCGTCTCCATCTTGGGAACGGGTTGGGATGCCCACGCGCTTCCGCCAGTCGAGATAGTGGCGAAGGGGCAGTTCTACGATTCCGAAGCGCGGTTGGATGTGAACAAGGTTGACTTCTTCTGCCCGGTCAGACCCGAATCCCTTTCCCCTGATCCGGTTGAGGCGCAAGCCATTCGTGCCGAAATCGAACGTGCGGCCTTGGAGGTATACCGATCCTACAGCGTGCGCGATCTGGGTCGTATCGACATGATCTGGGACGGTGCCCAGGCGAAGTGCTTTGAGGTGGACGTGTCTCCTGGTATGACCAGCCATTCGTTGTTCCCAACGGCGTGCAGGGCTGCAGAGCTCACGATGCCGGCGGTGTTGAACGAATTGGTGTGCGTCGCCGCAGGTCGGGCCGCATTCGAGCGATAGAGCCAATCTCCCTTTCTGCACTATCAGCGTAGCGTAGGTCGTCGCGCGAAAGCGCGCGGCTTGCCTCACCCGGAACATCCTCTCGACACGCCTGTAGCGTAGGTCATCCGCGCAGCGGTGACCTGCCTCACCCGGATTCACGTTCCACCACGCCACCGTAGTGCAGGCTTTAGCCTGCGACCTTCGGAGGTGACTCCCCGTCTTTGTAGCGCAGGCTTTAGCCTGCGACCCTTGCGACCTCCGCGTCCCCCGCGACCCCTGCGTCGGCCACAAAGGGGTGGTGGCAATCGCAAGCTGAAGCTTGCGTTACGAAGATATCCCTTGAGGTGCCTCCTTGCCCCATTTATCACCAATCACCGTCGACCGCTCGAAAATCACGGAATGGATGAATCGGCGTTAAAAAGTTGTGGAAATTTGAAGGTTTTTACAAAAATCGTCAACAAATTTCCCACCTCGAAATCCACTGAAAAATTTAGGGTCTTGCGATTTTTTGAAAGTCGTGTTTTACCGTTCTAGCAGGGAAAAGTTACAGTTTGATAACGCCCGTTTCAGGGTCGTTTAAGCATCATCACAATTCCACCACATTTGGGGCACCGATAAATAATTTGAATCTTGCCCTGACCTGCGGTTATAGTTCACATTGCTATACCTGTCGAACTATGCCTATACGTGCGCCCACACGCGCGTATAGCAAGGGAGAACGAAGGCAAAACCATGCCCAAAACTCCTTGGTTCGAAGGGTGTGGCGGGCATATACGCCACGTTGGTGCTGGGAAACACCAAGGCAGGAAGCGGGACGCGTCAGGAGCGAATGGTTCGTGACGTGTTCCACAACCGCGGACTGTTGTCCGCAGATGGGGAAAAGCATGAATCATCACGAACGCCCAAGCGTGGGAAGAGGTGGCAATCAGCTTGACGCGATGCGTCAGCGGTTCGCCTCCAAGCTTTCCAACGCCAGGCATGCGAGTGCGGACAAGGTGTCCGAGTCGCATGCCCCCACCCTGACTGACGCTCCTCAGCGTTCAGCCAAGCCGAAGCACGCTTCGGCGTCCAGGCACGTGCGCCGCGTGCGTGTTGCAGCCAGCTGTCCCGTGAACCGGGGACGCATGGTCGCCCTGGATGCCGTCGAAGCTGCGGTCACGCAGCGTGCCGCCAATGAGGCAGCATGCGAAGCGGCCAACAAGGCAGCCATCGAAACGACTGTGGAGGCAACAGCCAAAACAGCCAAGGCAGCAGCCGCCCAAGCCATGAACCTGCAGGTCACCGCACAGGCAGACACGCAGGCCAAGGCCTCAGCTGTTCAAGCGGTCGAAACACACGCAGCTCCCAGCTGTGATGCGGCCGCCTTCCCGAACAGCACTGCGGTCGCCAGCGAAAACACCAGTGCAAACGAAAGCACATACGAAAGCACATACGCAAGTGATGCTTCCGCTTCAGCAACGATGGCTACCCCATCAGCCATCGCTGACGCAGGCATCGATGCAGGCATCAATGCAAGCGCCATGACAAGCAGCGAAGGCACCGAAGCAGGTGCTGCTGCGAATGCGTCCCGCGAATCTGCCTCTTTCTCAGCAAGCAAGGATCTACATATATATAAAGGTTCGGTTGCCATGAACGTACACACCAAACCCACGATCATTGAGCGCGCATCCCGCAAGCTGCGCGTCATCAGCGCCGTCGGCGCTGCCAACCAACATGCTGCCAACCAGTGCGCCACCAGCCAGCGCATGACCAAGCATGCCAACAGCGCAGGTGCGCCAACAGCAACCCGCAGCCAGCGGGGGGCCCAGCGCAAGAGCAAGCGCGTAGCCGCATTCCGCATGTTCACCGCGGCAGCTCTGGCGGCCAGCCTCAGCTTCGGCGCGGTGGCATCCGCATTCGCTGACAACGAAGGCGGCGCGGCCAACGCAGGGGCCGCTGCAACAGAAGCAGCCCAGGAGACACCGGACACCAATGTCGAAAACGCCGCAACCAACACCACCAATGCGGCAGGGGTCGACATCATCTCCACCACCACGCGCCTCATCGACGCTGGTTCCCAAAACACCATCACGGGTACCGTGTCCATGAACACCTACACGGACATCTTCCAGGTGGACGGCGTGACCTATCGCGCCATCTTCTCGCCCGAGGAGTTCTCCTCCTTCGGCGTTGACCCCCAGGCGGCCGTCATCGGTTTGACTGACGGTCAGCTGGGAACGGATGCCATTGAGATCCCGGCCACCGTCTCAAGCAACGGCACGGAATACCGGGTCGTTGCCATCGGCGAACGCGCGGCCACCCAGGCGCGCGATGCGGCATCCCCCGACGCCACCGACGAGACGAAGAACCTCCACCTCCTCGGCAACGGTGCGGGCGCCTATGGCATCTCGGCTGAGAAGGCGTCGCTCGAGAAGCTCGTGCTTCCTGATTCCATTGCCTATATAGATGTAGACGCGTTGGCAACCTTCGAGAATCTGAAGACCATCGAAGTGAACGCGGGCAACCAGATCTTCGCCGGGCATATGGGCACGCTGGTGATGACAGACGATATCCAGCAGCCGGTCCAGGAAGCTGAAGGTGTCACGGTTGCCTATATCCCATCAGCCATGCGCAACGTCGAGCTCCCCGAACACACCACCGGGTTCTTCGGCGAAGCGGCCCCCTATGCGAAATCCGCAGCCGCGTTCCATGTGCCTGCAGCCAACACGGCCTTCACAGCCACGGCTGACCTCCTGCTGCGCAATCAAGGGGACGGCACGCTTGCCGTTGCTCTGCGCGCTGCCGCTGCTGGCACGGCCACGGTCATTCCGGCCACCGCCACGCTGAACGACCAGGCGCTTCCCATCACTGCCATTGATGCAGGGGCCTATGCGGCAAGCGCATCCACGCAGCTGTCCTCCATCGTCAGCCCGGCCACCATTCAGTACATCGCGCCGCAGACGACGGTCGTCATCAACGACGAAGAGCAGCAGAACACTCCCGCCGCCTTCGACCCAGCTACGGCCGAAACGGCAACCGTCGCTTTGGCTTCCACCGACGAAGCCGCCACGGCAGTGTGGGCCGAAGCGGGCTTCACCAACTTCACGCAGATTGGCGAAGCGGGTTCCCAGGAAACCATCGAATCTGCTGGCGGAAGCGAAGTCAATGAGAACGGCCAGATCACGGGCAGCGTCCAGCTTCAAGCTCCTGACGAGCAGCTGGTTCCTGGCACGGCCACTGCAGGTCTCACCTTCACGCTGCTGCCAGACATGACGGTCGAAGTGGGTTGGTCAGGTCGCGCGTCCTTCGCCACCACGCTGAACATTCCGTCAAGTGCTTCCATCGGCAACGTGTCTTACCCCGTCAGCTCTATCGCGAAGGAATCCTTCCGTGGCGCTCCCATTGAGACGTTGACGCTTCCCGCCTCTCTGCGCACCATCGGCGAAAGTGCCTTCGCAGACACAACCAACCTGACCACGGTTGATCTTGGCACCAGCCTGCGCACCATCGACTATGGCGCCTTCAAGAATTCAGGCATCTCTGAGATCTGGCTGCCGGAAACGCTTCAGACCGTCGGTGGCGAAGCGTTCGCCAATTGCGAGAACCTCAGCAAGATCGTCAACCGGGGCAGTGTCGAAGCGGTTGCCGACTCCGCGCTGACCGGCTGCACGGGCGTGACCATCCTGGTCCCCGACGTTGCGGCTGACTCCTCCGCGTGGAATGCGGCGAAGGGGCTCATCGTTTCCAACAACCGCGTCATTGCCTACGGCATCAGCCTCCCGGTGGATGTCCTCACGGTAGAGAAGGGCTCCACGGCCAACATCTTCTCCGCGAACATGGGTGTTTCCACCACCGCTGACAACGGAACCGAAGCGGCTACTGGCGAAACCAGCAATGACACCGCACAGGGTACCGGCGTTCTGGGTGGCATCACCACCTCCAGCGCTGCAGCGCAAGCTGCATCCTCCAGTGCTCGTGAGATGGCATCAGGCGTCATCGGCGGCGCCTCTGCCAGCACGTCCGACGCTCAGCAGCGCGCGCAAGCTGTTGCCGAAGCCGATGCCGCAGACCAAGCGGCGGCCGAAGCCGCGGCAGCGGAAGGCGCTGCTCTTGAAACGGCTCAGGAAGAAGCGGTCAATCGTGCTGCCGCCACGGTGGCCGAAGAGCAGCAGCTCTTGGCCCAGGCTGGCGTCACGACCAACTACAACTACTCAGCCACTGACGTATCCGTAGCCACCAACGGCACGGTCCGTGCCTATGAGGAAGGCAATTCAGAGGTCACGGTCACGCGCACGCTCAACAACCAGACACTGGCACAGGCAAGTCGCCAGGTGGTTGTTCCCAAGGCTGCAGCAGCAACACCGGCAGTAGCAACTCCGCAAACGCAATCAACCTATGCAGCTCCGCGTGAGATCACCGAGGTTACGCCAACAGAGGAATACATCAACCGCGTCTTCGGTCCCTCCGTGCTGGCTGACGGTGCCGGTGATTATGATGGCTTCCGCCAGTGGGGCTCCATTGATGTCCTGTGGGATGTCCGCTACAACGACAAGATGCCCGAAGGCGAGCGCTACACGCTGGTCATCTTCCCGTATGGCGAAAACAGCGAACACGTCGCGCCTTCCACGGCGGGCACCAACACGGCTCCTTGGCTCGTGCAGAACAACCTGTCAACCATCGAAGGCCAGGATGCCATCACGCCGGCATCTATCAACAATGTGGCGGTGCTGGGCAACAAGGCAATCAGCCTGCGCAATGGCTCGCCCAATCTCTTCCGTGGCATGACCGGTCTCAAGAAGATCTCCAACGAACATGAGTACATGCTCTATGAGCCTCAGTACACCAATCCGCCCACGCCTCCTGATCCTGAGAATCCGGACAACCCTGATCCAGGCACCGGCGGTGGCGACACGGGTGACACGGGTGACACCGGCAATACCGGCGATACCGGCGAAGGCGGCGAGGTCGTCGAACCGGAACCTGAGCCTGAACCTGAACCCGAACCAGAGCCCGAACCGGAACCGGATATCACCTCCATCACGGTCAACGACTTCGGCGGCTTCAACTTCGCCACGGCAACTGACCTCTCCAACTTGTTCGCTCTGACCGAGGCAGACTCTGCCAACGCACAGCTGCAAAGCGTCAGCATCCTTGACATGTGCACCAACACTTCTGAAAACGGCGTCAACATGTTGAGTATGTTCGAGAACCAGAAGGCGCTTGAGCGCGTTGCCCTTACGGCTTCCGAAGGCACTACCATCGGCTCGGCCTCCACGATGCAGTCCATGTTCAAGAACTGCACAAGCCTTGGTGCGGGCGGTACGGCTGAAGATGTCAACCTGATAGACCTCTCCGGCTTGGGCACTGCTCGTGTCAGTGGCGACTACGCGTCATTCGGCCCGGCACAGTCTGGCATGCAGGACCTCTTCGAAGGCTGCGACAACATCATCATCAAGTATGCTGCAGCAGGCCAAGGTCCCACCAACGTTGACCTCAACGACGAATCCCAGGCGCTCAACAAGAACGCTCGCATCAAGATCGGCCCAGGTTGGCAGAAGGTCCTCAATGGCTTCTTCTGGAACCGCCGCATCATCGACCAGTTCCCCAACTACGTGCTGCGCGTTGACGTCAGCGTCGAAGGTGGTCCGTCCAACTGGATCAACATCATGCGTCGTCCCAACACGTATTCCGAAGACGACAAGAACGAGCCAGACAAGCGCATCCGTTATGTCTACAACGGCACCATCTACCTGGATAACGCGCTTGCTATCGAACGCATGGCTGCTTGGGTCACGGCTGAATACCTCATCCTGCCTACCGCCATGCAAGAGCTCGTCGAAGACGTTGGCGCACAGTTCGGTGGGTCGCTCGTCGCGTTCGGCCCGGTAGGTTACGAGCCCAATGCCGACCGTGCCTCCTCCTACACCAATGACGTCGTGTTCGTCATTCGCCAGAAGGCCAACGAAGACGGCACGAAGGAGACGTCGCTCATCATCGGCCTGCCTCCGGCCAGCAAGAACATAGGGTATGGCCGCTTGGCAAGCTTCAGCGAATCGCGCCCCGCACCGTGGGCGTCCGGCTGGGCGGATGAGATCCAGAACGTATACATCGAAGAAGGCGTCTACGCGTCCGATTCGCTCTATCGCGCCTTCGCCGATCTGCCAAGCATGAAGTGGGCTGACCTTTCGAACCTGAAGATCTCCGGTCAGCTTCCTGGCGCTGCGGGCATGAACGAGATTCGCACCACCAACGTCTCCTCCATGTTCCAGGACAGCACCTCTATCCAAGAGGCCACGCTGCTTCCCGTAGATGAATCCGGCACCTTCATGCCCGATTTCGGTTCGGTCACTTCCACCACGGCCAACCCGGGCAGGGGTGTGCGCATGGGCGCAGACTGGGATTTCTCTACCCTCACGAATGCCGATAGCATGTTCGCTGGATGCTCCAATCTGCGCAAGGTGCATATGCGTCTTGGCAGCGGCAGCGGAGGTGCTACGGGCGCTGATAACGTATCCGCACAGATGATGTTCGCCAACGCGCTGTCGCCCACCACGAAGCCGGCGGGTGCATCTGAAAGCTTCGAAGTCACGCTCGAGAACTTCGGAACGGGCAAGAACGGCAACTTCTCAGACATGTTCACCGGTGCATTCTCGCCTGACGTCACGCTGTATCAAAGCCCCAATACAAGGCTCACGCTGAAGAACATCGGTTCCGGCGAGGGCACCAACCTTTCGCGCATGGTGGCCAACGCCAGCGGCCTGCGCAACGCAACCCTCGAGAACGTGGGTTCTGGCAAAGGGGCAAACCTGGGTGAGATGTTCCTGAACGACGCCGCCCTCTCGCAAGTCACTACTGACAATGTGGGCACGGGCGAAGGTGCAGACCTCACGGGCATGTTCTCCAATGTGGGCGCCGACCAATCGTTCAACGCTCCTGGCGAAGGTGCGCGCTTCTTCTTGAAGGGGCTTGCATCTGGTGGCAAGGCAAAGCTCACCAACCTCTTCGCGAATGCATTCACGAATACCGGGTATGCGAACAAGGACGTTTCCGTCATCTTCGCACCCGCTGACGGCGGTGCGCTTCCGCAGCCCGCCTACGATATGGCAGGCCTGTTCCAAGGCGCGGCGAACATCAACCGCCTTGACCTTCGTGCGCTTCCTACCATGGCTACCAAGCCTGGGGCTGAAGTCACACCACAGCCTAACCTTTCCATGGCGAATGCGTTCAGCGGGCTGAATCGCATCACGTCCATTGGCACGCTTGCACTTGATACCGCAGCAACGCCCGGTGTGGTGAATGAAGGCGCGCTCGTCTTCGCCGACGGTCACAACTTCATGAATGTAAGCAGCCTTGAAGGTGCATTCTCTGGGATGTCTTCCGTTACGGAAGCCAATCTGGAGAACTTCTGGCTGACTGATGCCAACACGCGTGTCACTACCAGCATGGCGCGCCTGTTCGAAGGCGCAACAGCGCTCCAAAGCGTCAACCTCAACACCACGCTTGCTGCAAGCGGCAACGTCCAGCCCATCCAGCTGGCGGACGATCTCCGCTTCGCTTTCGCAGGTTGCGAGAACATCACCAAGCTTGACTTGCGTGGCATTGACACCTCGCACGTCCCGGGTGATATCGACTCGTACGGCGAAGAGCAGTCTGGTATGCACGGCATGTTCAACGGCTGCACCAAGCTGGGCACGCCTGACCCGGCTGACCCGAATGGCTCATATGTTGATCCCAGCTATGAGAACAACATCTATCTGGGCACTGGTTGGACGAAGATCCTGAACGGCTTCTTCTGGTGCCGTTCCACCCAGGCCAATCTGCCCACCTATGTCTTCCGCCCCAACACGAAGGTGTATATCTACGGCGGCCCAGAGAACAATGAAGGCAATGACGCCCTCATTCAGTGCCCCAACGTCACCATCGGCCAGGACCTCTATCGTTTCGAAGGCAAGGTGCTTCTCTCTGACAAGATGGCACTCTTCCGCTCAGAATTCTGGCAGGAAATGGGCTACGGCAACAACCTTGACTTCTCCAACATCGGAGACGTTCTGGGCAATGTTGGTGCCGATGTGTATGGCGAACACGTGATAGCCGGTAACTTCATCGGCTTCACGGAAATGCATCCTCAGCATGTTGACTATGTCATCTGGATCATCCGTTCGAAGGATGACGAGAAAGCCACCGGTGTGGAAACACCCGAGGACAACACCTTGCTCATCTACCGGAACCCCAACATGTTCCCAGAGGATTCTGACAAGGTGGTGCTCATTGACAACTTCCGTACGACCAGCGCTACCACGGAAGCCGAATACAATCCTGCTCCTTGGACCAAGCTTGGTGCCCACAATGAAGTCGGCTACGCTGACCGCTTCTCCAAGGCCAAGATCTACGATCATGTTGCCGCCAACAAATACATGGAGTCCATGTTCGAAGGCTGCACCAACCTCACCGATGTTGACTTCTCCAACATGATCATCGACACCTATGCGCATGCATCGGCTCATGATATGTACTACCAGGATGACTTCAACGCCAACTACGGCACCGAGGCTGATCCTAAGTACTATCAGGTCAACTTCCACAACATGGACCGCATGTTCGCGGACTGCACCAGCATCGAAGGCTTCCGCAACGATGTGTCCATTTCTACGGGCAATGACATCAATCCCGGCGGTGTCACGTTCATCCATCGCACGCCAGACGGTGCTGGCTACAGCAACCATGGCATCCATGGTGTCATCTCCGCCTACCAGATGTTCGAAGGCTGTACAGCTCTCAAAGAGATCAACCTTGACAGCTGGATGAACTATGGCGAATTCGATGCCGAACTGGGCGCCAACGCCAACGCTACGGAAATGTTCGCGGGCTGCACGGCGCTCGAAACGGTTTCGCTGAAGAATTTCTCATCCAATACGGCCACCAGCTTGGACGCCACCTCCATGTTCGAAGGTTCGTTCACCACCAAGCCGGCAGACGGGACAGAACCCTCGCTTACCCTTGAAAGCTTTGGGAATGGCGCTGCGCCCAACCTGACCAGCTTCGCGCTTGGTGCCGATCACCTGTCCTCGGTCCGCCTCAACAAGGCACTGCTGGGCGAAAACGCCAATCTGACGTCTGCGTTTGAGGGCACCAGCCGTCTTATGAACGTGAGGTTCCAGGATTCTGTCACCGGTCAAAATGCCAACTTGACGAATGCATTCAAGAACTCGTTCGGTGCCGTGGGAGACCAGGGCGATATATTCCCGGCTGACAGCTATATCTCCATCAACTTCAGGAACTCCATCACGAACGCACCTGATCTCACCAGCATGTTCGAGGGCAGCTTCCAGAACGCGAACGGCGGAAACCGCATCACGTGGACCGTGCCCGAAGCTCAGCGTGACATCCAACCGACCAGCGCTGCGCGCATGTTCGCGGACTGCACCAACCTGAAGACCGTCGATCTCGTTGGCTTTGTGCGCAAGTACCCAGCCAACATGTCCGAAGCGTTCCTCAACTGCACGTCCATCCAGCAGGTGGTCAGCAAGGCCAGTGGCTCTGCGACTGACAACACCGTTGCGTTCTTCAGCTCAAACGCCTCGACCAGCATTGACATGTCTGCGGTTGCGAACATGAACTCCATGTTCGAAGGCTGCACCAGTCTCACTGATTTCAACGTGATGGACTTCAACACCTCCAAGGTGGAGGCTGGAAGCATGGGTACCGGTGCGTCCATGAACTCCATGTTCAAGGGTTGTACCGAACTTGCCAACCTCACGTTCGATACGTCCGATTCCTCCACCATCGGTTCTTCTACTGACATGCGCTTCATGTTCCAAGATTGCGCAAAGCTCTGCCAACTCAACCTGATGGGTCTTGGTACGTCGGGCATGCAGGGAAACAACTCCAGTTACGGCGCTACCAACGCCATGCAGTACAACATGTTCCAGGGCGCAAGCCTTCTGGTGAATGACTATGGCGAAGACGTCACCGGTGTTGATCCCATTCCGTCCATCACCATTGGCCCGGGCTTCCAGAAGGTGCTCAACGGCTTCTTCTGGAACCGCGACACCACCACGTCCAACCCGAACTACGTCATGGCTTCCAATATTGGTGTGGCCGTGTACGGTGGTCCGGCTGCCATCACCAACCTCATGCAATGCCCGAATGCTCGCTTGGGCGACCATACCTATCGCTACCGCGGTGAAATCAAGCCGTCAGACAAGGGAGCGCTTGGCCGCATGAGCGTCTGGTCTGGCCAGGAATACAACATCGGCTACGCGAACATGGGTTCTACCTTCGGTACGCTCTATGAGGATGCGTTCGGCACCATCATCGCTGGCGGATATGTAGGCGAGGAGAACCCGAGCCTTGCCATGAACGGCGACCCGAACTTCACGGCAGATTTCGAAGCCTCACGTGCATTGGGTGGCACGTCCGTTGTGTGGGTTGTCCGCAGCACGGTTTCCGGTGATGATGCATATCTTGCGAAGAATGCGGGTAAGGCAACGTTGCTCATCTACCCCAATGTCTCAGCCGCGAAGGAACAAGGTCTCCTGCCTGCAGGCTGGTCACCCAGTGACAATGGAGACATGAAGGTGCAGATGAAGTCCTTTACGGATGAGGATCGCACCCCGTGGTCAGGCCGCAGTGCGGGCCAGGGCAAGCCTACGGCGGTTGAAGAAGGTCAGCCGGGTGCCGAGGATCGTCTGTCCTTGGCTGATACCATCGGCCGTGTTCTCGTGTCCCCTGGTGTCTATGCAGGAGAAAGCCTCCAGGCGGCATTCCGTGGCATGCCCAATGTCACCACGCTCGACCTCTCCAATCTCACGGTCACGAAGTACACCACCAACATTGCCAACCTCTGCGAAGGCGATGCCAGCCTGGCCATGGTGAACTTCACCACGGACGGGAACGTCCCATCCAACCCGACCTCCACGGGGAACAGGGCCCTTCCCACCTCATATAATTCTGTGACGGGTGATGCTGCAACGGATAAAGCAGCTACAGCAACAACCCCTGCGGTGGGCTTCAATGTACGCCTGACCGATTATGAGGTGCAAGCCAAGCGCTGGTACATGGGCAACATCACCAACGCGCAGCGCGCGTTCGCATGCGGCCGCGAATCAGCGCTCCAAAGCGTAGTGCTGAAGGCAAGCAGTGCGTATGCTCTCCAGCTGGGCGATGGCGCCAACTTCACCTCGTTCGCGGCGGACAACCGCAACCTTGGCAGGGTTGAGATCACGAACATGGCGAACGATACGGCCAACATCACCATGCAGAATGCGTTCAGCAATATCGGTGCAGCCGTACCTGATGCCAACATAGGCAACGCCAGACTCGTCAACATTGCCGTCACGGGCTCCTTCAATGGCGAAAGGGCCAATCTGACGTCCATGTTCGAACAATTGAATGTGAACCCTCAGGCCACCGTCACCAATATGGGCAACGGCAACGATGCCAACCTCACTCGCCTGTTCTACAGCTCTCCTAAGCTCAACACGCTTACGCTCGATCAGGTTGGCATGGGCAGCAGAGCAACCCTCATGCGTGCGGCATCGTACATAGGTACGGCTGAAGGCAATTCGTCCACCACGCGCAACATCACCCTCACGCGCGTGGGTGGCGAACAGATGGATGCCACCAGTCTCTTCGAAGGTTCGCTTACCGGTGGCGTGAAGACTGACGATTCAGGTGAAGTGTGGGTTGAAGGCAACGCCGCCATCAAGTGGGAATCCGCAGGTACTGCTACCACGAATCCATATCTCATTGGCGCCGAATCTCTCTGCGCAGGCGTCGGTGCACGGCAGATAGACCTTCGTGGTATGCCAACACTGCGCGAAGCATCCGCTGCGTCCATGTTCATGGGAACGCGCGGCGTTACTACTGGTGGTATCAGCCAAGACGCGCCAGGTGGCACAGGCAACTACATTGCACTGCCTGCTGGCTGGGACACCACGGGCATCACCAGCTTTGCATACTTTGCCTCTGGTTCCAGTGTTCAATGGATCAACCTGCCATCCATCTTGGGCAACAGGCTCTCGCGCCTGGATGAGAACAACCGTCCTACCTACAACATGCATCAGCCGTCCATGTACGGCTTTGCGCGCGACTGCCGCAACCTCCTTACGGTAGACCTTGGTTTGCCGAAGGATTCCTCCGGTCGCCCGGATGAGAACTATGATCCGTGGGTAGACAACGTTTCCAAGACGCAGCTCGAAGGCGATGATCTGCAGAACACCCCAACGGTTTCTGACCTGCGGTATGCCTTCGCTGGCTGCCCCAATCTGTACAATTTGGATCTGACGGGCATTGGCACGTGGGGCGTTGACGGTACCTATGACGGCTATGGCGAACGTTTGTCCGGTATGCATGGTCTCTTCGCACCCACCACGGCCCAGCCGCTGACCGGTTTGGCCATTGGCAACAATCCCGATACGGTCCCTCCGGACAACATGACAAGTGCTGACCGTTCCAACTACAACTTCATCACCAAGACAGGTGCTGTTGCTGAAGCAAAGGAAGGGTCCGATTTCGCTATTCTCATCGGTAACGGCTTCACGCGTGTTTTGCCAGGCTTCTTCGAAAGCCGCAACTCCTCCACCACAGAACCGTCCTATGTGATGTCCTCGACGGTCCGCGTTTCTGTCTTCGGTGGTCCATCGGCAGCGGCCGACTTGGCCTTCCGTCCCGACATGTACGCGCGCGGCACCATCTACCGCTACAACGGCGGCCTTGAGCAAGATGGCGAAATCAAGGGCGGCATCGCGGTACGCAACCTGTCTGCATTCAAGAATATGGCGAAGTCTTGGACTCCGCGTCGTTACGGCCCCAACATGGACATGTCCTCTATGGATGACCTTGTTGGTCGTACAGGTGAAGAATTCGGCTCCATCATGACCGGTGGTTTCGTTGGTGTCACCAGTGCCGAAGATACCGACGGTGTTGGCGTGGCATGGGCCGTTCGCAAGAAGGAAGGCGAACAGCTTGGAACGCTGATCATCTACCCGGGCGACAATCGCTTCAACACGTTAGGGCACATGCGTTCGTTTAACGAAGCGAATCCTGCGCCGTGGTCATCCATCGGTGATGCTTCTGGCGTCAAGATCAACGCTGACTACTCACAGGTCAAAGTGTATCCCGGTGTGTATGCTGACACCCAAATCGAATCTATGTTCGAAGGTGCCATCAATGCCACCAATATCGACCTTACGAACGTTGATCTCAGCCTTGTTACCTCTATGAACCGCATGGTTGCGGGCGCTACATCCCTCACGGGCATCACTGATCAGCAGGCTGCCTCTGGTGGCGATAACACCATTCCGGCAGTTGGTCTTGCATTCCAGCGCGCCAAGGCTGATGGTGCACATAACATGGGGAACGTACGTTCGATGACCGGTTTCGCCACAGGCGCAACGGGCATAAAGACCATTACGCTGGGTACGGCTGATGCCGAACCGCTGCTGATTGGCGTAACCGATGCTGTCAATGCATTCTCTGGCCTTACCAGCCTGAACAGTGCATATATCCGCGGTTTGGGCGCTGCCGATGTTGACATGCGCGAGATGCTGGCCGGTTCCGGTTCTGGTGCCGAAGACAGCTCTATCGAAATCATGACCGTGGGTGCGAACGCCACAGGTGGCTCAGCTAACCAGATGTTTGCGAATGCGAACATCGGTTCGCTTACGATAAATAGCTCTCTGAAGGGGGCAAACCTGCAGGCAAGCGAGATGCTCAAGGGTGGAAACGTGGGTACTCTCACGCTTACAGGCTCCTTCACGGGTAATCGCGCCAGTGCGGCCATGATGGCTATGGGTGCTGCCATCAAGACAGTGCAGGTTACCAACTCCTTCACCGGGTCAGAGCAGTCCCTGCGCAGTGCATTCGCAAGCACCACCGGCGTTACCAGCGTGACCTTCGATGGGTCTGTAACGGGCGGAAGCGTGCAGGCTGGGTCTGTCCTGTCCGGCTCTGAAGTGCAGAATGTCACGTTCAAGAACTCCTTCACAGGCGCCGCAGGCGATATCTCCGAAGGCCTGAAGGATGCCAAGAAGCTCGCCGTACTCAACATCACCGGGTCCTTCTCGGGTGGAACGGCCACCGAGGTCGGCTATTCCGCACAGAACCTCGCACAGGGCTCCTCAGTGAATGACGTGGATATCACCGGGTCCTTCACAACGCGTGCAT
>CAYWWK010000015.1:0-45694 GCA_964462135.1 uncultured Eggerthellaceae bacterium | reverse complement strand
TAACCAGGTGAACGCAATGATACGAGTTGGACGACATGGCATGATTTGGCACATTTTGTACATCTAGCGGGCAAAACTACGATTGAGTGGGAATAGAGCGAGCGTTTACTCTCAATCGACCTACCGGGTGCCCCTTTCGATGGGCGCCCGACTTGCTATCCGCTTGTCGTGAAGCTGCTAGGGGACACAATGAACGAAGAAGTCGAAGAGCTGCTTGGGCTTCTGACGTCTCAAGACAACTCGCAGGCATATCGGGCGCTGAAGGCGCTGGAGGAAATGAGCGCCGAGAACAGCTGCCTCTACCCGCACATGGACGAGTTCATCGCAATGACGGGCAGCAGCAACTCCTACATCCGCACGCGCGGGCTCGTGCTTATAGCCCACAATGCGAAATGGGATGTTGACGGCAAAATCGACAGGGCAATCGACGAGTACCTGGAGCATGTGACCGACGAGAAGCCCATCTGCGCGAGGCAATGCATAAAGCTGCTCCCCCTGCTCGCCGAGGCCAAACCCGCCCTTGCGCCCAAAATCGTCTCCGCGCTGAGGGACGCCAATGTCGCCCGCTACCCGGATAGCATGCGCCCCCTCGTTCAAAAGGACATCCGCGACAGCCTTCTCGCGATAGAGCGCTAGACCGCAAGGCAGAGGGCCTAACTCATCGTGAACTCACTTTGAACTCATAGTTTCACGTTTGATCAGTTCAGACTTTTACACCCATACTCTGATTTTGCTCCTGCGTTATTCCTGGGTGTAAAAATACGTCCTATGCAATAGGCGGTTGAACTCAACTATAATATGGGCAGAGAGTTTCGGCTAGTCAAGCAGTAGGTTTTCTAGTTTTCTGATTTACTCCCTCATGCTAGGACCAGAGATCGCGAAATGAGTGAGTTCAAAACGGTACTGGGAATGCTCGGCACTCGCTGGACATCCTGTAACGAGGTGATATGACATGGCCCCGTTCGGGCAACTATCCGCCACTCCCACCATCGAGCAGGAATAGGGCGCAAGCGACTTGCACGGATGCGTCTGCCTCGTTCAAGGGATTTAAGTCTGCGAAATCCACTAGGGAAGCATCGTCAGAGCGGTTTACCGATGATAGATGAGGTGGCAGACGTCATCACCCCGGGCGATGGTTTTCGGTAGATCAAGTTCGCATCCATACGCTTCTCCAATTCCGCGATCGCCGCACATGGCCCAATCGCAGAGGTCCGATATCTCCTTGTCGGTACAACCCTGCTTCTGCCATGCCTTGACAAGGGGGCAATAGTGGAACTCCAGTTCGAAGCGGTCGTCTTGAACGTCCTTCACGTCCATCTCGAAGACCATCTGGGCGGGCTTGCCGAACAGTCCTTTCTTCAAGCTTTTGAGGCTTTTCGTCCCACCGCCTTTCGATACGAGTCCAGCACCTTGATACAAGCCGCATCGTTTCACAGCGGCTGGTGCGAAAAGGGTAGGGTCTGCCCCTGCCTTTGCAGCTTCATCGGTGAGCAGATAGAGCCAAAGCGCGCGATGTTCCAAAAGTTCGCGAATTGCCTTTATGAAAGGGTTCTTGATCCGTGGTTCGTTCGTGATCTTGCTCTCCGGCGCCATGGTATGTCCTTCCTCTGGAGAGACGCTTCCAATTGTCTGACCCCAGTATACTCAGGCAATGTCGAAGCGGGTGGTGGGGGAGAAGCACAAACACGGGATTTGATTCTGTGGGCTGTTGGCAAGAGGGCTTGCCAGAAATTCCCTGAAGACTGATTTGAAGTTCTTATCTCGATGTCTGAAAAGAGTGATAAGCTATGCCACTAACTGAATACCTTAAACCGATGAGGCGAAGGTAAAACCATCAAAGGCGCTTACAGAGAGCGGGCGCAGCTGAGATTCCCGCAGAATGCCGGTTGGTAAATGGGTCGCCGAGGGAAAGGGGAAAGGTTGTGCGTTGCATGCAGCATCGCAAGTTGCAAGCGAAGCACAGCTGAGTATCTGGACCGTGAGCCCGCGTTAGAGGCAGAGCATGTGATGGCATGTTCACAAGGGGGTTCGCGAAAGCGAATCAAGTAAAGGTGGCACCGCAGATCTTTCGAAGACCTGTCCTTTATGCAAGGGACAGGTCTTTTTTATTGCAAAGATCTTGTCAGCAAACCTGAGTATCGGCACAAGGTATTCAGTTGAAGAGGGGGAGCATGTCAAGAGCTTCTAACGTGCGTCTGATTTCGAGAGGATTGCGCGGAGGATGCTCAAGGCAAGGCTCAAGGAAATCGTGTCGATACGAAAGGAAGTGTCATGAACGAAAACGACAGCATCGGCAACGAAAGCGGCGTCTCTGCGAGAAAAGAGGTTACACGAAAGAAAGGAAAGCATGATCTTTCAGTCCAAGATCTGATCATCATCGCTGTTCTCTTGGCTGCAGGAGCGGTATTGAAGCTGACCGTTGCGAGTTTTTTGAGCTTTGCAGGCATGAAGCCGAATTTCATCATTGCAATGTACTGCTTGGCGATCATTCTCGTGCGTCCGAATATCGGCCAAGCCATCATCATCGGGCTTCTTGCAGGTCTTATGTGCCAGATACCTATGCTCAATGCAACGCCTTGGGTAAACATCGCGTCTGAAACACTGGGTGCGCTGGTTTGTGGGATGCTGATCCATATACCTATGCGTATCGGTCGTAAGGTTGATCTCAACCCCTTGGTGAGCACCTTTGTATCCACGGTGGTTTCTGGCTATACGTTCGCGATCATCGTGGGCGTGGTGCTGAACGGTCTGAGCCTCCCTGTCACGCTTGCCACCTATGCCATCATGGTCTTCGGTACTGCTGCTTTGAACTGCGTGCTGGTCGCCATCCTTACGGTTCCCCTGCGCAAAGTGCTCAAAAAGCAAGAGAGAAACCAAAGGGATCCCGAGCAATCTGATCAAGTGGCAGTCCAGGCGAACACAATGGGTACAACAACCCCATCAGCTCTGGAATATGCGAATGCCAATGGTCTTGTGGATGAATCGGCTGCGATCGTGCTGGATGACTTCGGCTTTCGCTATCAAGAGGGTGAAGAGGCTGCCGTCCAGAACATAGATCTCAGGATACCGAAGGGTACCTTTGTGGGCATTACCGGTGCTGCTGGTTCTGGAAAGTCCACGCTGACCTATGCATTCAACGGCATCATTCCGCATTGCTATCCAGGCGACATCCAAGGTCGTGTCGTGGTATGTGGACTTGAAACTTCAACTGCCAGTTTGACGGATATCTCGCAGAAGGTTGGGAGCGTCTGTCAGGACATAGACTCGCAGATGGTGGCTTCGGTGGTCGAGGACGAAGTGCTCTATGGTATGGAGAATTTCGGGGTTCCCAAAGACCAGATGGAGCCTCGGCTTGTCGAAGCGCTTGATGAAATGGGCATATCAGACCTTCGCCATCGTACGATTGACAGCCTCTCAGGAGGACAAAAGCAGAAAGTGGCGATTGCGTCTGTGATCGCGCTGAAGCCAGAAGTGCTCGTGCTTGATGAGCCGACTGCCGAGCTTGACCCCGTATCCTCTCTGGCTGTGTTCGACCTGCTCAAAAGATATGCGAACGCACATGGAACCACGGTGATAGTGGTTGAGCAGAAGATAGCGTTGCTTTCCAGCCATGCTGACATGCTTCTGATAATGGAAGGCGGTCGCATTCGCTTTATCGGAACTCCAGCCGAGGTACTTGCTCATTCCACTGAGCTGCTTGCGATCGGTGTTAACTGCTCACGTTCTACAACATTGGTGAATCGTCTAATCGGTCGAGGATTGCATGTCGGCCCGACCGCGCGTGGCGTGGATGAAGCCGTTGCAATCTGTAAGGAGGTATTGGCATGATAGAGTTCAAGGATGTCAGCGCATCGTATGATGGTGAGCTGGCTGTATTAGAGAATGTGAGCTTTACCATCAATGATGGTGAGTTCGTGGCGTTCGTCGGTACGAATGGCGCAGGGAAATCCACTACGATGAGGCTCATGAATGGGCTGCTGAAGCCGACAGCAGGAGAAGTGCTGATCGATGGGGTATCTACCCGCGATCTGAAGACAAGTGAGCTGGCGGAAAAGGTGGG
Organism: uncultured Eggerthellaceae bacterium; assembly: GCA_964462135.1. Lineage (GTDB taxonomy): Bacteria > Actinomycetota > Coriobacteriia > Coriobacteriales > Eggerthellaceae > MGBC163016. The sequence continues at coordinate 41,634 of CAYWWK010000015.1, read as the reverse complement.
GTTCCTGTTTCAGAATCCTGACAGGCAGATCTGCTGCAACACTGTTCGCGAAGAGCTTATGTTCGGGTTCAAGGCGCAGGGTAGGGAAGATGCTGAAGCTGGTGCACGTGTGGATGCCCTGATTGAGCGTTTCGGCTTTGACGGGGATGCCGAGCCATTCCTTTTGAATCGCGGATCAAGACAGCTGCTCGCATTGGCTTCCATCATCGCCTTGGAAACCCCCATCGTGGTGCTTGATGAGCCGACGACGGGGCTGGATTTCAGGGAGTGCTCCAAGGTGATGGAGCTCATCGCCGGGTTGAATGTGCGGGGCAAGACCGTGATCATGGTGTGTCACGACATGGAGGTCACGGCTGATTATGCCAAGCGGGTGATAGCCATGACGCAGGGCAAGGTAGTTGGCGATGGACCCACCTTCGAGGTCTTTCGTGATCGTGACATCCTTGAGAGGGCACATCTCCTCCCTCCGCAGATAGTCGATATCTCCCTGCAGCTTGGGAATCTTGAAGCTGCCGACGGATCAAGAGAGGCGCTGATTGCATCCTCCTCCATTGCGCATGCTGATACGCTGGATCAGATGAGCTCGGCCATCTACGGGTTCATTTCGGAGCATTCGGGTGTCGGAGCGTTTCCTGCTTCAGGATCGGATGAAGGGCTTGGTGCATGATGAAGGGATTTTTGGAATACGTGCCTGGAGACAGCTTCCTTCATCGAATGAATCCAGTTGCCAAGCTCATCTGCGCCCTGCTGATCTCCGTGGCATGCTTTTGCACGAGCAATCTTCTTCTATTGGTGGTCATTCTGGTAATGGATTTCGCCTTGGCAGCAAGTTGTCACATGACACGTCAGGCGGTCGGCTTGGCGAAGGCTGTGGCAATCTTCTCTATCGTGCTTGCTCTGATAGCGCTTTGCACCACCCCTTCGGGAGTAGAGTTGGTGACGCTTCCGTGGGGATACATCGGAACGGGAAGCCTGATGGCGGCGCTGCTGATCATCATCCGTCTTGTGGCCTGTGCAGTGCCGCTGTTTTTGGTCATGTACATCACCAAGTTGAATGATCTGGCGAATTCGATGGTGAAGATATTGCATGTTCCTTACAAATACGCGTTCACGTTCACATCCGCTGTGCATTTCATTCCCGTTTTCATGAACGATATGTCCGGCATAATGGAGTCGCAGATGGCACGAGGAGTGGAGTTCGACGGGAGCTTCGCCAAGAAAGTGCGATTGATGGTTCCTTTATGCGTGCCGCTTCTGGTGTCATCCGTCCGAAAAACCAACTCGGCAGCCATTGCGGCTGAAGTACGGGGATTCAATATGCGAACGCGCGAAAGCGGCTTCAAGGAGTATCCGTTCTCTGTTCGCGATGTGGTGGCGTTGCTGGTGAGTGCATGCATCTTGGCATTGGCTATTGTTTCCAATGTGATGTGATGTTTGGTTGTGAGATTCGGTCCAAGAAGGACGTGTATGAGTGTGAGCAGCGCTGTCTAAGCGAGCGCTTCTGGATTGACGCAGGCATCTGGTTTGTGACCCAACACCACGGCGATGGCGTTGTTCGTGCAGCGCGTACGCAACTCGACGGCTGACTCTTCAGACCAATAGGCTGCATGAGATGTGAGAACCGTATGCGGTGCACTCATGATGGGCGCATCCATCGGTATTGGTTCGCGTTCGAAAACGTCAATGCCTGCGCCCCAAAGCTTCTTATCATGAAGGGCCGTTGCTACTGCATCAAGATCGATCACGGCACCGCGTGAGGTATTGATCACGATGGCATCCTGCTTGAGCAGTCCTATGTTTTCGGAATTCAGCAGCAACCTTGTCGCGGGAGTGAGCGCAACATGAAAACTTACCACATCGGACATTTCGAACACCTCTTCAAAGGATGCAAACGGAACTCCATTTGCATCCTTCTTTCCGGGCGTCCCTTTGCGATCCCAAGCAATCACATTGAAACCCAGGCCACGCGCCTTTCGTGCGACCGCGCTCCCAATGTTTCCAAGCCCAATGATCCCGAACGTGCGCCCTTTCACTTGTCCAAGCGGACGATGCAGCTTGAAATCCCAGATACCACGCCGCATGTCTGCGTCTATCTCATTGGTGCGCCGAAGGCAGTCAAGAGTAAGAGCAATCGTGTGGTCGGAAACCACTTCTGTACCATAATCAGGAACATTGCACACAGCCGTTCCGTTTTTTGTCGCGGCTGCAATATCTATATTGTCAACACCGGTGCCTGTTTTGCTTACGACTTTGAGATTTGGAAGAGCTTCGAACACCTTCGCCGCGAACTGACCGTATGAGGTGATAGCGCCATCTGCATCCTTGAGTCGCTCGATTATGGCATCTGGCGTGCGGCTACCTGCGTCTTCACATGACGCGAATTTGATGCCCGCAGCCGTTACAAGCTTCCTTTCGAAGTCAGTAGTTTCGAAATCGGTATCGGTCGCTACGATGCGTGACACTGTATCTCCTTCATAAAGGCCATCAGAACGCCATTATATGCTGCTAAGGCAACCAGGTTATCTGTACGTTCAAGCGCAATATAGGACAAACGCAAGGCTTGATTGCAATCCAATGCGCAACGCTTGAAGGTGCAGGCGTTTGATTCTCCAATCAAGGGCGGTTCACCGGAGGGCCACATTGCCTCCAATCAGAAGGATGTGCTTTATCGCACTGCAGCCCATTCAATTCTCAAAACGGAATAGCCAGCTTGACAAATAGGTGCGGGGGGGGGTATTCTTCCAACGCCTATATGCTTGAACTGGGGAGAATGGTTGAAATAACATGCCTGAAGCTGCTTCATTTTCTCCGGAAGTGAGTTCTCCATCTATGGGTGATGAGAATTCTTTCGGAGATTTTTCTTTCAAGGAAGACCGCACCCAAGGAACTTCGGTTCCACCGATCGAATCAGACCAAGGAAACGGGACCGAGGTTGAGTTGCCGACAGAGGGTTTCGATTTTTCTTCCGATGATCCGAACCTTTCTGACTCATCTGTTGATGACGCTGTAAGTGAAAGCGCTGTCGGCCGTCCCATGGGTATGGCTCTCGATCAGATCCTTGAATCGCTCAACAATCTCGAAAGCATGTTCGCCGCAAAGATCGATCGCAGTGAATATGAACTGGAGACGCTCAAGAAACAAAGCGAAGAGATACAAGGATACAAGGCCGATCTTCACGCGAGCATATTGATGCCTGTTTTGAAGCCGCTTGCAAGAATGCATTCGTATATGAAGAGAGCGATCTCAAAGGCGGAAGCAGAGAATGCCGATTCCGTGTCCCTTGATGAGTTCGAATTTGCATTCGATGACCTTACCGAGGTTATTGAGGACAATGGCGTTGAAGTTCGTGTCTTCGAAGACGGATGTCCCTTTGAGTCGAATTGCATGAAGATAACGAGTCAGGTTGATGTTGCAGATCCAGAAAAGAACAAAACAGTGAATTCTGCATCAAGCGATGCTTACATCTTCAAGAATACCGTGCTCGAAAAGGCGCGTACTGTCGTGAATGTGTACTCAAATGGGCAATCGTCTTGAGAGTAAGGCATCTAATTCATATTCGCATTGTCGTTCATGCAAAGTGACCCTGATACTAGGAAGGAACCATCGTGGCATCATCAGTATTCGGAATTGATCTTGGGACAACGTATTCATGTATTGCCTATGTGGATGAGAACGGCAATGTGCAGGTGGCGAAGAACAGAGACACTGGAAAGACCACCACGCCGTCTGCTGTGGAGTTCGAAGATGGGGGCAATGTGATCGTTGGCGAGGATGCCAAATCGGATGCTTTGTTCAATCCCGAGAAAGTCGTCACCTTCGTCAAGCGTCTCATGGGGCGCAGTGATCAGGCTACGTTCATCAATGGTGAGAAGAAGTCACCAGAAGAAGTGTCGAGCTACATACTGCGCAAACTAGCTCAGGATGCTTCCATCGATACTCGCCTTGATGTGAAGGACGTTGTCATAACAGTGCCGGCCTATTTCGGCGATTCTGAGCGCAACGCAACAAGGGCTGCAGGTGAGATTGCTGGACTCAATGTCCTTCAGATAATTCAAGAGCCAGTTGCTGCTGCGGTCTATTACGGGACGACCAAAGCGAAAGAAGACTCTGTCGTCCTTGTCTATGATCTTGGTGGTGGAACCTTCGACGTGAACGTCATTGAGATCAAGACATCCGACAATGGCAACACACTGGCCGTGAAGTGGACTGACGGCGACGATACGCTCGGAGGCAAGGACTGGGATGCGGCTATCGTCGACTACCTTCAGGAGAAGTATCGCGAGGAGACCGGGTTCGATGATGAGTTCGAAGACGAGGCGGAAGAGGAGTTTCAGTCGCAGGCTGAAGCGGCTAAGCAAGCGTTGAGTCAGAAGAGCTCCTACAACGTGAGGCTTCGCATGACCGAGACTCCTTTCAAATGCGAGTTGACGCGCGATGAGTTCGAGCGGATCACTGAACACCTTCTCCAACGAACGATTGATACGACGCAGAAATGCATAAACGAAGCTGCGAATGTTGGTGCCAAGATCGACAAGATCCTGCTCGTAGGGGGATCAACCCGCATGCCTCAGGTCGAGAATGCTCTTCATAGGATATATCCTGACATTCCTATCGAGATGGCCGATCCCGATGAGGCTGTTGCACGTGGTGCGGCATTGTGCGCATTGGATGCGGCCTCCATGGTGATCAATGATGGCGCGGGCGCTCTTGGCGACGAGAAGAAGGAGATCGCAGAAGACAACATCGTTAGGAAGCTTCAACTTGCTGGCTCGCAGAATACCATCGCTTATGCCACTTCAAAAAGCTATGGTTTGAAGACAGTGCAGGGCATCGTGAACCTGATCAAAAAGAACCAGCCCATTCCCACAGACACCCATGCCTACACCGCCGAGGACACCTTCACGACCTTTGCAGACGGCCAGACCAATGTGGAACTTGCGATCTACGAGAGTGACACCACTGAGGATACCTATCAGTCAGATGCTGAACCTATCAAGACGCAGACATTCGATTTGGGCGGCCCGAAACCCCAAGGCTATGCGATACGGGTGATATTCGCTTTGAACGAAGAAGGGTTGCTCTCTATCAGTGCTGTTGATGCACAAACAGGGGCCACTTGCGATTTTGATGTGAAGGTGACTACCGGACTGGATGCTGACAGCATCGCCGAAGTGAAGAAGAACGCCCTTGCGGCGAGTATAGATTAGCTTTTGTCCGTGTATGCGATCTGACTAGAGACGATAGAGACGAGAAGGAAACGCTAGATGAACTGGATCTTGGCTTTCAATGTTGACTTCATCGAACCGGAGCCGATGTCTAAGGACGAGGCTGAAAATGCAGTACAAAGTCTGGCCAGCAAAGCATCGAGGCAGTTCACGAAGGGAAAGACGGCCTATAAGGAACTCAATGATGCACTTTCGGCCTCATACGATGAGGCGGTTTCCGTTCTCATGGATCCGGCATCGCAATCTACCGAGGCACAACAGATAGTCTTCTCTATCATCTCCGATGAGGCATCTGTCTTCGGAAGCAGTGTTCCCCAAGATCAAATAGCGAATATAAAGAAGGCTGTCATCAACAAGGTGAAGTCGGATTATTCTCTTCCCGTCTATAAGCTTCTGGACGGTGAGGACAAGGACGCGACGGAGGCTCGTATCGACAAGATCATCGTGATGGGTATTGAAGCGGCTGGTTCTCATGTCGCAGGTGAAGATGAAGTGGGTGGATACTCAACAACAGAAGCAAAAGATAAATACGATGCACTCCAAGAAGCGTTCACCTCTTTGGACAAGGAGTATTCTCAGGTCAACAAATCTCTGAGCAAGCTAGGGATGGCGAATCTCTACGCTCTTATCGGAAATGGTGATGAGGTTTCTGCGAGAGCTCTCCCGTATGCCACTCTGCAAATACAGCTACAAAACATGAAGGGCGAGTTCGAGAGCGGTGCGGAGATCGAAAACATCAAGCACCTTGCCAGCGATGTCTTTGCAAGCGACATGAATCGTGCGCAGTACGACAGCTATCTGGATTTGAGTGCGAAAGAAGACATTCTCAAAAAACTTGAAGCGCGATCCTCTAACGGCGCTATTAACCCGAAGCTCTTCATGGAAGCAACGATGCAGTTCAATGCGCTTTACGGTGATGCCTATGAGGCGTTGATGCTTCTGTATGGCTTTGCGGATTCTAAGGAGTTGGATACAGGTACTGATTTCGCGATGATGGAATCCGTGCTTGCCATGATGAACAACGATGCTGCCCATGAAAGTCCGGTACAGGCCTATGGTGGGCAGGGGGCGACGGCAACACCGCAGGAGACCTATCAGCCACAAGCCTCACCCTATGACCAGGGTTCAGGAACCTCTGATTATGCATATTCCTCCTCTGACTCTCCCTATCAGCAATCGGACGCTTGGCGTCATAAGAGCCCTGAAGACTACACTGCTGAGGATTTCTATAACGCGTATCAAGCAGCAAAAGACTGGAATGATGCTAGAAAGGAAGCGAAAAGCCAGAGAAAGGAGAATGCACAAGCCGCTGGAAAGGGAAAGAGTAAGACAGTGGCCGGCGTTCTTGCCATATTTCTTGGCAGTATCGGTGCGCAGAAATTCTATCTGGGACATGCAAAAGAAGGAGTCATTACCATCCTCATCACAGTGTTTGGTGCGGCCGTATTTGTGGGCCCTTTGGTTACAGGTACCATCGGGCTTGTCGAGGGAATCAAGTATCTGGTTAAAAGCCCTGAAGATTTCAGACAGACCTATGAGTTGGAGGGCAAGAAGTGGTTTTAGGTTCTCGAAGATGCATATCTATCTCCGAAGGAGCAATTTGGGCTTCTGTGGTCATTTCGTTTTAGCAGATTTGCAGAACTACGTTGAATATTTGATCGCAAGGAGGAGACAAATATGAGCGCATCATGTGGGAATTGTGCGTTTGGTCCAAATGAGATGTACTGCCAGTTCAGAAAACAAAAGTCGAGCTATCGAAGTTCATGTGCTCACTATCAACCTGATCCCGAGTATCAGGCTCGTGTACGGATGAAGTATGAGGAAGAATCATGGCGCAAGCGGGAAGAATCGCGACGCAGCTATGAAGAAGAATGTCGTCGCAAAGAAGAGGAGCGACGTCGCGAGGAGGAAGAGCGTCGCAGGAAAGAGGAAAGACGTCGTCACTATGAAGAAGTGAACGGCGAGCCATATACTCCTGTTGCTGTTCGAGCGGCTCTTGGAATCGCAGCTCATTTCTTCAAGAAGTGATCATCTACTGATGAAGAGGTGATTGTCTATGAGGCAACGCATCTTCTTCGCACTTGCGTGTGTCTGCTGCATCGTAGCATCGCTTGCAATAGGATACTTTTGCTTCGCGCGGAATATTTTGCAGCAAGTGGAGATTGCCGCTGAAAGTGCTTTCCATGAAATTGAATTCGCTCAAAACGATGATCCGCTCAAAGGAAAACCTGCGGAACGGCTCTTCATAGACTCCTCGCCGGACGAAAAGGCAGCCTATCGGAAGCTCTATCAAGCGCTCTGGTTGCAAAAGGATTCAGTGACCTTCAATGACATGGAGGCCGATGAGCTGTTCGACATCCATACACGCATGCGCTATGACCACCCAGAGCTCTTCCATGTTGATCATGGTGCCCGCGCGAAGCTTACGCGAACCGATACGCTCACTTCCCATTCGGTCACGACTCTCGAATTGTCCTACCTTGACGATCCGATCACTACCTCTCAGAAGCGGATCACCTTGGAGGAGAAGGTCCATCTAGTGCTGGAAGGCCTGACGACGGATATGACGGATGCTCAGAAGGCAGCGTTTCTGCACGATCGGCTATGCGAGCTGGTCGATCGAGTCGACGAAGGCAATCAGGAGAAAAGCATATACGGGCATGATGCAGCTGATGCGCTGCTGGGAGGTGAGGCTGCCTGCGAAGGGTATGCGCTTGCCTACGGATTACTCTGCGACGCTGCAGGCCTTGATAATCAAGTCGTCGTAGGGTTCAAGGAACAATCGGGGGAGGACTTCGCCCATGCATGGAATCGCGTGTCCATCGATGGGCATGAAATATATGTGGATGTCACATTCGATGATGGCCTTGAGATCTCACAGGATTACCTGTTCATGGACGACTCCACCCTCATCCATAGGAATTACCGTCTCTGTCCGAACAACGTGTTTCCCAGCTCGTAGCACTCCTAGGTGAGTAAAAGGGACACTCCAAAACGATCATTAAATCTTCCCGGTGGCATTCTCTTGGCTCAGATTGCATGAGGAGAGGCCATAAGAAGCCGTAGCAATGCGCGCATGTTGTCCGAAAGATGCCTGTATGGTCTTCCGTGAAGCCACATATCCGTCGCATGCAATCCTTCGAGTGCTGATGGTGCGCAAGTTTCAAGATCAACATCACAGAGGAAGAAGCTCGCATCATACCCTTCGCGCAGCCGCCCTTTCTTTTCTCCTAGCATCTCTGCTCCGTTGACCGTATAGGTCAAAAGAGCATCGTATCCAGACAGCGACTGTCCGGTAATAGGAAACTCTCGCATTCCTCTCATCTGCAAGAATGGGTCAACCGATTGGACGGGAGAGTCACTCGATCCGCACAGCGGAACACCTGCATCCATGAGCGTAGAGAGCGGAACTTGACTTGCGATCTGCCGGTCGGTCAGGAAGCGCTCGTATCCATGGAGAAAGCGCTCATCAATCCAGGTGAAGCCAGGCTGCACGGTCACGAAAGGTTTCATCACGCAAACACGCTCCACTGCATGCGCAGAGGGGAACTCGAAATGATCTATCCGATGCCTTCCCGGCAAATCGCCCAGGATATCAATAAGCTGGTCGATCGCTCGATCACCGATCGCATGAGCGGACATCTGATAACCCTCGTTCGCAAAATGTCGAAGAGTTCGCTCAAGTTCGTCGGTTTCGAAATAAGGGCTTGCCTTGGTTCCGTCATTGTATGGTTCGAAGAACGCAGCTGTACGCGAACCAACCGACCCGTCCATCTCCCACTTCATGCATCCACCTACGCGCGAGGCCGCCATTTTCGGCCTTATGCGAGCAAGCTTCGTCTCATCCATGTATTGGGGAAATAGCCGCACATCTACCGGAAGACGCTGGGCGATGAACGCAGTGAGTTCACCCATTCGGTCACGCTCGACATCATCGTTTCCCTCAAGGGCGCAGACCGTCCCGATTCCGAATGAGGCGCATTCATTGCAGAAATGCGCGATTCCATGCATCAATGTTTCGGGCGTGATCCGTGAAGCCAGACACTCGGTGAATTTGCCGAGATTCGCATCATGTGCGGAACCAGTGAATATACCATCAGGAGCAAGACCTTCCAGATCGAGCTTCTCAAGCAGCGAAGAGGAGCAAGATCCGGAATGCCCATCGATATTGAGAACCCAAACGTCAGCCCCTGATGCCCATGAGTCGAGCTCATATCTATTTGGAAGTCGCCCTTCATCGAAGGCAGCTGAAACGTAGTTCGTGAGGATAAGAAGCGACCCTCTTTTCGCGTGATTCCGCTCTGCGATAGCGCGGATCTTCGCCTCTGCACCGCGAAGATCATGAGGTTCTACGGTACCGTCAACGAATTTGCATAACGGCTCTCCCATGCTTGCCAGCGCGATCGTCTCCATCATATGAAGATGTGCATCGATGAGTGCGGGATAAACGTGCGCACCGTTTACATCGACCACATTGTCCTTCGCGCTCGGAGCTTCATCAAGCGCGACGATGAGCCCATGTTCAATCGTGAGCGAAGTACGGATATCACCCTCATGTTCGAGGGTATGGAAGCATCCGTTTGTGAATATCGTTCTCATGATGCTAGATAGATACGGCGCTGCCTACGGCCATGAGCAGAAAAGCGATCAATACGACTGCCTGCACCGGAGTCGAGGCAAGAATATCGGGAAGCAGGATGCGCCCATTCGCCTTTCGACACCGGCGGAACGCAGGGACTACCATGATGGCCATCAAAATAGCAATGAGGCCACCTGCGGTGCGCATGATCTCGAGAAAACCGCCGAGGTTGTAAAGCACGAGAATGAGCGAGGGAAGCGTTGCGATGAGCCAGCAAAGCCGACGATGCCATTTCGTCTGCTCTTCGATGATGTCGGAAAGCGCAAGGGATATCGACCAGTAGGTCGTGAGCATCGCAAGCACGGTGAACGCTGAACCAAGGATCTGCGCCCAAAGACCGATGCCCTCCGACCAGCCGATGATGCCCAATTCCGTGATGCGTGCAGAGCTCCCGAGCGCACAGAAGGTGATGACGATGATGAAGACGAGGTTCAACCCTAAGCCAAGCAGGACCGCCTTGCGAACCTTGACCGGATCACGATCCAACCCTTCGACCGCCTGAGGTACGCTGAAGAATGCAACGAATGAGAACATCGCCATGCCGAAGAAAGCGAGCAGCTCATTAGGGGCACCAACGATACCCCATGGCAGCGGATTGTGCCAGTTGAGAAACGATGCGCACGCAAGCACGCCGATGATGACCATGATGACGGTGATGGAGACAGCTTCGCTCACGCCAAGCACTTTCAAGCCAAAGAACACCACCGCTGCGGCTATGGCATAGAAGAGAATCTTGGCGATAAGCGGATCGAACCCGGCAGCTTCGAAGATCTCAGCGCCGCCGGCAACATAAGCGGCAAGGTTGGTGATCAACACGAGCGCGGTAAGGATGAAAAGGCCACCTACGAAGATATTGCCACGGGGACCTCTGAAGAGATAGGTCCTGAAAACGGAAATGATCTGCGAGCCCTTTCCGCTGCCGATCGTGATCTCAGCGAGCATCATATGCATGCAATAGCTGAAGAAGAACGACACGGCCAAGATGAGCAGGCACGGAACAAGACCTGATCGATCAACAAGATACGGCAGCGTCATGATACCGCTGCCTACACCATAGCCTGTGATAATGCATGCAGCTTGCCATACGGTCAGCTTCTTGTCCATGGGTTCTCTTTCATCTCGGGGATCATATGCATGCCATTGTACATGGCAGGGTGGGAGAGGGGCGCCTGAGGCAAGCTTGACGAAAATGTGAGGGAGGATTGCACCTGATGAGGATATCGCTCAAGGATCTTCGGATCTCAAGACACTCCCCGGTGATATCAGAATAGGAAGAGGGAGCGCGTCATACGCTCCCTCTCGTTGGTGGAACCGATCCGCTCTTCGTATCTTATGATTCTGATTCGATGACCTTCTCCTCCTTGGGTTTGAGCGACTTGATCAGCACGGCACAGACACCACCGACGATAGCGACAGGAATGCAGAATGTGAGCGACGCCATATTCCAGCCAAGCGATACGGCCAGGCTGCCGAAAGCAGCCGAACCGATGCACCCACCCAGGTTCTGGAGGAACGCGACGATGGCCATGCCGAGACCGACCTTCGACGGATCCTTTGCATAGAGAGGCACGCTGGAAAACACGCCCGTTGAGCAGCATGCAGAGCAGAAGCTCATGGCAACGACGAACACCCAGACAAGTGTCATGTTGTCACCGAACGCAAAGGTAAGCAATGCTGCTGCACCGAACATGCCAAAGACGATGAAGCCCTTGTGGATGTTGAACTTGTCTGCAATGATGCCCGAGATGGGTCCGAGTGCCAAGACCAGTATGTTGGTAATACTGGATACCGTGCCTGAAAGCTGCGTATCAAGGTGATGTACGTCAGCCAAATAGGAGGGGTAGAATCCGCCAATGGCACCGGCGTTGAAGACATTCCAGCAGCCGAAGGCGATGGCGATCATCACGATGCTGAAGAAATCAGGCTTCAGCTTCATAGGTTTGTTGCCTGCCTCAGCGGTCTGCTGTGGCGCATCTTCCTGTGGCGGTGTTACGTACACCAGCAACACGAAAACCAGCGCAACGGCAGCCAAGATGGCCGAAAGCCACCAGTTCGCACGCCACGTGCCTCCGAGCGCATATACCATGGGCGTCACGTTCATGGCAAGCACCACGCCTGCAGGGAACCAGACGCTCCAAATACCCATGGCAAGACCCTGTTTGCGAGCAGGGATGATCGAAGCGACGGCTGCAGGACCGACGACCGAGATCAGGCCCATGCCAATGCCTTCAATGAAGCGTGTGACCAGCATCATCGTTGCGTTGGTGGCAAGAGCGCCACCTGCGGCACCAACGATGAGGCTGATCGCTGTGATGACAAGGCTCTTCTTTGCGCCGAGCTTCGCGAAAATGCCTCCAGCGGGGAATGCCAGCACAGCACCGATGAGCGTGAACATTGACATGACCCAGCCGATGTTTGATTCGGTGAAACCAAGCTCGGTGGTGAACTCAGTTGTGAACATGGTAGGCGCCTTGAACATTCCAAAAGAAGTCAAGATACCGAGAAAGAACACGGAGCAGAAAATAAGCCACCGCCTGCTCATGGGGAACTGCGTGTTGGTTGAACCAGTCATAGAGACCCCCTTGAAGAGATAAATGTTAAAGAAGTGTGGGATGCGGGACGCTCCAAAACGAGCCTGTGGCGGTGGCTTCGCGCGGAGCAGCAGTCGTAACGTATGACTTGGCAAGTTCATCCTAGGCGATACGAGATGGTCGTGCATCCCGTGTGCGACCTGAGAAGCGCTCTTCTACGGCGCATTGACGCCTTGATTCATCGTACTGGAGGGTTGATTCTTGTCCGATCGCGTTTTTGCAGTCACTTCCTCTGCATCAAGAAGATCAAGCAGTTCTTGGAGTGAATGAATGTCCATCTTGCGATAGATGTTGTAGATATGCGTCTTCACTGTGTGGTTCGAGATGACCAAAGCGTTTTGGATGAACTCAGCATTGCGCCCCTTTGCAAGCAGTCCGAACACCTCCACCTCTCGTGGTGTCAACAGGTAACGTTTGCACAGTACGGTCACCACATCAATGGCATCATCAGCTTCCGTTGACTCATCCTTGCGTTGCGCATCCAATGCGGGAATGGGAGGGCATGCTGGTTTGTAGTAGGCGGCCTTCCATGGCGGCTGGTCCGTGGTCAAGAATAGTGTGATGGCGTAGAGCGCGAGTACGGCAACCAGGGAGATGGCAAAGGGCAGGCTGTAGGAGTCAGCGAAACGTTCCCAGAGGAGCCCGCCAGCCACGATACCGATGGTGAACATGGCATATTCCAGTGTCTGGTTGATACCTGCAATCACTGTGCCGTTCAGATCGAAAGTGCGGCAGAGGTCCACGATAAAGACGAGATTGAGTACGAAATAGAATATGAAGCCGGTCATGATGAGAAAAGCTGCAATCTGGGGGAGATAGGGGATGTGGAATGGCAAGAACATCATGCCAGCGACATACATCATAAGAGACGTGCTCACCACCATGCCCATCTCAGGCAGATGTTCAGAACGCGCGTAGATGACGAACAGCACGATCCCTGCAAGACCTGCTCCCAGGATCGTGATCGGATCAGCTGCTGGGAGCAGGGTTTTTCCGGGGGAATTGCAGCCTTGCACGACGCCGAAGAAGAGTGCCATTGCCATGAGCTGGGCTGTAGCCTTCCAGTAGGGCTTGCGAGCGGGCTTCCAATCAGGGATGCCCGAACCAAGGCCTGATGGGTCGTTCTTTCTGAGAGGCACATCCTTGGTCATAGTGACAAGCAACGCGCCAGAGGCGAGAGGGAGCATCGTCATGACGAACATCGACACTTCAATGGTCAGATGATAGGCAAAGAAGCAGATGAGTGAGGCCAGCACAGCTGACGCGCCAAGGGACTTGCCGGTATAGTTCACAGCTGTTTCAGTATAGAAACGCAGCCAGAACAGCATGAGCACCGATTCAGAGGCGCCGATCAAAACCACAGCTACTGCAGACCACGTGATACCCAGTTTGGGGCTTGCCAGCAGCAGAACGCTGCCTAAGACGCCTACCGCCGTTGCGGAATAGGAGATGATGTGGGAGTGCATGCCATCACGCTGGGGAGATTCTTCATAAGGAATCCGAATATGCCGAAGAATGCGCACAATGATGCATTCAGCACCACCTGTCGCAAGAATGCATAGTCAGCGGGAATCAACTCGCCGGTTAGAGGAAACGAGAAGTAGAGGATGAGAAAATGCCAGCCAAGCAGAACACCGAATCCGGCAAGACCGAGGGTAGGGCTGAATTGCAATGGAGACGTCTTCCGCCCGGTAGTCGCAACGTCATTCATGTCCAGCTTCCTCCCCATGATGGCCAGCTTCTCTCCCCAGTCATGCAGCCAGCACATTTTCCCAGTTCAAACGCTTCATTTCAAAGTCATCTAGTACTTCAGGCCATAGATCTGCAGCAGCGGTTCCGAAGCTTTTCTAGGCGAAAATCAGTCACCGCATGCGATTGTCAAGAACCGTGACAGACGGTAATGTCAAATCAGCTTCGACTTGGCAAGAAGTGGATTGAATGTGGGATCAGCAAGGGAATGTACTCGAAGAGAAGGAGGATTGCAAGCACTATTCGTGGCACGGGAAACCAACAAACCAACCGACAAGAGAGGTGTTGGAATGTCAAACGATGTGAAGACAGTCTACAAATCGCTCGGCCTGTGCGGCTTCGGACTCGGGTCTAACTCCGCAGCCGTCGACGTCAAGGACGGGAAGATCCTCCGCATCCGTCCTATGCATTACGATGACGCCTATGACATCGCCGACATGCGCCCATGGCGCATTGAGGTAAACGGTGCCGTACTGGAACCCAAAGACAAGACGATGCCTACGCCGCTTCAATATGCCTACAAGAAGCGCGTCTATTCAAAGAACCGCGTGCCCTATCCGCTGATCCGTGTGGACTGGGACCCAAATGGTGATCGCCATCCTGAGACTCGTGGCATCTCCAAGTATCGCCGTATCTCTTGGGATGAGGCGACTGACATCATCGCGTCCGAACTAAAGCGAATCCATAAGGAATACGGTCCTCTCGCCGTGCTGGCACAGGTTGATGGTCACGGAGAATCAAAGATCATTCATGCTGCCCACGGCTGCCCCGGCAAGCTGCTTGATCTTATGGGCGGCTATACGCTGCAGGCGCGCCAGCCTGACAGCTGGGAAGGTTGGACATGGGGCGCCAAGCATATCTGGGGCATGGATCCGGTCGGCAAGCAGGGGAATGTGCAGAATCTCTTCCAAGATATTGCCGAGAACGGTGACGCCGTCCTGTACTGGGGTGCTGACCCTGAGACCACGCCGTGGGGCTGGGGAGGCATGCAGCCTGGACGACTGGTGCGTTGGCTTCATGATGTCGGCCTGAAATCCATCTTCATTTCTCCCGATCTCAACTATACGGGTGCAGCCCATGAGGGCAAGTGGATTCCCATCCTGCCCAATACCGACGCAGCACTGCACTGTGCGCTTGCTTACCTGTGGATCAAGGAAGACACCTACGATAAGGACTACGTTGCGACGCATTGTGTCGGATTCGACGAGTTTAAAGACTACATCATGGGTGCCGAGGATGGTGTGCCGAAGACACCCAAGTGGGCATCTTCCATCACCGGCATCTCTGAGCGCAAGATCAAGGCCCTTGCTCGTTACTGGGCAACCCACGTGGTCTCCATTGCCCACTGCGCTGGTGGCGGTCTCATTCGCGCCGCATACTCCAGCGAGCCTGCGCGTCTTGAGGTTGCATTGCTTGCCATGCAAGGCCTTGGCAAACCAGGCGCCGGTCAGATCAACTTCATGGACTGGGGATTGTTCGGTATTGATGAGATCTATCCGCTGCCCCGTTCCGCGTGTCAGCCCGATCTGGCTTCCGTGTACAACGGCTGGGCCATGTTGACCTATCCGGTGAACTTCATCCCGAAGACTCTCATTCCTGAAGCCATCACGAATCCTCCTGTGAAATGGCGTGGTGGTCACGTGATTGCAGGGCTTCCGGCTGAGGATCAGGTCGTCGAGTGGGACTTCCCGCACGATGGCGATTATGAGTTGCATATGATCTGGACCGACTCTCCATGCTGGCAGACCTGTTGGAACGGCGGTTTCGAGATGCAGCGCGCGCTGCAGCATCCGAACCTTGAGTTCATCTTGGCGCAGCATCCTTGGCTTGAGAACGACTGCCTGTTCGCTGATATCATTTTGCCTACCACTACCAAACTTGAGGTTCGCGACATCTCCAGCGACCTGTTCAGTGGTCAATACAACATGCTTATCCATGAGGAGCAGGCCATTCCGCACGTTGGCGAGTCGCTGTCTGACTTCGAGGCTGTCGGTGAGATTGCAAAGAAGCTGGGCCTCTATGAGGAATACGTCGGCGGAACCGAAGATGAACTCATCAAGAAGGGCTTCGACAATTCAGGTGTCCAGGAAATGGTGTCCTATGAGGAGTTCATGGAGAAGGGCTACTTCGTGGTGCCCACTGCCGAGGATTGGGAAGACGATCCGCGTGGCATGCGTCCGTTCTACGATGACCCAGAGGGCAACCCACTGAAGACACCTACGGGTCTCATCGAGTTCAAGTCCACGCTGCTTGAGCAGTTCTTCCCTGATGATGAGGAGAGACCGCCAGTTCCGCACTTCGTGCCCTATGGTGAGTCTCATTCTGAGAGCTTCCTGCATCCGCGTGCGGAGGAGTATCCCTTCCTTCTCATCACGAATCATCCGCGTTGGCGCGTGCATGCGCAAAACGATGACAACACTTGGTGCCGCGAGATTGAAACCTGCAAGGTCAAGGGTCCGGATGGCTATATGTATGAGCCTATCTGGGTCAACCCGAAGGATGCCGTGGTGCTTGGTGTCGAAGACGGCGACATCGTGAAGATGTACAACGAACGCGGTGCCGTCCTTGGAGGCATCCGCCTCTCCGAGCGCGTCATCCCTCGTGCGATCTATCAGGATCATGGCGTGCGCGTTGACAATATCGTTCTCGGTGAGTTCGATCGCGCCGGTGCCAACAATCTGATCTGTCCGTCCAACACCACGTCCAAGAATGCCCCAGGCGAGGTTACCAACAGCTTCCTCGTGAACTTGGAGAAGGTGGATGTGTTCGAGTTGGCCGAGCAGTACCCAGAGGCCTTCAAGCGTGCCTATGAGGCTGAGACCGGCCAGATCGCCATCGATAAGATCGTGGAAGGAGCATAGGAGATATGAAGACCTTTATCGTTGATCTCGACCGCTGCATCGGCTGCCACAACTGTCAGCTGGTGTGCAAGGACGAGCACTGTGACAACGACTGGATGCCCTATGCGGCCCCACAGCCTGATACTGGCCAATTCTGGATGAAGGTGAATGAGAAGGAGCGTGGCCAGACACCGACGGTTCGTGTTGCCTATACACCCATCATGTGCCAGCACTGCGAGGATGCTCCTTGCATGAAGGCCGCAAGTGATGGTGCGGTGTATCGTCGTGATGACGGCCTGGTCATCATCGATCCAGCGAAGGCCAAGGGTCAGAAGGCCATCATGGACGCTTGTCCTTATGGTGTCGTTTACTGGAATGAGGCGCTTTCCATTCCGCAGAAGTGCACCGGTTGTGCGCATCTGCTTGACGATGGCTGGACGATTCCGCGCTGTGTCGATGCTTGCGCTCATGATGCGCTCATCTTCGGTGAGGAAGAGGACTTGAAAGATCTCATTGCCCAGGCAGAGGATCTCGAATGTCCTGTGGACACGAAGCCACGCGTCCATTATCTGAACATCCCGAAGCGCTTCTTGGCTGGCGAGGTAGCCGATCTCGAAGACGAGGAAGTCCTGATCGGTGCAGACGTGACCATCACCAACTTGGAGACGGGCAAAACCTACAGTCAGAAGACTGACGAGTTCGGCGATTTCTGGTTCAATCAGATAGAACCCGCTGATTATGCCATTGATGTCGTCTATGACGGTTATCTGTCGCGCCATGTCACCGACTTCATCTCAACGAAGGACAAGGATTTAAACGCTGGCACCATCGCCATGTACAAGGCATAAACTGCTCGGCAGCATGATGGCTGCTCGTACCCGATTTGGATGCGCCTGGAATGGGCGCATCCACGGGTTGCAGCAAACCGACCCGGAAAGGGGGATCGGATCATGAAGATTGCACCGCACCATATAGGCGCTTACTGCAATGATATTGATGAATCCATCGATTTCTACACTGATGTACTCGGATTCAGGCATTTGTTCTCAACCGAGACCATGGAGGGTGACAAACCACTCAAGATGGCTTGGGTGAAAAGCGACGATGGCGTCATCATCGAGTTGTTGGAACAGCAGGACAAGGCGACGATCGATGCAGCGAAAGCCTGCCTCAATCACTTCGCCGTACGTGTTAGGGATATGGACGAGATCGTGACGCGCCTTGATGAAAAGGGCATCGCGATTGAAGCGGGACCGTTCGATGCGCTGTGTCCTTTTGACCGTCCGCTGGGTACAGCCGACGATGATGTGTTCACTGTGTACGGAAACGGTGGAGCGAAGCTGAAAATCATGTTCTTCAGGGGTCCCGGTGGTGAGCGTATTGAAGCCGTGCAAGACAACATCGGGGCTTTGGACTAGGAAAGGATTCGCCGCCAAGCATTCTTCGGCTCATGCGAACCGATTGTTGTGAGGTAGGGGGAGACATGTATCATGCATGTCTCCCTTTGCATGATCCTTCATGCTGTTTGAGAGTATGGGGCACCGGTCACGAAGATGAAGCATTCGATCTTCGGAGCAGCGGAAGGTCACTTCAGGTTCGCGAAGTAGCCCCGCTTCTCTATTTCAACCGTCTCGTCAGGGAACAGGCGCTCATAGATGCTTGTGAAGTATCCGTCGGTCATGGAGGCGATGTAATCCACGACGATGCGGTTCGGGTCCTGTGTGAGATAGGTGTCTGGAGAGATGGTGTGGGAGGTTTCTGCGAGAGGCTGTACATGATGAGCGAAGATGGGGGAGGATTCATCCCCATCTTTCAGGTCATTCAAGAGCCGCTCGTAGAGCCGCTCGAAGCGATGTTCCAGCACATTCGAGGCGTCTTCCAGCATTCCCTCTCGCTCGTAGATACGCTCGTAGTTCTGCCGCTTTGCCAGCTTCAAGTCAGTGAAGATGTCCTCGCTCATGCTGATGGCATCCTTGCCGTAGCTGTTGTTCACGATGTCAACGGTCATGTTGTTGATGATGCGTCCGTTGTCCTTGCCTAAAACGGTGCTGTCAAACCCTTCGATGCTGTCGATCACTCCCATCTTGAGAGCATCATCGCGGTCTTTCCCTATATAGGCGATCATATCGCTGACACGCACGACACAACCCTCCAAGGTGGAAGGGCGCAGCCGCTTTATGTTCGAGGCGTCCTCAGTGCATACCCGCACTGCCTCTTCCAGTTCAAAGAACGAATCCATGGGGCCGCAGAGGAGCTTCTGAGCGGCGAATTCCCCATTGTGGGTAAGAACCCCATTCAGTGTTTGGAGTGAGATGTTGCGCGGGTAGAGTTCGTCAAGCACACGCACGGAATGGACGTTGTGATTGAAGTACTGGCCTGTGCGTTCATGGAAGCACTGTGACAGGAAGCGTTCCCCGGCATGGCCGAAGGGGGTGTGCCCCACATCATGCCCCAAGGCAATGGCCTCGATCAGATCAGTGTTCAGGCGCAGAAGCCGCCCGATGCCCTTGGCAACCCGGTTGACCAGTTGGACATGGAGCCCCCGTCGGGTGATGTCATCGTTGTTGACGAAGCTGAAGACCTGGGTCTTCCCCGCATACCTGTTGTAAGCGGGAACATTCACGATCTTCTCTACATCGCGTACGAAAGCCGGTCGGGCCAAGGTTGCCCGGTCGTTGGGAAGGTCCTCCTTGCGGATGACGTCCTCATCCTTGAAGGCGTGTGGGCTCAAAAGCCCTGTGCTCATGTCGGCTTTGATCTGCTCTTCGACTTGGGTATCCAAGGAAAGGTAGGGGATATCTGAATTGGACTTGGTGTGCATCTGATTCCTTCACGATGTCGCGCTTGGGCGGTTGGGCTATCATATCAAATGAACAGAGCACATTTGTTCTGTATGCTGAAAGGAAGGCATCTGAGTCCCATGGCGTTCATCTCAGACGATGACATACAGAAGGTGAGGGAAGCATCCGATCTCGTTGAGGTCATTGGTGAGCATACGCGTGTTCAGCAGCGGGGACGGGAATTCTGGTGCTGCTGCCCTCTTCATCAGGAGAAGACGCCTTCGTTCAAGATCGATCCTGCAACCCAGCTGTGGCATTGCTTCGGATGCGGAGAGGGAGGCGATGTCTTCGGGTTCGTGATGAAGACCGATGAGATCACGTTTCCTGAAGCGGTCAGGAAGTTGGCTGAGCGCGCGCGGATAGACATCCAGGAAAGCTCGGCCGGCGGCGTGCCTCAATCGAAGAAGCAGCGGCTGCGGGATGTCTGCAAAGCCGCTGAAGAGTTCTTCCATATGCAGTTGATGCGCTCACCCGATGCGGGGGCGGCGAAGGCAAGAGACTATCTGGGAGGTCGCGGTCTTGGTGGGGAGGTTCCCAAGAAGTGGATGCTCGGCTATGCGCCCGGCCGCTCGCAGATGACCACCCATCTTCTCTCATGCGGGTTCAAGCCTGATGAGTTGGTCATGGCGAATGTGTCGGTGAACCGCAACGGCCGCATCAATGATCGGTTCTATGACAGAGCCATGTTTCCCATCCATGATGTGACGGGAGAATGCATCGCCTTTGGCGGGCGCATCATGGGAGACGGAGAGCCGAAGTACCTCAACAGCCAGGAGACGCCTATCTTCCATAAATCCCAAGTGCTGTTCGGGTTGGACAAGGCCAAGGCGAAGATGGCATCAACGGGCTGTGCCATCGTCTGCGAAGGATATACGGACGTCATCGCCATGCATGAGGCTGGTCTTGCCAATGCGGTGGCCACGCTGGGCACGGCGCTTACGAAAGCCCATATCCGCGTGCTTTCACGGCATGCTGGCAAACGGATCGTCTATATCTTCGATGGAGATGAGGCGGGGCAGCGTGCAACAGAGAGGGCCCTTCAATTCATTGACGAGGCCTCCACTCCCGAGGCGGGAAAATCCCAGACAGAGATATTCGCATTGTGCCTGCCAGACGGGAAGGATCCGGCGGAATACCTTGCCGAGCACAGTGCTTCTGACATGCAGGCGCTCATTGATGACGCGAAGCCTTTGGTGTGCTTCGGGGTGGAGCGCAGGCTTGCCAAGCATGACCTGGAAAGCGCGGAGGGGCGTGCTCGGGCATTGCCGGATGCCTTGGCCGTCCTTGCTCCTATCAAGGATTCCATTCTGGCCAAGGACTACGCCGTTCAGATAGCCCAACGTCTCCGTATTCGCGAAGAGGACGCGCTGGCTCGTCTCTCACGCCTGAGCAAACCGCGCACCTTCGACGAAGGGGAGTCATCGCCTTCGTCCGCTGAGAGAGCACAGGCATCAAAGCCCTCTTTGAAGCTCTCTGGAGAAGAAGAGAATCGCCTCGCCCTTGAACGCGAGCTTTTGGGCACCTTCGTTCAGAATCCTTTGGAAGCGCTTGCCTTCGCCGATCAGATGGTGAAGACGCGCTGGCATGCCGCTGAACACGAGCGCATCGCAGGGGCGGTCATTGGGGAATTGATGCAGAATCTCAATGCCTCTCCGGCCGCTTTGGTGGAAGTGGCGTCCCAGGCAGAACCCGCGGCCTCATCCATCCTCACTGCCTCAAGCCGCCACCCGGATGCCGCCGTTCCGGATGTGCTTGCCTATATTCTGCAGGAGCTTGAGATTGGGGACAAGGAAGATGAGGCGGCTCAGCTGAAATCCCAGATGCTTTCGGCTGAAGAGGGGAGCGCTGCGGAATCAGAGTTGTTCTTGAAGCTGGTGGAATTGCAGGAGCAGCTGGTTGCACTCCAGAAGAAACGCCGGGCTCTCAGCTGATATCTTGCAAACAAATGTTCGGTCGTGTATATTGTTGCGTTCGAGAGAACGCAGGATACGAATCGAATCGGACGGAATCGCATGCCTCAGAAAGAGATCGTGATCAAAGGTGCCCGTGAGCACAATCTGAAGGATATTGACCTTACCATTCCCCGTGACAAGCTGGTCGTCATCACGGGTCTGTCGGGTTCAGGAAAATCAAGCCTCGCCTTCGACACCATGTATGCCGAAGGCCAACGTCGCTATGTTGAGAGCCTGTCCAGCTATGCGCGCATGTTCCTGGGGCAGATGAGCAAGCCCGACCTTGACTCCATTGATGGTCTTTCTCCAGCCGTCTCCATCGACCAAAAGACCACTTCGAAGAATCCTCGGTCCACGGTTGGTACCACCACGGAGATCTATGACTACCTCCGTTTGCTCTTTGCCCGTGTCGGCATTCCGCACTGTCCGGAATGCGGTCGGGTCATCAAGAAGCAGACCACTGACCAAGTCACTGATGAGATCCTGTCTTTGGGGAAGGGAGAAGAAGCCCGTGCCATCATCATGGCGCCCATCGTCTCGGGCAAGAAGGGCGAATTCACCAAGCTCTTCGAGGACCTGAAGAAGGAGGGGTTCACGCGGGTGCGTATCGATGGCGAGATCATTCGTCTTGACAACGAGCCGCTCACGCTGAACAAGAAGATCAAGCACTTCATAGATGTGGTAGTGGACAGGGTCGTCTTGAAGCCCTCGGCAACCAGCCGTATCGCTGAGGCGGTTGAACTTGCCACGAAGCTGGCTGAAGGGCGTGTGCTGGTGCAGCTTCTGGGAGATGCGGAGGATGTTCGTTCCGTGCAGGGGGGAACATCCTCGGGAGCGAAGGGCGGTTTGGCGGAAGGGGAGCACGTCTTCTCCTTGGCCTTGGCCTGCCCTGAGCATGGCTTTTCCATGGATCAGCTGGAACCTCGGGATTTCTCCTTCAATGCACCATACGGTTCGTGCCCTGACTGCTTCGGCATTGGAAGCAATGAAGAGGTCGATGCCTCTCTCCTCATCGCCGACCCTGCTCTTTCCATCGAAGAAGGGGTCATCATCCCCTTCAAGAGCGGCAACTATTACCCGCAGGTCTTGAGCGCTGTGGTACGCCATATGGGGGAAAACCCAGATACGCCGTGGGAGGATCTGAAGCCCAAGACTCAGAAGGCGGTGCTTTTCGGTACCGGTTCGGAAAAGGTCAGGATCGACTATCGCACCGTTGACGGGCGGAACACCTACTGGTATCTGGAATGGGAAGGTGTCATCGAAGCGGTGCGTCGCAAGTATGCCGACGCCGACACTGACTCCAAGCGCGAGAAGCTTCAATCCTACTTCTCCATCGTTCCCTGCAAGACATGCAAGGGGAAGCGTTTGAAGCCTGAGATCCTTGCGGTAACCGTCGGGGGCAAGTCCATCCATGAGGTTTGCGAGATGAGCGCTGCTGATTCCCTGAGCTTCTTTGAGAGCCTTTCGTTCAGCGGCGCTGACGAATATGTGGCTGGTCCCATCGTCAAGGAAGTGGTCGTGCGCCTTCGGTTCCTCGTGGATGTGGGGCTTGACTATCTCACGCTTGAACGGGCAACTGCCACTCTTTCAGGAGGCGAAGCCCAGCGCATTCGCTTGGCAACCCAGATAGGTGCAGGGCTCATGGGAGTCCTCTACATTCTGGATGAGCCATCCATCGGCCTGCATCAACGCGACAACGAACGACTCATTGCCACGCTTGAACATCTTCGTGACTTAGGAAACACCGTTGTCGTCGTTGAGCATGATGAAGACACCATCCGCAGCGCTGACTTCATCGTCGACATGGGCCCAGGGGCCGGAGAGCATGGCGGATTCGTGACAGCGGCAGGCACGCCTGAGGAGGTCATGGCCACGGAAGGCTCAATGACCGCTGATTACCTCACCGGTCGTCGGCGCATCGAAGTGCCGAAAGCAAGACGACATCCTCGGCGTGGCAAACTCAAGATGACT
The DNA here is from genome assembly GCA_964462135.1 of uncultured Eggerthellaceae bacterium. Classification (GTDB taxonomy): domain Bacteria; phylum Actinomycetota; class Coriobacteriia; order Coriobacteriales; family Eggerthellaceae; genus MGBC163016. The sequence goes on along the minus strand of CAYWWK010000015.1, from coordinate 17,827 downwards.
GGAGCCAAGGAGAACAATCTGAACAACGTGACGCTTGAAGTGCCCATCGGCACCTTGACCGTGGTCACAGGGGTGTCTGGTTCGGGAAAGAGCTCCCTCATAACCGACACTCTGGCACCAGCATTGGCAAACAGGCTCAATCATGCCCACAAGCGCACGGGTCCCTATCGCAAGATGACGGGCTTGGACAAGTTGGATAAGGTCATCAACATCGATCAGAGCCCCATTGGCCGCACGCCACGCTCCAATCCTGCCACCTACATCGGGCTTTGGGATGACATTCGCAACCTGTTCGCCTCCACTGCTGAATCGAAGGCGCGTGGGTATTCGCCGGGGCGCTTCTCCTTCAACGTGAAAGGGGGACGATGCGAGGCATGCAAGGGCGATGGTCAGATCAAGATAGAGATGCATTTCCTTCCTGATATCTATGTTCCCTGCGAGGTTTGCCAAGGTGCCCGCTACAACCGCGAGACTCTGCAGGTGACCTACCGTGGCAAGAACATCGCAGAGGTGCTGGACATGACGGTGGAGGATGCGCTGCATTTCTTCGAGAACATCCCTTCCATCAAGCGCAAGCTTCAGACGCTCTTCGATGTCGGCTTGGGATACATTCGTTTGGGCCAGAGTGCCACCACCCTGTCAGGGGGTGAGGCTCAACGAGTGAAGCTGTCGTCAGAATTGCAGAAGCGCAGCACGGGCAAGACCTTCTACATCTTGGATGAGCCCACTACCGGACTCCATTTCGAAGATGTCCGCCAGCTGCTCATCGTGCTGCAGCGCCTTGTGGATGCAGGGAACACCGTGCTGGTCATCGAACACAATCTGGATGTCATCAAGAGCGCAGACCATATCATCGATCTTGGTCCCGAAGGGGGATCCAATGGTGGGAACATCATTGCGCAAGGCACCCCGGAGGAAGTGGCTCACGTCGAAGGCAGCTTCACGGGGCAATTCGTGAAACGCGTCCTTGATGACGCCCGCACCTTCGAAGAGTCCCTCTACTCTGAGGTGAGCTGACCTTCATTCAGCCTCGTGCCTACCAGAGCCGCATTGAAGCGGTATATAATTCCCCTATGAGCAAAACGACCCGTGAAAGAATCGCGCTCGTCATCTTCTTCGTGCTTGTTCTGGCGGGGGCAGCCATCCTCTTGAGTTATTTCTCCACAGGAAGGGGCTGGTCTGTTGCCGCAACGGCGGTTGACGACAGCGTTGGTCAGCTGGGTGATTACACGGTGATCGTATACAGCGGTGTAGCTGAACCGGAATCAACTGATCAGGAGAAGTCCCTTTCCAAAGACGAGAAGGGCAGGATCACTGAAGCGGATCGTCAGATGGGCCTTGGCGTTGAGCTTTTGAATCTCACTCAGGAAGTGGAGGGAATCGACGCAGGGCGTGTCTTCGTGTCCGATGTCCGTGACCTTTACGAGACGCGAGGTGCCCATGTGCTCACCCTTGATCTCTCCAAGAAGGGTGTCCGCTACGAACAGCCTCATGTCTTCAACGTGAATGGCAAGCGGATAGGTGTCTTCTCTCTGACTGCCCGTATACCCGAATCGGAGCTTGAACAGAAGATCGATGCCCTCAAGGAGGTGGGAGCCGAGAGCATACTCTGCATCGCATCACGCCCGGCACTGGTTTCTTCCTATGATGGGATAGATGTTGTCATCTTGACTGACGGGTCCCATGCTTATTCGGTGCTGAATGAGCCAGAGGACGATACGGTCATGGTCAATTCGCCGGAGCAGGGGAGCGTTGGGGTCGTCCTGCTTTCCTCGAACAACGTTCCCTCCGTCAAATCGATCGATTCGCTCTGATCTGGCATGCCGAACGGTTACCCCCATCTCAAACGAGGGATCGTCTGCGCCTTGCTCGGCGGAATATTCTGGGGCTTCTCGGGGAATTGCGGAGAAGTGCTCATGCATCGCTTCGCGGCTCCCGTCGAGTGGTTGACTCCCTTGCGGATGCTCGTGGGATGCCTGTTCTTTCTGGGCTTCGCGGCAGTTACGGAACGGGACCGTCTTCGAGCGGCATTGCATGATCGCTCCATGCTCTTCCGCATTGCCCTGTTCGGTGTATTGGGCGTCTTCCTGATGCAGTATTTCTATCTTTTGGCCATTGACTATGCAGGTGCCGCGACGGCACTCACGCTGGAGCAATTGAATGTGGTATTCGTGATGCTTTGGCTCTGCTTCCGTTTTCGGCGCGCTCCTTCGGTCAAAGAGCTGGCGGGAGTCGTCTTGGCTTTCGCAGGAGTGGTGGCAATAGCGACCCAAGGGGATCTCACTGCATTGAACATGCCGTTTCTCGGTCTGTTCTGGGGCATAGCCTCTGCCTTCGTCACCGCTTTGTACAATCTGCTGCCTGAAAGACCCTTGGAGCGCTACGGCACCTGCGTGGTCAATGGCTATGGAATGCTGTTCGGCTGCATCGCATGCTCTTTGGTGACAAGGCCTTGGACCTATGAGGTCAGCCTTCCCTGGGATGGCTGGCTTGTCTTCGCAGGGCTTGTAGGCATCGGCACCATCGCAGCCTATTTCCTCTATATCCAAGGAGTGAAGGATGCTGGTCCCATGCGCGCAAGCCTGCTTGCATGCTCAGAACCGGTAGCGGGGACGTTCATTGCCGCCCTGTGGACAGGGACCGTGATAACCGTATGGGACATCCTTGGCTTGGTGCTCATCATCGCGATGGTGTTTTTGGTCACGTATTCGCATTCCGATGAGGCCGCTTCCATCTGAAGCCATATTTTCGAGACATTTGGTTCGCTTTTGTTTCAACGGTATTAAATCAACCATGCTTTCAGGTCCGAGATTCTATAATCCGATTATGTAAACCAGATGAGCACTTGGATGCCAAGTGCGCGAGGTAAGGAGCGGTGATTTGAAGTACACGGAGAGAATCATCGAAGAGGTGAAAGCAAAGAACCCCGAACAGCCGGAGTTCATCCAAGCGGTGACAGAGGTCATGCAATCGCTTGAACCTGTCATCGAAGCACACCCTGAGTACGAGAAGGCAAGCTTGCTTGAGCGTCTGGTCGAGCCGGAGCGCGTCATCATCTTCCGGGTGCCTTGGGTGGATGACGCTGGCAATGTCCAGGTGAATCGTGCCTTCCGCGTGCAGTTCAATTCTGCAATCGGGCCTTACAAGGGTGGTCTTCGTCTGCACCCTTCAGTGAACCTCGGCATCATCAAGTTCCTTGGCTTTGAGCAGATCTTCAAGAATTCCCTTACCACGCTTCCCATGGGTGGTGGCAAGGGTGGCTGCGACTTCAATCCCAAGGGAAAGTCCGACATGGAAGTCATGCGTTTCTGCCAGGCATTCATGACCGAGTTACAGCGCCACATCGGTGCGGACGCCGATGTGCCAGCGGGGGATATCGGCACCGGTGCCCGTGAGATAGGTTTCATGTTCGGCCAGTACAAGAAGATCCGGAATGTCTTTGAAGGCGTGCTGACCGGCAAGGGATTGTCCTTCGGTGGTTCCTTGGCGCGCACTGAGGCTACCGGTTATGGCCTTGTCTACATCGTCGACGAGTACTTGAAAAGCAAGGGAGAGACCCTCCAGGACAAGACCGTTTGCATCTCTGGCTCTGGCAATGTGGCCATCTATGCTGCTCAGAAGTCAATCCAGTTGGGCGCGAAGCCAGTGACCATGTCTGACTCAACGGGATGGATCCATGATCCTGCGGGCATTGATGTTGATCTGGTCAAGCAGATCAAAGAGGTCGAGCGCGGCCGCATCTCTGAATATGCTCAACGCAAGAGCGGTGTGGAGTACCATGAGGGTCGCGGCGTGTGGAGCGTGCCCTGCGACATCGCCTTGCCTTGCGCGACGCAAAACGAGGTCTTCCTGGATGATGTGCAGACGCTCGTCAAGAACGGCTGCACCTTGCTGGCCGAAGGCGCCAACATGCCGACGACCATCGAGGCTACGGAATACCTGCAGGACAATGGAGTGGCGTTCATCCCGGGCAAAGCCGCCAATGCAGGCGGGGTCGCCACGTCCGGTCTTGAGATGTCGCAGAATTCCGAACGGCTCTCCTGGACCTTCGAAGAGGTTGACGCCAAGCTCAAGGGCATCATGGTGAACATATTCCATGCCATTGATGATGCAGCCAAGCGCTATGGTCATGAGGGCGACTATGTGATGGGCGCCAACATCGCAGGCTTCGAGAAGGTTGCCGATGCCATGATGGCAGAGGGTGTCGTGTAAAGACGCTCGCAAGCTTCAAGCAGCATCAAGGACTGCACCAGGCATCTGGTGCAGTCCTTTTGCATTTGCGGACATGGAATCTTTCCTGGATGAGGGGGTCTCGCCTTGGCATCGGGTTGGCGAAACCCATGATGGTGTATATCATGGGTTTCTGGCCCTGCTGAATCGGCTTCGGCCCCTCTGCGGCGCTTCCTTCGATGCCGGAGAGCGGCGACTATCTTCTCTTGTTGTGGGACCTAGAAGAAGAACGCTCGTTTTTTGCATTGCGCCTTTGCGATTTGTTTGGGTTGCTCTTGCTCTTCTGCTTTCGCAGTGTGTCCGCCTTCCGGGCCTTTCGAACGCTTCGACCTGGTCTCATGTCGGGACCGGAAGCCTGAGCGTCCTCGGGGCGCATGTCCTTGCGCTTCTTCCTACCTCGGCGAAGATCGCCATAGCCGGTGTAGTCGTAATCGGCGCGCGCTTGCTTTTTGCCCTTGAATCGCTTCGCCCGTGCTGATGATTTGGCGGATCTCTTCGAGACACCATCCTTCTCTTTCGCTTTCTCGCGACGCGAAGGCTTGTTCAGCTGGCTCATGTCGATATCGAAGCTTTCGATGCGCATGATCGGGAGACTGCGCCCCGTCAGTGATTCGATGGCTTCAAGCCGGTCCAGTTGCTTCTGTGCGACAAAGGAAACCGCGAACCCCGCATTTCCGGCCCGCCCGGTGCGCCCTATGCGATGGATGTAGTCTTCTGCCATGTCAGGCAGGTCATAGTTCACCACATAGTCAACTTCGGGTATGTCAATGCCGCGTGCAAGCACATCGGTGGCCACGATGACCCCTGATTCGCCGCGACGGAAATTCGACAATGCTTTCTTGCGTTGTCCTTGGGTCTTGTCAGAGTGGATGCATTCGCTTTTGAATCCTGCCTTGTTGAGTTCGCGAGCCAGGTCCTCCGCGCGATGGCGCGTGCGCGCGAAGACGATCACTCGGTCGTGACCCTTCTCATCCAGCAGGCACTTCAGAGCTTCAGTCTTCTGGTTGTTGGCCACTGGCAGCGCGAACTGTTCGACGATTCGAGCCGTCTCGCCTTTCTGGGCAATCTGGATGATGTCGGGATCATTCAGAAGGTCAGAGAGATTCCGTTGGATGGATTCATCGATGGTAGCTGAGAACAGAAGCGTCTGACGTTTCTCGGGAACGCGGCTGACGATGTCCTTGACGGCGGGAAGGAAGCCCATGTCCAGCATGCGATCAGCTTCATCCAGGATGAGCACCTCCACCTCACTGAGGTCAGCGACTCCGCGTTCGATGAGGTCGATCAGACGACCTGGCGTTGCTATCAGGATGTCCGTTCCCCGTCTCAGATCCTTGATCTGGGGAGAGTAGGATTGTCCCCCGAATACGACCGTGGAATACAGATTGCAGCATTTCGCTATCTTCGTGCTGTTGTAGGCGATCTGCTCAGCCAATTCCCGGGTTGGGGTGATAACCAACGCGCGGGGAGCCCGCTTGCCATGATCGCGCTTCTTCATGTTGCCCAAGACGGGCAGGAGGAAGGCAGCGGTCTTGCCCGTACCGGTGCTGGCCGCTGCGATGATGTCCTTCCCTTCAAGCACTTTGGGGATGGCCTGGGCCTGAACGGGGGTGGGCGTGGTGAAGCCCAGCTTCTCCACAGCTGTGAGCGAGCGGGCGGGAAGCCCGAGATCCTTGAAAGATGTCATGAATGATCCATATCCGACGCGAGTGATTGAACTGTTGATTATAGAGGACATTCCCTCATTCTGACCAAGACAGAGCAGAGCGGAGCAGACGGTCATGCTAAACTTTGCAGCCATGAAGTATGGAAAGGGAATACAAGACATCCCTGTCGTGAATGTGCCTGATGTCGCGCTCATCTTCGAAGGCGGAGGCATGAGAGCAAGCTGCACTTCAGCGGTGGCGGCGAAGCTCATCGAAGAGGATATTAACTTCGGCCACGTCTATGGCGTCTCTGCTGGAGCCAGCAATGCGGTGAACTATCTGTCTCGGGATGTTCCTCGTACGGAGGCATCCTTCACAAGCTATGTGGACAATCCTGACCACATCGGATGGCATCGTCTGCTGCAGGGGCAGTATTTCTTCGATGGTCCATGGATCTACGAGCAGGCCGTCACACGCTATGGTGACGCTGATGAACCCATGGGCTTCGATTGGGAGATGTTCTGCGCCAATCCTGCCGAGGTGCATATCGAGGCCTTTGATGTGATTGCTGGACAGAGTGTTTTCTGGACCAAGGATGACATGGCTGACTGTGCGGATATGATGAAGAAGGTGCGCGCCTCCTCGTCCCTTCCTGGCTTCATGGAACCGGCTCATGTGGATGGGCGACTGTATCTGGATGGTGGCCTTTCCAAGAACTGCGGACTGTGCATTCTTCCTGCCATCGAAGATGGCTTCGACCGCCTGTTCGTCGTGCGCACGCAGCCGAGGGGTTATCGCAAGAAGAAACAGAACCCTCTTGTTGGGATGGTCACGAAACGCGCGTTCAAGACCATGCCGAATGCGGTTGAGCGTATGGAAGAGCGCTGGAGGGGTTACAACGATCTTTGTGACAAGCTGGAGAAACTGGAAGAGTCGGGGGCGGCGTATGTGTTCTATCCCGATGAGATGAACGTTACGAACCACACAACCAACCTTGAACAGCTGAACGCCTCGCTTGCAGCCGGACAGGAGCAAGCGAGGCGGGAGGTGGAAGCTTGGAAGGAATGGCTGGGTCTTTAGGATTGCCCGGTTCCCTTAGCACTCCAGCAGATTGAACATGGCCTCAGCATATTCCTGATATCGTTGGATGGCGCCTCGTTCGCTGTCGGTGAACATGCCACTGTACGTACCCAAAGCATTGGAGAAGGCATTCACAGGATCGATATTCGGGGCCATCTGGGGTGCTTCGGCATTGCCGAGTTTCTGATCGGCCTCAGTGTTCCACTGCTCTATGCCTGCAAGCGCTTTCGCAAGGTCTTCGGGCATCTTTCCTTCGGATTGGATCCTTTCGATGCCGGGCATGAATTTCGCTTGCTCCTTCAGCATCTTTTCATAGAGATGATCGTACGTCATGATGAGTGCCTCCTTGCCGGTTGTCCGATCGTTTCGCTTCCCAAGCACGAGTCTATCCATTCACCCTGTTCGCAGTCTGGCAAGGCGTATGAGTTGCAAAAGATTGAATCTCATGTTTTCGAAATGTTGAATTCAAGCGTCACGAAGACGCGAAGGGGCGGTTCCCATACAATTGAGCATCTCACGGGAACGAGGGAAAGGGAATCGTCATCCCACGCGAAACCGAAACACAGCAGGAGAAGATCGATCGCATCAAGGCTGAATTGGCGAAGGTGCCAGCGGAGCCAGGCGTCTATCTTTGGAAGGACGCCGACGGGGAAGTGATCTATGTGGGCAAGGCGAAGCAGCTGCGCGCCCGCATGCGTCAATACGTCAACTTCCAAGACAGTCGTGCGAAGATTCCCCTTCTCGTTGAGCGCATCCATTCCTTCGAATACATCGTCGTTGAGAACGAACATGAATCATTGATATTGGAGAAGAACCTCATCAATCAGTATTCGCCGTTCTACAATGCTGATTTCAAGGATGACAAGAGTTATCCTTTCATCTGCATCACCAAAGGCAACGCCTTCCCCTCTATCAAATACACGCGTGAGAAGCATAAAAGGACCTCGCGCTATTTCGGACCCTTCACTGATTCACGTGCTGCGAGGCGCTTGATCGACATAGCGCGACGGGTTGTTCCCCTTTGTGCGGCAACGTGTGCGGAATGGCGCGCGATGGAGCGGCGGCTTGCTCGTCTGGGATACGGAGATACCCCGCACAATGCATCTCGCGAAGATTGCCTTCCTGATGCATCATCGGTGATGAAGGGTTGCACTGAATGCTTCGATTCCCATGTGGGCCTGGGTCCCGGAGCATGCTGCGGGAGGATCACTCAACAGGAATACGCGCAGAACGTCGCCCGTATCGAGCGTTTCCTGTCGGGAAACCGCAAGGAATTCTTAGATGAGCTCACATCCGATATGGAAGAGGCGGCAGCAGCCCTTGATTTCGAGCGCGCTGCCCGCATCAAGGCGAATATCGAGGTGGTGGCATCGCAGAATGAACGGCAGCATGCGGTATCCTCCAAAAACTTGGATGCTGATGTTGTGGGTATCTTTCGCGAGGAGACGGTTGCGGGCGTTCATGTCTTCCAGATTCGAGAGGGACGCATCCTCAATTCCAATGAGTTCGTCTTGAATCGGGGCAAGGATGTCCCTGATGAGGATCTGCTGCGCAACTTCCTTCTACGCTACTACGATGCCACCACCTCCATTCCCCATGAGGTCATCCTGCGCAATCTTCCTGATGATGCCGATGTCATGGCTGAATGGCTGACGGAGCGGTTGGATTCAGTCCATGGCGCCAAAGTGCGTCTGGTGGAACCGCAGCGTGGTGAGAGGTCAGAGCTGGTTGATCTTGCTGAACGCAATGCAAAGCATACGCTCATGCGTTACAAGGTGCGCACCAACTATGATGACAAGCGCATCAATGATGCCCTGGCCCAACTGGAAAGCGCCTTGGCTCTTGACAGACCGCCTATGCGGATAGAGTGCTTCGATATCTCCACGTTGCATGGTGCCTACACCGTGGCATCAATGGTGGTGTTCACAGGAGGCAAACCCGACAAGAATCAATACCGTCGCTTCAAGATCAAGGCTGATCTTGACGAGGCCAACGACTTTCTCAGCATGCAGGAGGTGATGAGCCGCCGTTACGCGAAGGAGCGCATGGCTGATGAGCGATTCGGCTCGAAACCGGACCTCATCATTCTTGATGGAGGAAAGCCGCAGCTCACTGCCGCCCTGACCATGTTCGAGGAGATGGGCATTGATGACATACCCGTCGTGGGCTTGGCGAAGCGCGATGAGGAGCTGTTCGTTCCTTGGCAGGAGACCGGCCCGGTGGTGCTTCCCGGTGGTTCAGCATCGCTCTATCTGGTGAAGCAGGTTCGCGACGAGGCGCATCGCTTCGCCATAACCTTCCATCGGCAATTGCGGGGGAAGGGCATGACCGCCTCTCTTCTGGATGAGGTGCCTGGAATCGGACCTGTGCGCAAGAAGGCGCTGATCCGCCATTTCAAGTCGATGAAGGCCTTGCGCGCGGCTTCGCTTGAGGAATTGAAGGCAGCCAAGGTGGTGCCTGAGGAGGTTGCAGAGGATCTCTACGCTGTGATCGCGCAGTATAATGAGGATCATTCTTCGAAAGAGGGGAGCAGTTCGTGAGCGAATCCGATGCCGCCATTTCGCCTGTAGACCAGGCCTCGATGCCTGAGCTGGTGATCGTGACCGGCATGAGTGGAGCTGGCCGCACCGAGGCCATGCATGTTTTTGAGGATCTGGGATATTTCTGCGTGGACAATCTTCCAGCTTCGCTCATTGGCAATCTGGTCGATTTGAACAGACATGCAGGAGCAGATGATCCGCATGCCAAGCTTGCCTTGGTCTGTGACGCTCGCAACGGCAGGTACTTTGATTCCATCATGGACACCCTGGACAAGCTGGAGGCCGACAACGTGAACTTCCAGCTGCTCTTCCTTGACGCTGATGATTCAAAGCTCGTTTCCCGCTACAAGTCAAGTCGTCGTCGTCATCCGCTTTGCACGGAGGGAACCACCATCGTCCAAGGCATCCAAAACGAGCGTATGCTGCTTTCCGGTCTGCGAAAACGGGCTGACTTGGTTTTGGATACCACCGAGATGATGCCTCAGAAGCTGCGAAGCACCCTTCGTGCTGCATTCGCTGAAGGAACCGAGCGCAAGGGGCTTTCCGTCACCGTCTTCTCCTTCGGCTTCAAGCACGGGGCGCCCCTTGATGCTGATCTTGTCATGGATGTGCGCTTCCTGCCCAATCCCTACTACGATCCCGACCTTCGCAATCTCACGGGTCTCGACAAGCCCGTCCGTGATTTCGTCATGCTGCGTGATGAGACCATCGAGTTCCGCAAGCGTTGGCAATCGCTTTTGGATGTGGTGATGCCGGGATATGTGGCTGAGGGCAAGCAGCAGTTGGCCATTGGAGTGGGATGCACAGGAGGCCAGCATCGTTCGGTTGCTCTGGCGGAATCCACCGGAGATTACCTGAAATCCAAGGGGTATCGGGTGTCAGTGGCCCATCGGGATCTGGGGAAGGCTGAGAAGAGGTCTTCTGCGCATCCTGACTTCGATGACGAATCCCCAGATGTCCATGTTCCGGTAGCCTGATACTCCCTCATCAACTGCCCATGGACCCCAAGCCTTTCCATATCGACCCTTCTGCCACGGGAGCCTTCAGGGCGCTGGATGATTCCGTCTTGGCGGGAGAGGTGCCTGCTGAGGTTGATGAGCCCATTGAAGCGGTGGTCATAGGAGGCGGAACAGGCGCCCCGGTCTCCATCCGCACTTTGCTGTCTTTGGGAATCACCACCTCTGCGGTGGTAGCCATGGCAGATGATGGAGGTTCAACGGGCATCTTGCGGGACAAGGCCAATGTGACCCCTCCGGGTGACATCAGAAAATGCATCGTTGCCTTTGCCGACGATCCCACCGATCCTTTGGTCAGGGCCTTCAAGTATCGTTTCGCGGCGGCCGATGACCATGCTTTGGGAAATCTTCTTCTGGCTGCCCTCGAGGATGCTGCCGGTTCATTTCCTGAGGCCATCCGCATCTGCGAAGGGTTGGTGAATGCCCAGGGCCATGTCTATCCATCCACCTTGGATCACGTCACGCTCAAAGCACGGACGAAGGATGGCCGTACGCTTGATGGACAGGCCGTGGCCTGCCATTCCCGAACTGCATTGGAGTCAGTGCGCCTGGTGGGTGATGGCGAAGCCATCCGCCCGTATCGCCCGGCGCTGAAGGCCATCGAGCGCGCTGATCTGATCGTGCTTGGTCCAGGGTCGCTATTCACCTCGATCATACCCAATCTGCTCGTTCCCGGCATCTTGGAGGCCATCCAGCGTTCGCGTGGTTCGGTGCTGTTCGTCTGTTCTCTTGCCGATGTGCAGGGAGAGACCTGGGGGCTTTCCGCCAAGGAGCACCTTCAAGCGCTCTTCGATCATGGCATGTATGGACTGGTTGATTACATGCTGGTTCACACCCCAGTTCAATTGCGGGCAGAGAGTCCCGCAACGGGCAGCTTCATCGCCGTGGCGGGGGACGAACCTGAGCATGGATCCACGTCCGATCTGGATGATCTGCGCCTTTCAGAGGGCATCCGTCCTGTTTCCATTACCTATCAGGACGTCCTCGCCATCCAAGCACAGGGGCCAGTCGTCATCTCTCGGAATCTTGCTGATTCATATCAGCCCACGTGGCATAATCCAGCAGCCTTGCGTGATGCTATTCTCCAAGTGGTGAGGCTGATGCTTTCTCGGAGGGAGTTCTGATGTCCTTCACCACTGATGTGAAAGACGAGCTCTCCCATGTTCCCCCCGTATGCAGCCATTGCGATCGCGCTACGCTGGCTGCTCTGGTGCGGGTGGAAGGTACCTTGTTTCTGAGTGGCTCTGAGAATTACCGGGTTGAGATAGCGACCGATTCGGCCTTCGTGGGCCGACTGGTCATCAAGTTGCTGCATGCCCTCTACGGATTGAAGACGGAACTCACCATTCGACGCTCGGTGCTCCACAAGACTCCGAACTATCTGATAGAGATACCCGCCCAGCCCCATCTTGGCAGCGCACTGCGGGATATGGGGATCGTCGCTGCGGATGGAGGCCTTTCCTTGGGAATAGAGCCAAGGCTCGTCTCGAAGAAGTGCTGCCAGGCTGCCTATCTCAGAGGAATTTTTCTGGGAAGCGGCTTCATCTCTGACCCGAAGAACGACTTCCATTTCGAGATGATCGTCGAGAACCAGCAGTTCGCCCAGGATGCAGTGGATATCCTCACCGAGCAAGGCATCAATGCCAAGATCATGGGCCGTCGCAGTTCGCAGATGATCTATCTCAAAAGCGGAAACGCCATCCTTGAGTTCCTCGCGTTCACGGGCGCCCATCGTTCCGCGCTGATGCTGGAAGAGGTCCGCGTGGTCAAGTCGGTGCGCAACGACGTCAATCGTCAGATCAATGCGGAAATAGCCAATCAGCACAAGGCGACTGATGCGGCCTTTCGACAGCTGTTCATGATCAGGGACGTGCTTCGCATCCATGAAGTGACATCTCTGCCGCCCGCTCTCCAAGAGTTCATCCGTCTGCGAGTGACCTATCCTGAGGCCTCGCTCAAGGAATTGGGGGAGCGCCATGACCCGCCTCTTTCGAAATCCGCCATGAATCATCGCCTGCGCCGTCTGGAGCAGCTTCTCGAAGAGGAGTGAGCCCCATCAGCTCGGCAACGTTTTGCCTTTGAGCGAGCTGCGAATGGTATCCTGTAGGACGTGCGTGCGAAAGAGCCGTGCAAAGCAATCAACCAAAGGAGTCTCTATGGCAACCAGGATCGCAATCAACGGATTCGGCAGGATCGGACGTCTGGTCTACCGCGCTATGGCGAATGACCCAGACCTCGAGGTCGTGGCGGTGAATGATCTGGGCGACATTCCCACCATGGCACATCTGCTCAAGTACGATTCCGTGCACCGTCGCGCCTTCGATGTCATAGAGGTGGTCGAAGATGGCATGATCGTCGACGGACACAAGGTCATCGTCCTTTCCGAACGTGATCCCAAAGACCTTCCCTGGAAAGAGTTGGGGATCGATATCGTGGTCGAATCCACGGGCTTCTTCACCGATGGCGAGAAGGCGAAGGCCCATCTTGAGGCTGGTGCCAAGAAGGTCATCATCTCCGCGCCCGGCAAGAACGTGGATGCCACCATCGTTATGGGTGTGAATGATGACACCTACAACAAGGAAACGGACAACATCGTCTCCAACGCCTCCTGCACCACCAACTGTCTCGCTCCCTTTGCGAAGGTGCTGCTGGACAACTTCGGCATCAAGCGTGGCTTCATGAACACCATCCACGCCTATACCAATGACCAGAAGATCCTGGACCTTCCTCACAAGGACCTGCGCCGCGCCCGCGCTGCGGCCATGTCCATGATTCCCACCACTACCGGTGCCGCTCGGGCGGTGGCGTTGGTGCTGCCTGACCTCAAAGGCAAGCTTGACGGGTTTGCCACCCGTGTTCCCACGCCTGACGGATCCATGGTTGATCTGACGGTCGAACTTGAGAAGCAGGTCACGGTTGACGAGATCAACGCAGCCATGAAGGCGGCTGCGGAAGGACCTATGAAGGGCATCCTCGAATACACCGCTGATCCATTGGTATCCATCGATATCGTGGGAAACCCGGCCTCCTCGGTATTCGATTCAGGTCTGACCATGGTGCTTGGCGGTGAGGGCAACTTCGTCAAGTGCATCTCCTGGTATGACAATGAGTGGGGCTATTCCAACCGCGTCAAGGATCTGGCCAAGATCATGCTCTAGGCGGCTGCGGTCGTCTCTGGCACGTTATCTCAGCGTCCTAAGCTTTCGGGTGTCGGACAAAACCGACTTCCTACGGCTTTCTCGCTGATCTGTCACGCCGGTGGCGGCCTCGCTGCGCTCAGAGATAAACCTTCATCACACACATACCATCTGAAAGGTTACCTATGGCAGTGATCAGAAGCATTGATGAGCTCGATCCGCGCGGGAAGCGCGTGCTCGTTCGCGTTGATTTCAATGCACCGGTGAAGGATGGGGAGGTGGCCGATGATACACGCATCCGCGCTGCCCTTCCTACCATCCAAAGGCTTGTGGAAGGGGGCGGTCGCGTCATCCTCGTGAGCCATGTGGGACGTCCGGCGGGTACGGGGTTCGAAGAGGCTTACAGCATTTCCCCCATCGTCGATCGCTTGAGCAAGCTTCTAGGACAGCCGGTGAAGCTTGCCACTGACGTCACGGGCGAGAGCGCCCAGGCATTGGCCGCTGGGCTCAAGGACGGGGAGGTGCTCGTCCTCGAGAACGTACGATTCGACGCACGCGAGAAGAAGAATGACCCTGAATTCGCCCATGAGCTTGCCTCCTTGGCGGATGTCTACGTCAATGATGCTTTCGGCACGGCTCATCGTGCCCATGCTTCAACGGCAGGTGTTGCTGGATTGCTTCCAGCTTACGCGGGATATCTCATGCTTGATGAGGTGAATACCCTTACGGGCATGTTGGATACTCCGAAGCGTCCTTTCGTGGCTGTGCTGGGTGGCAGCAAGGTGTCTGACAAGATCAAGGTGATCGACGCTTTGCTTGACAAGGCCGATGTCCTCATCATCGGCGGTGCGATGTGCTTCACCTTCCTTTTGGCGCAAGGTCATTCCGTGGGTGCTTCCCTGGTTGAAGAGGATTGGGTGGAGCGTGCCCACGATATGATCAGGAAGGCGAAAGACAATGGCGTGCGCCTTCTCCTTCCGGTGGATGTCATTGTGGCCGATGCCATCGTTGAGGATGCTTCGACACAAGCCGTTTCAGTGAAGGATATCCCTGCAGACAAGATGGGACTTGATATCGGCCCTGAAACGGCGGACATATACGCTGATGCCATCAAGAAGGCCGCAAGCGTGTTTTGGAATGGGCCGATGGGCGTATTCGAGATGAAGCCCTTCGAGGAAGGAACACGCAAGGTTGCTGAAGCGGTTGCGACCAATCAGGATGCTGACACCATCATCGGCGGCGGAGATTCCGTTGCGGCGGTGAACAAGTTCGGGCTGGCTGAGCAGATGACATTCATATCCACTGGCGGTGGGGCATCCATGGAATTGGTCCAAGGCGAAGCGCTCCCCGGTGTCGAAGCTCTCAAGGCATGATTCAACAGGAAGGATACCCATGGAAAGACGGCCGCTCATTGCAGGGAATTGGAAGATGAACAACGCGATCGGTGAGGCGGTCGTGTTGGCTCAGGAGATTTCGAATGAGATGGAACCAGACTGGTTGGATACGGTGGATGTGGCGGTCTGCCCGCCCTACACCGACCTGAAACCCGTGTGGACGGTCTTCGATTTCGACAAGCTCAAGGTGGGGGTGGGCGCCCAGAATGTCTTCTGGGAGCCATCTGGCGCCTATACCGGTGAGATATCTGTGCCCATGATCCGGGATATCGGCTGCAGGTACTGCATCGTCGGTCATTCCGAGCGCAGGCAGTACTTCGGCGAGACCAACGAGGATGTCAACAAGAAGGTCCATGCCCTGCTGGCTGACCGGACGTGCCCCATAGACCCGATCGTATGCGTCGGTGAATCCTTGGCGGTGCGCGATGAGGGCACGTATCTGGAGTTCGTTGATGCCCAGGTGAGAGCTGCCTTTGCTGGCGTCGATGCTGCTGTGGCTGCTGATGCCGTGGTTGCCTACGAACCTGTCTGGGCCATCGGTACCGGGCGGACGGCAACGCCAGAGCAGGCGCAGGAGGTCTGCGGCGCCATCCGCGAAACCCTGACCGGACTCTTCGGAAGCGAGGCTGCGGCTTCCATGCGCATTCTCTACGGCGGTTCCATGAATGAGGGCAATGCAGAGCTGCTTCTTGCTCAGCCTGACATCGACGGCGGCCTCATTGGTGGCGCTTCCTTGAAGGCTGGCTCCTTCGTCCAGATTATCAAGGCGGCTTTGTAGATGACGGCACAATCCCAGTCAAAGGATGGTCTGACCCTTCCTGTCTGCCTCATCATCATGGATGGCTTCGGCTTGGCTGAAGATTCACCGGGCAATGCCATATCCCAGGCTTCCACTCCCGTGCTCGATGGGCTTTTCCAGGCGGCGGACTGGGTTCGCCTGGACGCTTCCGGTGAGGCTGTTGGTTTGCCGAAGGGGCAGATGGGCAATTCCGAGGTGGGGCATCTGAACATCGGTGCCGGACGAGTGGTCTATCAAGAGCTCACCCGTATCGATCGCGCTGTGGCGGATGGGTCCCTCTTCTGCAACCCGGTGCTCATTGAGGCTGTTGACTCAGCGAAAGAGCACGGGGGAGTGGTTCATCTCATGGGACTTGTGAGTGATGGGGGAGTCCATTCCTCCAACGAGCATCTCTATGCGCTCATGGAGATGGCAGCGCGTCGCGGTGCCCCTGAGGTCTTCGTCCACTGCTTCCTGGATGGTCGCGATGTGCCGCCTTCCAGCGCGCTTGGGTATCTTGATCAGCTTCAAGAGCAAATCGAACGACTCTCCGATGCTTATCCTGACTGCTCCATCAGCATCGCCAGTCTTTCTGGCAGGTATTACGCCATGGACAGGGACAAGCGCTGGGATCGGGTCAAGAAGGCCTACGACACGGTCGTTGATGCCATGAACGCCATGGATGATCTACCCACAGAAGCGCTTTCCTCCTCCTATGAAGAGGGCGTGACAGATGAATTCGTCGTGCCGGTTGCATTCCAGGAGCGTGGGGTCAAGGATGGGGATACGGTCGTCTTCTTCAATTTCCGTCCTGACAGGGCACGTGAGCTCACCCACGCCATCGTCGATGCCGATTTCGATGACTTCGAGCGAATGCGGGCTCCCCACGTGCATTTCGTATGCCTGACGGAATACGACACCACCATCGATGCCCCAGTTGCCTTTCCGAAGGAGTTCCCTGAAGAGGTTCTGGCTGAAGTGCTTGCCGATGCAGGGCTTCGCCAATACCACATCGCAGAGACGGAGAAGTATGCCCATGTGACGTTCTTCTTGAATGGGGGAGTCGAGGCGCCGAAAGCGCAGGAAGAGCGTGTGCTCATCGCCTCTCCCAAGGTGGCTACCTATGATCTCCAGCCTCAGATGAGCGAACCGGAAGTTGCGCAGACGTTGGCAGAGGCCATCCTGGATGATGCAGCTGATGTGTATATCGTCAACTTCGCGAATTGCGATATGGTGGGGCATACCGGAAGCATTCCTGCCGCCATCAAGGCGGTTGAAGCGGTGGATGCTGGCGTAGGTCAGGTGCTTGCTGCCCTTGAAGAGAAGGCAGGGGTCGCTCTCATCACCGCGGATCATGGCAATGCAGACAAGATGCTCTCCGATGACGGAACTCCCCATACGGCCCACACCACCGCCCAAGTGCCCTTCATCCTGAAGGATTTCAGCGAAAGGGGCTGGGAGCTTTCAGGCTCGGAGGGGGCTCTTTGCGATATCGCTCCCACCATGCTTGAGATCATCGGGGTTGTTCGGCCGCCGCAGATGACGGGGAGAAGCCTTGTTGCCTAGGCCATCGCATTCGGATATACTGCCATATTCGGTTATCGTTGCTGCTATAAGAAAGAAGTGTGAAGCGTGACACCTTTGGTTATCGTCTTTCTGGTCTTGCTGTTCCTGTCTGGCATCGGCCTCATCATCTTCATCCTCATGCATTCCGGCAAGGGTACGGGTATCTCCGATGCCATTGCCAGTTCAATGTACTCAACCCAGACGGGTACGAGCATCATCGAGAAGAATCTTGATCGCATCACCATCGTGTGCGCGATCATCTTCCTGGTTTCCCTGCTGGTGCTCATGGTCATCTATCCTCATGGGACCATTTCCACTCAATAGTGGAACCAATCCCACTTGCGTGTGAGTTTCAATCTGATAGAATCTCACGTCGCACCAGTTTTGTGTCGGAGTGGTGGAACGGCAGACACGCTAGCTTGAGGTGCTAGTGCCCACAT
>CAYWWK010000014.1:0-47717 GCA_964462135.1 uncultured Eggerthellaceae bacterium | reverse complement strand
TGAACACATGAAGGCATTCGGCCTTGGCTTCGGACTGGCGAAACCCATGATGATGTATATCATGGGTTTCTGGTCCTGCAGAATCGGCCTCAACCTTCATGTGTTCATACCCTTTGCTTGATCATCTATAAAACCAACCGCGATGATGCTGGAACCCAGAGATCGGGTTCGCACCATCATCGCGGGCGGCTGCTCGCCGCGAAAATGTGTCGGTGGTCTGCTTAGGTATAGCAGACCACCTCTGCATTCACTGTCGCCCTTCGGGCGAAAACAATCGCTTCGCGTCTCGGTTGTCACGTGCCCCGGTGAGGGAGCGTGAGCTTTCTGGAAAGAAGGTGGCGCCGTATGGGGCTGCCTGTCCTGTGCGGTCCTCTCGGCGCCTCATTAGAGGCCGCCATGGATATGACAGGTTGACCGTAGCGAAGACTCGTAGGGGTCGATCCGAGCGAAGCGGAGATCGACCCAGAACGCGAGGCATGCGGCTTACCTCGTGTCACCGAGTGGCATTCGCAGGCTGAAGCCTGCGCTACACTCGGAAAGATCTTTCTGCCCTCGTAGCAGCACGAAGCGGCGGCATTCAACCGCCAGACGGATTCCGGCAGGTTTTCGCAGTTGCGCGCGGCTCGGGAGTCGGCTATTATCTTCAAGCTTCAATTTGTGCGGGCGTGGCGGAATTGGCAGACGCGCATGGTTCAGGTCCATGTGAGCTTCGGCTCATGAAGGTTCAAGTCCTTTCGCCCGCACCATAGCAAATGACAAAGCCACCTTCGGGTGGCTTTTCATTTGCAGGGAAGGGCGGACCCACTGCGAAGCAGAGGGACATGGCCTGCCAAGGCCATGGAGGACTTGGACCTGCAAGGTTCACTTTGCCAACATCATGTTCGTTTGCTAGCATACGAACAAATTGCCTGAATACACTCTATACACACTCGAAAGGCATTGCTTGCATGCTTGAGCAAGAGCTCATACTGGATAGATACCGCGTGATCGGCAAGGCTGGTTCTGGAGGATACGCTACCGTCCAGCATGCCTTCGACACCCATCTCAAACGAGATGTGGCCATCAAGTGCATTCGCATCACTCGGGCTGATGTGGATGCGGCAAAGCGCAATGCAGCCCTTCTTCGTCAAATCGACAGACCGCCAGACATCTCCATTCCCGTTGGCAGCTCTCGTGTCATTCCAGCGGGGGGTGCCACTGCCGCTCGCATTCGCCGTGAATCCAAGCGGAGTGTCTACCAGCGGCAACGCAAGGGAGCGCCAGCCTTTGGTTCGGTGGAAGGAGTTCGTGCGAATGCCCTTCCGCAAGAACCCGGCTTCCTCAGCAAGCGCGAGGAGCGTTTGCGGGAGGGAAGGGAACGGAGAAGCGCGAGGTCTTCCTTTGCACCTGCATCCGTTGATGATCAAGGCACTGACGCCGAAAACGCCATTGAGGAAGCGGTTGAGGAATCGCGCATCACGAAGCCGCGGGAAATCCCTTCTCTGGTTGATATGCTGCCGGGTGCCATCAGCGGCGCGGGAGAAACGAAGATAAACGGCATTGACAGCGATGCCGTGAGCATCAACCTTGACCTTGACGAACTGCTGGGCCTGACGGCTGACGGTCAGTCGACATCTCAGGTGCCTGACGGCGAGGACGCACCTTCGAACGTCAATCCACCATCTTTCCTGGACGCCATGGATGATGAGGAGCGGGCGCGCTGGCAGCAATCAGGAAGCTCGACGGATGATGGAAGCTATCATCGGAACCTGGTGTTGGGTGGTGCCTGGGATGCTGACGCTGTCCTTGAAGAAACTCCCAGCGTAGCAGCAGTAGCCCAATGGCAAGCCAGCGCACTTGACCAGCGCCGTCGAGAGCAGACGTTTCGGGCTCGAACCGACCGGCGCGCAGCGTTCCCTTCGCCATCCTTTCAAGAGAGGAATCCGCTGCCCAGTGAAGCTCCTACTCCTGAAGAACTCGCGCAATTGGATACGGTACCCGGATTGGAAGAGGCGCGCACCGCAGCCCACCTGAATGATGCGAACATCGTCACTGTCTACGATTGCGTGGTGGAAGGCGACATGGCCTACGTCATCATGGAATACGTGGAGGGCAAGACTCTGGCTCGGATCATCCGTGAGCTGGGGGATGAAATCACCTTGGATATGGTCAGCGCGGTGTTCGCGGGTGTTTCCCATGCGTTGGAGGTCGCGCATAAGTCCAACGTCCTTCACTTGGACATCAAGCCGGAAAACGTGGTGGTGAACAAAGAGGGCACCGTCAAGGTGACGGATTTCGGTCTGTCTACCCTGATGAACGAAAGCGGTCAAGGCAAGACGGGCGGAGGCACCATCGGGTACATGCCTCTGGAGCAGATGCGTCGTCAGCCCTTGGATGTCCGCACCGATGAATGGGCGTTGGCCTCGCTCACCTATGAGATGCTTTCAGGGTCGAATCCGTTTCGTGCAAGCACGCTGGCAGATGCTGAGATTGCCATCGAGGACGCCGAAATCGTCTTGCCCTCAAGGTGCTGGGATGGGATGAGCGAAGCGGTGGACGATGCCATGTTCACCGCGCTCTGCCCTGATCCGGATGGAAGGTTCGAAAGCATCTCCGAGTTCTCCAAAGTACTCACGCCCAATCTGGGGAACGCGAAGGACGGCATCAGGCAACTCTCTCGCGCTGTTGCGGTGTTGCCCGCAGGGGCAACTTCCGACACTGCTGAGAAGGAAACTGATGACAGGGGTGGCAAAGGCGGTTTCCTTGCCGGGCTGTTCGGAAGGCGCGAGGCGCCATCAGCTTCTTTGCCCTCTGCCGAGGGAGGCAAGCAGGGAGATATGCCAGGCGGCGAAGTCGCTTTCCAAAGCCAGCGCGAACAGCATGGCAGCGATCAACGCGTGCCAGAAGAAGCCACACGCGCGCAACGTGAGCCGCGAAAGCCACGGGAGCCGCTGATCGATCGCTTGGGAGAGCGCGGCGCGGGACTGGTGATGCGTCTGTTCGCAGGTCTGTCAGCCATCATGATCTCGGTTGTGGCGCTGTTGAACTTCCGCATGCAATTCGGCGAACCCTCTGCGGCGGGAACGCAGGACACCACCTTCGGCCTGTTCTCCACCGTGCCGATAGCCGCCATCATCGCTCTCGTTGTGCTGGTGGTCCTTGCAGTCCTCAAGCCGAAAGCAGGCTTTCTTGCCGCTTACGGTGCTTTCGCCGTCTCGCTCATGTTCAGCCAGGCATGGACGTGCGCTTTGCTGCTGATAGTGGGTCTTGGCATCTGGTGGTGGTTCGCAGGTCGTCACAGCGACGCTTCCTGCACATTGGTCATGATGACGCCGTTGCTGGGATCGGTGGGATTCGCCGCCATCGTGCCTGTGGTGGCGGGGGCCGTCATGGATGTCAAAGAAGCGCTTGCTGCTTCAGCAGGTGCCGTCGTGAGTGCCATCGTGTTCGCAGCCTTGGGGTCGCATGATCTGGCGAATTGGGAGGTCTACTCCAACTTCATCGTGGCGGTCAATCCGGTCATTGCGGGTGCGGTCATCACGAATGGGCTGAATGACACCATCGCGAGCGCCTCCACCTGGGTGGTTGCCCTTTCATGGCTGATGGGATCAGGCGCGTTCTCGCTCTTCTGCCTGCGCGGTACCAAAGCGTTCGACATTGCAGGCTCCATCGTCTGCGGTGCCATCGTCATCTGCGGCATGTTGGTCCTGCCGCCCCTCATGGGTGCATCAGCAGGATTGATGCCGCTGTCAGTGGCAGGGGCTGTGGTTCCAGCCTTGGTGGGCGTTGTCTTCGCCGTGGCGAACGTGACCGATCGCGTCCGCATGGCCGAAGGGGAATGGTAGCGCACCCAAGTCGATAGGGTCGATTGGGTCGATCTCCGCTTCGCTCGGATCGACTCCTACAGCTCAGATCGGCCCCTACAGCTCGGATCGACCCCTCTACGAACGATCTGCCAGGTTATCTGTAGGGGCGGATTCTTGGGTCCGCCCAATGCTGTCGCGAAAGCCATTTCGTCCAGTTGCCCTTCGCGTACCGTGCCTGCTGCTTTTGCTGGTATCCTGAATCCAGTAAATGCTGATGCTGTCACTGAAGATCGATAGAGGTCAGCAACGGCAAATGAATCTGAACGGTATTCCGGCGTGGTAAAGGAAGCATTATGATCGATCGTTATACGTTGCCTGAGATGGGCCACATCTGGGACTTCCAGAACAAGTTCGACATCTGGCGTGAGATAGAGGTCTTGGCCTGCGAAGCCCAGGCTGAACTGGGGGCCATCGGCATCACCGCAGAAGAGGCCCAATGGATTCGCGATCATGCCGCTGCCGATGCCGCGCGCATCTCGGAGATAGAGAAGATGACGAACCATGATGTGATCGCCTTCACCACGAACATGGCGGAGAACATCGATGCGAATATCCCCGAAGGGGAGGACAAGCCCAGCCGGTGGGTTCACTTCGGCATGACCTCCTCCGACTTGGGGGATACCGCGCTTTCGTATCAGATCGTGCAGGCCATCGATCTCATCATTGCTGATATACGCCGTCTGGGTGAAACCTGCAAGCGGCGTGCCTTCGAACTGCGTGACGTGCTTTGCGTAGGTCGCACCCATGGCATTCATGCAGAACCCATGACCTTCGGCATGAAGTTCGGCAGCTGGGCATGGGCGCTCCATCGGTGCTTGGTGCGCATGGAGCAGGCCCGCGAGGTTGCGGCGGTGGGTGCCATATCCGGTGCCGTAGGCACCTATTCCAGCATCGACCCGTTCGTCGAGCGCTACGTCTGCGAGAAGCTGGGACTCGAACCCGATCCACTTTCCACCCAGGTGCTGGCCCGTGACCGCCATGCCCAGGTGGCCGCCGCCCTTGCAGTGACAGCCTCAACCTTGGAGAGCATTGCCATGCAGGTTCGTCTGCTCCAGCAATCTGACGTGATAGAGGCCGAGGAGCCATTCACGAAGGGCCAGAAGGGCTCCTCCGCCATGCCTCACAAGCGCAATCCCATCACGGCGGAGCGCGTCTGCGGGATGGCGCGCATCGTGAAGGCGAATGCGCAGGTTGCCTTCGACGACGTGGCTCTTTGGTATGAGCGGGACATCTCCCATTCCAGTGCTGAGCGCATCGCCTTAGCTGACAGCTTCATTGCGCTGGATTACATGTTCTCCAAGATGCAGTGGATGCTGGATGGCTTGAATGTGTACCCAGCGAAGATGGAGCACAATCTGTGGCGGACCCGCGGTCTCATCTTCTCCAGCAAGATGCTGCTGGCGCTGGTGGAAGCGGGCATGACGCGTGAGGATGCCTACGTGGTGGTGCAGCGCAATGCCATGCAGGTTTGGGAGGACATCCAAGACGCCGTGGACGGACCGTCCTTCAAGGATCGCATCCTGGCTGACGAGAAGGTGCAGGAACTGCTGGGTGAAGGTGGCCTTTCGGAAGAGCAGGTGGAAGCCATCTTCGATCCCCAGGCGTTCCTTACCCGAGTGGATCGGGTGTTCGACCGCTTGGAGGGTTTGGAGTTCTAGGTACCGTTCATCAAGAATAGGAGCGCTACAGCTGATCCGGGAAGCGCAGGATGATGGCGGTTCCCACACCGGGGGTTGAATCAACGGTCATGGAAGCTCGTTCGCCATAGAAGCCGTGCATGCGGTCGTGGACGTTTTTGACCGCAATGCCCAGCCCCGTTTCCGACCGGGGGTGCATGATGCGGCTGCGGGTCATCTCATCCATGCCAACGCCGTCATCCTCCACCCGCACGATCACATCCTTCCCATCCACAGCGGCGGTAATGCCCACCGTCAAAAGGCCCTCTGAAGGCATGGCGTGCTTGACGGCGTTTTCCACCATGGGCTGCAGCAGGAAGGGCGGTATGAGCATATCCTGGATATCCTCAGCATCCTTGCCGAGGTCAACATCCATTCTCAGGCGATCTTCGCCGAACCGTGCCACTTCGAACATGAAATAGCGCTGCGTCTGTTCCAGCTCTCGTGCCAGGGGAATCTTGTCTTGGGAATTCTCCAGCGTTGAGCGGTAGAAGATGGCGAACTCCCGCAACAGGATGCGTGCCTTGGCGGGATCGGTGCGAATGAGCGATGCGATGGTGTTGATGGTATTGAAGAGGAAATGCGGGTTGATCTGATTCTGGAGCATCTTCAGTTCCATCGAAGTGGCCAGCTCACGCTGCTGTTCCAATTCGGCAGCTGCAATCTGGGTTGAGAGCAGCGTGCCGAAGCCCTGCGCGATGGATTTCTGCGTCTCGGTGATCTTGCGAGCGGTTCGGTAGTAGAACTTGAGCGTGCCGAAGATCTCGCGTCCCACGAAAAGCGGGATGATGATGGCGGCCTCTATGACGGTGGGTCCTTCAGGGAACCCGATATCCTCATGGGTGTAGATGACCCGTGGCACCCCTTCGGCAATGACCTCGTGAGTTGCCTGCGTGCGAATGCCCGCACCAGAGGGATTGTCCGCCTCCATGTAGCCAGCATAGCCCAGGATCACCTTGCAGTTCGTGATGGCCACGGCGATGGCTTGGGTGCTGGGAAGCAGGTACTCGCAGATGCGCTGGGCAGATGCCTGGTCAAGGCCGTTGCTCGTGAGGTCAACCATGGTTGAGGACAGTCGCAGCATGGCATCGGTCTGCCGCGCGCGAATGGAATCCGGATCAAGGAGCAGGCGTATGATGATGGCGATGCTGATGGTGAAGATGAGTCCAGCGGTCAGCAGTACGGGAATGGAGTTCGGGCTTGAGAAGATGGTCCAAACCAGCGTGACGCCCGCGAGGAGCGCCACCAGGCCTGCCAGCATCTCCAACGAGAGCGGCCGCGGGACCATATGGCGGATCCGTTTCTTCCTGTCAAAGGTTCTCATATCCATTCCCGATTCTTTCCTTATCCATCCGTGTCGGCCGGACAGAACGAAGCAGTGTCATTCTCCGAACGTTTTTTACAAAAGATACCTGAACAGTTAATATACTCACAGCTTATTATGCGCTTGATACGCGAGGCGAGAATTCGGCGAAGAACAAGGATGCAGCACATGACGGGAAATATGCAGAACGGTCCGGCATCGCAGGGAGGCATTCCTGCGGGCGCTCCGAACGCGCAGACGCCACAACCCTATCCAGGGCAGCCCGGGCAGAACCATCCGCCTCAAGGTCAGCCTCAACAGTTCCAGCAACCCTATGTTCAACCGCGTCAAGCCCAACAACAAGCAGTTCCCCAAGGTCAGACGGTCACTCAAAGGCCGTTTCCCCGTCCTGATGCCTCGTCTGCGAATCCGTCATCGGCACCTGCCCAGCCTGATGCGAAGACGCCGCGCAGCCCCCGCGGGAAGCGCAACCTCATCATCGCTGTCGTCATCGTGGTGGTGGCGGTCATCGTCATAGGCGCATTGGTGTTCGCGAACGTCTCAGGCAACGCCTTCTTCGATTCCTCGGCCCAATCGGGTCAGGCTTCCTACAAGACTCCCGAAGAGATCGAGGCCGAGCGCAACCGGCAGATGGAGGAGGGCATGCTCAACATCTCCATTGCCAGCGTGATCGAATTCGAGAATGGCACCTCTCCCGGAACGGCGTTCATCGAGAACGTTCCCTCCAACAAGTACGTGCTCAAAGTGACCATCACCACTGACAGCAACGGCGAGGTGGTCTATCAGTCAGGTGGCATCAAGCCTGACAGCTTCATCGAGACCATCACCTTGTCCAAGCCGTTGGCGGCGGGCACCTACCCGGCAACCGCTACCTTCGTGGCCTACAATCCTGATACCTTGCAAGAGGTCGGTCAGGCGAATGCGAAGGTGACACTGGTTGTCAAGCAGTAGCTTGTCCAAGGTTTGAGGGAAGAGGCCTCAACCATGAAACCTGCGGTAGTCATCCCAACATTCATCACCGGCGCTCGACGCCGGGGTGAGGTCAAGGGCATCGTTGGGAACTACGATCACACCACCAACATCAATGATGAAGGCGAACTCGATCGCTGTCTGACATCCTTGGAATGCGTCGAGAATCTGGGACTGGTCATCGTGTTGGTTGCCGCTGACCGTTCCTTGGAGGCAGAGGCGCTTACGAAGGTGCGCACTACGGCAGCGGCGCATCCTCAACTCTCATTGTTGGTCATAGGATCAACGGAACTCGGGCTGATTCGGCAGCGCATGGAACAGTTGGGCATCACGAACGTCAACCAGGAAATCGGATTGCGGGGCTACAGCGCTGTGCGCAATCTTGGCTTGGTGATTGCGAACACCCTTGGGTTCGATGCCGTTGTCTTCTTGGATGATGACGAGATCATCGATGACCCCGATTTCATGCGCAAGGCTGCCTATGGGTTGGGAAAGCTCACCAAGAAAGGCGTTCCCATTCTGGCCAAGACGGGCTACTACATCAACGACCAGGGTTCCTACTATTCCAAATGGGAAGATCGCTGGTACAACCGTTTCTGGCAGCAGGGAAGCGCCTTCAACAACTGGATACGCCACGCCATGCAAGGACCGCGCCTGTCCCGCAGCAACCATGTCTGCGGCGGCTGTCTGGCCATTCACAAGGAAGCCTTCCGCCGCTTGGCCTTCGATCCATGGATCCCACGCGGCGAGGATCTGGATTACATGCTCGACCTTCGCATGTATGGCTCTGATATCTGGTTCGACAATCAATGGCAGCTTCGCCATCTGCCTCCCAAGACCAAGCATGAAGGGGCGCGATTCCGTCAGGATATCTTCCGCTGGCTCTATGAGCACGCGAAGCTCGAATACAGTCATTCGCTCATCGATCTTCTGCGGATAACCCCGCAGTCCCTGAAGCCGTATCCGGGGCCCTTCTTGGAGCGGGGCCTTTCACGGCGCATTGCCATCACGGCCTTCCTGCGCAGCCTGGTCCGTCCCGACAAGAAGGCATATCGTCGTGCAGCGAAGGAAGCAATGGGTGAGGCCCGCCGTTACGCCGAGCAGAATTGCGCGAACTACTTCGAGTTCCAGCGTACGTGGCCGCAGATCATGGAACGCATGGATTCCGACCGCATGCTCACGACGGCACTGGTGCAGTCAGCACTCTTGAATCAAGAGGCTTCCTTGGATCAGGCGGATTCCGCAGAACCGCCGCACATTCCCGGTCATGAGACCAATGTGGATCCGGGAGCAACCAGTCAGATTCGGCTTGACTTGAAAGACGCCTAGGATATTGGAGGCGCTCTGCGGATCGGTCATCGCCTTCCTCGTGGTTGGCCTTGGCGTCGGTGTGCTCTCAGGCTTGCTGGGTATCGGGGGTGGCACGATCTTGGTGCCCGTGTTCAAACTGGGCTTTGGTCTCTCCGCTCTTGGTGCAACGGCCACTTCGCTCTTCACCATCATTCCCACCTCTCTGTCAGGTGTCGTGAACCATCTCAGGCATCGCACATGCATTCCGCGGTTTGGCATTGCAGCGGGATTGGGCGGTGCGCTGACATCGCCAGTAGGGGTGTGGCTGGCCTCCCTGTCACCCGAATGGGCCACCATGGTGGCCTGCGCCTTGGTCATCGCCTATTCGGCTCTCACCATGCTGAGCAAGGCGGTGAAGCTGCGAAGGCAACTGCGGTCCGAAGGCGCAGCGGCGATGCCCGCTGGTCAGGATGCATCGACGCAAGACATCTCGCATGGGACGCGTCCGCTTCTGGTGGCAGGTGGCATCGGGCTTGTGGCAGGGGTTCTCTCCGGCTACGTTGGTCTGGGGGGTGGCTTTCTGATCATCCCTCTGTTCATGCAGTTCCTGAACATGCCCATGAAGCTTACCAGTGGCACCTCGCTTCTTGCAGTGATGATGCTGGCCATTCCGGGTACCATCACTCAGGCAATCTTGGGGAACGTGAATTGGGTCGCGGGAATATGCGTTGCGGCAGGAGCTATTCCGGGGGCCGTCATCGGGTCGAACCTGCTTGAACGGGTGCCCGAACTGAAGCTGCGGTTCGCTTTCAGCGCATTTCTCTTCGTTGCGGCGGCACTGTTGGTCCTGGACCAGCTGTTCTAAGCGCGGCGGGTTGCCTTTGCCGGATGACGGATTCCGCTACAAACCTGCGCTACATGGGTTCCCACACACGCACCGTGCATTCGTTGATGCGCTCTCCTGACATGGGCGTGTAATCCACATTCGCAAACGTGACGATGCGTCCGACGGTTCCGCTTGAAGCCAGATACTCGCCGTAGCCCTGCGTGGCCGATTCGGTGGGGATGGTGGTATAGGTGCGCGCGCCCAGGTTCACCGCCGCGATGACGTTCGTTGATTTCACGAAGACCGTGTCCCCTGAAAAGGCGGGAGACGAGACGGGCGTTCGAGGGAAGCGGAACCAAGGAGCAGCATTGTAGAGGTCGCACACGGCATTCTCACCCTGAAGGGCTGCCTTCGCCTTGTCGGCATCGGTCAGGCTCTCATCCTTGCTGCTGGACAAGCTCTCTTCAATGCCTTTGAGCGCATCTTCGGTAGCTGCGGCAGTAGTCAGGGACACCTGCTCAGCGGGCACGTAGGTGCCAAGGTTGGCCATGCCGTCGTTGGATCGGTAGATGCTGTCGAAGGCGAAGCCGAAGCCATTCGGTCCGTAGGAAACATCCATGGGCTTCATGGTGGAAGGCAGCGTCAAGCGGTCTTCCACCTGCCCGCTTTCCTCTGCAAGGTAGATGAGCTGCCATGTCTTGCCCCGCGCACTGGTCTTTTGGGCGCAGACGATGCCCGAGGTTGCTGGCGCGGGAGCGCATGCGAATCCACCAGGAGAGACAAGCACGGTTTGGACGTCCTGCTGTGCACCTCCGAAGGACACGCGGCAGATGACCGGCTGGTCCGTCTCTTCATCAGAAGCCGCTGTTGAGGTTGATGAGCCGTCCTCCTTCGGAGATGTCTGCCACCAGCCATAGCCTCCGGATACGGTCAATGCAGGAAGGGTCCAAGCGCTGTTGCCTTCGGCGGCCAAGGTTGGTTCGCCCACCTCAGCCCCGTTCACGGTTGCCGAGTACACGCGCCAATCACCTGAGAGCATGTTGGATTCCAGCCAGACGAGACCCGCCTCATTGGCGCGGGCATCAAGGATCTGGAAGCCATCCTCTGCACCCACCGATGCCTTCAGAGCCGTTGTCAGATTCCCTGATCCCAAATGAAGGAGGCCAACCTGCAGCAGAGGATCCGTGGTCTTGGTTGGCATGAGGCAGGCTGCTATGCCATCGGAACACGAGGTGAGCGTGGTGCCGAAGGGAAGCGACGCGCGCGTGCGCAGGGACAGCACCTGCTTCGGGTCGTCGAGGTATTCACATTGCTCGGTAGTGAAGACGGCCTCTTCGGGGAAGGAAAGCGCGCCTTCAGAGGCTTCGGCGGAAGAGCCTGCGCCCGCGGAAGAGGCAAGAGCGAAGGCACCTCCCCCCACCAAGGCAGCAGCAGTGATTCCAGCGGCTCCCACGATGAGTTGCCGCCGCGTGATGGGCAGGCCGCCTGCTTCCGCCGTGTCGGCCGATTCTGCCCGTGGGCGTGCAGGGATCGTTTCCCTCACATCTGCTGAATGACGATCCTTGCGGTGGTTTCCCGCTGACACGACGCCCTGTCTGGCGGCTCTTCTGCGCGGAGTTGGCTTGCGATGCTTTTCGATGCTGTTTTGCATCCTGTCATTATGTCAAACAGGCAACCTGTCGTCATCAGGGAGGCAGTAAGGGATACAATATCTGCAAATTGTGCATCAGCGAACAGGGGCCGTCTTCATGAGACCCACCTGCCAGAAAGGACCCACAAATGAGCGCTGAGACAAGACGCATTCTCTTGGTTGAAGATGACAAGAGCATCCGTGAGGCAGTGACGGCCTACCTTGAGAAGGAAGGCTATTGGGTCACTGCGGTGGGCGATGGTCAGGAAGCCCTCGACGAATTCGCCAAGCACAGCTTCGACCTCATCATCCTTGATCTGATGCTGCCCACCATTTCCGGGGAGCGCGTATGCAGCGTCATCCGTGACACTTCCGATGTGCCCATCATCATGCTGACGGCGAAGGGTGAAGTGGAAGACCGCATCATCGGACTTGAATTGGGTGCTGATGACTACCTGGTAAAGCCCTTTTCTCCACGAGAGCTGGTTGCCCGTGCTCGGGCCCTTCTGCGCCGCGTGCATTCTGATTCCGAACCTCTCCGGGAAGTCTTGGAATTCGAGGAGCTCACCATCGATGTCTCAGGGCACAAGGTACTCGTCAATGACGAGGAGATAGAGTTGACGGCATCGGAATTCAAGTTGCTGACCACTCTTTCCCGGTATCCAGGACGGGTCTATTCGCGCATGGAGCTGGTGGAGAAGGTGCTCGGATACGATTTCGAAGGCTATGAGCGCACCATCGACAGCCACGTGAAGAACCTTCGGGCGAAGCTGGGTGACAATCCGCGCAGTCCGAAGTGGCTCCATACCGTCCATGGCGTTGGATATCGTTTCGAGGATCCAACCAAGAACTGATCTTGCTTAAGGGATATGCAGGCTGAGGAACCCCATACCAACTCAGACGATTTCGCGCAATCCGTCTCTCCGGTAGAGCCGTTCATGCCGGCAGAGGTTGCGGAGGGTGTCGAAGTCGAGGTGGAAGCGCCTCCAGAGGAAGAGCTGCAAGGCCAACCTGCAGAGGAGCCCCTACCCGCAGAGGAACCCATCAGCGAAGCCGTGGAGGACCACTCCGATGATGTCCCCGCCACTTCGCAAGACCCTTCCGATGAGCGCAAACGGGAGGAGGGGCCCCATATGCGTCCCGCACGCAGGGCGGCAGCTGCTGAGCAATCCCGCTACACCCTTTCCTATCGCACGCGCGTGATCCTGACCTGTGTGGGCATCGCCGTCCTGACCGCCGTCCTGTCGCTTGGGATGGTTGCGCTCATCTGGGGCCAGTTCTTCTCAACGTACGCCGCAACCAACATCGAGAACATAGCCCAGCAGACAGCGAACCGAATCGCGGACATCTACCAGAGAACCCTGACGCTGGAGGGGGATGCGCTCATTCCCGCAGAGGAGGCCGCTGAAAGCTCTGATGAGCTTGGCGTCATGGTGGTGATGGCGAACGGGACCAAGATATTCGATTCCACCGACAAGCTCTCTTCTGAGGAAGCCGTCAAGCAGGGGCCAAGCGCTGCAACGCAGATTGCCATTGCCCCCATCGAGGTAGCTGGCACCGATGTGGGCAACGTCCGCATTTGGGTCTACGGTTCCAGTGCGCTGATGAGCAAGGTCGATCGTCAGTTCCAGAAGGACACCTACTTCGCGCTGCTGGCAGCAGGCGGCATCTCCATCGTCATCGCCGTCCTGTCCGGCACGCTGTTCGTCCGGTCCCTGGTGCGTCCGGTGAACCGCATCACGCGCACCGCACGTGAGCTTTCGGAGGGTGATCTTTCCGCACGGACCGGCATGAATGGCTCAGATGAGCTTTCTCGCCTGGGCGAGACGGTGGATGCCATGGCGGAGTCGTTCGAACGCGACCGCCTTCTTGAGAAGCGTCTGACATCGGATGTGGCCCACGAGCTTCGCACGCCGTTGATGGCCATGCAGGCGAACGTCGAGGCGATGATCGATGGGGTGTATGAGAAAGACGAAGAGCATCTGATGCTGGTTGATGCTGAGGTCAACAGGCTTTCGAAACTGGTGGATGGTCTGCTCAAGCTGTCACGCTTGGAGATGCGCACCACTCCCATGCGCGAAGAGGTGGTTGACCTCTCCGATCTCGCCACTGATCTCGTGAGTTCCCATGAGGCCTTCATAGAGGATTGCGGCATCTCGATCATCCTGGACGTCCAGCCAAACTTGAAGACGTTTGGTGACGCGGACATGATCAAGCAGGCGGTGACGAACCTCATCTCCAACGCGACCCGCTATACCGATGAGGGGGGCACCATTGCAATCTCCGTGTTCCGGGAAGGGAGAATGGTGGCGGTTGCCGTGAAGGATACAGGCATCGGCTTGACGCCCGAGGAAGAGAAGATGGTCTTCTCGCGTTTCTGGCGGGCTGATTCCGGACGCGCGAAGGAAAGCAGCGGCTTGGGAATCGGTTTGTCACTGGTGAAGGAGATCATGGACAGGCATGGCGGTCGCGTTTCCGTGAAGGGAAAGAAGGGCATCGGTTCGACCTTCACGCTGTACTTCCCCTTGTACGACGAGGAGCAGTCCTTGGCGCAGGCACGCGTGGCGGTCAAGGTACTGGAACGCCGTCAGCGGGGGGGGGGTCGTTTCTCAAGATGAATCCGTGAGGAAGCCTTCGCGCGGGCAGCAACGGTAGGACGGGGCTGACAGCGAACGCAACGCGAGGCAGCTTGGGGCCGGAGGCAGCGTGCAGGGTTATCCTTGATGTCGTGCGTTGAATACACAGACTGAACACAGAGAACCGTCCCCTGTGCTGGGTTGCCCTGTGCTGGGTTGGTTGCTGGGTCTTGTGCTGGTGGCGCGGCAGCCGGTGTCACGCGCTGCAGGAATACACTGCGTAGACGATGAACGCGACCAGCGCCAGCAGGAACGTCCAGCTGACCACATAGCAGCCTTTGTTGCCAGCACGCCCCTTGTCTATCATGCGCTCCGACATCTTCCGACGCTGCTTCAGATAGGCTGTTCCCTTCGAGGCCTTGGGAAGCGACACGGTCTGCGAAGGCACCCATGCCCCCGCGGTCTCCCTCACCTTCGCAACCCCTTCGGGACCGAGATCGACTTTGAGTCGCACGCCATCCCCCATGCGCTCGCTGACCGTTTCGACGAACCTCTCGAAGGCCTCCTTGTCTTGGGGGCGATAGCAGACAACGGCAACCTGACCCCAATAATGTCCTTCGTCTGGATGGTCGGTGAAGGCGATGAATGACAGGATGGCCAGCGTTCTCAAGCCTTCCGCCTGCAGCATCTTCAGCTTGCGCGAAATACCCGGCTCCAAGAACCCGATGCGTTGGCCAAAGGAGTTCTCAAGCCAAGCCCGATGTTCACCATCTTCCTGAACGATATCGATTCGATAGATATCCCCTACGGCATTGTCGGCACCCAGCAGAATGCCAGAGTCCTTCTTGGACACCGTCTCGAAATCAAAATATCCACCAAGATAATCAGTCATGATGGTACGTGAGTATAGCATCTGAGGCTGAAAGCGTCTTCTCGAACGGGTAGAATAGGCGAACTGTCTTTCGAACCCAAAGGTGATCTATGAACCTGGACCTATCCTGTCATGTGACTGAAGGAACGCCCGATGAGGTGCTCAGGCGCTATGCTTCGCTGCCGCAGAGGGCAGAGGAGTCGAATTTCGGCACCTATGATGAGAACGTGGTCGTGGTGGACACGGAGACCACAGGCGTGTCGCTCAAGAAAGACGAGCTCACGCAGATCGCTGCGGCGCGTCTTGATCGAGGAAGGATCGTGGAATGGTATGTCACCTTCGTGAATCCGGGCATGCCCATTCCCGATGAGATAGCGCATCTGACCCATATCCATGATGCAGACGTCGAAGATGCTCCCAGCCCGGAGGAGGCGTTGGCGGGGCTTGTGGAATTCGTCGGCGATGCGAAGCTGGTTGCCCACAATGCGGAATTCGACCGCAACTTCACCACGAAGCATCCCGCAGGCTATCCCCTTCTTGAGAACACCTGGATCGATTCATTGGAGCTCTCGCGCATTGCGCTGCCCCGTATGAAGAGCCATCGCCTGATCGACCTGGTGCGTGCCTTCGGAGCGCCGCTTTCAACCCACCGAGCCGACGATGACGTTGCGGCGCTCTGTGCGGTGTATCGCATCCTCCTTGCGGCGGTTGATGCCATGCCGGAGGGTCTTCTGCACAGCATCAGCCAGCTGGCCACGCCGGAGGAGTGGCCTACCCAACCGCTTTTCGCCGCGTTCGCGAACAGGGCCTTCGAGCAGCGCGTCAGCGCGTGTGAGGATAACCCTTCAGCACCGATGCAACCCGAGATCTTCTCGCTGAAGCAGGCGCGACGCGCACGCTTGCCCGAACACGCGAAGCGCTCCAAGCTGGATGCGGGAGACATGGTCTCGATGGAGGTCCTTGAGCAGTCAAGTGCCCGCATCGACCGGGAAGCGGAGGGAATGGCCGTGCTCACGTTTCCCTCTGCTGAAGAGGTGGCAGAGGCTTTCGCGCCGGATGGACTGCTGGGCGCTTTGTATGAGGATTACGAAACGCGCGAGGAGCAGGCTCAGATGGCGCTTGCGGTGCGGGACGCGTTCGCCTCTTCGCAGAACCTGTGCGTTGAAGCGGGAACGGGTGTTGGCAAGTCGATGGCATATCTCATACCCGCAGCGTATACCGCCCTGAAGAACAACATCGCCGTCGGCATCGCCACCAAGACCAACGCGCTTCTCGATCAGTTGGTGTACAAGGAACTGCCGTTGCTTGCAAAGGAACTGGGCAAGGACTTCTCTTCGGCGGCGCTCAAGGGCTTCTCGCATTATCCGTGCTTGCGGAAGGTCCAGCGTTTGATGGATAGCGGGGCGCAGATGCGGACCGTGATGAACGAGGAGAAGACCCAGGCTCCGGCCATTGCGGGAGTGCTCTCGTTCATCGAGCAGACGGCCTACGATGATATGGATACGCTGAAGGTTGATTTCCGCCTGCTGCCACGTACTTCCATTTCGACCACCAGCCACGAATGCCTTCGTCGCAAATGCCCCTTCTTCGGCCAATCCTGCTTCGTGTTCGGAGCGCGCAAGCTGGCGGAATCGGCCGACATCGTGGTTACGAACCAGAGCCTGTTCTTCTGTGACGTCGCCGCAGAGGGAAGCCTCCTGCCTCCCATCCGCTACTGGGTGGTGGATGAGGCTCATGGCGCAGAAGCTGAAGCGCGCGGCGCGCTGGCCCTTGAGATCGGTTTGGAGGCATTGGACAGTCTGGCTGCGCGCGTGAGCATCGACGCGAATGCGCGCAACGTCTTCGTGCGGGCTGAACGCAAGGTTGATACCGCTGAGCTGCCTGAGGCGTCTGCTCGGGAACTTGCCGAGGCATCCTCTGCAGGGGAGGATGAGACGGA
Source organism: uncultured Eggerthellaceae bacterium (assembly GCA_964462135.1). Lineage (GTDB taxonomy): Bacteria > Actinomycetota > Coriobacteriia > Coriobacteriales > Eggerthellaceae > MGBC163016. Next base: position 30,771 of record CAYWWK010000014.1, on the reverse strand, counting down.
TATGCCGTCTTCGGAGCAGCCGGGAACGCTCTTCTTCGTCTTGTTGGCCAAGGCCAAGCGGGCGGGTCGCGTGTTCGCTGAAGTGGAATCCGCCTTCATCATACGCGTTCATGATCTGCTCCAGTTCGATCCGAACAGGAAGTCAAGCTATGACATGACCGACATCTGGATCAATGATCAGGTGCGCTCCATGCAGGTGTTCAAGGAGGTTGCGGCAGCCGCGAAGGACCTCATCGATGCCGCAGAGGCGCTCATACGGTCCTGTCAGGAACTGGTGGCGCTTCTGGACAACGTCCCGCACGCAGCGGAGGTGCAGCGGGAGATCGCAGCGGTGGCTCTTGAACTGAAGGGTCTCGTCCGCGCCCTTGATGTCATATTCGTGAATCCAACCGATGAATACGTCTGCTCGGCATATCTGAACAAGCGGCCCGACAAGGGACGCGGCATCCGCGACGACGTCATCCGGGCATCGCTGTACAACGTTGGCAGCCTGCTTGACGAAACGCTCTATGCGCGAACGCGCTCAGTGGTCTACACGTCGGCCACCCTTACCGTGAACGGATCATTCGAGCCGTTCGAACACGCAATGGGCCTCAATGGAAGCGAGCAGTCGCGAGCGGACGCGCTCACGCTGGAATCGAGCTATGACTTCGACCGCAACATGTGCATCTACGTGGTGAACGATCTTGCCGAGCCAGGCAATCCCAAATACCTCGATCAGCTGAAAGAGCTGTTGGTGAAGGTGCATCTGGCCAACAACGGTTCGCTGCTCACCCTGTTCACGAACAAGAAGGAGATGGAAGCGTGCTTTGGAGAGGTGTCGCCGCGCCTGAAGGAGAACGATCTGCGTCTGGTCTGCCAGAAATGGGGCGTTTCGGTGAAGAACCTGCGTGATGACTTCCTCACTGACGAGACACTGTCCCTCTTCGCGCTCAAGAGCTTCTGGGAAGGCTTCGATGCGCCGGGAAAGACGCTCAAAGGCGTCATCATCCCGAAGTTGCCGTTCATCAAGCCCACCGACCCTCTTTCCTGCGAACGGGCTGCCCGCGATGATGCGGCATGGCGGCATTTCGTCCTTCCCCAGGCCGTGTTGGAGATGCGGCAGGCTGCCGGCAGGCTCATCCGTCGGGCGGATGATTCAGGGGTGCTCATCTTGGCTGATTCCCGATTGGTGTCGAAAGGCTATGGCAAGGTGTTCCTGCGGTCCCTTCCCAGCAAGAATGTGCGGTTCGTCACCACTCAGGAGCTGTTGGAGGAATTGGAGCAGGCAGGTGCGTGATATCATTTCGCTACCACCATCATGATATTCGGAGGCAATATGTTCGCATCACCCATCACCACCATCAAACCCACCTCGCAGGGCAAGGTTCGCGATCTGTACGATCTGGGGGACCAGCTGTTGCTGGTAGCCACCGACCGCATCTCCGCCTTCGACTACATCCTGCCCGATGAGATACCGAACAAAGGCCGTGTGCTCACCCAGCTTTCGGTCTTCTGGTTCCAACTGCTTGATGGCGTGGTGGAGAACCACCTCGTGTCCACGAACGTGGCTGACCTTCCCGCCGATTTCCAGCCTTTCGCTGATTGGCTGCGCGGGCGCTTCATGCTGGTGCGCAAGGCGCAGATGTTCCCGGTGGAATGCATCGTGCGAGGATATCTGGCGGGCAGCGGCTTGGCGGAGTACCAAAAACAGGGAACCGTCTGCGGCATTTCGCTGCCGACGGGACTCGAGAACTCGTCCAAGCTGCCTCAACCCCTGTTCACTCCCTCCACGAAGGCTGAGATAGGCGACCATGATGAGAACATCAGCTTCGAACGCTGCGCTCAGATCATCGGCGAGGAGGATGCGCAGGAGCTCTCGCGGCTTTCCACCCAGATCTACCGCACGGCGGCCGACTATGCAGCACAGCGCGGGATCATCATAGCTGACACAAAGTTCGAGTTCGGACGCATCGGAGGCGCCATCGTCTTGGGGGACGAGGTGCTCACTCCGGACTCATCGCGATTCTGGCCAGCTGACAGCTACGAGCCCGGAAAGAGCCAGCCCTCCTTCGACAAGCAATACGTCAGGGATTGGCTGAACGCCCATTGGGACCGGCAAGGACAGCCGCCCCATCTGCCGGATGATGTCATCAAGCGAACGGCTGAGAAGTACGAGCAGGTCTATCAGATGATCACCGGACGCGAACTTGAGGTATGACATAAAAGAGAAAACCATCAAGCGGTCAGATATACGACCCGCCTTTGAAGCCCGAAGAATGAGAGAGGTCCCATGTCCCAGCGAAACCCCATGAACGAACGATACACCACGGAGAAGCATACTGGCTCTACACGCAAGAGTGCCGCCAGCGCCAAGCCGAAGGCGAAGGCTGCCGCATCAGTCACCATGGGAACGACGAAGAAAACCCAGCAGCAGAAGAAGGCGGAGCAGAAAGCGGCACGCAGGCAGGAACAGGAACGCCAGCGTGAGTTGGATCGCAAGTACTACAAGCCTGACACCGAGCGCTTCAAGAAGCTGAAGCGCATCTGGTGGCTGTCCTTGGGAGGGGCTGTCGTGTGCACCATCCTCTCGTGGGTCCTTCGCAGCGTTGAGCCAACCTGGATCGCCTTCGTCTGCCTGTTCGCCGCCTACGCGCTGATCATCTTCGCGTTCTATCTGGATTTCTCGAAGATCCGCAAGGAGCGCCGTGCCTATCAGGAACGCATGGTTGCTTTGGAGGAAGAGGCGGCGAAGAAGGAGCGGAAGCAACAGGCTCACATGGGTGGGCGTGTCAAGGACGAGGGTCCTGAGGAAGAGCCAGCCACTGAAGCGTCGCAGGAGAAGCAGTCATTCGTTCGCAAGTTCTTCAAGAAGAAGGAAGCCGCTCCTGAGGAGTCGTAGGGCTCGAAACCGACATTCGAAACGAGGGAACCATGGTCAAGCGCATCTATGTGGAGAAGAAGCTTGGGTTCGACGTTGAAGCGCAGCAGCTGCTGACGGAGTTGCGGGACACCTTGGGCGTTGTGGCCTTGGATGGACTGTCCGTCATCAATCGCTACGATGTGGAGGGCATCGACGACGATCTGTTTGATCAATGCGCTACAGGCGTCTTCTCTGAACCGCAGACCGACGATGTGACCTATCACGTGGATGAGGCCGTCCAGCTCCATAAGCCGCAGGCCCACTGCGAAGGAGATGTCTGCACCTTCCCCGGACCACGGACGGTGTTCGCGGTGGAGTACCTTCCAGGCCAGTTCGACCAACGCGCCGACTCTGCAAGTGAATGCATCCAGCTGATCAGCCAAGGAGTGCGTCCTTTGGTGCGCAGCGCCACGGTCTATGGGTTGGATGGGAATCTCTCAGAAGATGATGTGCGCATCATCAAGGACTACCTCATCAATCCCGTGGAGGCGCGGGAAGCCTCGTTGGATGAGACGGATGCCTTGGCTCAGGATTTCGATCACCCTGCCGATGTGGAAGTGCTGGATGGCTTTCGTGCCAAAGATGCTGCCGAACTCGCGGCCTTCATCGAAGAGCGGGGCTTGGCCATGGATGTGGCCGACATCACCTTCCTGCAAAGCTACTTCCAAGACGAAGGTCGTGACCCCACCATCACCGAGATCAAGATGGTGGATACCTACTGGTCGGACCATTGCCGCCACACCACGTTCGGCACGGTGCTTGAGGATGTGCGGATTGCGGATGAGAACGTGGCGCGTGCGTTTGCGCGCTACCAGGAGCTTCGCCAGGAATTGGGTCGGGAGGAGAAGCCTGTCTGCCTCATGGACGTGGGAACCATCGGCGCCCGATACCTCAAGCATATCGGCCAGCTCACCGGATTGGATGAATCGGAGGAGATCAATGCCTGCACTGTGCGGTGCAAGGTTGACGTGCGCGGAGAAGAGCAGGATTGGCTCTATCTGTTCAAGAACGAGACGCACAACCACCCCACTGAGATAGAGCCCTTCGGCGGTGCTGCCACCTGTGTGGGTGGCGCCATTCGCGATCCTCTGTCAGGCCGGGCCTACGTGTACCAGGCCATGCGCGTCACCGGTGCCGCCGATCCAACGGTACCGGTGTCAGAAACGCTTCCCGGCAAGCTTCCCCAGCGCAAGCTGGTGACCACAGCGGCACAGGGCTATTCGTCCTACGGCAATCAGATCGGGCTGGCCACAGGTCAGGTGCACGAGCTGTATCATCCGGGATATGCGGCCAAGCGCATGGAGATCGGTGCCGTCATCGCGGCAACGCCGGCAAGTGACGTGCGTCGGGAAACGCCGACACCGGGGGACGTGGTGGTGCTCTTGGGTGGCCGTACGGGGCGCGATGGCATTGGCGGCGCAACGGGCTCCTCGAAGGCTCACAGCGCCAGCTCCATCGAAACCTGCGGAGCGGAAGTGCAGAAGGGCAACGCTCCGGTGGAACGCAAGATCCAACGTCTGTTCCGCAATTCCGAGGCATGCCGCATGATCAAACGCTGCAATGACTTCGGGGCGGGTGGCGTTTCGGTGGCCATTGGGGAATTGGCTGACGGGCTTGAGATATATCTTGATCGTGTTCCCAGGAAATATGAGGGCCTGGATGGCACGGAGCTTGCCATCTCTGAAAGCCAGGAGCGCATGGCGGTTGCCTTGGCACCTGACGACGTGGATGACTTCATCGCCTTGGCTCGGGCTGAGAACCTTGAGGCAACGCCCGTGGCGGTGGTCACCGAAGAGCCTCGGGTGCGCATCTGGTGGCGGGAGAAGGCCATCGTGGATGTGAGTCGCGCATTCTTGGCCAGCAATGGTGCTCCGAAGTTCGCCCAGGTGAGCGTGGCTGCGCGTGAATCCTTTGCCGAAAGCGCTGCTGACCGTGCCTTCGAGGCGTGCTGTGACTTGACCGATCCGGTGGTTGATGCGGTCTGTGAGCATGATTCCATCCAGGATGCCTTGGTGGGGCTCATGGCCGATATCAATCGTGCTTCCAACAAGGGCCTGGTGGAGCGTTTCGATTCCACCATCGGCGCAGGCACGGTTCTCATGCCCTTCGGTGGCAGTCGTCAGCTTGCGCCTGCCTTGGCGATGGTGTCGAAGCTGCCGGTGCTGGGAGGCGACACCACCACCGTCTCGGGAATGGCATGGGGTTTCAATCCATACCTTTCGGAGGATGATCCATTCGCAGGATCGTACATGGCCGTCTTGGATTCGGTGGCAAAGCTGGTGGCAACGGGTTTCAATCGCAAGAGCATATACCTCACCTTCCAAGAGTACTTCGAGAAGCTGCGTGACGATCCTGAGCGCTGGGGCAAGCCCCTGAGCGCGCTGCTGGGCGCCTTGGAAGCGCAGCTTGATTTCGGCGTGGGAGCCATTGGAGGCAAGGACTCCATGTCGGGAAGCTTCGAGGATTTGGACGTGCCACCCACCCTCGTTTCCTTCGCCACGGCCATAGGCAACATCGAACGGGTGACCTCTCCTGAGCTCAAGCAGGCGGGAAGCGCGCTTGCGTGGGTGTCCTTCGAGGATGCTGACGCTGACAGCCTGACAGCCACGATGGATGCGGTGGAATGCCTGATCGGACGCGGTTTGGTGGCTGCCTGTGCCTCAGGGGGCTATGGCGGCCTGGCCGAGACGCTCTTCAAGATGGCAGTGGGCAATGGCATTGGCGTGAAGCTTGACTCCGTGGGCATAGGGGAGCTGTTCGAGCCCGCTTACGGCACCTTCGTCATCGAAGCCGCTGAGGGCGTGACGGTGGATGATCTCAGTCGAGCGCTTGAGGATGCTGGGTGCCTTGAGGGCGTTGATGTGGTGGATCTGGGTGTCACGACAGCAGACTATGTCCTGTTGGCTGACGATCAGCAGGTTGATCTTGCTGTGGTGCAAGAGGCATGGGAGAGCGGCATCGAATCCGTCTTCCCCTACCGTGTCAGTGGGGACGGGGTTTCTGACACATCGGGCGAGCCGATCGATTCACCTGATGTGCCCACAATCACCTTCGAAGGGGGCGTTGGAGCCGTCTATCATGGCCCCGCCGTGGCGCGGCCGCGCGTTGTCATACCGGTCTTTCCGGGAACGAACTGCGAATACGATACCCAGGCGGCCTTCGAGGCGGCTGGAGCAGACGTCACCGTGCAGATCATCAACAACCTGAGTCCGGATGCGGTGCGCGAATCTGTTGAAACCCTTGAGAGGAATATCCGCAATGCCCAGATCGTGATGATTCCCGGTGGTTTCTCAGGCGGTGACGAACCCGACGGGTCAGCCAAGCTCATCTGCGCGGTGTTCCGCTCTCCTGCGGTGACCGATGCAGTGCGTGAGCTTCTGCAGAAGCGCGATGGATTGATGTTGGGCATCTGCAATGGGTTCCAAGCGCTGGTGAAACTGGGCCTCGTGCCTTTCGGTGACATCATGGAACCTTCCCCTGATCTGGCAACGCTCACCTTCAATGACATCGGGCGGCATCAGAGCAGCCTGGTGCGCACCCGCGTGTGTTCAAACCTGTCCCCGTGGCTGGCAGAATGCACCGTAGGGGATGTGCATACGATAGCCATCAGCCATGGTGAAGGGAAGTTCGTGGCACCCTCCTCATTGCTGGATCAGATGATCGAACAGGGTCAGGTGGCAACCCAGTATGTGGATGGGCAGGGCACGCCTTCCCTGGATCTTGCTGTGAATCCCAACGGGTCGATGCTTGCCATCGAGGGCATCACCTCTCCTGATGGGCGCGTGTTTGGCAAGATGGGTCATAGCGAACGCGCTGGAGACGGTCTATACCAGAATGTTCCCGGCAACAAGCTGCAGCCCATCTTCGAAGCAGGCGTGCGGTATTTTGCCTGACGCCCCTTGTTTGCTATTATCCTGCTTCATAGATAGAACCCATCGAAAGGACTCCTCATGGCGAAACCCGAACCCTCCATGGATGAATGGCTGGCTGAAGCGAAGCAGTCCGAGAATGCTGATCAGTGCGGCATGTTCCTCGTGCATAACGGCATCGTGCGCGTGACCCCAAAGAAGCAGGTGCGCGAAGGCGTCCAAGGCATTGGGGATGTGGCTGCCGTGCAGTTCTCCTATGATGCCGAAGGCGTTGAAGCGGCCATTCAGGAAGCGCTCACCTGGCCAGGGGTCTATTACGTGCGCGTTTGGCTGAACGAAGGCGAGCTGAGCGTCGGGCAATCCATCATGTACGTCCTGATAGGCGCTGATATTCGCCCGAACTGCATTGATGCGCTGCAGAAGCTGGTGGGACACATCAAGAACGATCTGGTGGTCGAAAAGGAAGTCTACGACTAGGCCCTTCGTGCGAATGCAGGTGAAAGCCATTCGTGTGAACGCCGACGAAAGCAACCACCGTCTCCTTCGCAAAACACCCAGGCTTCATTCGATTGAAACAATCTCCGCAAGGGAGTGCGGTACAATCCTGCCCATCGACTTCGATGGATGACCTTGTCACTGGATTCTCACAGAAGGAATTGTCATGTCACTCCCTGCATCTGATTTGAGCAAGAAACCGGATATGCGTACGACCATGGACTTGGGCGCCGTTCTTCCCGAAACGGCTGAGGTTCGTGGCGGGCATCTGTTCGTCGGCGGTGTTGACTTGGTCAAGCTGGCCCATGATGAGGGCACGGCCCTCTATGTCTTTGACGAAGCGCATCTGCGTCATCGGATGGAAGCCTATCGCAGTGCCTTCGCTGCTGACTATCCTCACGCGGATGTGGTCTATGCCAGCAAGGCGTTTCTGAACAAGGCAGTCGTGCGTATCGTAGCCGAAGAGGGCCTCTGTCTGGATGTTTCCGGCGGGGGAGAACTGGCCTGCGCCCTTTCCGTCGACTTTCCGGCAGAGCGCGTGGTTGTTCATGGGAACAACAAGACACCCCAGGAATTGGAGGAGGCCATCACGGCGGGGGTCGGTCGCATCGTGGTGGACAGTCACGAGGAACTGGAGCGCATCTCCCGCATCGCAGGCGAGAAGGGCATCACCCAGAAGATATACCTGCGTATCACGCCAGGTGTTGAGGCGGATACCCACGAGTACATCAAGACCGGGTGCGAGGATTCCAAATTCGGCTTCACCCTGAAGGACGACTACGCCTATGGTGTGGTTGGAGAGGCGCTGGATACGCCGAACGTGCAGCTGGTGGGGCTTCACTGCCATATTGGCTCACAGATATTCAAGCTGGATCCCTTCGCTGAAGCAGCGCGCGTGATGGTGGATCTGTTGGCGCGCATTCGGGATGGGTATGGCGCCATCTTGGAGGAGCTGGACCTCGGAGGCGGTTTGGGTATCGCCTACACAGCCGATGACAACCCCTCTTCCATTGAAACGTTCGCAGCTTTGGTCACCGGTGCGGTCAAGGACGCCTGCGCAGCGCACGACTTCCCGTTGCCGCGCTTGCTGGTGGAACCGGGCCGATCGCTCGTGGCGAACGCAGGCATGACGCTCTACACCGTGGGCACCATCAAGGAGTTGCCGGGCATCCGCACCTTCGTCGCCATCGATGGGGGCATGTCTGACAACATCCGCACGGCGCTCTACCATGCCGATTACGAACCGGTCATCGCAAACAAGGCAGACCAGCCCCGAACGCAGATCGTCACGCTTTGCGGCAAGCATTGCGAAAGCGGGGATGCGGTCGTATTGGATATGCCGCTGCAGGAAGCTGAAGTGGGCGATGTCGTGTGCGTGTTCGCCACGGGCGCCTACAATCAGACCATGGCCAGCAACTACAACGGACAGCCGCGACCAGGCATCGCGTTCGTTCGTGATGGTGAAACGAAGATGGTCACTCGTCGAGAGACCTACGAGGATCTCTACGCTCGCGACCTCTGAAGGCAGGTTTACCGCGATCCTTCCCTTCGTTACACCGACAAGGGGTATGGGATACAATCACAACTCAGAATATCCGGGACGCTCACAAGCAAGGGAGACATCCATGACCATACGCATAGGACTGGTGGGAACGGGCACGGTCGGTGGCGGCTGCATTGACATCCTCCAAAAGCACAAGGAATCCTTCCTTCGTCACTTGGGCGTGGATGTGGAATTGGCGCGGGTGTGTTCGCTCAACTCAGCCGAAGCCGAGGCTCATGGGGTGGGCCATCTGTTCACCACCGACTACCATGACATCATCAACGACCCGGACATCCAGATCGTGATAGAGCTCATCGGCGGTACCACCATCGCGAAGAACGTGGTGCTGGAGGCGCTTGCAGCAGGCAAGAACGTGGTCACGGCGAACAAGGCGCTCATGGCCACGTATTGGAACGAGGTCATGGATGCGGCGGACGCCTCTGGCAAGGATCTTATGTTCGAGGCCAGTGTGGGAGGCGGCATCCCCATCATCGGGCCTTTGCGCCATTCCCTCATCGCCAATCAGATCGACTCCGTGATGGGCATTGTGAACGGCACCACCAATTATATGCTGACGAAGATGGCAGAAGAGGACATGAGCTACGAGGAGGCGCTGGCCGAGGCTCAGGCGAAGGGTTTCGCGGAGGCGAACCCGTCGGCGGATGTGGACGGCTATGATTCTGCCGCGAAGATTGCCATCTTGGCCTCCATCGCCTTCGACAGCCTTGTCACCATTGAGGATGTGTACACCAAGGGCATCACCGACATCACCACGACCGACCTTGAGGCGGCTGACGAGATGGGCTACGTGGTGAAGCTTCTGGCCATCGCGCATCGGATGGAAGATGGCATCGATGTGCGTGTGCACCCCACCATGATCCCCAAGGGACATCAGTTGGCTGCGGTGAACGGTGTGTTCAATGCCATCTACGTAGTGGGCGATTTCGTAGGCGAGACGATGTTCTTCGGCGAAGGGGCAGGAGCAGGTGCCGCCGCGAGCGCCGTCATGGGAGATGTGCTTGATATAGCTGAACGGCTCGAGCAGGGCGTGGCGCCCAAAGAATCGCATCTCTGTACCGATCAGCTGCCCATCCGCCGCATCGAGACGCTCTCCATGAAGTACTACATCCGCTTCACGGTGGCAGACAAGCCCGGTGTACTGGCGAAGATGGCTGGAGCCTTCGCTGATCACAACGTGAGCATCCATTCCATGATGCAGCGTGGCACGAAGGGCAACGGTCGAGTGGATGTGGTCTACGTCACCCACGTGGCTCTGGAGTCCGACGTTCGGGCCGCCATCGATCAGATCTCCGCGGCAGAGGGCTTGCTCTTCGGCGAACCCTCTGTTATCCGCGTGGAAGAATAATGCAAAAGGGTGCAGGTGCAAAAGGGACGTTCCAAATCACTCTCCCACTCCTGATGATGAGGATCCGTTTCTCATGACACACCTTTTTGGCGTCATCTTCGACTGCGATGGCACGCTTCTCGATTCCATGGATATGTGGCATTCGCTGGATGACCGTCTGGCAGCGCGAGCGGGCGTGACGCTCACGAAGGCGGATCGGGATTTCCTGACCGCGTGCACGCTTGAGGAATGCGGCGTCTACTTCCATGAGCAGCTGGGCATCGGTGCATCTTCAGCGGATGTGATGGACGCGTTCAACGAGGAGCTGCTTCGGTTCTATCAACATGAGGCTGCGCCGAAGCCTGGCACGCGTGAGCTGGTGCAGGAATTGGCGAATGCGGGCGTGCCCATGGCAGTGGCATCCTCAACCCCGTCATCGCTTCTGCGCATCGGCCTTGAGCATGCAGGCATGGCAGATGCCTTCAAGGCGATCGTGTCTGTGGAAGACGTGGATTCCTCCAAGCGGGAACCGCTGGTATACGACACGGCGCGAGAGGCCTTGGGCACTTCGCGTGAGCAGACGTGGGGCGTGGAGGATGCACTCTATGCCGTTGAGACGTTGAAGCGGGCAGGGTATCGTACGTTCGCTGTCTTCGACAGCATGACAGCCGGAAGCCCTGAAGAGCTTTCGCGGGTAGCAGATGTGTTTCGGATGTCCCTTGAAGGTGTGGGGCTGGATGATTTCCAGTAATCTGCACCTATGAAGAAACTTGATCCCATAGAAAAGGCGTCGAAGCTGCGGGATAGCCTGCAGGAGGATCTGCAGAAGGATCCCACCGTCAGCTGGTACAAGCGCATGCTGTCAGCTCCGGTTGACAAGCAGAAGCTGCCGGTGGGCATGAAGGTGTTCGGCGTTCTCTGCATCATCGGCGCCGCCTTCGCCATCTACGAAGTGGTGATGGCATCGCTGGGTGCCGTTCACCTCTTCACCAGCGGCGGCATGGACGATTACGGGGCTTCCACCACCGTGGTCACGTTCTTGCAGTTGGGGGTCATCGGTCTGCTGGCGATAGCATTCGCCGTGTTCGGCATCCGTTTGCTCCGCAACCAGAGACGATATGCAGCGCTGGTCATCTACGCGGTATATGTGCTCTTGCTTCTGGGCGCCATCTGCTCACTCATGCTGCTGGGCGTCAGCCTTCGACTGGGCATCTATATCGGTCTGTTCGCTTTGCTTGCGGCCTTTCAGGTCTACCTTGATCCCTCCCTTCGCCAAGAACGGCATCTCCAGCGCATGCTGCACGATTCAGAATTGAAGGAAGAGCAGGAAGATGGCACCTTGGGGCGTGATGCCAGTGGCAAGGGATATATCGAACTGAACTTCTTCAATCTGTTCTGGATATTCGTGGTGGCCAGCCTTCTGGGCGATGGCATGGAAACCATCTTCCACGTGCTGGTGGTGGACCCAGGACAATGGCAAGACAGGGCCGGGCTTCTGTTCGGACCCCTCTCACCCATCTATGGGTGCGGAGCGGTGCTGATGACGCTCTTTCTCAACCGGTTCTACAAGTCGAACATCATCCTCATCTTCTTCGTCAGTGCTGTTATCGGAGGGGCCTTCGAATACTTCGTCAGCGTGTTTATGCAATACACCTTCGGTGCCGTAGCTTGGGACTATACGGGTCAGTGGCTCTCCATCGGTGGCCGTACGTGCGGTTGGGCTATGTGCGCATGGGGAGCGCTCGGGGTTGTCTGGATCAAGCTTCTGCTGCCGCTCATGCTGAAGCTGGTGAATCTCATTCCTTGGAATTGGCGCTATGCCGTCACGGTGGTTGCTGCGGTATTCATGTCAGTGGATTGCGTGATGTCGCTGCAGGCCTACGATTGCTGGTATGAACGCCTGTCGAACGATCCTGTCGTCACACCCATCCAGCACTTCTACGCGGATCATTTCGACAACACCTTCATGGAGGACCGCTTCCAATCCATGACACTGCATCCCGGTGACGCCGTCCGCGGCGGAAAAGTGTAGGACTGCTAGTGTCGTGAAGCCAACTTGGGGGACGACTGCGTAGCGCAGGCTTCAGCCTGCGATGATGCCAGTTCAATTGGATTCGCAATCTGAATGGTTGATCAGATTGCCTTTGCGGTATCCAGACTGCGTTTGAAGGCGGTTTGCACCGATGCGTTCATGTGACAAAAGAATCACATCCCGGCTCGTATCATCGCTTCTGGAATGACAGAATCGTGTATGAAGAAGGATGTAAACCATGAAGAACTACCTCTCCACCAAGGAACAGGATTGGGAATACCGCGCTGCTGACTACGATCCGGACACGTACGTGGATCCGGATCTCGGCACGACGGAAGGCAGCAAGGAGCTCTACCAGGATCTACTTGCATTTGTCAGGGTGCAACAGGAGGCATTGGGGATCATGCCCTTTGGCGCAGAGCCCTCAATGTACTGTGCTGGTGGGTACTACCGTCTGGCATCAGACGATCCCTCCTTGGATGTGCTCTTTGGATCGGATTACATAGGCCCCTCACGAAGCTGGGCACAGGGTTTTGGTGACAAGGAGCCAGGCGCTCGTTTCGGCAACAGGAGAACAGGAAATTTCCTCACTTGGTCTCGCACACTGGGTGGGCACATGCTCTGGCCAAGTCCTTCCTGCAACTCCATCAATCAGCAGCGAGGAGGCAGGGCCATTTGCGATCGGATCGATCTGACTCTCGGAGAGATCCTTCACTGGATGTCTGATCCATCCAGTGACGCGCACTACAAACGTTCTCTTCGTCAAGCCATTGAGCAGCAGACAGCATGGTTCTCAAGATTCAAACCCAGTGAAGAGTGCACGCCTCAAGAATGGTTCAGAAGCTTTGTGGATTTCTTCTTGCTGCAAGGCTACGTTGATGCCGAATACGAGGTAATGTCATTGACGTCGAATCCCACTGATGCCATTCGTCAGCGGATGGGGAAGACCGTTGATGAGTGCTCTGAGGGAAGCGGCATCTATGAGGAGACTATCGGATCCTTCCCTCAATACGTTGCGAATCAGCAGGCAGTCATCCTGCAGCGTACGAAGGCGATGGAGGCAGTGCTTGCTTCTGCCTGTTAGGAGAGCAAGCATGCGGGGGAGGCCACGGCGAAAGGAGAGTCCATGAAGACGCTGATCGTTGGAGATATCCATCTGAAGGCGCGGAGCATTCTGCCCGAAGTGGATGAGATCCTTGAGGGCGATGCAGGGATCGGTCGGGTAGTGTTCGTGGGAGACATCTGTGACGAATGGGGAGCTTCGGAAGACAGGCTCATGCGAGAACTGGAGGAGTTCGCAGATTGGGTGGAAGAGCGTCGCAGAGATGGGATGCAGGTGGATGTTCTGTTCGGCAATCACGACTTCCAGTATCTCTTGGGCGAACAAGGCCCCGGCACTCAGCTGGAGCTTGCACCGTTCGTTCATGAAACGCTCTTTTCCTTGGGCCTGCAGATTGCCACGTTGTCAGATGGCTTCCTCGTGACCCATGCTGGTGTCACTCAAGCTTGGTGTGATGAATACCTAGATGCCCCTGAAAATGCCGAAGAGGTGGTCGAGCAGCTCAATGGACTGCTGGAAGATGGCTCTTGCTATAGCCTGGGAAGCCTTTTCACCTGTGGTCCCGACCGGGGAGGGTTCGATCTGCCAGGACCGCTCTGGGCTGATAGGTACGAGTTGCAGGAGGATCCCCTTGAGGGCATTCCACAGATCGTCGGTCATACACCGGTGGAAACCGCAGCTCTTGGAGAGCATTTGCAGTGGTCACCTGATGCTGCTGAGATCTGGTTCTGTGACACGTTCTCGCTCTTCTCGGATATGCGACCTATCGGAGACGGAAGCATGCTTCTGGTGGATGAGGGAGCTGTCAGGGTGGTGAAGGCTGATGATGCGTAAGTTGGAGAAGCGGATCGGCAATGAGGTCGTGAGCAGTCTCAATCTCTATATCCTCAAGAACGATGACGCGCACCACGACTGCCGCCCGTTCGCCCTCATCGAGAATGTGCGCACGCGGGAAGGATTCGAGAACCGTGGCTTTGCAAGCGAGCTCCTCAAAGAAGCCATTCAGATTGCGAAGGAAGCGAAGTGCTACAAGGTTGTCTTGGAAACCAGCAGCACAGCACCGAACGTAGCACACCTCTACGAGAAGGTCGGATTCAGCAGGAACGTCAAGACAGCCTACTACCTAGGACTTGACGAGGATTCGGGGTATGGGTCCTTGAAGAAGAGCCCCCAGTCTGATTCTGTGAGATTTTCTTTGAGCTTCTCGCCCATCTCGTTGCCACGGGCGATGATGGCAGCGTTCATGCTTAAAAGACATTCAAGCAAATCTTCTCTGCTTTCAGGAAGAGACTTGCCGATGGTGTAATCGTTGTAGAATGGCTTGATCTTATATCCGTCCTCATCGGTACCGTCCGTATATGCTTTCAGGAAGTTATCATTGACAAACGAGTTCCAGCCTTCCTTACCTACACCGAAACTGTTGAGCCAGTCCCTACACTCACCGAGAATTCCAGCATTGAATCCATTGGACGGAAGATCAGATTTGAGCAAAAAAAGCTGCCTGTTAAGGTACCAATCTCTGATATACATGAGGGTGATATCCCAGTAATCGTTGGTTGCGTTGTAACGCCCTCCATTGAACGGGGATGCACATGGGATGAAATTGCCAAGTGTGTGAGTAAGATGCGCAAGGATTTCAAGCTGCTCACCAACTTTTTTTTCCAGATCATCCGCGCTCTCGTCAGTGTGAAAAACGTACTCCTCGCGGAGGGAAAGAGGGGTGTTCTCGGAGTATGGTTTGACCATTTCTTTCATGATTTCCTCGGCCTTACGCGAAGTCCATGCTTTTTTGTCAAACAGTTCTAGAGCCTGTTTATACGTCGTCCACATGCTATTCATCGTGTCGGCAGAGTTGGGGGTATTGTTCCTCCATGTCCATAATGTGCGATATAAGAGATTGGTTGCAGTTGGAACAATCGGGGAAGACTTCGATCCGTCGCAGTCAATCCAGTACCAGCACGCCTTTTTGTTTGCCTTGAACCCTAGGCGTCTCTTTTGTTCGGTATTCAGGTAGTAACCGACCTTCTTTTCCGATTTCAGACGATAGGCAAGCCAACGTTCCAAGGGGTTCTCTTGATGCGGCAACGCGCAGATATTGCGCACTTTCTGTTTCTCGGTCTCATATAGGCCATCCCAGCAGTTTTTTTCGTCGTATCGCTCATTGAGTTCGACGGTTGCTGCATCCTTGTAATAAGCCGTTTTGAAGTCTACGAAGCGGCCTCCAACTTCCTCCAAGCCGGTTTTATCTTTGCCATCTTTATCTTTAAGCCCTTCAAGCGCATCGTAGACCTCGTTAAAATCAGGGCTCTTGATCCATTCACTCATAACGAACATCCTTCTGGCCAGAAATTCCACTGTCCTTGCATCGGATGAAGCCGCTGGACCACATGCAGGGCAAGAGTCATCATGTCGTCAAGCTGCTGCGGGGTAGGCTCTCCGCACCATTCGATCGACTGAAGCGCATCGCAGATGGCGCATGAGCCATATTCGATTTTAGCGTACCAATAATCGCTCGGTTGGTACCCGTGCTCGCCAATGACGAATACGAGGGTGCCCTGGTAATACCCGTCGTCTATTTGGTGAATGCGATTCGGGTCAGGCAAGGGTCGCAGCGGGGTCTGGCTGTTGCATTCGTAGTCATTGATGCATTCAACGACCTCCCGTACGAGTGCTTCATAGCTGAGGGGACAAGCTGTTGCAAAATGATTGCGCATTTTCTCCTTGTTCCTCATATAGGCCTCAACGAATTCCTTGACCATGCCCGCATCCTTTCTCTCTGACCATCAAGCAGTATGCAAGGGGCCATATGCCAATTACGTCACATCCTTCTTCCTAGGATGAATGTAGCAAGGAAAGAAGGATGAGCATGGCAAAGAATGAGCAAGCACTGAAGTCGGTATGGACCTACAGGATTCCCCATCAGTATGTTTGGGTTGAAGGCAGGTTATGGGGGCATGGCTTGGATCCCGATTGCGCAATCAGCATTCTCGAGGAGCTGAATGGTCTTGTCTGCCGGGTGCACGTGAGCGAACAATATGCGAATGAGGCTGAGATCAAAACCTCGATCGCCATTGAGACCCTGAGCGCATCCTGCCCGTTCTGTGAAGAAGGGGCTGACCAGACGCTTCAGAACGATCAGTGGCTCTATATCCACGATGCCCCGAGCAATTACGCACGTGGCGAAATCCAGTCACTCTTAGACTCATGTCTGGACGATGAATGGACCGCGAAGCAGACCGTCCTAGTGAAGCGTCATTTGGAGCGGGCTTTCTTTGGTTTTCTGAGTGATCAAGATGAAGCATGCAGAGAAGAGCCTTCTGAAGTTGGCGAACTCGTGCCCGTGTCGAACCCCTACGGAATCAGCCTTGAGGAGATCGCCGCCTTTGACCCGCGGCAACAACGCCTGACAATTCCTGACATGCCCCTTGCCCAGAGGGATTTCGGCATTCCTGATTTCTTTGCTGGGACCTATTTGTGCCCCCATTGCGGAAAGGCTTTTGGCGTCGTTCGCTATGGCAAAGACGCTGCTTCTGTTCTGGAGAACCCGTCGATCAATGATATCTTGCTTGCGAAAGAGATCAAAATGCTCGTATACCTCTCGCGGCGGCTGGGGCGGAGCAGAGTGGCCGCTTCTACTGTTACCGTAACATCAAGTGAGAGCTCCATAGTCATCAGCGCTCCGGTTGACGGCATTCATCACGAATTCATGTTCGACACAGGAACTGGTTGCGTGCGGTTGGATGGGAGCGTATACGCTGATGAAGGGGTGCTCAGGAAGCTCTTCGAGCATCCTTTCATCACATCTGGGATTCTTTCTCATGAAAAGGTTGTTCAGCATATCGCATCGCTCCTGCCGCCTCTGCCGTCAGGTATCACGTGGGGCGACAACGATCATGTGGTTTGCCTCTTGCTTGCGGCAAATCGCTTCATCGGCTATCCCGCTTCCTTCTATGATGAGGTAACTCGCTGTGAACATGGTGGCGAAGAGATTGGACCGGAACCTTTCTTCTATTCAACCTATCCGATCTGGAGCGGTCTCCCAAGGTATTACACGGACATCGAAGCGTGCTATGCATTGACGGGGCTGCCGAACAAGAAATCGCTCAAGCGCCTGCTGTTCTCCCGTCCAACCCTCCTCTTCGCAGTGATGCGCAGCTTTGGCCTTCCGTTTCGCAAGGTGGATATCCTCTATCGGTTCCTCAGCATGCCGTCGGTCATGGAATGGCTTCGTGGTGGCGCGGACCCATGTGAAAGCCTCATGAATTGGCAGCGCCTCATTCATGCGAAGGGCGAATCGGCCATCTTGCGCCTTTTCATGGAAAAGTCCAGTACCGAGATCCACTCTCTTACGAAATTGCTCGGTGAGACGTGTCAACGATGCCTCCCCGCTGAGCTTGACGTGCTTGACCATACACCACTGCACCGTTTGGAGTTGACATTGAAATGCTTGCTTTGGCAAGCCGATCATCCCCGTAATGATCTGACCGAGCGCTATGTCTACAGCGAAGAACAGCGCTCGCTCGAAGGGGCAGCGGCCTCCTACACCTTTGTTCTTCCAGACTGTCCACGGGATTACCTGCAAGCAGCTGATGACCTGCACAATTGCATGGCCAGTCTGGCCTGTGTTCCTGCAAAGACCAAGAAGCAAACCATTATGCTGATGCGAAAGGGCAACCGCGCAGTTGCCGGCATAGTCATTCGATCGAACAAAATGGTCACTGAAGCGCTTATCGCATGCAATGCGCCCATCGAAGGTAATCCTGATATCAATGCGGCATTCATGGCATGGGTTGAAGAGAAAGGCCTTCTCATTGAGTTTTGACAAGAAGTGGAATTCCTCTTCAGTGTCTTCATGTGGATCCACAGCGTGCTGGATTTTTTCGTGCCAAGTTCACAAGTTTGCATTACAATTCAACGGTTGCTTTCAAAAGCCCCGTACGCGAACAGGGTGCACTGCTCGTCTTTGGTGTCCAGACCAAGCACGGTCAGGCTGGCGTAGGAAACCAGCATGCGCAGCATGTTCGCACTTTTGAAACTGACACGCACAGATACGTTGGACCTGCCGACGGCAACGTGGGGCAGGGCGCTTCAGCTGACGTTGATGGGCACAAGAAAGGGAAAGAATGAAGACTTACCATGCAAAGCCAGGCGAAGTCGAGCGCAAGTGGTATGTGATCGATGCTGAGGATCAGGTCCTTGGTCGTGTCGCATCCAAAGCTGCTCAGATCCTTCGCGGGAAGACCAAGCCCCAGTACACTCCTCATGTTGACGTGGGTGATTTCGTCATCATCGTCAATGCTGACAAGATCAAGGTGACTGGTAGTAAGGCTCTCAAGAAGGAGTACTTCCGTCACAGCGGATTCCCGGGTGGCCTCAAGTCCGAGACCTTCGAGGAGGCCATGGCCAAGCATCCTGAGCGCGTGATTGAGCACGCAGTCGCAGGCATGCTGCCGAAGACCACACTCGGGCGTGCCCAGGGCAAGAAGCTCAAGGTGTATGCGGGCCCTGATCATCCGCACACCGCACAGAATCCGCAGAAGCTAGAGATGGGAGCATAGGAACATGGCAGATGCGAAGAAGCCCAAGACAGAGGCTCTGTATTACGGTACTGGTCGCCGCAAGACGGCTGTGGCCCGCGTCCGTCTGGTTCCGGGCACCGGCAAGGTGACCATCAACGGTCGTGACGGCAACGAGTACTTCACCCGCGCAGGCCTGCTGGCCAGTGCACTCACCCCGTTCAAGGTGACTGACACGGTTGATCACTTCGACGTGAAGGCTCGCATTGACGGTGGTGGCACCACCGGTCAAGCTGGTGCGCTTCGCCTTGGTATCGCTCGTGCGCTGCTTGAGGCTGGCGAATATCGCGACGAGCTCAAGAAGGCTGGCTATCTCACGCGTGACTCCCGTATGGTGGAGCGCAAGAAGTACGGCCTGAAGAAGGCTCGCAAGCGCCCGCAGTTCTCCAAGCGCTAGAGCTTGCTGCATAACGCTTTTGGAAACCGTCTCCTTCGGGAGGCGGTTTTCTTTTTTGCGCTGACATGCAATACAATCCTGTCCATGATCGTAATCGTTGACACTCTTGAGGACCCGCGGTTGGACGCCTATGCTCGTTTGACTGACGTGCAGTTGCGAAGCAAGCTTGAGCCAGAGAAGGGCATCCTCATCACGGAGTCTCCGAAGGTGATCGATCGGGCGCTGGATGCTGGTTTGGAGCCCATCTCGTTGCTCACCAGCGGCAGGCTCGCGGATACCATCCCCGCCCTCTTGGCCCGCTTCGAAGACCGTGCGCCCGATGCGCCTCTCTTCGTCTTGCCCCAGGAGAAGCTTGAGCAGTTGGCTGGATTCAAGCTGGCCCATGGCGCATTGGCTGCCTTCCGCAGGCCTCAGTTGCCGCATCCTGAAGCGTTGCTGGCTCAGGCGAAGCGTGTAGCCGTGTTGGAGGACATCACCAATTTCACCAATGTGGGTGCCATCTTTCGATCGGCCGCTGCTTTGGGGGTGGATGCCGTCTTCGTCACCCCCGGCTGCTACGATCCGTTCTATCGCCGTGCGGTCCGCGTGTCCATGGGCGGCGTGTTTCAAGTTCCCTGGTGCTATCTTGGTGAAGATGCCCAAGGGAAGGGTGTTCATGGGAACGTGGAGCGGCAGGGAGGCTGGACGCGTACAGGCATCCCCTTGCTTCAGAAGGCAGGCTTCAAGGTGGCTGCCATGGCGCTCTCTGACAATACTGTCTCCTTGGCTGATGAGCGGTTGGCGAAGGAGCCGAAGTTGGCCATCGTGGTGGGCACCGAAGGGGAAGGGCTTTCGCCTGCCACCATCATGGCGGCTGATTATGTAGTCAAGATTCCCATGCAGCGCGGAGTGGACAGCCTGAACGTAGCCACGGCTGCCGCCATCGCCTTCTGGCAACTGCGCTGCTGATGGTGAGTTTGTTCCTAAACTCACACAGCCTATAGCGGTCTCTTTCGAGCACAGTGCACGATTCCTCGTCCCAGTCCCGTGAGGCGAACTATTTGTGGTTCAGAATGACGCAGGACGGGGATAGCGTCATCATCCAATGACTCGTGCTCATGTGACAAAGATGTTACATGCGATCCTCTATTATGACATTCTGCAAGGATGATAGGTGGCAGCAAGTGGGGCGATTCGTGGTGAATGTCAGCTGGGAGCGTATCCGTGATAGCCTTATGATCTGACATCGAGATGGAGGGATGCAGGATGTCATTCATCTACGCAATGAGCGATATGCATGGTGATATGGAGGCTTACGAGCGGGCGTTATCCGTCGTTGACCTTGACGACCCCAACAATCTGCTTGTTCTGTGCGGCGATTACATGGCTCCCCCTGACGGGGACTTCACCATGATCCGTGCCATCATGAAGCTTCAAGAAGAGCATCCTGGCCAGGTGATCGCGCTGGCAGGCAATCATGAGTATCGTTTCATCGAGGAGCATCGCTTCGATGGCTCCGAGCAGGACCCTGCCCTCGCCTGGATGCGTGAACTGCCCCTCTTCTACGAGACGCCTACGCAGATCTTCGTCCATGCAGGGGTGGATGAAGAGGCAGAGGACCTTTGGAAGGTGGGCACGGAGGACTTTTTCTTCTGCGAGAAATATCCCGCTACGACAGGTTCGTTCCTGAAAGACATCATCGCAGGCCATGTGGGTACCTACGCCCTTGCCCACGATGAGAGCTTTCATGATGTGTACTGGGATGGCGCTTCGCACTACTACATAGATGGCACTGTCCATGTGTCCCATGTCGTTCCTGTGCTTAAGTACGATACGACCACGAAGCGCTATACCGTGTTTCGTTATGACGCCGATAGGTGCCCCTATGAGGATGACCTGGAGGAGATGGGAGCCTTCGATGACGGCAGCCTTGACTAAGAACTTCCTGCCCTTGTGCATCTTGGCAGTGCTCCATACTCATGAGCATGCCGGTGCGGAGGTGAGCGAATATGGTGATCGCTACCTCACGCAATCGCAGATCTGCGACTACCTCAAGGCTGACTTCGGCATGGATGCGGCTGGTCGCACTGTGGCGCGGAATCTGAAGAATCTCTATGACGCTGGTGAGACATATCCTGACTTGGGTTTCCATCTTGAGTTTCTGGCAACGGATCGACGCGCTACTGGGGAGGCGGCGCTCCATCAGGATGAGCTCGTCGTCCACACCGGCTGGCGACTTGCGCGGGATTCTGGGTTCGAGACGAGCGAGATACGCATGCTGATCGATGCCGCCCTCGGCTCTCCCATGATCCCGCCGAACCAAGTCCAGCAGCTTGTTAGCCGCTTGGCTGCTCTCTCACCTGATCCCATCGCCATACCGAACGTTACGCGAGAAGGACATCTTCCAGCAGTGAACAGCCAGTTCTTCTTGAATGTCGAGCTGCTAAATGAGGCGATCCGACAGAATCGTTACGTGACATTCGTCTTAGGCTCCTTTGGCAAAGACGGCAAGCTGCATGAGGAGGACGCTCGTGGCTCCGTGCGCAACTACCGTGCAGTTCCTCTTCAGCTGCTCGTCTCCAAGGGACACTGCTATTTCGTAGCCCAGTTGCCGTACATGGACGATCCCATCAAGTTTCGGGTGGAGTTGATGCTGGATGTGCAGATCACGGATGAGGATGTTCCATCTGAGCTCAGTGCGAAGGATATCAACGTGGTCAAGTTCCGTGAGCAGCATGCGTACATGATGTCGGGTGAGGTGAAACCAGTGAAGCTGCGCATTGGTCGTAGTATCCTGCACGCGATCTACGACCAATTCGGGCCGAATGTCCACTTCTCCAACCAACAGGAGGAAACCATCGACGTGTCGTTGGAGTCCGCGAAGTACTCGGTACTGTTCTGGGCATTGCAGTACTATCGCTATGTCGAGGTCTTGGAGCCGCAGGAGTGGCGCGATGAGTTGCTCTCCGCTGGCCGGACCATCACAGGCATGTACGAGGATGTTCCAGACTCTGTCCCTTTGGCAGCGCGACAGTAGTTTGTTCGTTCATTCGCTAGGCCGGTGTTCTGCGCCTCCGAATAGGATGCGCTTTCCTACGTGATTCTCGATTGAGTTTCCAATCCGCTTGAGATGGCCGGTAAGCCTTCGGTTGAAACGCATTGATACCTGGTAGGCATTAAGCCGGGTATCCCTGTCGTTCGAGTGACATCTTTGTCGCATGGCATATCCCATACTACGAACCATGACGAGCATAGCGAAGATGAACGGAACAGGAGGACAGCCATGCGCTTCTTCAAGGCTTTCTATCTCATCCATGACGAGGACGATGTCGATACCCGATCCCCAAAGGTCGTCCATCAGCAGTTCGATGATAAGGTGTTTGCACTGCCCTACCGACGCACGGGTTATTGGGATGATGCTCAAGAAGCATTCGCAGTTTCGCTTATTGCGAAGGACGGCACCTTGGGAGAAGCTGCCGCTCAAGACTACCTCAAGCGGGCAATGGGCTTCTGGGGCCTGGATGGTTTGGAGCAGACGCGCTTTGAAGAATCAACCGTGGAGGACTGCTTCATGGAATCCTATGTCCACCAATTCTCCAGCTGCTGTTTCGACGAGAGCAACGTCCGTCGTCAGCTGAACCTGACCAGCGCGTACTCGTTCATCTCATCAAGTCGCAATGGCATGAAGGAGGTTGTCCTAGAGAAGGGGTTGTCTTCGGAGAAGGCCAAGGAGTTGATGGAGGATACGTGCTATGGGCAGGATTTCGAGAACGAACTGGAGCGCATTTACGTATCTGCGAAGGTGTTTTCGGTCAGCAAGTCTGGTGGCTCGAAGTCCGGCGCCCTGCAATTCGCTCCCATCACCTATATCGTGGAGAACGATACCCCCTCCGATGCCGAGGAGGCGATCCAGATCTTGGTTGGTGCCATGATGGAGGTTGGCCGCATCGACTCGGGCCATATCTTCACGCTGGATGTGGATGATCATCTGCGCTGGCCCAACCGAGATTGCGATAGCAGCTTTCGCACCTATGTGAACCATCAGCTCATTCGTGTCATCGAGGGCAATTCGCTTGTTCTGCGCTACGGGATGCTCGATGGGCCACGCCACTATGACGTGCGCGCCTATCAGTTGCTCACCATGATCCTTGACCTCGTGGAAAGCGTATCTTGCAACACACAGCTCTTCCTCTCCATCCCCGAAGGTAATCCTGACTTGGTCTTGCGTCTACGCAGGCGTCACGGCAAGCCCATGGTGCGTTTGGGCATAGATGGGGGCATCGCCCTCGATGCTTGCACATTCGATCGTCACCTTCAGCGCATGGAGGAACTGGCGGACAGTCAAGGCATCGTACCCGATGACAGTATGGGCGCATTGCTGTCGAAGCGCATGCGCATGAACCGTTCGAAGGGTCGACCGACTGATCTGGAAGACGTCTTCGAAGAGTGGCGCACCTACCATGACGCGCGTCTGATGTTCCCGCAGTACGCCGACGTCATCGACGAGGCCATCAACTTGGACGGAGACGACTTGGAAGCCTCCGCTCAGACTCGCATGGATGATCTCGTCGGATTGACCAGTGTGAAGGAGCACATCCACAACGTGATCCTGCGCGTGCAGATGAATCGACGTTTGATGGAAAGCGGGTTGCCGCAGAATCCCTTTTCCATGCATATGGCCTTTCTGGGTGCACCCGGTACCGGCAAGACGGAGGTGGCGCGACTCTATGCTGAGATATTGAAGGATGAGGGTGTTTTGAGCGAAGGACGATTGATCACCGTATCCGGAGGTAGTGGATTCAATGTCAAGAATGCCTTCGAGGCAGCCCGGGGCTCGGTCCTGTTCGTGGATGAGGCCTATGGCATGCTCGGATTCGATAACATGATCGCTGAGTTCATCGCCCAGATGGAGAACAATCGTGCTGATACGGTAGTCATCCTCGCAGGCTATGAGGGTCATATGAATGCGCTTCTGAGCAGCAATCCCGGATTCCGCTCGCGGATCGGGTTCACCATCGAATTCCCCGACTACTCCTGTGAGGAGCTGCAGCGAATATTCGCCTTCATGTGCGAACAGCACGAGATCATCATGGGTGACGGGGTGGCTGAGTCCGTGCGCGACATCACAGAGCGCGGTGGGCGTCGCACCGATCAAGGCAACGCCCGCTTCGTGCGCAAGCTGTTCGAGGATGCGGTAGGCGCCCAACAGGTCCGTCTCGCAAAGTGGATGAAGGAAAACGCGACTGTCTCCTTGGATAAGGAGGCACTCAGCACGCTCACCGTAGAGGATATGGAAGCTGCTATGGCTGATCTTGGCGCGAAGGAGTCCGAGAGATCTGGGCGCGAGGAGCTGGATGGGCTTATCGGATTAGGTGCCGTCAAAGAACTCGTGAACGCTCGCATGGACATGGCGAAGATGCAGAAGGTCAAGCGAGATGCCGGGTTGGAAGCAGGATTCATCCCCATGCACATGGCGTTCATGGGCAATCCCGGCACGGGCAAGACGGAGGTCGCCCGCCTGATAGGACGAATCCTGAGAGAGGAAGGCGTACTGTCCGTGGGTGGTTTCTTTGAGTGTGGCAAGCAGGATCTGGTGTCACCGGTTGCAGGCGGCTCTGCAGCGCAGATCGCAGCGCTCTTCCAGGAAGCCCGCGGGTCGGTCATCTTCATCGATGAGGCCTATACGCTGCTTGATGGTGGAGGCGCGGAAGCGGTGACAGCGCTCATCGACCAGATGGAGAAGATGCGCGATGAGGTTGTGGTGATCTTCGCAGGCTATGCGGATGAGATCCGAGCCCTCTTGGATGCCAACCCGGGGTTTGCGTCTCGCGTACGGACGCGACTGAGCTTTCCCGATTATACCGTTGATGAGCTGGTGGAGATCCTGCATCACATGGCAGAGGCGCAAGGCTATCGCTTGGAGGATGGCGTGGACGCGAGGGTGCGAGGCTTCGCAGTGGCTGCCAAGAGCGAGAAGCGCTTCGGCAATGGCCGCTTCGTTCGCAATCTGCTGGAGGATGCGCTCGTCCAGCAGAGTGTGCGCCTGGTCCATGCTGACTCTTACACCACCAAGGACTTGACGCTGTTGCAGCCGGGGGACTTCACGTGGAAGGCGTCCGAGACCGCTCCTGTCATCGGCTTTGTTGCCTAGATGCATCATGACGTGTCAGGAATCCGCGGACAGAGGGTCTCTGGCACGTCCTTCGGCAAATGCCCATCGCATTTGAAGTTTTGCGCATCGTGCATATTGTTGGATATAAAGTTCTGCGCATCGTGTAAAATCATGATGCGAAAGTTTTGCGCATCGTGCAAGGAAGGGACATGCTAAAAAGGAAAGCCTACGACAGGCTCGTTGAATGGAAGCGCGAGGAGGCGGGTTCTACAGCGCTGCTCATCGAGGGTGCACGGCGCGTTGGCAAGAGCACGCTCGTTCGCGAATTCGGCGAGAATGAGTATGCATCCTGTTTGGTCATTGATTTTTTTCAAGCGCCTCAAGAGGTGAAGGACTACTTCGAAACCTACCGAACGGATTTCGACACCTTGTTTCTCTACCTTTCCACGTATTACAACGTGGATCTCGTCCCCCACGATACGTTGGTCGTCTTCGATGAGGTGCAGATGTTCCCACTGGCGCGCGGTTTGATCAAATACCTAGTTGAGGATGGACGCTTCGATTACATAGAGACGGGATCACTCCTTTCCATCAAGCAGAACGTATCGGATATCGTGATCCCATCGGAAGAGAAGTCCTTTCAGCTGAACCCATTCGACTTCGAGGAGTTCCTCTGGGCGATGGGCGAGGAGAAGCTCGCCGAGCTCATTCGCGCTCAATTCGGTGCAAAGCAGCCCTTGCCCGATGGCCTGCATAAACGGGCCTACGGGCTCTTTCGTGAATACCTGCTGGTCGGAGGAATGCCCAAGCCCCTGGCACTCTATGTTGAACAGCGGAAATTCTCCATGGCAGATGAGGCCAAGAGGCAGATCATCGAACTGTACCGAAACGATATCGCGCGATTCGCCAAGGGCTATGAATTCAAAGTGGTGTCCGTCTTCGACAACATACCAGGACAATTGTCTAAGCACGAGAAGAAATTCACTCTGGCGTCCCTGAACAAGAATGCCCGCATGCGAACCTATGAAGAGGCCTTTTTCTGGTTGAGTGATGCTTGCATTGCGAATCTCTGCTTCGCTTGCGATGACCCGTCGGTCGGTCTTGGTTTGAGCCAAGACGTTTCGCCCTTGAAATGCTATATGGCGGACACGGGCCTGCTTGTGACCATGGCTTTCGGAAATGGTGATGCAACCAACGAGGATGCGTACCGGACCATCCTGCGCGGGAATATCGGCATAAATGAGGGAATGCTGACTGAGAATATAGTTAGCCAGATGCTGTATGCCAATGGGCATAGACTCTTCTTCTATTCCCAATCGG
Source organism: uncultured Eggerthellaceae bacterium (assembly GCA_964462135.1). Taxonomy (GTDB): domain Bacteria; phylum Actinomycetota; class Coriobacteriia; order Coriobacteriales; family Eggerthellaceae; genus MGBC163016. The sequence goes on along the minus strand of CAYWWK010000014.1, from coordinate 4,141 downwards.
GAAAGAAAGAGGGGGAAGAACGCATGGAAGTGGACTTTCTCATCGTACGGCCCTATGCGGATGCGGCTTTGAAGCCCAGGGTGTGCCCTATAGAAGTGAAATCTCCGCGGCAGTATGGCACTACCTCCCTTGACCGCTTCAAGAAGAAGTTCGGAAAGCGTGTTGGGATGCAGTATGTGCTTCACCCTAAGCAGATGAAGGTGGAGAAGGATCGCTTGTACCTGCCTTTGTACATGGGCTTTTGCCTGTAACGTGTGGTAAGTTTGGGACGTTCCTAAACTCACACGTGGGGGGTGGTTCGAGCGAGCCATTGCTGCATGATTCCGTACCCGACCCCTACTCCATAAGTCCCAGCCTACGAACGCGGCCTTGCGAAAGCGGTATACTTCCCCCGTACCATCCGCTGTTCACCAAGGAGGGGTCATGGGCGGATTCTTCGGGGCGGTTTCACATAACGATGTCGTGCTGGACGTCTTCTTCGGCGTGGACTACCACTCGCATCTGGGCACCCGGCGCGGAGGCATGGTCTTCGTCGACAAGCAAGATGGCTTCCAGAAGGAGATCCACTCAATCGAGAACACGCCGTTCCGTTCGCGCTTCGAGGATGACCTTCCGAAGTTCCATGGAACCTCCGGCATCGGCTGCATCTCAGACACCGACCCGCAGCCGCTCCTCGTCCGTTCGCATCTGGGTACCTTCGCCATCACCACGGTGGGGGTCATCAACAACGCTGAGCTTCTGGTGGATGAGTTCTTCGCTGACGGCGAGAACCAGTTCATGGCCATGAGCTCGGGCAAGGTGAACGGGACGGAACTGGTGGCGGCGCTCATCAACCAGAAGGAGGATTTCGTCTCGGGCATCAAGCACGCTCAAGAGAAGATCGAAGGCTCGCTCACCCTCCTCATCATGACTCGCGAAGGGGACATCATCGCCGCCCGCGATTCACTGGGGCGGCTTCCCGTGCTCATCGGTCAGAAGGAGGACGGTTACTGCATCTCCTTCGAATCCTTCGCCTACCACAAGCTGGGTTTCGCGGACGCCTATGAACTGGGACCCGGGGAGATCGTTCGTGTTGACGCCAATGGCTTCGACACGCTGGCTCCCGCCGGGGATCGCATGCAGATCTGCGCGTTCCTATGGGTCTACTATGGCTACCCGAACTCCAACTACGAGGGCGTCAACGTCGAATGCATGCGCTACAAGAACGGTGCCATCATGGCTCGAGATGAGCAGGCTGCCGGTCTCATGCCGCAGGTGGACTATGTAGCCGGCGTGCCTGATTCGGGCGTGCCTCATGCCATCGGCTATTCCACGGAAAGCGGCCAGCCCTTCGCGCGGCCCTTCATCAAGTACACGCCCACCTGGGCGCGGTCGTTCATGCCCACCAACCAAGAGGTGCGCAATCGCGTGGCGAAGATGAAGCAGATCCACATCCCCGAACTCATCCGCGACAAGAAGCTTCTATTCGTGGACGATTCCATCGTGCGGGGGACCCAACTGCGCGAGACAGTGGAGTTCCTCTACGGGTGCGGGGCGAAGGAAGTGCACATGCGCAGTGCCTGTCCACCCATCATGTACTCCTGCAAGTACCTGAGCTTCTCGTCCAGCAAGTCCGAAATGGATCTGATCGCCCGGCGGGTTATCCATCAGCTGGAGGGCGCAGAAGGCGTGGAGCATCTGGACGAGTACGCAGACAGCACCACTGAACGGGGCAAGTGCATGCTCAAGACCATCTGCGAGCAGCTCGGCTTCGATTCTCTGGGATACCAGTCCCTGCCGGGGATGCTGGAGGCCATTGGCATAGACCCGTCGAAGGTGTGCACCTACTGCTGGACGGGGCGCGAATAGCCCGTACGCAGGACCGACCCCCCCTGTACCACCATTGGCAGTGGCGGCCTGCCCTCACTCGGAACCCGATAAAGGCTGAAGCAGAGGATCAACCTTTATCTTTTCCTAACCCATCCCAATCTCAGGCAATCTCACCTGAGCGGACTTTTTCGCGCACAAGCCAACTCACCACGATGTAGGTCGCCATGGTGAGTGGCGCTACCACGAGAAAGGGAACCGCCACAGCGCCTGTTGCATACAGGGCGCTTGCCAGCAGAGCCACGAACGCCAGCGTGCCCACACCACGCCAATTCACGTTGAATTCAGCCTGACCCATCTCAATGCCGCGGGTTCCGATGTTCATGGGACCGCGCACGATGTAGTAATCGGTGATGAGCAGGATGCACCAGCATGTGGTGAGAATGGAACCGTAGCTCATGAATGCGTTTATCTGTTCAAGAATGCCTCCCAAGATGAAGGCGAGGCCGATAGCGTTTGCAATGATGACAGCCCACACCCATGAGACGCGTCGTCCAGTCAGGCAGTTCAATAGATTCGAGACCGCATTCGCACCGCCAATGGAATTCGATGTCTCCACTTTCATCTGGGACAGGCAGATGATCGCAAGCCCTATCCCGCCTGATGCCAACACAAGCGAGACGCCGGGATTGGTGACGGCCATGTTTGCAGCAGCGGCACCTGCATAACCCATGCTCGTGAAGTATTCAAGTGATTGGGAGAACCCGTAATAGGTGATGAGCGCGCCAAAGATGTAGGTGATGATGGCGAACAGGCTTCCCACCAGTGAAATGGGAACGAGGTCACGTTCCTTGCGAGCGAAGCGGGTGAAATCTGCGGCGAACAGGGCAAGAAGGCCACTTGTCATGATGGCGTAGTTCACCGAGTAGGCGAAACCCTGCAGAGGTTCAACTCCGGGTATGAGGATTCCATGCGTTGCTGCGTCGGCAAGCTGACCATCAATGGTCGGCAAGCTGACCATCAATGCAGATGAGATACACCACATAACCCATGACGCAGAACAATGCCACCACGAACACCGCGTTCATGCGGGCAATCATCTTCGTTCTGAACAGCGCCATGGCAACCCAGACGCAGGAGATCCCGATGAACAATGTCCAGCGCATCCACTCCTCCGACCAGCCAGTCGCGAAGAGGATGGCGTTTCCCAGTTGGACAGTGCCGACGGCCAAAACGCCTACGAGGCAGAATATCCAGATGAGAGATCCTGCTACAGAACCGTTTCGGCCGAAGATATAGAACCTTGAGACGACATTGTTGACCAAACCCTCGCGATAGCAGATCTTGCCGACGAAATAGGTGAGAACGAACGAGAGGGCGAAAGTGATGGCTACCGCTAAACCGCCCAACTGGCATCCTGCATAGAATGCCACGATGCCGCCGCCCATCAGCTTGGAAAGGGAGGACACGACCCCCGAGAGAATGGCTGCGATGTCGGGCCATGCGAGCTTCGCCTCTTTCGACACCTTCTCAAACAGGGAAACCTGTGTGCTGATGCCTTTGAGATTGGCCTTCGTCGGCGCTCCTCCAGACGGTGCACGTCCACGCGTTGGCTTGCTGACATCGGTCGAGGGCTTTCCCAACCCCCTGCGTTCCTTCTGCCCAGTCATGGAACCCCTCACTCTCATTCGCCTGCTGTCTTTGCTGCCATTTCCCTTGAAGGGTTTTCGCCACATCTGGTTACGCCGAGAGCGAAGTGCTATGCGGAACCGGCGTTTCAGGGCTGAGAAAACGAGAAAGAAGGCTGACGAAAGCCCTTCAAGCAAGATGCAGGGCGATATTGCCGGTTGAGTGCAGGTTGAATTCGGATGGAGATCGTCCGGGAAGAGCTGTTGCCATTCCCGGACGGAAATCGCGTCGATGCTTCTGTTGACCTGCCAGAATCTAGACGATGCCGATATTCGCCATGATTATCATGACTATCAATGCGCACATGCCAGCTCCAATGGAGATGGCTGCAATGTGCTTGTACGAATTCCTGTGAGTGAGGCCCATGGCGGCCAGCATGCCGAACATCGCACCCGAGTTGGGCAGCGCGCCGCCGATGGTGGCGGATGTCGCAATGATCTTGGCGAGCGCTGCTGGGTCAACGCCGGTTGCGAGGTATGGAGCCAGGAAGTTCTGGGAGATGATGCCGACTGCGCCGGAGCCAGAGCCCATGATGCCACCGAGAGCGGCTGCCATGGTAGCCGCTGACACGTAGGTGCCGCCCGGCATGTTGAAGATGGCCTCGTATATGACCGTAAAGCCCACCGAAGCGGCAGCCACGGTGCCC
>CAYWWK010000013.1:0-51985 GCA_964462135.1 uncultured Eggerthellaceae bacterium | reverse complement strand
TGCCCAAGCCCGCGCACGTTGCCGAGTGCGTAACCGTGAGCATCGACGTAGACCAGAGCGACATAGACGAGACGCATTACATGACGCAGGAGCAAGCGCAGGAATACCTCGGGCTTGGCAAATCCCGGGTATCGCAGCTTGCAAAGAGCGGACAGCTCGAAGCCCGGAGGTTCGGACGCCGCAACATGGTGAGCATCGCCAGCGTGGAAGCATTCGCCAACAGCCCGCGCAAAGCTGGCCGTCCCGCGAAGGAAGCAGAGTGACGCGCCGCAAGACCTTCTGCCCCTACTGCTCGCGGATAGTACCAGCCGGCCAGCGCTGCCCATGCCGCGCGAGACCCAAGCGCAAACCCACGGCTGGAGACCAGACACGCCAACAGCGCGAACCGTGGCGCACCGACTACGACAGCCCAAACTTCAGGCGCAACCGCCAGCAAGTCATAGAGCAACAGGACGGAAGGTGCAAGGACTGCGGAATGGTATGCGCCCGCAAGGTGAACGGCAAGTGGCGCACGAAGGAGTACGGTGGAGAGGTAGACCACGAGCTGCCCCTGTGCGAAGGAGGAACGAACGACGCCTCAAACCTCGCTCTGCGCTGCCGTAGCTGCCACGCTAAGGCAGATAACCAAAGAAGGGCTAATCGCCATTCCTGAGCTGCGAGGTTCGTTCTCACGCACACTCAAGCAACCTTCCCTAACCCCTCGGAAACTTTCGCCCGAAATCTACCTACCCCGCGCCCCCTCTTTTTTCGCTATCGCCACGAAATTGGAAGTTCGGGGGTGCGTCACAGATAACAGCCCGAAAATGTCACGCTAATCTCACCAAGAAACTACGCTTCTCCCATCGAATTGAAGGAGCGTTATTATGCAACTTGAGACCGTTATGGTTAGCGTTGACGAGCTTTTAGCCTATGAAAACAACGCCAAAATCCACACAGAGAAGCAGGTTGAGCATATCCGGAACTCGATTCGCGAGTTCGGCTTCAATGACCCCGTAGGGGTTTGGACGCGCAAGGATGGCCGCATTGAAATCGTGACTGGACACGGCGCAGTAGAAGCCGCGAAGCTCGAAGGAATGACCGAAGTCCCCTGCACTTTCCTCGACCACCTGACAGACGAGCAGCGGAGAGCCTATTGCCATATCCATAATCAGACGAACCTTGAGACGAGCTTCGACTACGAGGCTCTTGTCTCGGATATGGACAACGTCAACTGCAACTGGGAGGACTTCGGCTTCGAGGGGTACCTTTACAAAGACGGATTCGACGCCATTGAAGACCTCATGGAGAATGACTTCGCCGAGAATGTCACGACTAGCACCGGCGAAACCTTCAACATAACGTTCACGTTCCCTTCAGAGCACCGCGAGGCGGTTGAGGCCTACATCAAGGACACCGGAAAACAAGCCATCGTCGATGGGATTGTCGAATTGGCGGTGCAGTAATGAGCGGAATCGGGTGCGGGTCTCAGGCCGTGGTGTGCGAATACCCCATAAGGTTCGACACCTACACGGGGTGTTCGCATGGGTGCCGCTATTGCTTCGCACAGACGAAGGTAGACCTTGAGAAAATCAGGGCGCACAACTGCGAGGAGCAGTTGCGTCGGTTTATCGCTGGAAAGCGAACGTCAGCCACTAACTGGTGCGACTGGAACATCCCCCTTCATTGGGGCGGACTTAGCGACCCATTCCAGCCGGCAGAGCGAAAAGGCGGCACGTCGCTGAAATGCCTGCGAATCTTTGCCGAATCTGGCTACCCCGTAATCATTTCGACCAAAGGAAAGCTCCTGACGGAGGAGCCGTACCTTTCAGAGCTTCGCAAGTGCAACGCGGTCGTTCAGGTTTCGATGGTCTGCGCATCATACGACCGAATGGAGCCGGGTGCGCCCACCTTCGAGGAACGCTTGCAGATGGTGGGAAAGCTGGCCGCGAATTGCCGTCGCGTGATAATCCGCGCTCAGCCGTACATCACGGGCGTTCGCAAGGAGTTTCTGGAGAATATCCCGCGCTTCGCCGGGGCCGGAGCCTACGGCGTGACGGTCGAGGGAATGAAGTTCAAGAAGGGAAAGCCCGGGCTTCTGAAGGTTCGGGGTGACTTCTGCTATCCGGAAGACCTCCTCGAAGTTCACTACGCACAAATCCGGAAAGCCTGCAAAGAAAACGGTCTCGCTTTCTTCTGCGCTGAGAATCGGCTGCGACACATGGGGGATAGCATGGCGTGTTGCGGCTGCGGCGACCTTCCCGGATTCAAGGGCAACCCCTACAACGTGGTCTCAATCCACGGTAATGAGGGCATACAGCCGACCGAGCGTATGCAGCAGGTAGGAACGGCGACGTGCTTCAAGGCTCTACATCAGGCACCCGGCTCGGGTCAAATGTTCGCCAAGGAATCGTTTGCTTCACAGATGCAAAAAGAGGCTGATGGCTTCTGGTCGTCATACGTCGCTCACACCGAAGAGGAGACCTTAGCCTTCACTCGCTGGCTGAAATCGACCGGAATCACATCAAAGGAAGTAAACGAACTCACCGGAACTTTCATGGCCTCACATTACCTTTGCACGACAAAAGGTGGACAGACAGCCGTCCCTACGCCGGAAATGTTCGACAAGCTACGCAGGAGCAAGCGGCTACGCGAAGTTCCCGGCTACATTCTGAAGATTGTGTATGGACGATAGTTTTTGAAAGCTCACCACATTGATTAAGTCATGCGAAATATGCGGTCGCGAGTTCATAGCGAAGCGCTCAACGGCCAAGTATTGTTCGGACGCATGCCGCAAGCGCAAGGAACGCGGCTACGCCTACGTGGGTGAACTGAAGCCGCCGCTTCCAAGCGCCTCGATGCCGAAAGAGGAAGTTGCTGCGGTGGTTCAAAACGCGCACAACGCAGCCAGTGACCTTTCAAGGGCTGCAATGCTCACACCTGCGCCGCTTTGCCTTTCGCTCAAGCGCGTTGCAAAGCGAATCGAAGAAGCACTAAGAGGTGAAGGATTATGAAAGGCGCGAAGCCTAAACAGAACGCCATACGTCGGGGGCTGAAAGATGCCTACGGCCTCGCGCGTACCGATAGCGCCGGTGTAATCATGCCCGCAGACATTGAGAAAGACCCTGTTCAATCCGAGATATGGGCGTGGCTCGCACCTCCGGTCAACAACTTCACGCAGCAGGACATTCCGACCCTGCGGCTTTTGACCTATTGGCACGCAGTAGCGGCGCAAGCCCAGCAAGCAATCCACTCAGAAAACGGCCAGATAAACATATTCGACAAGATAGGGGTCAAGCCTTACAAGACCGAAGACGGGCGTGAGGTGCCGTTGGTGCGCAAGAATCCCGCCCTTACGATACTCAAAGAGGCAAGCGCCGAGATTCGCGCGCTCTCAGACCAGCTAGGTCTTTCGCCGCTCGCCCGTTCGCGCATCGGCCTCATGGACGCGGCAAAGGTCAAGACCGCAGCGGACACAGCCGCCATGTTCCGCTCAATCGACGCAGCCTACGGATTGCCGGAGGCTGAGACGCTAGAGGTCGAGGCGATTGAAGCGGACTAAGACCACATACAGCCGCGAAGGTCTTGTGATTGCCAGAGATTATGAAAAGTGCTGCGCTGCAAAATGCCACCACGTCTCAAACGATGGCTATTACGGGCAACCCTTCCTGCTCGAAGAGTTCCAGCGCGAGAATATCTGGAAGCCTATTTTTGCCTGCGGTGAAATGGTTGATGGCAGATTCAAGCGCAAGCACCGCCGCGCAATCATCGGGCTTCCGTCCGGTTACGGAAAAACGGAAGTTGCGGCGGCCACAGTTCTAACGGTCGCAACGATGGAGGTTGTCTATAACGGGCAATACGGCGTCGTTGCCTCCAGCAAAGACCAGGTTCGAAACATCTTCGACAAGATTGTGACCATGATTAAGCTCGACGAAGACCTGAGCGAGCAATGGGTTCCGGGCAAGGACGTTATAACGCACAAAGAGACCGGCGCGAAAATAATGGTGCTGCCAAACAAGCCGGACGCTTTAGAGAGCTGGCACTTCAACGTGCTGGTGTTCGACGAAATGCACGTCTACAAAGACGACAGGGTTTGGGCTGCTGGCCTGAAGGGTCAAAAGGTTCTCGAAAATCCTCTATCAATCGGTATCACGACGGCTGGAGACGCCCGCGAAGGTTTCCTCTGGGACACGCTGAAGAAAGCCGACGACGACCCCGGAATGTACGTCTATTGGCTCGGGCTTGATGATAAGGATAACATCGACAGCCCCAAAGCATGGGAAAAGCTCATGGTTGCCTCGTGGGTCACGTGGGATTCAATTCAAGACCAGCGCGGCTCGGCCTCAAGCAAGCGCGCGTTCGAGAGATACACGGCCAACCGCTTCCCCAGCAAAAAGGACGACTATTCCTGTTTCAGTTCCCAACAGCTCGAAGCACTTCTGCGTCGTAAGAACGACTTTGACTTCAACCTTCCGTGGACTATGGGAATCGACGGCGCTACTTCCGGGGACAGTTTCGCAATCATCGCCTACCAAGAACGCCAAGACAACAAGGGCAAACCGTATAGCTGCGTGAAGGAGTGGGTGTTCGACGAGCCGGACGAGGAGACCGGCCATTATCGGCTCGGGGAGATAACCGAGCTGATAGCGGACGTTTGCCAAACGCACGACCCAGAGGTCGTGGGCATCGACCCGAACCGCATGATTATCATGTCGAACCAGCTCGAAGACAATTACGGAATAGAGACGGTCAGCTTCGCGCAGAATAACGCCACCATGTGCCAAGCGACGAGCCTCGTCTATCACCTCGTCAAGTCTAAGGAACTGAGGCTGAAGGGCTGCCCTAAGCTGAAAGAACACCTCGCGAACACAATCGAGGACGACAAGGGAAGTTACGGCACGCGCTTCGGCAAGGATTCAAAACAGAGCAAGATTGACGCCGCCATCGCGCTCGCAATAGCAACCCTCGCATATGACAAGCTGGTGGCCGGCATGGACGCGGCAATCGTCTACTAATCTCACCGGGTTCCTATTCTTTTCGCCATCGTAGAAAGGTGGAAAAGTGGGAATCAGAGAACGTTTTTCAAATTGGGTGCTGACAACTACCACCCTGCCGCGAGAGACGCCCAGCTTCTTTCCTATCAACAGCCTGACGACCCTGAACGACTACGCAAGTCTCTACTCAATCGCCTACCTCGCTTGCGAACAGACGAAAGCCCGCTCTATCGGCTCGCTTCCCGTTTCGGTATACCGGCGAAACGGCGATAAGCGCGAAGCGGTACACGGCCATCCGCTGGCAGAGCTTTTGAAGGGTCGGGCTAATGAACTCATGAGCGGGCAAGACCTTCTCAACTGGACGGCGCTCAGGCGTGACACGTTCGGCGACGCCTACTGGTGGGTCGAGTGGAGGCAGGGCGTACCGGTCGCGCTATGGCCTATCAAAGCGCAGGTCAAAATCGACTACGCAAGACACGCTCCAGCAGGCAGGCGCACCCGCTACATCGTCTACGAGGATAGTACCTTCAATGGAACCGGCGTGACCGTTCCGGCTGGAAACTATTTCGATGACGAGGTTATCCATATCAAGACCGCGATAACCAAGGATGGCATCAAAGGCGAGAGCCTTGCACGGCTCGCCGCCGAGGAGGTCGGCCTTTCGGTAGACCTTGAGCGCTTCTACAAGACCATGCTCCAAAACGGGAACCATCACATGGGACACGTTGAGCTTCCAGAAATAAAGGGCAACGTCGAAAAGCAGATTGAAAGCCTGAAGCGCGCAATCGAGGACAAATGCGGCGTCAGCAATGCGGGCAAAGCTCCCATCTTCGGCTACGGTGCGAAATGGATAACAGACCAGCAAACCATGAAGGACGCGAGCCTCATTGAGCAGCAGCAATGGGTTCTACAGCAGGTCTGCCGTGCAACGTGCGTTCCTCCAACGAAGGTCTACGACCTCACACATTCAAACTACAGCAGCGCAGAAAGCGCCCGTATCGACTACGCCACCGACACGATTGCCCCGGAGGTCAAAGGTATAGAGACGGCGGTAATTCCGATTCTCGAAGCAATGGGACAGAACGACCACTACCTGAAGTTCGACCTCAACGGTCTCATGCGTGGCGACAGCCAAGCCCGAGGCCAGTTCTATCGCGAAATGGTCTACCTCGGTGCAATGACCCGAGCCGACGTGCGCGAGAAGGAAGACATGAACCCCATAGAGGGACTTGATAAACCGCTCGTTCCCCTGAACTACGGAATCTTGGAACCCGACGGCGAAATAACCGTTCTTTCAAGCAATGCGACCGAGCCAGCCGACGGGAACCAAACCGGCACGACAGACAAGGAGTAGAAATGTTCAAAATCGTTAATTCAGACGAACGCGCACAGGTTTACCTATACGGCAGAATCGGCGCGAACTTCTGGGGAGAAGGTAACTCGGCCAAGAAGTTCATCGAGCAGCTTGACGAAATCGCGCCCAAGCCAATTGACATTCACATCGACAGCGGCGGCGGTGATGTGTTCGAGGCTTTCAGCATCTGCTCGGCGATTCAACGCTATCCGGGCGAGACGGTTGCCTATGTGGATTCTATGGCCGCAAGCGCCGCGAGCTACATTACAGCCGTATGCGATTCGGTCAAGATGAACGACTTCGCTTTCATCATGATTCACAAGGCCTCAAGCTATGCCGGAGGCAATGCCGACTACCTGCGCGAAACCGCAGACCTCCTCGACAAGATTGACGACACGCTGGTCAACATCTACGAGAAGCGCACCAACTGCTCAGAGAGCGAAATCCGCGAAATGATGGCCGCCGAGACATGGCTAACTGCCGACGAAGCGAAGGAGCGCAACTTCGCGCAAGAAATCATCGAGACCGAGGAACGTTCTTCAGCTTGCCTCGATAGCGTTTCCGCCTCCAGCTTCAAGAACATTCCAAGCGCTGTAGCCGTCTCAGACGAGCTTGCCGACGCAGTGCTTGCAAGGCTTGAGAACCAAGCCACGTCTCACCCGCTGAATACCCTAGGCGAAAAGGTAGACGAGCCAGTGCGCGAAGCAGAGGCCGAATACCTGCGATTGGACGGGAAGCTATACAGAAAGGAATCTACCAATGCTTAACTCCAAAAAGCTCTGGAACGAGCGCACACAGCTTGTCGAGAAAATGGAAGCCTGCATGAACGAGGGGCAGACCGAGGACGCGCTTCGCTATGAGGGCGAAATCCGTCAGCTCGACGTGCGAATTGCACAAGCCCTCGACGACGAGGAAGCCATGCGCGCCGCCGCCCCGGCGAATCTCGTCAGCACTGACACCCGCTGCTTCGCCGAGAAACTGTTCGGCGCTCGTGACGCCTTTAACGGTATCACGCCCGGCTTCAAAGCCGCAGCGCCCGTCAAGGATGCCGTTTCCGGTCTTCCTACTCCCCAGATTTACAAGACCGACCTCAAGGCTCCCGTTGCACCTCCAACCGGGTTCCTCGGAACTATCCTCCACGGAACCACCGAGGGTGACGAGCATTTCTTCCTCACGCCGGTTCTGAACAACAAGGCTGCTGGCTGGACTACAGGCAACAAGCCTGAATCTGCGCTTGAGTGGAAAGAGGGCGTGGCGAACCTTGAGACCATCGCGCACCACATTCCCATCAAGAAGCAGACTGCCAACCGCTACAGCCAGCTCAAGAGCATCGCTGAAACCTCCCTCATGCTCGGCCTTGACCTCAAGGCAGACGAGTACGCTTTGCGCGGCTCCAATTCTTCCGGAATCGTCGGCGTCACGAACACGCCGGGAATCCTCGAGCACACGAAGCGAGAGGGCAAGAACCTCAAAGACACCTTCGCGGCCATGAAGCGTAAGGTGCGCGTTGCGACGGGAATCGCACCAAACTACGTATGCCTGTCGCCCTATGCCCTTGAGGAGCTTTCCGAGGAAAAGGACAGCACCGGGCGCTATCTGTTCCCCGACATCGCCAACGGCGGCACCATCGCAGGGCTGACCGTGGTGGAGGACGTGAACATGACCGTCGAGGGTGAGAACCCCGCTGAATCTGCACTCGTCTACTACGCCGGCGGCGCATCTTGGGACATTGCCGACCCGCAGGAGGTCACCGTCGGCCTTATCAACTCGCAGCTCATTCAGAACGAGTACACCATCCTCGCTGAGCTTACGGCAGCCCTTCGCGTCGATATGCCCGGCGCGTTCTGCTACTGCGGCAACCTCGGTATCGAAGTAGAGGCTTAAAGATGGCCGGAACATTCACCAGCGATAAGCGCGTCGTCCGTGACGGCGTACTTATCGCTTTCAAGGGACAGACCATGACTGAACAGGAAGCCGAGGCGCTTGGCCTCACCAAAAATGAGAGAGCCAAGGAAACCGAGGCTCAGAAGCGCAGCAAGAAGGAAGTGGCTGCTGAAGCGAAGGAACTCGGCATCAAGGTGCCCAGCAAGGCGACCATCGCGGAAATCGAGTAGCTGATTGCTGCAAAGCGCGCAGAGCTTGAGACGGCAAATCAGACCGACCCCGAGAACCCTGCTGACGGCAAGGACGAGGTTGAAGACCAGACCAAAGAAGACGGCGAGGACGACTAAGCATGAAGATGATGCCCGACACGACAATCCGCATAGCCAACGCAGAGGCGGTTTCTCTGGGGCTTGACGTTGACGCACCGATAGCGGCGGTTCGGCTCCTGCCGCGCTTCGGTGCCGAAAGCTGCTTGCCACTCGACAGCGATGGGCTATTCACATTCCCTAGCTTCGCCAGCCCGAACTCGGTGAGGATTGAATGGCTGGAGACGTTAGGCTCCAAAGAAGCCGCCTTTACGTCGCAGGCGGAAATCGTATCGAGGCACTACTTCACGCTGAGCCAACTCCGTAGACTCAACCCTGAGCAGGATGGATTCAACGACGAAACCGAGTACCCTGACGAGCTTCTTAACGAGGCTCGTCAGGCTGCTACGGACGTGTTCGAGGAGGCCGCGCACCGGTCTTTCGTGCATCGCATCGGCAGGACGAAGGACTATGGGCGCGATTCGCTTTTGAACCTTGCGCATTGCGACGTTTACGAGGTCTTGAGCGAGGGGTACGTGCAAGTGAGCGACAACCAGCTCGAACGTGACCCATCTTCGACACCGGCACCGTTCCCCCGGTGGATTGAATACCTCTACGGAGCAGACCAGATGCCGGCTGAGGTTTCGCGCGCCGTGCTTGAGCTTGCGGCCTACACGCTGCGTCCCTCGAATCGACCTATAGGAGCTACCGGCGAAAGCACTGATGCGGGTTATATCCACTTCACGACCGCCGGAAGGGACGGCGCAACAGCTATTCCAGAGGTTAATGCGGCAATCGCGCAGTTCGGTTGGGGGTGTCAGTTCGTATGGTGATTCCAGCGGACAAAGCCCGCGACGTTCTGCACAAGCGCCTCGAAGCGATTTTCAGCAAGGAAAACCTCGCAAAGTTCAGCAATGCGCAAGCCCCGAAGGTGACCCTCGGGTTTCCCATCAACGAGCCACCCTTCTATGTCGCAGTCGATGAAATTATCGACACGGCGACCACGGACGGGGCGGCTTCAATGGGTCACGCGGAGGTCTCGTTCAACCTCAACGTTTGGGTGTGCGCAACCCACAAAGACCTGAAGACGGCAGCCGACGCCGTTATCGCTTACGTAAACGCCATTTTTGCGGCGGTTCTTGCCGACCAGCAACTGAACTACACCGTTGATAACGCATTCCCGAGCTTGCGCGACGCCGGAACCGGCGCGGACAGCTCGAAACGGTACGTGGCGGCTGCGACGGTCGTCATCGCTTGTAAGGTCGGCTCGGTATGCCCCGCAGAGATAAAGGAGATAGTCGATGAAGCTAATCGCAACTAAGGACTTCACCGCCCATATGGACGGCGAAGTCATGACCCTCAGCAAGGGCGAACCATTCAAAGGAACCCCGAAGGTAGCCGACCAGCTTCTGGCTAGCGGCCTCCTCGAAAAGCCCGTCAAGGGCGAACCATTCAAAGGAACCCCGAAGGTAGCCGACCAGCTTCTGGCTAGCGGCCTCCTCGAAAAGCCCGTGAAGAAGCCCACCGAAAGGAAGGAAAAGAATGATTAACACATCAATCGGCCTTATCGCGGTCGCACGGCAAGACGACAAGGCTACACCCGCGACAGAGCCGGCTTTCCAGCATGGCCTTACCGGTGGTCAAGTATTCAAGCTCGACCGAACCGTCGAAAATGCGAACGTGTCTTGCGGTGTGAGAGCCGGTACCGATTCTTACGTTGATTCGGTCAATCCCGGCCTCGACTTCGACACCTATGGCTACTCGGACGTTCTGCCCCTTTACTTCTTGGCAGCGATGGGGAATATTGTTTCTGCGGCGGCTGAGACTGCTGGTCTACACAAGCACATCATCACAATGGGCGACACGTTGCCCTATCTGACTTTCTGGGGTCGAATCGGCAACGAGTACACCCGCACCGAGGGCTGCAAGGTTGACCAGCTCGAAATGGAGTTCGAGGGAAACAAGCCCCTCGCATTCGGCATCACGGCGCTGGGCATGGCGGCAGAGCTTGGGCTTGAATCAATCCCCGGCGCTTCCGACCCGTCCTGCTTCGACGGATACTTCATTCCGACTGGCGGAACCTTCAAGCTCGACACTGCGAGTGAGATTCCGGCAGAGGCACCCGTCCTGAAAGGTTCGCTGACGCTTGCGAATAGCTGCGAGACGAGCCAGCTTGCTGGTCAAATCATGCCCGGTGCAGTTGACGAGGGCAAGCTGAAGTCAAGCGGAAGCGTGACCGTTAAGCCCGATGACCTTTCGCTCTACAAAAGCATGATTACCGGCAGCGCTGCGGGAACGACGCCGACCGGAACCATCGTTTACGGCTCTTTCGAGTGGATGTTCAAGCACTCCAAGCTGACCGACCATCTGCTGGTCATCAAGTCCGGGCGCGTCCCCTTCACCTGTGACTTCCCGGAGGTCAATCCCGACGGCGGCGCAGCCGAGCTTGAGTTCACGTTCGACGACATTGGCGTGAACACGCGCGGCGGCAGCCCTGTGACCATCGAAGTTGTCAACGCTGTTGAGGCGTACTAGGAAACCGGAGAAAAGGAGCCGAAAATGAAGTACGGAGCAACTTTCAAAATCGACGTGTACGACTACGAGACAGAGAAGGGCGAAACGCTGGTAACGCGCGCGAGCGACTATCTGCAGATGCAGCTCTGGGGAGAGAAGAACACCAAGAACCTCCCAGAGGCCGCCAGTGAGCTTTACGGGAACTACGCCGTTCTGTGGTTCGCACTCAAGCGCGAGGGTAGGCTTGCCGATTATGGCGTTGATGACGAGAGCTTGACCGTAGACACGCTCAACCGCTTTGCGGAAAGGGCGTCTCTGTTCGTCTCGACCATCAAGGACGATGAACTCCCTCTGAGGGCGCAGGGGAAATAGCAGAACTGGCTCTCGCAAGCGGGCAAAGCCCTTACGACCTCGCCCGCTTGCTTGAGCAATACCCCGAAGTCTTCTGCGCCTACCGCCAAATGGTCATCAACCGTTTACGGGGAATAGAGGGAACCAATAAACAAGACTTTTTCACACGGCGCGAAGCAACGCGCCAAAAGCGTATAAAGGGGATAAGGCGTTGAAAGCATCGGCGATAAGCACAGGAAGCGGTGGATTCATTCAGGTCGAGGGGCTGGAATCGCTCGTCCGCTACCTGAAGACCGCCGACCCCAAACTGAAGAAAGCAATGCAGAAAGGGCTAAAGGAGGCTGTCAGCCCCGTGCTTGAGAAAGCACGGGCAAACGCCTCCCGCATTGCCCTTAACGGAACCTATGCAGGTTCGCTCTCGGTTGCGTCGCGCAAGGGTGGCGCAACGTACATTTTGAAATCGACCGACCCGGCGGCAGGCGTCAAGGAATTCGCGAAGCCGGGCGCGACCTACCGCCCGAAGCCAACCGATAAACGCCGCAATGCTCGCGGAATGTCGTCTTTTCCAGTCGGCGTCCCGAAAAGGGCTGGCGCTCCACGTGTGATGATTCCCGCCGTCGAGGACAGCACCGGAGAGGTTATAGAACGCATAGACGCCGCGCTCGCTGCCGTGCTGGATAAGGCAGGTGCATGATGGGCAAGGCTTCGCTCACAATCCAAATCGGCGGTGAGTACAACAACAAGGCGCTATCGAAAGCACAGCAAGACCTCAAGAAGTTCGAGCTTGAGACCGCCCGCAGTTCGGCGGGCATATCGTCCTCGCTTGTCGGCGCAGGCGACAAGATTGTCGCAACTGGGACGAAGATAACAAGTATCGGAAACAACGTCTCGACCTTTGGGAAGAACCTCACCGTTGCGACTGCGCCAGTCCTTGCGCTTGGAGCTGCGGCGGTAGCATCGTTCACTGAAGTCGAAAAGGGAAGCCACGCCGTCATCACAGCCACCGGAGCAACCGGAAAAGCGGCAGACGAGCTTGTGGCCTCCTATAGGAATGCTGCCGTCAACGTGGTTGGCTCATTCGAGGATATTGGCTCCGCCGCCGGCGAACTCAACACGCGTCTCGGTTTCGCGGGCGACGCTCTGACATACAACACGGAGCAGACCGCCAAGTATGCGAAGGTCACTGGCACCGATGCGACGAAAGCCGTACAAGAGGTCGCCAGCCTCATGAACAACGCCAAAATCGAGGCCGGCGACTACTCGAAGGTTCTTGACTGGCTCACCGTTGCCGGTCAGGCCTCGGGTATAAGCGTCTCGACCCTTGCGACCTCCTGTAACGACAATGCGGCTTCACTTAAGGAAATGGGCTTCAGCACGGAAGCCTCAATAGCCCTTCTTGCGAACCTTGAGAAAGAGGGCGCGAACACTTCTTCGATACTTGCGGCCATGAAAAGGGGCGTTGCTAACTGGGCTAAAGAGGGCAAGAACGCCGATGCCGAGTTCTCCAAGTTCGTCTCAGGTGTGCAAGACGGTTCAGTGAGCATGGCCGACGCCGTTGACATTTTCGGCTCAAGAGCCGGAACGGCCATGTTTGATGCGGCACAAAAGGGGCAGCTCAGCTATCAGAGCATGTATGACGCCATCATCAGCAGCTCTGAAGGGGCGCTCGATGAAGTCTACGACAACACCCTCACCGCTCAAGAAAAGCTGGAACTGTCAACCAAGAAGATTCAAGAGCGCATGGCTGACACCGGCGCGGTTATTCTCGACAAGGTTGTCCCTATGGTCGAGAAGGGTTGCGACGTTGTAGACGACCTCGTTAGCTGGTTCGATGACTTGGACGACGGTACGCAGGATATGGTCGTGACACTCGGGCTACTCGCGGTCGCGGGAGGCCCCGTGCTTACCATCGGCGGAAAGATGATAAGCACCGTCGGTACGATGGTCACGACCTTCGGAAAGGGCGTACAGCAGGTCGGCGTCTTCGCAAACAAGCTCAAGACGACCGATACAACCATGAAGACCACGACCGCAACCACAAAGGCGGCCAGCACAGCAACAGCAACCTATGACACGAGCATGAAGACTGCCGGAGCATCGGCAACGACCATGACAAGTGCCACCAAGACCGCTACGTCTGCGACAAAGGCATCGACCGTCGCCATGAATGCCGGCTCCGTTGCTGCGAAGGGAATGGGAACCGCGCTAAAGGCTTGCGTACCGCTTGCGATTATCTCCCTTGTTATGGAGCTTGTGGGCGGCCTATCCGATATGGCAGCCCATGCCCAGTTGGTTGAGGACGCAACTACCGGCATGACCGGTGCGTTGAACGAAGCCGAGAGCGCTTACAACTCCTATGCCCCGGCGGTCGATTCTTCGACCGCAGCCATGCAGAACGCCTCTACACGTGCCGAGGAATGCTTGCAGTCTCAGGCAGAACTCGCGAAGACGATGCGCGAGACATGGGCGGATTACGGCACAAACGCCGCAATGGTTGACACCTATGCCGCCACAATCCAAGAGCTGGGAAACAAGGGGAACCTCACCGCTGGAGAGCAGGAACGCCTGAAGCTGGCGGTCGAGGGCTTCAACAGCGTTACCGGCGAGAGCGTCAGCGTGATAAACGCCCAAACCGGAGAGCTTTCAAAGCAGAAGGACGCGATACTCGAAACCGCTGAAGCCTACAAGGAGGAGGCGAAATCCGCCGCCCTGCGCGAGCTTTATCAAGCGACGATAAAGCAGCTCGTTCAGGACGAGCAAGCCCTTAAGCAGGCGACTGAGGAATTGAACAACGCCGAGCAGGGCTTCGGAATATGGATTGGAGACTTCCCAGTATTCGCTGACGAGGCCAGCGTCAAATACCACGAACTACAACAGAACGTAAACGACCTGACCGCCGCCACAGACAGCGCCCGCGCGACCGGCGATGAATACCTTTCGATGCTGGTCAACGGAACTGCCTCATTTGATACGTTCGAGGGCGCATTGCAGTCCGTCGGTGCATCAATGGAGAGCTTCGGAAGTATCGGAGAGGAACAGCTTTCTGCGCTTCAGAGCAGCTTCGACGGTTCGCTCAACAGCATCGTGAACGCTTGCGCCACCCAAGGCGTTCAGATTCCCTCGGCGCTGGCGAACTCAATCATGGAGAACAGCGGACTTGCCACAGATGCGCAGCGCGTCATGTTCGACGCGCTTGTGTTGCAGATGACCGGCGGAGACGTAGAGGCCGCAGCCGAGGCGCTGGGACACGACATTGACGAGGGTTTGCGCGCAGGCATCGAGGGCAGTTCTGATATGCCAGCCGAGGCCGTTGGCGTCATGTCCGACGAGGTTATCAACCGCGCAAAGGAACACTTCGAGAGCCACAGCCCGTCCGTTGTCATGCAGCAACTCGGAAACGACATAGACGCCGGTCTCGCAAACGGAATAACCGAGCTGAGCACGCAGCCCACCGAGGCAATGACGCAAGTCAACAACAGCGTTCAGCAATCAATCGCCGGGCTTCCTGAGTATGCAACCACAACCGGCAATACTTCGGGCTTCAACCTTGCGAGCGCGCTCGGGAGTTTCGTTGAATCGGTTGGAATCTCGGCGTCGAGCCTTTCAAGCTCGGCACAGAGTGGGATAGCCGGACTTACTACGGCCATGTCAACTGCCGGAACCTCGGGCGGCTCAAGCGTCGCCACGGGTCTTGGTGGATATGCCGGAGCAGTTGGGACTGCGGCGTCCTCGCTCGTCAATTCGGCTCATAACGGTATTTCGACCATGCCGAACATCGGCTCCAACGTCGGAAGCACAGTGGGAGCGAACCTATCAAGCGGCCTCACCCGTCAGGCCGGGTCGGTGCAAATCGCGGCGATGCGCCTTGCAGCTTCGGCATCGAAAGGCCTCGAAAGCTCAAAAGCGAGCTTAGCAAGAGCGGGGCAGGCCGCAGCAAGGGCGTTCTCGGACGCAATAGGAAACCACTCCGCTACTCCGCAAGGGCGCAAGCTCGCACAATCCGCCGAAATCGGAATCAAAAGCGTTCAAGGGCGACAGGCTGGCGTTGACTTCGCAACAGGCTACGGGAACGGTATTTACTCCATGAACTCGTGGGTCTACCAGAAAGCCTACGCGCTCGCCCAGCAAGCCGTAAACGCCGTGAAAGCCGCGCAGAAATCGGCCTCGCCGTCGAAGGTCACATACGGACTGGGCGGCGACTTCGGCACCGGTTACGGAAACGGCATGGAATCTACAGCCGGATACGTTGCGAAGAAGGGCGCAGGGCTTACCGCCGCAGCGCTCGATGGCCTGAGCGACGCACCAGCCACAACGTGGGAAATCCCTTGGTACGGCGGTTCCTCAATCGCGGAGCCAGCAAGCAGCAAGACCTTCAACGTGAATATATACGTCAACGGGAACAAGGTTGAGACCGGCATCAGCCCCACTATGGACGACGCACTGGAGCAGGTCATAAGCGAAGCAGAACGATATGTGAACATGGGAGTTGGATATGGCTATTAACCCCATTACGAACCTACAGGCACACCGCCTCACTGACGAGACCGTGAGCCTCACATGGACGAACGCCGACACCTATGCCGGCGTTCTTATCTCGCTCGAAAACGGCAACGGCTGGGAGCCGGTGGCCGACGCCGGCATAGCCGAAGCGTATGCGGTCAACGTCTGTGCGCCTAACGGCTGCTACACCTTCCGGGCTGTGGGCTACGTAGGCGGCGAAGACGCCGCTCCTGCTTACTCGAACAAGGTCTATACAACGCCCGCCTCTCCGGTGTCGGTTCAGGCGCGCCGCAATGATAGCGACACGGTGACAATCACGCTCGACAATTCTGCGCAGCTCCACGCGACCTCGACCATTATCCAGCGCAAGGAAGACGTGGGCGAATGGGAGACCATCGCGACCGTTGCGCCGGATACTGAGGAGCTTACGGACGAACCCGGCGAGGGGCGCTACTGGTACAGGGTGGCCAATGTGGTCGTCGGACTTCAATCAGAATGGAAGACCACCACAACAGCCGCAGCAGACATCGCCACTCCGAACGCCCCAGTCATAACCTCGCCGGTTGACGGGGCAATCGTCGCTTTCGACGACGAAACACTCCGGGTCGAATGGAATTACAATCCAATCGACGGCCAGCAGACCCTCGCCGAGGTGCGATACTCTACCGGTGGCGAATGGGAAATCGAGCGCACCACCACCGAGGGCTTCTGCGATATTCCCTTGACCGAAACCAACACCGAGCTGACCGTGATGGTTCGCTGCAAGAGCGAGAAAGGCGACTACTCAAAGTGGTCGGCAGCCCGTTCTGTGACCGTGCGCAGCCGCCCAAGGGTTACGAATATCACTCCGAGCGACACCGTAAGCCGCTTGCCCATCACCGTATGGTTCGACTATGCGGACGATAGCGGCACCCTCGCTTATGCGGTTTTCGAGATAAGCAGCAAGAGCGGCATCGTTTCGAGCAAGACCGTAAGCGGGACGAGCGCAACCTTCACCGCAGCAGACATGGAGCTAATCAACAAGCTCGCGTACTCCGTGAGGGTCAAGGTCGTCTCGACTTCCACGCTCGGCTCTGAGGCCGTATCTTTGTTTAAGGCGGCATGTTCTGTACCATCTACGCCTCGGCTATTCCTTGCGGCTCACGATGGCTCTGTGGAGCTTTCTGCGGTCGTCGGCAACGATTCCCCCATACGAACGAGCAGCGTGGCCGTCCAACGTATCGACCCAGACGGTTCGATTACAACCATTGGCTCTGGAAGCGCACCCCTGAAGCTCACCGACCCGACCCCGCCCTTGGATTGCCCGGTTCAATACCGCGCTATCGCCTACGCCTCAGACGGTTCGCAGGCCGACAGCCTCAGCACGACAATAGTTCGTTCAGATGGGCGCTGCTATGTCAACTGGGGAGAAGATTTTAGCTCCTATGCTTTCTGCTGGAGGAAGCTCACTGTAGACACCGGCACCGATAACGAGAACCAGAAGTTCTCCGTTCTAGGCCGGCGCGTACCGATGGTCTTCTTCGGCGAGCAGGAGAGCGTTAAGCCCCGAATCTCCGCGCGCGTTCCCATCACGCATATCGGGGAGAACGTAGAACGCGAGACTACGGCGGCATGGCGTGAGCTTGCGAAGCATAAGGGAATCGCCTATCTGCGGTTACCGTATTCAGACGGCGACGCCATGTACGTACAGTGCGACGTCTCACTCAGCGTGGAGAATGAGCGCTACCGAATGGCCGAGTTGTCGCTGGATTGCACGGAGGTGGACTATGGACTGGCTCAAATCGGGTCGTAAGGACACCTTCCGCTTCCAGCGGATTAAGTGGCCGGGATTCACTTACATCGAGGATATAGAACACGTAACCGATTGCATCTTGACCCGGAACACCGGAAGCAGCCTGAAGGTATCCGCTTCGATGGGTCTGAGTAAGCACATCGACTTCGGAAACGATATGGTGCGCATTATCAGCACGAGCGAGCTTGACGGTAAGGTGGCCGAAGTGGTTCACGCCACGCTGTTCGTTTCCAGCCCATCTCGCAAGCTTTTCTACGAAGCGTCAGACGGAACAGCCAAGCTCTACAGCACCCTCACCATTCTCGACAAGAAGCTCGTTCGGAACACCTTGACCATACCTGCCGGAACCAACGCTATTGAGTGGGCGCGCCAGACCATCGTTTCGCTCGGGCTTCCCTGCACCTGCACCCCCTCTAACGCGAGGCTCAACACCGCCAAGACCTATGAGCGCGACACAAGCTACCTAGCAGTGATTAACGACCTGTGCGACTTCGCAAACTACGGAAGCGTGACCGTCAACGGTTACGGCGGCGCGGTGCTGAAGCCTTACCAAGACCCAACGTACCTCACACCAACACGCACCATAAACGACGATTCACAAGGAATACTCGCGCCGGAGTTCTCCATAGAGGAGGACTACTTCGACATTCCGAACGTGGTGGCGCTGGTCTGCTCGAACAACAACATAAACCTCTCAGCCGTTGCGACATTCGACGACCCTGACAGCTTCCTATCCACGGCTAACCGCTACGAGGTCACATTCACCGAGCAGGTTTCCGACATTGCGAGCCAGACCGCCTTGAACGCCAAAGCGAGGGCGCGGCTTCAGGACAAGCTGTCCTATGTGGAGCGCACGACCGTTACGCACCCGTACCTTCCCGACGAGCTTGGGGAGGTCTGGCAGGTGAACTACAGGGCGGCGGGGTACTCGGTGCGCGGCTCGATATACGAGCAGGACATAAAGATGACCCCCGGTATGCAGACTTCTACAACGCTGAGGAGGTTCGTCGATGTTGGATAAAGCGAAGCGTCTCGCAAGGCTGACCGAAAAGCCCAAAGAGCAACCGCTGAAGGTCAAGCGCGGAACAGTGAAGGGCGTTAACGGGAACGTGTGCATGGTTCTGGTGGACGGAGACGCCGAACCTTCGGCGATTCCGCTCGCTTGCGACGTAACCGTAGGCGGCAGGGTGATTGTCCTTTGCGACGGCACCGTTTGGGCTGTTACCAACCAGTACAGATAGGAGGAGAAATGGCTGTTCATAACGTGATACTGGATATGAAGGGCGGTATAAGCGACGACCGCCCTACCATACGCTTGCGGCAGAGCGAGCGCGGCTCCGAGGTCATCAACGCCGCCATTCTCGACGATGGCCTTGAAGCTGACCTCAACGGCTTTTCTGCCATCTTCAACTGCATCACCGCCGCCGGAAACGTCGTCTCCGACGGAGCTTGCACGATTGAGGGAAACGTCGTCACCTACACAGTGAGCGAGTACGTGACCGCTTCGGCTGGGGTTATCCGTCTGGCGTACTTCGACCTTATCAAGGGCGGCAACTACCGCGATTCGACGGGCGGAATAATCATCGAGGTAGACCCCTCTGTTACAGGCTCCCAGACCGTGCCGGAGAACTACTTCAACTCGCTCGACCAAGCGCTTTCGCAATACTACGCGCTCATAGAGGGAGCCAAGGAGCAGACCGCGAATCAGGCTCTTGCATTCGCCGAGGCTGAGACCGAGCGCCAAAACGAAAGCGACGCCGCAGTCAAGCGCGCCACTGACGCCACGAATGAGGCTTACGAGGTCTCGGCCATTGCGAAGATTCTCGTAGACCGCGCACTCGATTCGATTCTCTGGCCGAACGCAAAGGCCGACATGGCGCTCGCTTTTCACCAGATAGGGACGAACTGCACCTGCATCGACTGGCTGTTCCTGTACCACCGGCTCTACTGCCACACGGACGCAGCGGTTCAGGACGGATTACGAATCAAGGTACAAGGGTTCAGTTACGACCCAGAGACCAAACGGCTTATCCAAACTAAGGAGGTTTAACAATGGCAGGGGACAGCATCACCGAGTTTCTAGGAATCACGCTGAAGGACGGAACCGAAATCGACTGCCGGGACGAAAAGGCGCGCGTCTTGGCGGCGGACGCCTCGAAGGAGACCGCCAAGCTGCTCGAGCAAATCAAGAACGGCGAGATAGAGATTGGGGGTAAGCCTCCCGAAGTCCAAATCGACGAGGAAACCCTAGCGGCGATAAAGCGCAACCATGACCATAACCTAGGGGTTTACGAAGGGCGAGACCTCACGGTGGTGTATGCCGAGGAGATAGCCAACTTCGTCACCCCATGGCACTGGATTCGCGACCGATTCCAGCAGGGCAACACCGCCGGAATCGAGATTGGCGACTACATCCCCGACCGTCTAACCGATGGCACGGAGTTCATCGCGCTTCTGGGCATGGTCAACGGTTATTTCATGTGTGGCGATACTGAAATCGGAAACCACCTCGGATTCATCTTCGCCAAGCCTGTCGAAGTGACCGGCAGCTTCGCCACGAACGGCAGCTACATCATGTGGAACACCACGGCCACGAACAACGGCACTGCTTCCGAGAAGCACCCCTACATCGCAAGCAACCTTCGCAGGTGGGAGAAGGAATGGCTGTGGCCTAAGATGCCCGCCGCAGTCCGTGAGTTCATGATTGCCCCGCGACTGCTCATTGAGGAGCGTTTCGGAACCTCAGCTTTGAGCGAATCCAATTCGTGGTCATGGGTAACGGTCGAAGGACCATTCTCTCTGTGCGAGACCGAGGTATACGGGCAGACTGTATGGGGAACCAAGGGCTACTCGGTCGGCACGGCTTTTCAGTGGCCTATCTTCCGGAGCTGCGCCGACTACATCAACGGCGAGCGTGTCGCCTGGTGGCTGCGTTCGGTTTACTCCGGGTCGTCGTTGAATGTGTGCCTTGTCAACGGCCAAGGCCGTGCCAACCACGGCTCGGCGGCGGACGCGTGGCTTCGCCCTCGCCCCTGCTTCCTCCTAGGTTTTTAGAACCGGTACCTTATACTCGACTAGCGCCCGCCTTGCGCGGGCGCTTATTCTTTTATTAGTCCCGCGAAGCGGGCGAATTTTTCCCGCATTTTTTGGAGGTAACATGAGCGGCGTCTATGAGCGGAACCGGGCGGTGTCAGCTTTCGACTTTTATACCGATTCGTTGGACATTCGCGTCGAGGTGAACCGAATTGCGGCAAAGGGCATAGACAAGACCTACCGCTTCATAATCGGGGTTCCCATGGCGCAAACGGCCTACTCGCTCGTGCATAACATCAACCGGGCGGATTCCTTCTACCCGAACACGACCATAAACGTGCAGGAGCGGAGGAAATATCTTACGCTCGCCATTGCGGATTGCGAGCAACTATGCCTCGACCTCCAATGTGCAATCGACATGGGGCAGCCGGTGAAAGTGAGCCGACTTGAAAACCTCATACAGCTCATAGAGACGACCATCGGGAACATTAAGGGCGCGCGCAAGAAGGTGAAGCTCATTACCAAGGAACCGCTCGAAAGCCGCATCGAGGCGACCGCAGCCGAACTCCAGCGCTTGCAAGACATAGAGCGCGAAGTACAATGATGGCGCGTTACGGCTTGCATAGCGTGTCACCTGGTGGCTGCGTTCGGTTAACTCCGGGTCGTCGTCGAATGTGTGCAATGTCAACAGCAACGGCAATGCCAACAACAACTCGGCGACGAACACGTGGCTTCGCCCTCGCCCCTGATTCACTAACGGCCAGACCTAGTACGCAAAAGCGGAACGCCGAGCCTAAGAGGAAGGAAGCCGTGACCATCGGCCTCATGGCCGTAAATAAGCACCCCGCGCAGGAAGCCGGACGCTTCTTGCATGGCCGAGGATTCAGGCGCTTACCTCGGTTTCATGGCTTGCCTGCAAGCGGCTGTTCAAGTGCCATTGTGAGCCGTGCGGGGTGCATTCTTTGAACTCGGACGAAAGGCGCGCAGCCCGGCGCAAGCGCCGCGAGGAATCCCGAGCCGCCAAGAAAGCAGAGCGCAACAAGGATTGCACCCTCGATAGCGTTGCTTCCCTTGAGAACCTGTACAAAGCTGCAAAGGAATCATCGCGGGGCGTGAAGTGGAAGGGTAGCGTCCAGCGCTACCTGATACGCATACTCCGGAACATAACGAAAGCTCGGCGCGACGTTCTGGAGGGCAATGACATATCGCGCGGGTTCATCAAGTTCGACCTCTGGGAAAGGGGCAAGCTGCGCCATATCTCCTCTGTGCATTTCAGCGAGCGCGTCATACAGAAATCGCTCACGCAGAACGCGCTCGTTCCGGCCATAGCGCCCACACTCGTAAACGACAACTCAGCGAACATCAAGGGGAAAGGAACCGACTACGCCATCATGCGGCTAAAGCGGCAGCTCGCCGACCATTACCGGAAACACGGCTCTGAGGGCTACATTCTACAAATCGACTTCTCTGACTACTTCGCCAACATATCCCACGACGGCGTAAAGAGGTTGGTCGAGCGCTGCCTGACAGACCCGGGCGTAATAGCCCTTGAGTTCGCGCAAATCGACGCGCAAGGCGAAAAGGGGCTAGGGCTTGGAAGCGAGCCGAACCAGATTCTGGCCGTGGCCTTTCCGACCACCATTGACCATTTCGTACTTGAGTGCTGCGAGGTCGAAGCCTATGGCCGCTACATGGACGATTCCTATGCTATACACACGAGCAAAGACCATCTACAGGTCGTGCTGGGCGCAGTAGAGGTGAAATGCTCGCAGCTCGGCATAGTCCTCAACACCAAAAAGACCCGAATCGTCAAGCTGTCGCGGGGCTTTACCTTCCTAAAGAAGAAGTTCTCATACACCGAGACTGGGCGAATCCTCGTAAGGCCGTGCCGTGCGTCTGTAACCCGACAACGCCGCAAGTTGAAGAAGCTGGCCGCAATGTATCGCAAAGGGTAGATAACCCTTGAGCAGGCAGAGCGCTCATACCAAAGCTGGCGCGGGTCAATTTTGAGGCTTGACGCCTACAAAACAGTGCAGAGCATGGACGCCCTTTACCGCGAACTGTTCTCGGATGGAGATAGAAACGCGGGGGGGGGGTCTCACCGCAAAATGACCGTCGTTAGGTTGCCAATAGCGGCCTAATCTCACCAGCTCCATATCCTTTAGGCGACCCTACGAGGAAAGGAGCGGTCATGACGCGTGACGAAATCCAAGGCGAAATCAATGCAAACAAGCAACTGTTACGGCAAACGGACTACAAAGCCCTGAAGCACTCAGACGGCGTAATCTCTGACGAGGAGTACGCCGAAACCCTCCAGCAACGCGAGAAGTACCGAGCGGAAATCAACCGGCTAGAGGCTGAGCTTGAGGAAGCCGGGTATGAATGATGTACAGCTTTGTCAGCGTTGCCATAACGTGCTGCATTACAACCATCGTCGGGGCTATTGCGGGCGGCATTGTCGGCTACCTCATTTCACAAGCGAAGGGTATGGCGAAAAGCCGAAAAGCAGACCAGATAATCCTCAAATGCGTGGCACGTTCCCAGCTTGAGGAATGGCACCGGCTCTACGTTCTTGAGGGGAAGCCCCTGTCAATGAAGCGCCATGAGGAGATTGTCGAGCTTCATGCTGCCTACAAAGACAAAGGCGGCAACGGAACGGGCGACAAGCTATTCGAGGAACTAATGGAAGTTCCTATTCAGGTAATCGCTTAAACGGCGGTGGTCACATGAGCAAATTCGACGTAATCCTACTGTTCTGCTTCACCTGCACGGTTGCCGCAGGGGCTGGCGAGTTCTGGCTTCAATACAACGGCTACGTCGGGTTCGGAGGGGGCTTCTGGACGTTCCTCACCGCAGCAGTCACCGGCGAAATCGTGATGTTCAGCCTTTATGAGATTGCGACTAAAGCGCGACTGAAGACCCCGCGCAACATCAGAGCAAAACACGCCACGTTGAACGACATGGCTACCGAAGACGAGGAGAAGGACAATGGAGAAAATCATCAGTAAGTTCACTAGCCGCAAGTTCTGGGTAGCCGTAGCAGCCGGCCTCGCATCCCTCGGCAGCGGAATCACGGGCGTTGCGACCGGAAACGATGGGCTGGCGATGTTCGGTCTTGGCTGCACCGTCGTGAGCGCTGCAATCTACGCAGGCGCAGAGGCTTACGTAGACGGAAAGAGCGTCGCAAGCACCACGGTCAACACCACTATCAACGCGGCAACTTCAGGAACGGCCACCAAGGCCGTCGTAGATTCGGTCTTCGAGCCAAAGGCCGAAACCAAGAACGAGGCCGACAATGGCTAATCAGGAGTTCATCGACCGCATAGCTCCGCTCGTTCAAGCATACGCGCTCGAATATGGTATCCGGGCGTGTTCTGCCGTCATAGCGCAGGCAATCCTTGAGAGCGGCTGGGGTGAATCCACCTTGGCCGCCAAGTATCACAACTACTTCGGGTTGAAGTGCGGCACTAAGTGGACAGGCGCGAGCGTGAACATGAACACGCAGGAGGAATACAGCCCCGGAACTATCACCACCATTTCTGACAACTTCCGTGTATTCGATTCGATGGAAGCAGGCGTCAAGGGTTATTTCGAGTTCATTCAGCTTGCGCGTTATCAGAACCTACGGGGAATCTCAGACCCTCGAACCTATCTGCAAACCATCAAAGACGACGGCTACGCCACCAGCTCCAGCTATGTAGATAGCTGCATGAAACTGGTCGAGCAATACGGCCTGACCAAGTATGACGAAGGAGAAAACATGGCAATCACAATCAGTCAGGCCTCGCATGACGAGCGCGGTCAGTACACCGGAGGAACCGCCGGGAACCAATCTGACGAGCTGAACACCCGCGCACTATGGGACAACGGCTGGCTTTACCTCATTACATGGAACGACCCGGCAAAGGGTCAGAAGTGTGCGAGTGCCGCGCTGCAAGCAGTAGCCAACCGGCACATCGGCTACGACCAGTACGAGCGCAACACCATTCTGACCTATGCTGAACGAGCCGGGTGGAACCTTGCCGCTATCACGACCGACTGCGAATGCGACTGCTCCAGCCTCGCCTCGGTCTGCGCAATCGTGGCCGGAGCGTCGAAGTCAATCATGTTCGAGGGCGGCAACCTCGCTTATACCGGCAACCTCGCCGACCGACTGAAGCGAACCGGGCTTGTCACGGTTCACAGCGGCTTGAGCTACGCGCAGATTCAGGCCAAGGCAACGACCGGCGCTATCATCGTTTCGAGCGGCCATGCCGTAATCGTAACTTCTGGAGCTTCAGCAACCACCACGACCCCGACCGTTGCGACTACGGACATAGACCAGCTTGCCAAAGACGTTATCGCCGGCAAGTACGGCAACGGCGAACAGCGAAAGGCGGCGCTCGGGGGGAACTACGGTGCTGTTCAGAAGCGCGTGAATGAAATACTCGGGGGCGGCGGCTCGACGGCTCCCTCAAAGTCCGTTGAGGAGGTTGCGCGCGAGGTGATTCGCGGCGACTGGGGCAATGGGCAAGACCGGAAGGAACGCCTTACGGCTGCCGGCTACGACTACACCGCTGTTCAGCAAAAGGTGAACCAGCTCTTGCGCTAGGCTGCCAGTGGAATTACAATCCCAACAGCGGAGCGCAAGGCCACGTAGTGGACGTGTTGGGGTTTGTTCAAGGAATTGTATGCTCCACCATCTCTTCCCTTCATTCCTGACCTTGTCAATCCTGGAGAATGTTGCCGGGTGGGGTGGGTTTTCCATGGAGTATCATTGTCAGTGCTGAAAAAGGAGAGGTGATGGAAGAACTGCTCGAAGCATGCAAAGCGCTCTTCGACAGAAGCAACCAAGCGGTTGGCGTGGCCCATGTGCTGGTTGACGACGAAGGCAATCCGTATGACTTCGCCTACGCCTATCTGAATCAAGCAATGGCTGACATCTCGAATCAGTCCCGCGAGGATCTCTTGGGATTCCATGCCTACGAGGGCTGGGGGAATGACGATATGGGTTGGTTGGTCCATTTCGCCGATGCAGCCCTTCACGGCATCTCGTGCGAGTTCGAGACATGTGCCATCCTGTTCGAACGATTCTTCAGCGTCTCGGTGACCCCGCTTGTTCCGGGGTACTGCACATTCATCGTGCAAGACCTGACGACGTGGATCGACCAAGACCTCTATATGGAGGGGGACCACACCGTCGGCCTGTTCTTCTTGGATATGCGCACGCAAAACATCGTACTCTCTTCCGCCACCCAGGATGCCTATGGGTTCGAGAAGAAGTATCTCTCTGCAGTCTCCTTCGCTGAAAGGCTCTTTGGCCAAGAGGGAGCCAGAATCATGGCGAAGAAGCTTGAGGAGATTCCGCAAGGAGCGAAGGAACTCCGCTTCGAGGGAAGGTCTCTGGATGGCCGGTGGCTGAAGATCAGCTCAGGTCGCATCGCGCAGTCAGAACGCTTCTCCATCTGCATCGTCGAGGACTTCACGCAGACGAAGGCCGCTGAAGAACGCAGCGCTCATCGCATGGATGTCATCGAATGCCTCACCCGAGAGAACTTCGCACTCTATGTCATCGATCTGGAGCATGAGAGCGTTGAGGTGTACAACCGCACTGATGACCTGATCGGCACTGGCTTCGTCAGGTACATCGTTGACAAGGACTACGAACGGGAACATGAAGCCTATCTTTCCAATGTGGTAGCCGAAGAGGATCGTGCTCAGGTGGAGGCTGTCATCAGTCGAGAGGGGCTGATGCAGTTGTTCGCTTCGGATGAGCCAGAGATCGCTCTGACCTATCGCCGCCGCTTGGATGATGAGGAGAAGTACGTTGAGGCACGCATCCTTCGATTGTCGGGCAGCAGCCAGACGGCCGTGCTTGCCGTGCGCAACACCCACGCTGAGATGAAGGAGCAGCTGCGCCAGAAGCGTGCGCTCCAAAAAGCATTGGAACTTGCCCAGCATGCCAGTGCGGCAAAGTCCGTTTTCCTCACGAATATGTCGCATGATCTTCGCACCCCTATGAACTCCATCGTCGGCTTCACCGATCTTGCGCTGGAGAATGCGAACGACGCAGCCCATATGGAAGACTGTCTCCAGAAGATCAAGCGTTCCAGCGATCATCTGCTTTCTTTGATCAACGATGTCTTGGATGTGAGCCGCATTGAAAGCGGTGCCATCGATTTGGAAGAAGAGGCGTTCGATCTGAAGGAATTCGCTTTGGAGATGAGCGATATCTTCTCAGGAGAGGCGTTGCGCAAATCCATTGATTTCACGATCGATACATCGTCACTGCGTCAGACCGAGGTGATCGCTGACCGGCAGCATATCGCACAGATCCTCGTGAATCTCATGGGAAATGCATTCAAGTTCACCGGCGAAGGAGGATCGGTCGCGGTCACCTTCACGGAGTTCAACGAAGCCCAGTCAGACTACGGGGCCCACGTTCCTCAGGGGTATGGAAGGTTCGAATTCATCGTTTCGGATACCGGCTGTGGCATGAAACCTGAATTCCTCGAGCGCCTGTTCGTGCCGTACGAGCGCGATGGATTGGATGAGGTGAATGCCACCGAAGGCACTGGCCTGGGAATGCCCATCACCAAGAATCTGGTCGAGCTTCTCGGTGGGGCGATCGAAGTGAAAAGCGAAGTGGGTCGCGGAAGCGAATTCGTGGTGACGCTGCCACTGCGTCTTGCCGAACAGAGGCTGGATGGTTCGCGGGGCGCTAGGCAGACAGATGGCAACACTGCCTCTCAAGACGTGTCCTTCGAAGGCAAGCGCGCTTTGGTGGTTGATGACGATGATCTTTCGCGGGAGATCACCCAGGAGATCCTGAAGAAAGCAGGTTTCTCCGTTGAAGAGGCATCACACGGCAAGGCTGCCGTTGAACGCGTGCTGTCAACCGAACCGGGCCATTTCGACGTCATCCTCATGGATATGCGCATGCCTCAGATGAGTGGGGACGAAGCCGCCCGAGCCATCTATGGATCAGGTCGTGCTGATCTGCAGGACGTGCCCATCATCGCTCTGACCGCCGACGCCTTCGAAGAGGGGCGCAAGCGGAGTCACCGCGCTGGCATGGTTGCCCACATCACGAAGCCCTTCAAGCGCGCCGACCTCATTGACCTTCTCATCAAATTCGTCAAATAGCTCGTTGGGCAGTCGATTCAGATACGCGCAGGCGTCTCGCACTGCCTGCAGAGCCTGTCGGTCATCGTGAAAGCTCACGGTGATCAAGGCGCAGCCTGGTTCTTCCGGTATCCAATGCGTATGACCGGCGAAGGTGGTGGAGGCATCGTCAGCAGCGCATTGCACCTGCAGGTCAATGATCAGGTGCTCAAGCAGGTGGGGAAGGGATGTCCGCGCCATGACGCTGGCGAAGGTGCGGCCGCAGGGGTTCACGCAGGCATGAAGCGGGACGTTCGGGAAGTCTTGGGACACCTTCTCTGCGATAGCGACATTCGTCCGATTCCATTCAGGGCGCACGCGCACATGGATGGCCAATGATCCCCTCGTCACATTGAGGTGCTCGACGGTGATGAGCCTTTCGGTGGTGCCTGTTCGATCGGTTTCCATGATGCTCAAGGATTATGGCAGGAGCTGTGTGCTTTTGCCACCCGCTCAAGGGGCTTCCTGGCTGCTCAGCGGTGCAGCCTTTCCAAGTGGAGGTAGAATAGCGGCTGCTTTCGCAAAATCGAGCATTATCAGGAGCAGCTTCCATGAAACAAGAGAACATCCGCAACGTTGCGATCATCGCCCATGTCGATCACGGCAAGACCACGCTGGTGGATCGACTGCTGTGGGCTTCGCATGTCTTCCGCGAGAATCAGCAGGTACAGGAGCGCGTGCTTGATTCCAACGATCAAGAGCGTGAACGAGGCATCACCATCCTCTCGAAGAACATCTCCATCACGTACAAAGGCGTCAAGATCAATGTGATCGACACGCCGGGGCATGCGGATTTCGGAGGCGAGGTTGAGCGCGTGCTGAATATGGCAGACGGCGCGCTGCTCATCGTCGATGCCTATGAGGGACCGAAGCCCCAGACGCGCTTCGTGCTGTCGCACGCCCTTGAGCGGGGGCTGCGCATCGTGGTGGTGGTGAACAAGATCGATCGTCCGAATGCGAATCCGGAAGAGGCGGTGGACAAGGTCTTCGACCTCATGGTGGAACTGGGCGCAACGGATGCCCAGCTGGATTTTCCCGTCATCTACGCTTCGGCAGTGAATGGCTATGCGCGACGTGACCCCGAGGACGGCAATGCGGACATGGTTCCGCTTCTGGATACCATCTTGGAGGAGATTCCCTCTCCGGAGGTTGATGAGGACGCACCTTTGGCGTTGCAGATCTGCACGGTGGATCATTCCAGCTATGAGGGGCGCATCGGCGTGGGGCGCCTGCACAGCGGCATCATCCATGAGAAGGAGAACGTGCTGGTCGTGAAGCCCGATGGAAGCTCGGCTCCGGCGCAGATCCGCAAGGTGTACACCTTCGAGAACCTAGGCAAGGTTGAGGTGGCCGATGCCGTTGCCGGTGACATCGTAGCGGTCATCGGCATTGAGGATGCAGATATCGGGGACATCGTGACCGACCCGGAGAACCCGGTGGAGATGGCTCCCATCGCGGTCGAGGAACCCACCATGGCTGTGGTGTTCGAGGCATCCACCAGTCCCCTGGTGGGTCGTGAGGGCGAGATCGTGGGAGCCCGTCAACTCAAAGAGCGCCTGCTGCGCGAAAAGGAGAGCAACATCTCCATGCGCATCAACGAGCTGGAGGACAAAAGCGGCATTGAAGTGGCAGGTCGTGGCGTTCTGCATCTGTCCGTTCTCATGGAAACCATGCGCAGGGAAGGCTTCGAGTTCCAAGTGGGGCGTCCTCGGGTGGTGTACAAGACCGGTGAGGATGGAGCGAAGCTCGAGCCGATCGAAGAGGCAACGGTTGACGTTCCCAATGATTACGCCGGGAAGGCCATTGAGGTCATGGGCACGGCAGGAGGCATCATGGAGGACATGGCATCTGATGAATCCATGACCCACATCACCTTCCGCATTCCTTCGCGCGGGACCATGGGCCTCAAGACACGCATCCTGAATGCCACGCATGGCGAAGCGGTGCTGTTCCACCACTTCCTTGAATATGGGCCCTATTCAGGAGACATGGCTGGTCGCAAGAACGGTGGCATGATCGCCATGTCCACGGGCAAGGCGGTGGCCTATGCTTTGGATACGCTGCAGGAGCGCGGACGGTTGTTCGTGGGACCGGGGGATGAGTGCTATGAAGGCATGATCGTAGGCGAATCCGCCAAAGAGGGCGACATGGTGGTCAACGTGGAGAAGACGAAGAACCTGGGCAACCAGCGCTCGTCCACGGCCGACAAGGCCATTCAGCTCACGCCCCCCATCACGTTCACTTTGGAAGAGGCCTTGGAGTACATCGAGGATGACGAACTGGTGGAGGTCACACCGCAGAGCATCCGCCTTCGCAAGCGCCTGCTTTCTGCCACGGATCGCAAGAAGGCCGCCAAGAAGTAAGCGCACCGTCTTCGCGTGTGAGCTTTTGGGTCGGTTCTAATGGCCCGTCGTTTCCGCAGCGTGTAGCGAAGACTCGTAGCGCAGGCTTTAGCCTGCGTCCCCTGCAAGGAAATCTGCGATCAACCGGAACAACCTCTCGGACAATGGGGGCGCAGAAGGCAGGGTGGCGGTGTATGAACACATGAAGGCGTTCGGCCTTGGGGGGTGGCGGTGGTGTTCGCGGAGGGGTCTCGCCTTGGTGGCGGCGACACATGAACGCATGAAGGTGCTCAGCCTTGGCTTCGGACTGGCGAAACCCATGATGGGGTATATCATGGGTTTCTGGTCCTGCAGAATCGGCTTCGACCTTCATGCGTTCATACCCTTTGCTTGATCATCTATAAAACCAGCTGCGATGATGCCGGAGTCCCTTGCGGTCCGATTCGAAGGCAACCGGGCGGATTCCCTCACGTCCACTGACCGCGTGTGGGGCACAGATCGCCCAAGATGCATTCGCCACAACGTGGATTGCGCGCACGACAGAACTCACGTCCGAAGTGCACCAGCTGATGGTTCACATACATCCAATCCGAGCGAGGGAACACCTTCAGAAGGATATCCTCAACCTTCTGGGGCGTATTCGCAGAGGGGCCGGCCAGTTTGAGCCGGTGGGTTATGCGGAAGACATGGGTATCCACAGCTATTCCCTGAGGGTCCTTGAACGCTTCGCACATCACGCAGTTCGCGGTCTTGCGTCCCACTCCGGGAAGCTTCTGCAGCAGGTCTACATCAGCGGGCACCGTCCCACCGAAATCGCCCATGACGGTTTGAGCCAAGGCCACCAGATTCTTCGCCTTCGCCCGAAAGAACCCGAGAGACCGAATGTAGCCTTCCACCTCCTGGGGGTTGGCCTGAGCCATGGCCTCGGGGGTGGGAAAGCGTTCGAAGAGCGCGGGTGTTGCCTTGTTGACGGCGGCATCCGTGCATTGGGCTGACAATACCACGGCTACCGTCAGCTGGAATGGCGTCTGGTAGTCAAGCGATGCCTTCCCGGGGCCATAATAATCAAACAGGCGTGCCTCAATGAGTGCTGCCCGTTCCTGCTTCGAAGCAAGCGATTCGCGTGCCATGGAACTGATCGCTTTAATCGCTTGACAGATCGAAGAAGTCCTCTGCGGCTTCGAACAACTCCAGTTCGCGTTCCACCATGGCGTCTTCAATGGCGCAGTGGACCACGTGTGCAAGCATGCGCAACGTGACACCGGAATTGTCCGGAAGATGCAGGCTGACTACGCGCCTTCCTCGTTCGGCCAAAGCCGTCATGTCACCGACTGCCTGCGCCTTCGCCAACGCTCCCAAGGAAGGGGCCTCGCAACCCTCTGGCAACGGAACATCCTTCAGCTCATCAGCTGAAAGCGTCAGGAACACCCCGCAGTTCGGGCCGCCCTTCTGCAGCTGACCCGTTGAATGGAGGTACCGAGGTCCCACCTCCAAGCAGGAAACAACGCCGAATTGGCTTGCCACGTCATGGCGGATGGTCTCAAGGGCTTCGCGACGGCCTTCGCCGGTGAAGGGGAGGAATGCATTCAAGGCGAAGTAATCACCTGGCTGGATGGAGAGGAACAAGGCAAGCAACGTGTCATACAGCCGCTTGCATTCGGAGAACATCGGCGCTTGGCGAACCTCCACCAGCCCCATGTCAACCTCTTCAGTGAAGGCCTCGATGTAGTCTGGATCAGGAATGCCCTTCTCCAGGTTCTCAAGCACCATGGCCTTGGTGGAGGCGACATCGGGTTGATCGAAAGGGTTCACTTCCATCAGATATCCGCACATGGCAATGGCGTATTCCCACATGACGAAATGCTCAGCCAGTTCCATGACGCTGTCGATCTTGTAATTCTGGCGCGGGATGTTGGGGTCGATGTAGGCCAGGGACATCTCGAAGTTGCGGCTCTCGTCCCAGAGGTCGGTCTTTGTCTGATACATGATGACTGAGCGGTCACCGGGATCTTCGGTGAGCAACAGCGAATCCACTTCGATGTTCGGCAGAATACCCTGCCCGCTCTTTCCCAGCGACTCAGCGACCAGCTGCTCTATCCACAAGCCCAGCACGCGTCCGCGCTTCGGGGTCAAAAACGAGAACTTGTTGCGTCCCTGCTGATAATTGTCGAAGAGGAAGGCTGCCAGGTTGATGGCGGGATTGTCGATGGCATCCTCGGAGCAGCGCATCTCCGCTTCGCGCGCGTGAGCCAGGAACTCCGTCAGGTCTATGCCCACCAAGGCGGCAGGAAGCAGACCGAAGACCGTCAGTGCCGAGAATCGACCTCCCACCGCAGGCAATCCATGGAATACCTGGCGCCAGCCTTGCTCTTGCGCCAAGACGTCCAGTTTCGTGCCGGGATCAGTGATGGCAACCAGATGATCGGCCATGGATGTACCAAGGTCCGATTCGTACTTTTCGCGAATGGCGGCCAGCAGGCTGCGTGGTTCGATGGTGCCACCGCTCTTCGATGAGATGATGAAAAG
Source organism: uncultured Eggerthellaceae bacterium (assembly GCA_964462135.1). Lineage (GTDB taxonomy): Bacteria > Actinomycetota > Coriobacteriia > Coriobacteriales > Eggerthellaceae > MGBC163016. The sequence goes on along the minus strand of CAYWWK010000013.1, from coordinate 19,271 downwards.
CGTCTTGTTCGGATTGCACCCGGCGAAGAGTTCTCGGATGCGCACGGGCGAATCCGAGTCCAAAGTGCGGAAGCGAAGACGATTCTTGTCCTGCTTGTTGTATTTCGTGATGGTCATGGGAGCCTGGGTGGAGCCGCCCTGGCCAATGAGGACCACGGTGTCGATGCCGTCGGAGGCAACCTCATCGGCGAAGGCGGTCAGCTTTGCGACATCGCAAGGAGGGTTGGCGGCAAGATCGGTCCAGCCCATGAAGTTGCGGGCGCATTCCTCGGCCTCTTCTGAGAATCCGTACAGGGTGGCATCCTTTTTGAAGATGCGGCTTGCGACAGAATCCTTCACCAGGGTCTTTGCGGAAGGATACAGCTTCTCCATGTCTCCAGAGATCATATCGTGCCCTTTCAGGGTATGGAAATTTGCTCGCCATTCTACCATTCGGGCAGATAGTCCATGCGCCTCGTGCGCGTGCTCCCGAACCTGGTCTTGAGGAGTGCTCTGGTCAGCGCTTCCGTCTGCGCCGAAGCCAGTGCAATCTTCCTGCGCCAACCTTGGCGATCAGGCCCTCTGTTCCTTTGAGGGAATGTGGGGATGACGCTTTCGCGCGTGCCTTCGATGTGCGAGAATACTTCGATACGTCTCTTTCATGAAAGCGAGTTCGCAACCTATGAAAAAACCTTTCGTCAAACTTGCCGCGACAGCCCTCGGGTGCGCTCTGATGTTCGTCCTTGCGGGATGCTCCTCTACCGAAGAGCAGAACAACGAGATTCTCCAAACCGATACGGGTCTTACCGGAGGCGTTGCCGCTACGGTCAATGGCACCGAGATCGAAGAGGACAAGATCACACGTGCCATCAACAACATGCGCTTGAACTACAACTATGCCGAGGATGAGGACTGGAAGGAATACCTCAAAGGGCAGAACGAGACCCCTCAAAGCCTGCGTGACCAGACCCTTGGCACCTTCATCAACCAAGAGCTGGTCCTGCAGTTCGCTGACCAGCGGGGTGTGACTACTGACGATGAGGAGATACAGTCCTACGTGGACAAGATGCGTGAGAACTACACCACGGACGAGAAGTGGAATGAGGCGCGGACGGAAGCGGGCTTCGAAACCGATGATGATTACCGCGAGGCCCTTCGCTACTCCATCCTTCAGAAGAAGCTGCAAGAGGGATTCGAGCAGGAGACGCAGCTCAGCGATGAAGCGCTTCTGGAGAAGGCCCAGGAGTCGGCCGCTTCCTATTCCGGGGCGAAGCGATCAAGCCACATCCTGTTCAAGTCGGAGGACAAGGAGACGGCGGAAGAGGTCAAGAATCGCATTCTTTCGGGCGAGTTGGCGTTCGAGGACGCGGTGGCCGAGTATTCCACCGATGAGGGCTCGAAGGCAAATGGCGGCGATGTGGGTTGGGATCGCTTGAACTCCTTCGTGACGGAATACACCGAGGCGCTCACCAACCTGAATGAGGGCGAGGTCACCAAAGACCTCATCGAGAGCAAATATGGGTATCACATCATCATGGTCACCGATGTCTTCGAAGCACCGGAGACCGTCGAGAGCCTTGATCAGATTCCTTCCGAGATCCTGGAAGAGATCCGCACCACCAGTTCTGAGACGGATTCGCAGGATGCCATGGATGCCTGGCTCAAGGACATGAAGCTTTCCAGTGACGTGGTCATCAACAAGATGCCCGAGGACGTGCCCTATAACGTTGATATGAGCGACGAATACACCCAGGAAGAGATGGACAAGATCAACCAAGAAGCAGAGGATGAGCTTGCCGGCAAGGTGGCCGATGAAGAGGAAACCTTGGCCGAAGAGGGTGCGGCCGATGACGTGGCTGACGCTGAAGGGGATGCCGCAGCGGCCGCTGCGGCTGAGACCGCTCCTGAACCCGAGACCACTCCTGTGGAACCGGAGGCCACTGAAGGAACCGAAGGCTAGCATGCCCACCCCGCTCTTCGAGCTGCACGACGCTGTCGTCAAACGATCCGGAAAGGTCATCCTTCACGTGGATGACCTTTCTTTATATGAAGGGGAGGCCGTGGCAATCCTTGGTCCCAATGGGTCAGGAAAATCAACCCTCGTCAATCTGTTGACCCGGGAAGTGCTTCCCCTCCATCAGGAAACGCCGCCGGTGCGTTTTCGTGGAAACGACAGAGCCACGCTCGCCGAGGTAAAGTCCCAGGTGGGGTTCGTCTCGTCGGCCATGCAGAATCAGATCTCCGTGCATCTTCCTGCCGTCGATATCGTGGAAGGTGGTCTCTTCGGTTCATTGGGACGCCCTATGCGCATCCCTGTGAGCCGGGAGCAACACGGTCGGGCAATGGCTGTCATGGAAGAGCTGGGTATCCAAACATTGGCTGATCGCGATGTGACGACGCTTTCGTCCGGTCAAGCACGGCGTGTGCTCATTGCCAGAGCGTTGGTTCACAACCCTTCAGTATTGATATTCGATGAGCCATGCACCGGTCTTGATCCTGAAGGCATGTACTATGTCCGCGAAGCCATGAGTCGGATCATCGCTTCAGAGCGCACAGTGGTCCTGGTCACCCATTATCCCGATGACATCGTGGGTGGAATCAAGCGCGTCTTGCTGCTCAAGGAAGGCCGCATCGTGGATGATGGAGCGAAGGCGCGAATGCTGACGGGAAAGCGTCTGTCCGCCCTCTTCGGTGTACCCATTGCCGTGCATGAACATGAGGGTACCTACAGCATCGCTTTCGTCCGGTCCTGAAGATACGCGGGTGAACGCGAAAAGCTTCCGCTTCTTTCTTCTGCGGGAAGGACCCAGTTCGTCTGCTATCATGGTCAGCTACGGAGAGGTGGCAGAGCGGTTGAATGCGGCGGTCTCGAAAACCGTTATGCCGTGTCAAGCGGTATCCAGGGTTCGAATCCCTGCCTCTCCGCCATCTATAAATCAAGCCCCTCTGGGGCTTTATTTATAGATGCGTCCGAGGTGGACGATGAGAACGCAGGCTCCGATCCGAACGAAGCGGAAATTGATCAAGAGCGCACAATTTCGCTCGTAGCGCAGGCTTTAGCCTGCGTCTCCCTAGGAGCGGCTTGCCCTGTGCAAAGGGGTACTGCTAATGAAGACGCGGAAGGCAGGCAACGGTCAGAAGCTTCGCCCTAAAGGACTAGCTCCGCGTCGCAGCCTTCCCTCTGCCCACCTTCCACGTCTTTGAAAAAGGATCCTGTCCTGCTTCGTAGGGGCGGATTCTTAATCCGCCCGATGTGGCAAGGGAGACCATGTCCGCAGAGGGGTGCTCAGCCTTGGCGTTCACGGCCGTCAAGGCACGCTTCGCTCTGTGGCCTTGACGGCCATGGTTCGTGGTTTATCCAAGATGATAAACGCACGAATCAGGCTGCGAAAAGACGTGGTGCTTCGCACGATACCACGCTTTTCTTGCCTTGCAGAATCGGCTTCGACCCCTCTGCGAACACACCTTTCTGCAACTTATTAAAACCTACCGCGATGATGTCGGAACCCAAAGATCGGGTTCGCACCATCATCGCGGGCGGCTGCTCGCCGCAAAAGTGTGTCGGTGGTCTGCTGAGGTACAGCAGACCACCTCTGCATTCACTGTCGCCCTTCGGGCGAAGATCATCGCTTCGCGTTTGGGTTGTCACGTGCCCCGATCGAACAAGGATTGCGTGCACTTTCGGAAAGAGGGTAGATGGCGGAGAGGCAGGGGGTCGCTCGCGTCAAGGCATGCTTCGCTCTTCGGCCTTGACCCTCGCGGTTCGCGGTGTGCCTGAAGGCTACACCCCGAATCGAACCCACAGCGTTCTCATCGCCCACCCCGTCCACATAAAAATAAAAGCCCTGCGGGCTTCTTATTTTTATGGCGGAGAGGCAGGGATTCGAACCCTGGATACGCTTTTGGCGCATACACGATTTCCAATCGTGCTCCTTCGGCCAGCTCGGACACCTCTCCGTGTTCAGCGGCTGCGATCAGCAGTGCAGAAGTATAAACCAAATTCGCAGCGCTCTTCAATACGATCTTGAGAATCCGTACGCCTAATTGAGGCAATCATTTATGCACAGCACAGGATTCCTCTTTGCACATGAATTAAACTAGGATATCAAGCGAATAGGGAAAACCCAGTCCACCCTGTGCAAGGAGGGCCTCATGGCTGATCGTACTGTTGAAAATCCGGGGACCGAGGTCCCTCAGATGCCCGAAGTGCTCGAGCGGGTGCTGCTCTATGCCATCGACGAAGGCAGGCAGAAGATGGAATCGGGAGATGAGATCACTCCCTTCACCTGCTTGGTCGTTCACGAAAGCGTGTTCATCGAAACGCACCCCGGCAAAGAGGCCCAGGAATGCTTCAATCTGGCGCAGCATACGGTCCAGGGGGCTCGCGGGGCTGCGGCCTATGCGTTCTGCTATGACGGCTATGTGGAGACCAGCGAAGGCGTGAAGGACGCCATCATCGCGGAGGGAGGCATCCCTGGAATGGCGGACGGCTATGCGGTCGGGCTGCTCTACACCATAGAGGCGGATGGGAAGCCGCAGTTCAACGAGAGCCCCTCCTATATCGGAAAGGCACCTAATTTCATGGCGGCTCTGCGTGATGCCACTGAATACGCTGGAGGCGATATCGACGCACGATATGCTGACGCACTGCCTGATCAGGAGTAGACAGCCAGCATCATCAGGAAGAAAACCGACAATAGAGTGATGAAAGGGCGCTGAAAAGCGCCCTTTTTCATGCAGACGCGCGTTGGAATCGCTATAGATGGCCAGCGAATCAATGCATGATCAGTGTTCGTGGGATGTGGAACGTCTGGTAGATATCTGTCAGGTGGGCTCGTTATCTTGTTCTCGTGGCTTCGGGGCGCTTGCATCCAGGGCGAAACATAATCGGCCAAACAGTGGCCCTGCGCATCAGGCACCCCGAAGCAATGCCTCAGTGTGGAAAAGGCGAGGTGGGTGGTTGCGAAGGCGGCGGCTTCTGCTAGAATATGCAGGCTGTCCTGCTCCGGGACCACCTGACCGGAGCCGTTTAGACCAGAGGAGGTGAGCTGATGAAGGCTTACGAACTATTGTATTTTGTCGCTCCGACCACTGAAGATGACGTTCGCGCTGCGGTGCAGACGCGCATCGAAGGCGTCGTCAAAGATGCACAGGGTCAGATCGACAACGTCGAAGATTGGGGAAGGCGCAAGCTGGCCTATGAGGTCAATGGCTTGACGGATGCCGATTACATCCTCGTCGACTTCCACACTGATCCAGCGAGCATCGCAGAACTCGACCGTGTTCTGCGCATCACCGACGCAGTTGCGCGTCATATGATCGTTGCACGTACTGACAGAGATTAGTTTGGAATTCAAAGAAGGAAGAATATGAGCATCAATCGAGTTGTCATCAGCGGAAACCTGACCCGAGACCCAGAACTTCGCACCACGGCTTCAGGCATGCCCATCATGTCGTTGGGCATTGCGGTGAATGACCGTCGCAAGAACAACCAGACAGGCGAGTGGGAGGACTACCCGAACTTCATCGACTGCACGATGTTCGGCACGCGAGCTCAGAACATCCAGCGTTTCCTTTCCAAAGGGACGAAAGTAACCATTGAGGGCAAGCTGCGCTGGAGCCAATGGGAACGCGATGGGCAGAAAAGGTCGAAGATCGAAGTCATCATCGATGACATCGATTTCAGCGGCAATCGCTCAGGAAGCAATGAATCAAACTCATACAGCAATGATGTCGCTGACTACAGTGCTCCGTCAACACCGGTTGTTGATACATCTTCTTCCGTATACGACGAAGATATCCCCTTCTAGAAAGACCGAGGTACATCATGGCCGATTATGCTAAGCAGCCTCGTCGCAAGCAGTGCCAATTCTGCAAGGACGACACTGAGTTCATTGATTACAAAGACACTCAGATGCTGCGCAAGTACACTACTGACCGCGGCAAGATCAAGCCGCGTCGCGTCACCGGTGCCTGCAATCAGCACCAGCGTGACATTGCGAACGCCATCAAGCGCGCTCGCATCATGGCGCTCATCCCTTACTCTGTTCCCGCTGTCAGCGGACGCGGCGATCGTCGTCGCAATCGTTAGGAGGCAAGAGATGGAAGTCATCCTTCTTAAAGAACTCAGGGGGCGTGGTGGCGAAGGTGACGTCATCAACGTTTCCCGTGGTTTCGCGAACAACTACCTGCTTCGCCAAGGCTATGCCATCAAGGCAACGCCCGGCAACCTCAAGCAGCTTGAGCAGAAGCGCAAGAACATTGAGAAGCGCGAGGTCGTTCGCGTGGCCGATGCCACTGCCTTGGCAGAGAAGCTGGCAGATGCAACAGTGACCATCGCTGCTCAGGTGGGCGAGGAAGGTCAGCTGTTCGGTTCTGTCACGGCGCCCATGATCGCTGATGCCATCGCAGAGCAATATGACATGGAGATCGATCGCCGTCGTGTCGAACTGGGTAAGCCCATCAAGGCGGTCGGCGAATACGAAGTCGCCGTCGGGTTCTACCGTGACATCAAGGCTACCGTCAAGGTCGTGGTGACCGGTGACACCGTGGAAGATGCCGTGGAGAATGCCGAGGCTGCCGCGGAAGCCGTTGTCGACGCTCTTGAGGAGGCAGTTGAAGAGACTGCCGAGGATGCGGAGGCAGTTGCTGTTGCCGCGGAGGTCGAAGAGGCTGTTGAAGACTGACAGTCCTTCCTGAATGGTGCAAGAGCCTTCCCTTTGGGGAGGGCTCTTTTCGTATCAAGGGCGTTTCAAGCGCCATCAAAAGCCGTCGAAGACGGGCGGCATGACCCGTGTTCGCCTCATGTACACGAGGTATAATCTCAAAACCTGACGCACGACGGATGAGGTGGCTGATGCCTGGTAACCCCCAAGATAAACCTGCTCGTTCAACTGACATTCCTGCAGAGAAGCGGGCGCAACTGCCAGCAGATGTCGAGGCGGAGAAATCGGTCTTGGCTGCCTGCATGCTCAGCCCTGACGTTTGCGATGAGGTGATCATCTCCCTCAAGCCCGAGAACTTCTTCCGGCCTGCCCATCGAACGATCTTCGAAGCCATTGGCGAGATGGTGCGGGAGGGGCTCAATCCCGATGTCATCTCATTGGCTGACAAGCTTCTGGCAAAAGGCGAATTGGAGGGTATCGGCGGCAGGATATACCTCACCGATCTCAATGCGAATACCTTTGCGCTTACGAATTGGCGTAAGCATACCAATATCGTCAAACGCACGGCTATCCAGCGTGAGCTCATCAGGGCCGCTGCTGAGATCAACGCGCTGGCCTATGATGCACCGGAAGATCTGAACGAGGTGGTGGATGAAGCGGAACAGGCGCTCTTCAACGTGACGGAGAAGCGCGTTTCCAGCTCGTTCCAATCCATGAAGTCGCTGGTCACGGATGCCTACTCAGAACTGCAGAAGATATCCCAGCAGCAAGACAAGATGATCGGCGTCCCCACTGGCTTCAAGGACGTGGATGACCTGTTCCACGGATTCCGTCCGGGAGATCTGGTCATTCTTGCCGCTCGTCCTGGCGTGGGTAAGACGGCCTTCGCCTTGAATCTTGCCGTGAATGCCGCGAAGCGTGGCACGGCCGTTGCGTTCTTCTCGCTTGAGATGAGCGCCAGTCAGCTGACCCAGCGCATTCTGTGCGCCGAAGCACTCGTGTCTCTCAGCAAGGTGCGGGCAGGAACCATTGCCGCGGGAGACTGGACGGCAATCGCTGATGCATCCAGCAGACTTGCGCAGGGGGAAATGTACATCGATGACACACCCGGCCTTTCCATCATGGAGGCTCGAGCGAAGGCGCGGCGCGAACTCCGTCATATCGTCGGCACAGACAAGAAGGGCCTCATCGTCGTTGATTATCTCCAGCTCATGCAGCCGCCTACCGTGCGCAGGGATGGCAATCGCGCGGTGGAGGTGGGTGAGATATCCCGCGGTCTCAAGGTGCTGGCGAAGGAGATGGGGATGCCTGTCATCGCCCTTTCGCAGCTGAACCGCGCCGTTGAATTGCGCGGCAAGAAGAAGCGCCCCATGTTGGCTGACCTTCGCGAATCCGGTTCCATCGAGCAGGATGCGGACATCGTCATGTTCATTGACCGCTCCATGAACGAGGAAGAGGCCCAGGAGGACAGCCGTCCCGACTTGAACCAAGCGGAACTTCAGGTGGCCAAGCATCGCAACGGACCCACACGCGATATCATGCTCTCGTTCAGTCCAGAGTTCACCAAATTCGGTGATTGGGTCGACGATTCCTTTGCGGGTGAATACGTGTGATCGATCAACTTCCAGAACGGCTTCCCAAGGAAGCCGAAGCGGTTCAACAGGCCGTTCGCCAAAACTCCGATCAGGCTCCAAGCCTCAGCGAGCGTGAAGAACACATGATGCTGGCCCTGGCCAAACAGCTCACCCAGGATTCCCGCATCCGCACACACTATTACGTGAAGATCGGTGTGTCGGTCTTCCTGTGTGCGCTTCTGCTTTTGATCGGCGTTCCCGTCTTCATGGAGAGTCGGGTCACGGGCAGCCTGGCCTATACCGCCTTGGGTGTGGTGCTCGTGGGCTTCGGACTGCTTCTGGCTGTGGCTGTGGTGGTTCTCCTGTTCCGTCCCCCGTTCAAGAAGTAGGACTTTCGCATTCCCCTGTTCGGGGCGCGCTCCACCGATATAATGCAATGTGTCAGACGCGATGCCCTTCGCTGCCATGCGTTCGTGCTCGCGTTCCAGAAGAGAAGACGCATCCGGAAAGGCGGAGACATGCCATCAACGGTTCTCGTCGGCACGCAGTGGGGTGACGAAGGCAAGGGCAAGATAACAGACCTCATCGCGTCCGATTACGATTACGTCGTGCGCTATCAAGGGGGGAACAACGCAGGTCATACGGTCATCCATGGTGACACGAAACTCGCCCTCCATCTGATGCCCTCAGGCGTCATGTACGAGGGGGCGGTACCCGTCATCGGCAATGGCGTTGTGGTTGACCCCGGTGTCCTGGTCAAGGAGATGGCGCTTTTGGAGGCTGAAGGCATATCCTGCGAACGCCTTAAGATATCCTGCGATGCGAACGTGATCATGCCCTATCACAAGGTGCTCGATGGCGCTGAGGAGAAGCGGCTGGGGGACAATCAGATAGGCACGACGAAGCGCGGCATAGGCCCCTGCTATCAGGACAAGGTGGCACGCCGGGGCATTCGCATGCAAGACCTGATGGATGAGAAGATATTCCGTCTCAAGGTGGAGACGGCCCTTTCCCAGAAGAACCCCATCCTGAGCAAGATCTACGGATTGCAGACCTACACGGTCGAGGAAATCTGCGACGAGTATCTGCCGTATGCACGCATCTTGAAGCAATACATGGATGAGACCACCCAGCTTCTGAATGACGCCTTGCGGGCGAACAAGAACATCCTGTTCGAAGGTGCTCAGGGAACCATGCTGGACATCGACCACGGCACCTACCCGTACGTCACCTCTTCAAGCTGCTGCGCGGGAGGGGCCTGCACCGGATCAGGGGTAGGGCCCTCGGCCATCGACAAGGTTCTCGGCATCTGCAAGGCCTATGTCACGCGCGTTGGTGAAGGCCCCTTCCCCACCGAGCTCAAGTTCGCCGAGGATGGCGGTGAGGGTCAGGATGCCATCGATGGCGCGCTTCTGTGCGAAGCGGGCCACGAGTTCGGCGTGACGACGGGGCGCCGTCGTCGCTGCGGATGGTTCGATGCGGTAATCGCCCGGTACGCTGCCGAGGTGAACGGCCTTACGGACATCGCGCTCACGAAGCTGGACGTGCTCTCGGAATTCGACACCATCAAGGTATGCGTGGCCTATGAATGCGACGGCAAGCGCTATGACTACTTCCCGCAGCAGCAATCGGTTCTCTTCCATGCAAAGCCCGTCTACGAAGAGCTGCCGGGCTGGAAGGGTCAAGACATATCAGGTTGCCGTGTCTATGAGGAACTGCCCGCGAATACCCGTGCATACATCGAGCATCTTGAAGAGCTTGCAGGCGTTCCCATGAGCATCATCTCGGTGGGTGCTGACCGCGATCAAACCATATTGCGTGGGTTCTAGACATCCGATTCCCTCGCAGGGCAACTATAATGAATGGACATCAATCCTTACGGAAGGACCTCAGATGAAGATCCTCGTTCTAGGCAGTGGTGGTCGTGAGCATGCCATCGCATGGGCGCTGGCTCGTTCTCCTCGCACTGAGGAGCTCTTCGTTGCCCCCGGCAACGGTGGCACCGAGGGCATCGTGCTTTCTTCTGGGGGAAGGTCCTGCAATGTGAAGCTTGACCCGATGAACGCCCAGGAAGTGCTCGCCTTTGCCCAAGATCATGGCATTGCACTGGTGGTCATTGGTGCCGAGGCTCCTCTGGTGGCAGGGGTGGCCGATGAATTGCGCGCGGCGGGAATCAAGGTCTACGGGCCGAATGCTGTAGAAGCCCAGCTGGAAGGGTCAAAGGACTACGCCAAGCGCTTCATGGACAGAAACGACATCCCGACGGCGTCCTACGCCACCTTCACTGATGCAGAAACCGCTTTGGCCTACGTGCGTGAGCAGGGGGCACCCATCGTCATCAAGGCTGATGGGTTGGCAGCGGGCAAGGGCGTCGTGGTCGCTGAGACGTTGAAGGATGCGGAAGAGGCGGTCAAAGCCTGTTTCGAGGGAGCCTTCGGCGATGCGGGTGCCAAGGTTGTCATCGAGGAGTGCATGCGGGGACCTGAGTGCTCGATGCTCTCCTTCGTCACGGGCGGCAAGAGCTTCCCCATGGCTCCTTCCCAAGATCACAAGCGGGCCTATGATGGCGATATGGGTCCGAACACCGGCGGCATGGGAGTCTATTCTCCGGTGCCTATCGTCACTGACGATGAGATGCAGAAGATGGTCGCCATCATGGACGAGGCGGCAGCAGCGGTACCGGACTATCGTGGAACCCTGTACGGTGGGTTCATGCTGACACCCGCTGGCCCGAAGATCGTCGAGTTCAACGTGCGCTTCGGTGATCCGGAGACGCAGGTGGTTCTGCCGCGCTTGGAATCCGACCTGGCGGACGTCATGGAGGCCGTGGCCGAAGGCCGTGCCGAAGACGTCAAGATGCAATGGTCTGATCAGTGGGCGGTCTGTGTGGTGTTGGCCAGCGAAGGCTATCCGGGATCCTATGAGAAGGGCAAGGTCATCTTGGGCGTTGATGATGCGAATGCGCTTGAGGGGATCACGGTCTTCCATGCGGGAACGGCGCGCAATGGAGACGGGGAGCTCGTCACGGCAGGAGGGCGTGTTCTCAATGTCGTGGCAATGGCAGACACCTTCGAAGAGGCTCGCAATCTGGCCTATGAGGCATGTGACATTATCCAGTTCGAAGGCAAGCAGCTCCGACGTGACATCGGACTCAAAGCCCTCATCGGGCGTTCGTCTTGGGAGTGAGCTACTGGTACGTTCCTGAACGTTCATGCGCTTCGCCGCAAAAAATGTGCGCCGCACGAGCGCTCGCTACCTGACACTCATTTTCGGCGCTTAACTTACGAGAAGGCCACAGTGCGATATCCGTAGCGCTCTAAAGGACCAGCTTTGCGTCGAAGGCTTCAGACTTCGACAGGATACAAAACGATCCGTTATCGATCCAGTCAGATCCGTGACGGATCCTTTGCGGATGAAGGCAGATTCTCTGTGGGAATCCTGAAGATCCGTGATCGTTCTCTGCTCCATTCCTGCAAGGTCTCCGTCAGATGTCCTTGCTAGGCTTTCCTTGCGACAGGCAAGCGAGGAAAGGATTTCCATGAAAGATGGGATGCTCGAGATCAAGGACGCACCCATGTTCGGACGGGTGATGCGTGATCCAGATATATGCAAGGGAGTGCTCGAGCGGATCTTGGATATTCCCATCGGACGCATAGAGTATCTGAACACTGAACACGTCTTTGACCCCGCGACGGATGCGAGGGGAGTGCGACTTGATGTCTTTGCCAAAGATGGCAGGCATGTCTTCGACATAGAGATGCAGGTAGCGACAGAGGCAGAGCTAGGCAAGCGTCTTCGCTATTACCAAGCCTCCATAGACCAGGCTTGCCTTGACAAAGGGGACGACTACGGGCTCTTGCCTGAGAGCTACATCATCTTCATCTGCGATGCCGATCCTTATGGAAGGGGGCTTCCTGTCTATAGCATCGAAAGGATTTGCGAAGAGAGCGCATCGGTAGAGATAGCGGATGCGTCCCACTGGCTTGTGCTGAACGCTTCTGCCTGGGACAAGGCACGGGACAAGGAACTCTCAGCCCTGCTAGAATACGTCTTTGATGGAAGCGTAGGTGAGGATGGCTTTGTGACCAAGCTTGACCGTGCTGTCTCAAGCGTGAATGCAGACGCGGTATGGAGGAGGAATGCCATGGGCTTCATGACATTGGAACATGACTACCGCGTACGCATGCGTCTGGCCGCCAAGCGCGGGATGGAACAAGGGTTGGAACAAGGTCTAGAGCAAGGACGCAAAGAGGGCATCACCGAAGGTCTTGAGCAAGGTGAATCACGTTACGCCACTCTAGTTGACAAACTCCTCGAAGAGAAGCGCTTCGATGATCTCAAGCGCTCAGCTGAGGACGCCGCCTTCAGGGAGCAGCTTCTCCAGGAGTTCCATCTAGCCTGACTGCTCCTTCGCGCAAAGCATGTGCGCCGCAGAAGTCTTCGCCATCTGTTGCTCTCCCCGGCGCCAAACCAAAGAGAAGACCTTTTCGTTCTGAATGTATTTCGTAGCGCAGACTGTAGCCTGCGGCTACCCGGATCGCCTTCCTCTCAGCGTCCTATCGACCGAAGTGCGTAGCGCGAAGTGGAAAGATGTCGCATGCATTCGAAATGACGGCATAGGAGAGGATCCATGCTCGTTTGGCTCAATACTCCTTGCGCTTGGAGCGGGACAGGATCCCTAAGGCGGTGCGGTACTTGTTGACGGTCCGACGGGAAACATGCATGCCGCGTGCCTCCAGAGCATCGACGATCTGCGCATCACTCAAGGGCTTAGCCTTGTCTTCTGCGTCCACCAATGTACGAATGGCCTGCTTGACCGCTATCGCTGAGGCGTCTTCGCCATCGGAAGTCTGGTGTCCTCCAACGCCTGAGGTGAAGAAACCACGCAGAGGAAGCGTGGCGTAAGGTGTTTCCAGGTAGGCATGTTGGGCGATGCGACTCACGGTGGATTCGCTCACGCCCGCTGCCTGTGCCACTTCTGCCATGGTCAGCGGACGCATGCCTGCGGGTCCCGCTTCGAAAAAACCGGCCTGCGCATCCACCACGGCAGCTGCCACCGATATGAGTGAGCCTCGTCTCAGATCGACTGCGCGCACAATGCCCTCAGCTGACCGCATGAGCGCCATCATGCGCTTCGCCGCTTGCTGATCCATGGCTTTGGGGTCGATGGCCTCTGCCAGAGCGCGATCCATGATCACTTGCGGAAACGCCTCTTCCTTCACTTGAACCTTCCACTGTCCCTCCGAGCGCACCACCTTCATTTCAGGGGTGATGGAGCGTCGCTGGCCACTGGCGACGTTTGCTGGATTCGGGTCAAGCTTGCGAATACGGACGAAGACATCCTTGACGTCTGCAAGGGGCACTTGAAGCTTTTCTGCAATGGAAGCGAAGCGTCCCTGGGCAAGTTCCTCAAGATGGTCGCTGATGACGCGATATGCAAGGGAGTCCGCTTCGCCGAGAGATTCCAGCTGTGCCAGAAGCCGCTCTTCCAGGCTGCGTGCTCCAATACCCGCGGGCGTGCATTCGGTCTGAAGCTTCTTGAGCACCCATTCGACATGATCAGGAGACACGCCCAAGCCTGCCGCGATCACAGAGACATCGGTGAAGAGGTAGCCGCGGGAATCAAGGCCTCTGAGCAGATGGTATGCGATGCACAGGTCGATGTTCCGTCGAAGCTCAAGGCGGAGTTGCTCGAAGAGGCGCTCCTCCAAGGAGGCTTCCTGCTGGGGTACCTGGTTCAAGAGGTCGCCTGCGGTAAACGTGGCGTTGCGAATGGTAGAAGGATGCGTGCGGGAAACGGATGTTGCCGTGGGCTGCGCGCTGGGAGTTGACAGCCCATCGAAAGGTCTTGAGGAAGCATCATCTGGATCAGCCGAGGTGAGGAATGGATTCTCAGCCATGGCTCCTGCCAAGAACCCCTGCAGCTCTGCTGATGACATGGCCATGATCTGGATGCCCAGCTTGAGGTCTGGCGTGATATGGAGATGCTGAGAAACAGATACTTCTATGCCAAGATCCATGACGCCCCTATCCCCCCCTTATGCCGATGCAGGGCCCATCGACGAAACGCAAGCTTATACGAATGGGATCATGGTCCCAGGCAGTGAAGAAGCTTCGTCTCAATTTGAATTTTGATTCTCAAAATGGTACGGTCAATCCGTTCGCCTTCCCGCTGAAGGCTGGCCAGAATCGGTACCATGGCAGACGTCGCTTATGGGATAAATCTGGCATGATTCTTGCATATCCATCTCGGTGAGAGGTAAAGCCCTAGACTCTTTGCCTGCCATACTGAAGGGTTCGGGAATGCATCCGCTTGCGTCACCACGCACGCTGCAATCACGATCCCGCCCCCGAGAAGCCGGGTAGCTTGTGTGCACAGCAAGCCAAGCCTGCAGGTGAACTCACTTTCCCACCTGCAGGCGCGGCCGGCTTCGGAAGCGGTGTGAGCGCAAAGATGCAGGGTGCCATTGAATTCAGCTATAGAATCGGTAAAATCAACGATTCAGCATTTTGAGCACGCGCTGCCTGGGATGCCGAATACGGGGGAGGTGGGTTGCATGAATGCCTATGGCTTCGAACTCAATCCTTTCATGCCGCCACATCGGATGGACACCGATCAGGTGAACAGAGAGCAGTGGGAAGCCATCGCTGAGGCACGCCGTCTCTTCATCGAAGAGGATATCGTTCCTGAATCTGGTGGTTGGCTTCAGCCCGAGGTGATCGAATCCTGGAAGCGCTGCAAGGCTCATGGCATCGATCCCGACGCTGCCAACCTGGCAACCTCCCTGCCCGAGGAGACGCTTGAAAGCATTGCAGGCACCTACGCCGAATTGGTGGAGGCCGCCCGTCCCCTCATCGGCCTCATCGATGATTTCAATCTCACGAACGATTACATCTTCGAATTGATCAGTCGTGAGGGCGTTACGGTGTTGCGCACCGGCAACATGGATCTGCATTCCATCATCGTGCGGAACAGCGCCATGAACGAGGAGACGATGGGCACGAATGCCCACACGCTGAGCATGCACAATGCAACGCCAGTGCAGCTTCTCGGGCCTGAGCACTACTGTTCAGCCCTGCATGGCTTGGCAGCTTTGGCATCTCCCGTGTTCGACAAGGATGGCACCGTTGCCGGTTCCATGCTCTTGACGCAGCCATTGCCTGAGGAACCATGGTCATCAGAGTATCAGCGGCTGCTTTCGCATGCCCTTGGCTTCATCACCTCCATCTGCTCAGCTCTGGAGCATCAGATGGTCTTCCAGAAGAGCTTGGCTGTCATTGCCGATGTGGACCAGCGGCTGGAGGCAGCAACCGCCTATGGCGCACGCACTCGTCATGTGCTTGAAGCGGCGATAGGCTCAAGCGATGATCCGCTTTTGGTCGTGGATGCCAGTGGCATCGTCCAGCATGCAAGCCCCGAAGCCATCCATCTCATGCGCACGACGCAAAGCGACGTGGTCAACAAGCCGATAGAGGCGGTACTGGGCATAGAATGGCCCGAAGGGTACCAACCTCTCATCGAACGCAGTGGGGTGGAGCTGACCACCGAAGTGGGAAACCAGATACTCGGCATTCGGGGAAACGTCGTGCGCAATGCGGGCAACGATGATTTCGATGGTCTGATCATCCGCATCAGTGAAGTGAAGGAACCGCCTCAGCGGAGCAAAGGCCGGTCAGGGGAGGTGGCAAGCATCCGCTTCGAGGACATTCTGGGCACGAGCGCGGCCATTCGGGAAGCGATCGCCCTGGCTCACCGCTATGCGCTCACTTCTGAGAACATCCTCATCATTGGCGAAAGCGGAACAGGCAAGGAGTTCTTCGCCCAAGCCATCCACAATGCTTCCCGTCCCGACGGGCCGTTCATGTCGGTGAATTGCGCCGCCATCCCACCGCGCCTCATCGAAAGCGAACTGTTCGGCTATGAAAGCGGTGCATTCACCGGTGCTGACAAGGCGGGCAAGCCCGGGAAGATCGAACTGGCAGACAAGGGCACGCTCTTCTTGGATGAGATCGGTGATATGCCGTTGGAACTGCAGGCGACCATCTTGCGTGTGCTGGAGAACAAGAGCGTCATGCGACTGGGCGGGAAGTCCTATCGTCAAGTTGACTTCCGCGTCGTGGCAGCAACGAATCGAAGTCTGACGAAGATGGTGGAAAGCGGAAAGTTCCGAGAGGACCTGCTCTATCGCCTGTCCATCCTCACGGTGGGGCTGCCACCGCTGCGCATGCGCAATGGCGATATCCTATTCTTCGCCTACTACTTCCTGAATGAATGCCGACGCAAGTCCCATGAGGGCCCCACTCGCTTCACGGCCGCCGTGGAGAAGCTGCTTGCTGAATACCCGTGGCCTGGCAATGTGCGTCAGATCAAGAACGCCATCTTCTCAGCGTTCTATGCAGCTGTCAGCGACGAGATAGACATTCCCGACCTGCCGCGATATCTGAGGGATGGCACCGTTGCTCCGTTCGAGGACTTCGAAGGGCTTTCCCTTTCCGCCCGATACACCTCCAATGGGGTGAAGATCGAAGATCATATGGACGAGGTGTCTGCGCAAGAGCGGTCCCGCGTGCGGGAAGTTTCGAAGGCGGAAGAAGCGCCCATCGTCTTTCCCAGTGAGATGCTCAGCATGGAATCGATCGAGGGGGCTGCCATCCGCCTTGCCCTGACCTATGCCCAGGGCAATGTCACCCAAGCGGCGGAAATGTTGCAGATCAGCAAGGCCACGCTGTATCGCAAGATCAAGGAATACAAACTGAAATAGGGTGTATCTGTGCTTTCGAATGCAGCGTAAGCCTATCCCGGCTGGAGGCAAGCCGCATGCTTCGCATGACGAAGGCTGAAGCCTTCGCTACACGCTACGGAAGGTGTTCGCGAGATCCATCTGAGTGGATTCATCCCCCTGCGACAAGTCAAAGGAAAACCATTCCTATTTTGAGACACCCTGTTGTCTCATGTTGAGACACCTTTCCGCTTTTCAACGACTTCTTTCCGGTTGGCCTTCTTTCCAGAACTGGCACGCTTCTTGCAACTCCCCTCAACAAGCGCGGATACCAGCCTTATCCGCAAGTGCATTTCGAGTCCGGCAGAAGGCGTCGGGCCCTAGGAGAGGAGGAAACAATGGCAGAGAAGGAGAGGAAAGATCTAGACAAGGATTTCCAGCAGAGCCGCAAGGACGGCAAGATGGCCGATCCCGAGAAGAACAAGCATGCCTGGCAGCAGAAAGCCCAGGATGCCTCAGGCCGCGACTGGACGAAACCTCGCCGCCCCACGCTGAAGGACGGGGAAGTCTAGGAATCCTTTGACAGAGAAGCTAAGGAGTAAAGAAGCTATGGTTACAAACGGTAAGCTTACCAACGAGCTCGAAGGCGTCAACAAAGACGTCTACAAAACTGATTGGCAGTGGCAAGAGGGCGAATACACGGTCACGCGTACCAATATGTGGACCGCTCCTGGCTGCCACAATGGCTGCTCGGTTCTGTACTACACCAAGGACAACAAGGTTGAGAAGATTGAAGGCGACCCGCTGTCTCCGTACAACCAGGGCCGTCTGTGCATGCGTTGCCTCGACGTCGTTGAGACGTTCTATCATCCCGATCGCCTGAAGTACCCCCTGAAGCGCGTGGGTGAGCGTGGCGAGAACAAGTGGGAGCGCATCTCTTGGGATGAGGCTTACGATGACATCGTGAAGCATGTGCGTGAGGTCCAGGAGGAGTTCGGCCCTGAGTCCATTGTTTCCATGCAGGGTACTGGCCGCAACATCTGCTGGCAGACCCCGTACCTCAGCTATGCTGGTTTCGGCAGCCCGAACTTCGTGCTCGGCTTCCTTTCCGGCGATGCCTGCTATCTCCCCCGTACCACCATCGGCCACTGCTTCATGGGCGACTTCTTCGTTGCTGACATGTCCCAGCACCTCGAGAAGCGCTACGCTGATCCTGAGTACGTCTACCCTGAGTACATCTTCAACATCGGCAACAACGCCCTGGTCTCCAACGGTGACGGCTTCTTCGGTCACTGGATCGTCGACGTCATGAAGCAGGGCGGCACCAAGCTCATCGTGCTCGACCCGTCTTGCACGTGGCTGGCCTCCAAGGCTGAGTACTGGCTGCAGGTTCGTCCTGGCACCGACGCCGCAGTGGTCATCTCCATGATCAACACCATTATCGAAGAGGATCTCTACGATCATGACTTCGTTGAGAATTGGTGCTATGGCTTCGAAGAGCTGGCCGAGCGCGCCAAGGAGTATCCGGCAGAGCTGGCTGGCGAGATCGCCGGTGTTGATCCTGAGCTCATTCGCGAGGCTGCTCGCGCCTTCGCCAAGGCAAACCCTGGAACCATCCAGTGGGGCCTCAAGGTTGACCAGACCGTCTGCGGCATTCCGCTGGGTCAGGCCTGCCTGTCTCTGGGTGCCATCTGCGGTGACATCGACGTGCCTGGCGGCATGATGATCCCTCGTTGCGCCTATGACATCCCTGACTCCTATGGCTGCGGCATGTGGAACCTCTCCGATGAGATGCTGGGCAAGATGCTTGGTGTTGAGACCTCTCCTCTCCACGCTCTCGGCTTCGACCCCACCGCCAACGGCGACACGGTCCTTCAGGCAATCGAGACTGGTGAGCCGTACCCCATCAAGATGCTGTTCATCCAGTCCACCAACCCCATCGCCAACATGGCAGCTGACGCTCCGCGCGTATACAACGCCATGGTGAGCGTGCCGTACAACGTGGTCGTTGACGTCTTCATGACCCCAACCGCCATCGCCTGTGCTGACATCGTCCTCCCCTGCGGCATGAGTGCCGAGCGCAACTCCGCTCGCGTGTGGTGGTGGCCGCTGCGCTCCATCGTCAAGGTTGGTGACTACTACGAGGCCAAGTCTGACGAGCAGATCATCCTGGAGCTTGGCAAGCGTCTGAATCCCAGACTGTTCCCGTGGGAGACCGACGTCGAACTCATGACGTGGTGGATCCAGTCCGGCAACCGCTTCCATGCTGGTTGGCCGCACAAGACCGACGAGACGTTCCCGGAGCTGTGCGAGAAGGTCATCGACTGGCCGGA
>CAYWWK010000012.1:0-57359 GCA_964462135.1 uncultured Eggerthellaceae bacterium | reverse complement strand
AAGTGGACGCTCTCGGGCCTACTGCTTATTCTCGCACGCACATTTATCCCGTCCCCTTCTGCGGCCGAGTCCTCTGAGGCAGATCGTCGTCGCTGCCGATGACCCGCGCAGGGTTCTTCGCACGCTTGCATAGCCGGCGACGAGCCTGAGCACCTGACGGCACAGGAATTCCCGTCCACTCGTTGTTTCGATCGCGCCATTTTCGGCATGCGTGCATGCGAATAGAGCGATTTTCTGCCAATTTCTGCCCATTTTCGTGCACGGGTGTGGCAAACGAACAGAAAGACGAAGGAAAGAAGCCGGGATGCCGCCGGAAAACATCCAATAGTGCGCCCCGCCCATCACGGCATCAGCACCAAAGGCAATACCGCCTAGAACGCCTCGACTGCATCCAGGGAAAGCGCGCTGCCTTACTGGATGCTCTTCCCCAGGTCGTAGGCGGCCTGCAGACCAGGGTTGCCCTCGATCGCACCCTTCTCGTACACGTTGTTCACGATGACTTCGCCCAGGTTCTCCTGCTTGCAGTAGTCGGCCGCCACCCGGTAGCTGTCGACGGCGGGTTCGCACGTGGTGACGTCCTTGTCCTCGAAGCACAGCAAAAGCGCGGTCTGCTTGATGCCGAAGGGCTTGGCGACGCCGCAGAACATGCGGTCCTGGAACGCGCGCAGCTGCGCGGGGAAGTTGTAGAAGTACATGGGAGTGGCGTACACGATGACGTCGGCTTCGCGCAGAAGCGGGTAGAACTCCTGCATGTCGTCGCACTGGACGCACTCGCCGTCGTGCGCGAAGCAGTACTCGCAGGCCATGCATCCGGCGATCTTCGCATGCCCAACGTCTATGCGGGTCACGTTGTTGCCCGCCTCGGTCGCGCCGCGCTCGAACCAGTCGGCGAGCATGTCGGAGTTGCCCTGCTTGCGCGGGCTTGCATGAACCAGAAGGATGTTCTTAGCCATGTTGGGTCCTCTCCTTCGCAATGGCGGGCAAGGCGTTGCGCGACCAATGATGACATTATCCCCGTCCCGTGTCACGCGTCCGTGTCACGCGTCACACCCTGCCTGTCCCGTGTCACGCCCCCCGCTTGCACGCGAAACAGGGGAGCACGTGAAGCGCTCCCCTGCGAACAAGCGTGCATTTCCTGCGGCAATGCGCGAACAGTCCCTGCCGCATCGCTCCTACTGCACGGGAAACTCGGTCCCGCCGACGGTGATGCTTGAGACGTGCGCGACGTCGACGACCTGCGGAAGGAACAGGCTCTGCCTGCACGTCAGCGACCCGTCGTCTTCCCACTGCATGGCCATCCCGCCGTTGTTCTTGACCACGACCGTGCTTCCGTCGTCCATCAGGATCGTCACGTCCCCCGCTACATGCGCTTCGGTGACTTCATCGCCTACTGCATCGGGATCGACTTCGCCTTCGCCGTAGGCGTATTCCACCGTGACGGCTATCGGAGACAGCGTCAGCTCCGTCACTATCGCCTCGCCGGAAGGAGTGCCTAATGCCCCGGCCGCAGCCACTTCGACGGATGCGTCCTCGCATTCGATGACGAAGCTGAGGTTCCAGTCGCCCGCCGCCATGACAGGCGCGTCCTCGTACGAATCGCCCGTCACGCGGAAGTTCCCGAACTGCGCATGCGCGGTGCGGCCCATGAGGGTGCGGTCGCCGCTCTGCACCGACATCTGCTCGACCATCTGGATGGCGTTGTCCGCCGGGTCGGCGTCGTAGAAGTAGCTCCCGCCATAAGCGCCCTGTCCGCCGCCATCGAAGGGGCTGTACAGGCCCGCGATGTCCGTGGACTGCCCCTCGTTCAAGACGTTGAGGTACCCGTACTCGTTCGCTTCGAGTCCTTCGAAGGCCGTTCCGTCGTCCTTGCTGATCGAGTAGACGATGGCGTAGTTCTGCCTGTCGGCGATGACCGCGTCGGCGGACACCGTCACGCCGTTGCAGCTCTGGGCGGCACCGATGGGGTGCCCGACCTTGTCGACCACCTCCGTGGGGGCCGGCCCGGCGACGAAGATCCCCGCCACGGCGTCCGAGACGCTCACCAACGCGCCGGACGCGTAGGCGAACGTGCCCATGCCGAACAGCGCGACGACCGCAGCCACCGCGGCTGCAAAGCGGAAGGGCGCCCTGCTCTTCCTGGCCCGCGCCCTATGCGGGGTCGCAACGCCCTCGCGGACCTGCTGGGCGGCGACCGACCGGTTGATGTTCTGCTCCATGCGCTCCTTCGCGGAGGCGTCGAACTCCATCGCGTTCAGCTCGCCTTTGAGGGCGGCGGCCAGCTCGCCGTCGAACCCTGCGCCTGCGGCCTTGGATGCGCCGTCGTTCCTGCAGCTGCTATTCAATGACGTCATGATGGCTCCTCTCGATGGCCTTCCGCAAAGCCTCCCGCGCACGGGATAGGCGCTTCGTGACGGCCGCGACGGATTTGTTCTCTATGGATGCGATCTGCGCGATGCTCATGTCCTCGTAATAGTGCAGAAAGACTGCGACCCGCTGGTCTTCGGGAAGCTGGTTGACGGCGTCAAGCACGCCGCTCTGCTGCGACATGAACACGTCTTCGGCGCTCGGCGCCGTCGGGTGCGGCGTCGTCTCGTCGAAGCGCACGCTGTGCTTTCGGTGGGCGCCCTTCAAGACGTCCTTGCAGCGGTTCACCGTGGTGCGTATGACCCATGCCTTCTCGTGCTCGGGGCTCGAGAACGGGGGCGCGTTGAGCATCAGCTTGATGAGGACGTCCTGGACGATGTCCTCCGCATCGGAGCTGCTGCCAAGATAGGTGAAGCTCAGCCTGAGAATGAGGTCCGAATAGCGCTCGACATATTCGGCCGAATCTGCTTTGGTCATAGCATCAGGCCTTCGCCTCGACTGGCGCGGGGCCGCGGCCGCCGGCCAGGAAGTGTTCCCTATGGCACATTCTACTGACATTTCCTCTCCAATGGGATCGTGGTCTGCCTTTCGTCCTTGCAAGGCTTCTACCAATAAAACGATCCACGGGAGCGGAACCTGACATTTTTCAGAGGTAGAGATATGGATGCCGAAGAACGCGAACAACGTCACTGGAAGCAAACAGCGCAGGGAGCGGGAAACATCGGCGGGGTAGGCAATGCATCGTTGCGATGTCTTTTCAACCTACATCCTTGACGTACGTTATAACGTACGTATAATGAGGTCATATACATAGCCGAAAAGGAGACACTATGACCAGCGTAACGGCCACCGCTGCCCGCAAGGACATATACAACCTCATCGCCCGCGTGAACGAGGACTGCAAGCCCGTCGCAATCACCAATTCCAAGGGCAAGGGGGCGGTTCTTGTCGGCGAGGACGACTGGTCGGCGATCGAGGAGACGCTATACATCCTTGGCACGCCCGGCATGGCGGAAAAGCTTGTCGATGCGCACAACGAAGGCCTCGACGACTGCGTCCCTTCCGATGCCCTGGAGTGGTAGGCCGTGTACAGGGTCGTGTTCACCAAGCAGGCGGCGAAGGACGCGAAGAAGCTGAAGGCTGCAGGGCTTGACGCCAAGGCCAAGGAGCTCGTGGGCATCGTTTCAGCCGACCCGTTCGCCTACCCGCCAGCATTCGAGCCATTGGTCGGAAGCCTTGCAGGCATGTATTCCAGGCGCATCAACCGGCAGCATCGGCTCGTGTACGAGGTCATAGACGAGGCTGCAGACTGCGACGGCATGCCCAGACAGGGCACCGTCAAGGTCCTGAGCATGTGGACCCATTACGAGTCCCTATAGGACGGAAGCAACGTCATCGCATCGGAGGACGCCCGGCTTTAGGGCCTGCGGGCGCGTCAGCGCTTCGCTTCGGCGGCCTCCAGCAGGCGTTGCAGCTCCTCGGCATGCGAGCGGCGCTTGTCGGTGGCCGTGCCCACGATGGCGACGGAGTGGTACTTCCCGTACTTCTGGAAGAAGGCGGGGATGGCCTTGCGCTCTTCCATCTCCTTGGCGTAGCGCGCGAAGTACTCCTGGTAGGGAAGCCCGTGGTCGAGGTAGTCGTCCAGCAGCGTCTTCGACGGCGAGTACTCCACGTCGTGGGCGTAGTCGGCGTGCGCGATGACGCGCGTGAAGTACTCCAGGTCCTCCTGCTTGGTGAACCCCGCCAGCTGGTTGGTGTTCCGAAGGCGGATGTCCAGCACCAGGTCGGTCTTCCAGCCGAGTATCTTGTCGAAGAACTCCTCGGCCGTGGTCTGATACGCCGAGAGCACATGGATTTCCATAAGGGCTCCTTCCCTGCGCGAATGTCTTTTCAAGAACGCATGATAGGCCCGCGAACGGCAGGCGGCGCGCAGGCTTCCAGCACTGACACCAAGGCGAATCCTTGCCGAAAGGCTACCGGACGCAATGAAGCGTTGCCCCCTAGCCTCCGGCTGCTGGGTTAAGATGGAGGCCTCAACTAGAATCATTCAGGAAGGGGCCGCGCCCATGCCGCAGTTCGAGCACTACATGTACGTGTTGGAGTGCTCCGACGGAAGCCTTTATGCAGGCTACGCCACGGACGTCGACAGGCGTGTGGCCACCCACCAGGCAGGCAAGGGGGCCAAGTACACGAAGGCGCGCCTGCCGGTAAGGCTTCTGGCCAAGGCCAGGTTCTATTCCAAGGAACGCGCCATGAGCGCCGAGGCCCGCTTCAAGCGCCTGTCGAGAGGCGAGAAGGATCGCGTGCTCGGGATGGCCGCCGAAAGCTCTCTTGAGGAAGCGCTGGCGTCTGAGCTTCCGGGCTTCGGCGAAGAGCCCGCGCTTGAGCTCGTCGACAGGCTGATCTTCGAAAACGTAGACGAGGGATACCGGGACTTCCAGTCGAAGCTCATGCCCACGGTGGGCCCTGAGACGTTCGCCGGGGTCAGGACGCCTGCCTTGCGCAAGATCGCGAAGCAGCTGCGCAAGCGAGACGACGCACGCGACTTCCTGCGGGCCCTTCCTCACAGGCTGTTCGACGAGAACCAGGTGCATGCCTTCGCCATAGGGCTCGAACGCGACTACGACGCGGCGGTCGACAAACTCGATCGGTTCCTGCCGTTCGTGGACAACTGGGCCACCTGCGACCAGCTGTCCGTGAAGGTGCTTGCGTCGCAGCCCGAGCAGACGCTGCGGAAGGCGCGCGAGTGGATGGCTTCGACCCACTGCTACACGATACGCTTCGGAATCGGGGTGCTGATGCAGCTGTACCTGGACGACCTCTTCCAGCCCGAGCTGCTCGCGCTCGTGGCCGAGACGCGCATGCCGTCGACGGCCGACGATCCCGCAAGCGATTCGGACGTCTACTACGTGGACATGATGCGCGCGTGGTACTTCGCCGAGGCGCTGGTGCGGCAGGAGGAGGCCGCGCTTCCCTACTTCGAGCAGAAAGGCGATGCGGCGCTTCTGGACGAATGGACCCGCAGGAAGGCCATCCAGAAGGCCATCGAGAACCTTCGCGTGCCGGACGAGTTGAAAGGCCATCTGCGCACGCTGCGCTAGGCCGTAAGTGAGCAAAAAGCAAACGAGCGTCTTGCACCGTCCCTTTTACTCTTCCTTTTGCTCTCCATGTTCCACGACATTTCGTTCTTGGGATAAGTTTTCATATTTCCATTTCACTGGAAATATTCAGCGAAACAATCTATAATTTCCAGATTAATGGAAATTAGAAAGGCAACCGTATGATCGTTGATACGGAAATACCTCGCCCGCAGTATGACAAGCGATTGGATAAGAGCGTTGGCACTTCGAACATAAAGGTGCTTACGGGAATCCGTCGTTGCGGAAAGTCCACGTTGCTGCATATGCTTGCAGAGCGAATGCATGCAGAAGGTTTTCCGCCACAGAACATTTTCTACAGGAAGTTCGACCAATTCGGAATGCCCATAAACCCCGATGCTGAATGGCTTCTTGGCGAGCTTTCTCAAGCGATTGCCAATTCGAATCCAGACTTCCCTCTGCGGGTTTTTCTAGATGAGGTACAAGAGGTCGATTCGTGGGAGAAAGCAGTAAGGCAACTGCACACTGAAAAAAGTGTAGATGTGTTCATAACCGGATCGAATGCCTTTGTGCTTTCTTCCGATCTTTCAACTTTTTTGGCTGGCAGGTACGAGCAAATCGAAATATACCCGCTTTCGTTTGCCGAATATAGGGATTTCGCATCGGTCGCAGGTGATTACCCAACGAACGAAAATGAGTTGTTCCGTTCATTCATGACGTATGGAGGTATGCCAGGCCTGTTTGAGTTGCCATTCTCGCGAAATGTCGAAAAGCAAGGCGAACTGACATCGCTTTTCGATGCGATAATAGTGAACGATGTCGCCCGCCGCGCACATATAAGCGACTTCGACCTGCTTGTGAAACTCATCAAATACACTTGCTCTACATCCGGATCACTGTTTTCCACTAAGAAGATCTCCGATGCTCTCACGAGCATGGGTAGAAAAGTGAAGCCGGAAACCATCGACAATTATCTTGCCGCATTGGAGCGTGCGTTCGCGCTCTACGCGTGCGATCAAGAAGGCCTGTCAGGAAAGCAGGTACTGAGACCGCTGAAGAAGCTATATCCAGTTGACACTGGCTTCAGGAATCTACCTAGCGGTTTTTCAGGCACGGATATAGGATTTCAGTTGGAGAACATTGTGTTTGTAGAGTTGAAGCGCAGAGGGTACGCTCTATTCGTCGGAGCCATGCATGGAGCAGAGGTGGACTTCGTTGCAAAGCGGGGAAGCCAAAAGGAGTACTTCCAAGTGACCACATCGCTTCTCAGTGAAGATGTCTACCAGCGCGAGCTTTCTCCCCTTGAAACGATCAAAGATTCATTCCCCAAGACAATCCTCACGCTCGACGGATGGCGGACGGGCGCCACTCCATCAGGCGTACGGATCATGGGGATTCAGGAGTGGCTGGTGGGAAGCTGATTTTCTTTGAGCTCCACGTGCGTTTCGGAACGTTCCTTCTGCTCGCCCTTTTTATTTTCACTCCGTTTTTGAGATAGCAGAAGACCTGCGATCGTCATGGCCAAGCCCAGGATTATGAGTGCGTTCAATGGCTCTCCCAGAATGAGAATGGAGGCGGTCACCGTGATGGCAGGAACGAGGTATATGTAAGTGGTCGTTGCAGTTGCCCCCAAATGCTTCACGGCAACGCCCCACGTGACGAAACACGTCGCCGATGCCACCGCACCCAGAAAGAGAAGGTTGAGCACGTTTTGCCAATCAAGAAGGACAGATGGCTGTGGTGCATGCGGATCGAAGATGAGCGTGACGATGAGAATGAAGGCAACGCCCCAGACGAACGTGCGCTTGGTCACAGCTATCGTCTCGTAACCTTTTTGCGCAATGCGGGAGATCAGCGTAGAGTAGATCGCCCACACAAGGGCAGCGACCAGCGCGAGCAGATCGCCGAAAAGGTCGAAGCCGGCGAAGTCCATGATGTCACCCTCCCCCGTCGTGCCTGCACCGACAACGATAAGACCTATCATCGCGAGTGCGAAGCCGCAGAAGAAGCGGATACTGATGAAGGAGCGGTCACCAAGGGCGGCGGAGAGAAGAGCTGTGAACAATGGGGATGCCGCTACGATTACGCCAACGGCGGTTGCGGTGGTGAACACGAGTGCAACATTTTCCAACAGATAATACGCGGCGATGCCCGTCGCTCCCGCAGCAGCGAAGAGCACCTCATCCGTTCGTTCCGCCAGCCTCAAAACATGGGGGCGCATAACGCAAAGGATGCAAAGGCCAAGGACGAAACGCAACAACAGTATCCACAGGGGGGACATATCCATCAAGAGCACCTTGGTGGAAACGAAGGTGATACCCCATACGAAGATGGTGAAAAGCGCAGCGAAGTGGTATTTCATTTGCAGTACGATCCCGCCTTATGCATCGCGGCATAGGCACCGGGCGTGCACCCGATGCGCTTCTTGAATTCGCGTGTCAGATGAGCCTGATCGGAAAATCCCAGTTCGGCTGCCGCATCTGATGCATTTGCACTCTTCGCCAGAAGCTCGCATGCCGCATCCACGCGAAGTGCCAGCTGATGCTGGATCGGCGTGAGGGAGAAAACATGCCTATACGCGCGGATGAGCGCATAGGCGGAGATGCCCTCGTTCTCTGCGAAAGCCTCCACGCAAGTCCTTTCTGCAAGATGTCCGATCATATGCGCATAAAGACCCCTCGCAGCTTTTTCGTGCTTGGGATTCGCATGGTTTCTATCGAACTTTGCAACAAGCATTTGTCCGAAAACCGCAAAAGCCTCCAAGGCATCGTTCTCTAGGTTTTTGTCGAACAGGCAGAACACTTCTTCGAGCTGCTTGCAAGGCGAATCATCCCCTTTGCTCGGAAAGCCGAACCTCTCGCCGTCGAAGAGTTCCGCTCCAACCGTGAAACTGTCATAGGCAAAAGGGCTTTCGCTCGCATGGGTGCAGCCATGCACATCGCCAGGGTTGAACACAAGAGAATCACCCCTCTTTATACTCAGGTGCTCTCCATTGAGAGCAAGATCACGCTCGCCTTCACGGACGATACCGAAGACGTAATGATCATGGGCATGATTAGCGAATGGCTGCAGGATGCCGCTGTATGTTCTGCGTTCTCCCTTGAAAAGCAACAGGGGCTTGATAATGCAAGTTTCGTTCATGCAAGGTCTTTCCTTTCAAGAACAGGATAGCCTTCTATACGTTGTTGCTCTTGAATGAAATTGCACTTGGAGAGCAGTGAGTCAAGGAGTCAAGGGGACGGTTCTCTTGACTCACTCAGCCTCTCGATCTATCGTCCTACCGGAGGTGATGCGACATGCCACGTATGCCAAGGCGCAAGAGCGAATCCGACATCTACCATGTGATGATACGCGGAATCAATCAGGTCCAGCTCTTCTACGATGACGAGGACAGAGAAACCTTTCTCGAGAGATTAAAACGCTACAAGAGCGAATGCGGGTTCTCGCTTTATGCATGGTGCATTATGGGCAACCATGTCCATCTTCTCGTGAAGGCAGACCTTGTCACGATTGCCACTATGATGAAGAAGCTGCAGCTGAGCTATTCCAGCCATTACGCTCGCAAATACGATCGCAACGGCTACCTGTTCCAAGACCGATACAAGAGCAAGCCCGTCGATGAAGACGCTTACTTCCTCGCCACTTTGCGATACATCCACAGAAATCCGCTTGAAGTCGGAGGGAAGGTCGATGAGTGGACCAGCTACGACGAGTACACTGAAACGCCCTTCGTCACGGACACAGAATTCGCGCTTTCGATGCTCTCGAATGAGACGGACTCGGCCATCAGCGCCTTTCGCGAACTGGTCGAAGCGGATCAAAACCCGGGCTTTTCCTGCGGCTTCGAAGATCCGCATCGGATAAGCGATGCCGAAGCCAGAAAGACCATTTGTGCTCTGGCAGGTATCGATCAGTGCCAGCAGCTTTGCGATATGGGGAGAGAAAGTCAGAACAGCATCATCGAAGAACTCCGAGCAAAAGGCCTTTCCATTCGCCAGATCGCGCGTTTGACAGGGTTGAATCGTAACACCGTGGAAAGGGTTTACGAGGAGAAAATGAGTCAAGAGAACCGTCCCCTTGACTCATGCTGGCAGATCCAGTCAAGGATGTCTTCGAAGACCACTTGATGTCCAGCCTCATTAAGTATCTCATGGCGCATTCCCTCGTATAGGATCATCTGCACATCCCTCACGCCGGCCTTGATGAGAAGATCTGCGGCCTCTATCACGCCATCGCCCTTGTTTCCAACGGGGTCCTCACTTCCCGACACGAACAGAACCGGGAGATCCTCAGGTATCTGCTTGGCCAAGTCAAGGTTCGCGGCACGCAGCGCAAGCTTCGTCAATGAGGCGTAGCCGCCATAGGTGAACTGAAACCCATTCAGATCATCAGACAAGAACTCATCAATGTTGTCGCGATCGACTGAGATCCAATCGTATTCCGTTTCTGGGTCCTCCACCTGCCTTACGAAAGCACCGTCAGCAAGGGAATGTATGAGATTGCTCTTCGATGCCTCTCCGCGAAAGCGCGCACCCATGCGCGCCAAAACATTCCCCGCCATGGACAGCACCACAGGCTCATTGCCCGTTCCGCAGAGTATCGCGCCCGAGACCCCCTCCCCGTGGCGAGTCAAATACACGCGCAAGGTGAAAGAGCCCATGGAATGGCCGAACATGAAGTACGGCAAATCCCCCGGAAAACTCTCACAGGCGATACGCCGCATCGTATCCACGTCCTCGACGAGCACATCCGCCCCTGTTTCTGGAGGCATATGGCCCAGTTCCTCTTCACTGAATGCCGAATGGCCATGCCCGATATGATCGTGTCCGAAGACCGCAAAGCCCGATGCTGCAAGATAGCGCGCGAACTCATCATAGCGGCTGATATGCTCAGACATCCCATGTATCAATTGCACGATGGCCTTGGGGTGCTGCGCAGGACTCCAAAGGCAGCCATGGACCATGCTGTGATCATCCCACGAAGGGTACTCGAAATCCTCCACACTAACGCTGCTCATCTGCTCCAACGCCTCCTTTGAAAACTCCTGCGGAGAGTCCTTTTCAACTACGGGACGCACAGTGCTCCTCAAGGTGCGTCTTGCAACGTTCCCTTCAACCTGTGACATTCGACTCCCACCTTCATTTCGCTGCGTGGTCATGCATGTGCTCAAACTTCTCAATCGCATCCTCGGGCTTTCAATGCCGCTGCCTTGCGTTCAACGTCAACCTCCCTCATCCACGAGACCACATCAGAGAACACCTCTTCCCTGCCTATCTCGTTCAATATCTCATGTCGCATACCGCCATAGAGCTTCACCGTCACGCTCTCGACCCCTGCTTTCCGATATCGATTCCCGCAGGCTTCCACCATGCGTCCGAAGTTTCCCACCGGATCCTCATCGCCTGCTACCAGCAAAAGGGGAAGCGCCTTCGGAACAGCTGTGAACGCGTGCTTCCGAGCCGCATCGAATGCAGCTTCGGTCAGGGCAAGGTACACCGTCCCGGAGAACATGAAGCCCGTGCCTTCGTCGTTGATGAAGGCATCTACTTCGTCCGGATCGCTTGAGATCCAGTCGAAAGGCGTGCGCGCATGCGGTATCTTCTTGGAATAGACCCCGTAGGCCATCCGATGCAGGAAGGCGCTTTTGGCATCAGGGCCTTCGAGGGCTATCAACGTCTTCGAGGCGAGGACTCCTATTCCGGAGAGGAGCTTGCTTGGCATGGTCGTTCCGCAGATCATGGCACCATCGATCTGATCACCATGCTTCGGAAGATAGCATCGCAGGATGAGAGATCCCATCGAATGCCCGAACATGAAATAAGGCACTTGGCCAGAACCGAACAACCCACACAGATCAGCAGAGACGAATCCACGCAGTTGCTCGACATCGTTGACCATCACTTCAACGGGATGCTTCTTGGGAAGCAGTCCGAATCTCTCCTCGCTGCCGGCGGTGCGGCCATGCCCTACATGATCGTTTCCACAGACCAAGTAGCCAAGTCCTGCCAAGTATCGTGCGAATCTGTCATAGCGGCCCATATGCTCGCCCATTCCATGTATCAGCTGTATGACGGCCCGCGGCCTTTCACCTCCAAAGACCTCGTCATCCATCCAGAAGACTGCCTGGATCTGCGTGTGGGTGTCTGCGGATGCATAACTGCGATGCTCTATATGGATCGATTGCGGCATATGCCTTCCAAAGCCTCCGCTCCCCTGCAACTTTCGTCTGAAGCCGATTATGGAATTGACCGGGAAGATGGATCAATGAAGCAGCGAGCTGTAGTCGAAGCGTTATTGGATAGGGATCACCTCAGAGCTCAGTAACGTTTTTGCCGTTGCCGCCGTCTAATGGATGTACCATTCAAAGCAAAGACCCTTCGCCGGCAGGGAATTTGCCTGATGCAAAGGCAAAGGAGCTGAAAACGTGAAGACCCTTTTGCAACGGGCTCAATCTGGGGACGCTGATGCCTTCGCCGTTCTCTTCCAACAACATGCGCCTGCATTGTGGAGAACGGCTCAAGCGGTCCTCCAAGATGAGTACAGCGCCGCGGATGCGTTACAGGAGACAGCCATAAAGGCTTGGCGCACATTGCCTTCCTTTGCAGGAAAGAGCAGTCTGAGCACGTGGCTTGTACGCATCCTGCTGAACACCTGCTTCGACGAGCAACGCAGCAGACAGCGGGTTATTCCTTTCGAAGACCTATCCTCAGAAGAGTGCAACAAGCCGGATGCCGAAGGCCCACCACTCAACATCCGACCCTTCCCCACCGTTGAGGACGCTATCCGCAAGCTGGACACCACTGCCACCTTGGCCTCTTTGAATGAAAGCGACCGAGCGATCCTGGTCCTGTTCTATGTCAATGATCTCAGCCTGCGGGAAATCGCTGCTGCAATGGGGATAGCCGAAGGGGCTGCCCGAACACGCCTCTGTCGTGCGCGAGCACGTTTCAAGGATGCCTATCTCAAGGCGGATCAGGCAAAAGACGATCCTTCAGTTGCTGATACTCCAAGAAAGGAGTTGATCTCATGAACAACCATGCAAAGACACCGATTCCCTCTGATGATGAATGGGCCTCAAGGATCACTGACGCCTTGGATGCGGGCCCTCTTCCCCAAGAAGTGCAGGCAAGGCTTGAGAGGACCTACGCCGCCTTGGGAAAAATTCCTCAGGAGAAACCCATCAAAGCGCATAGAAACAGCAGGAAGACGGTCATCCTGGCCGCAGCCCTTGCCTCCACCCTGATCTGCGGAGCGGCTTTCGCTGCCTCGAACCTCATCAAGATGGAGGAAGGTAACGGTGAGTTCTTCGCAAGTCAGCAGAATCTTCCCGTTTTCAGCAGCATGGAAGCGGGAGCCCGATCCCTCAGTGCATCTGTCGGACAGACTGCCACGATCGATGGCATGCAGATGACGCTTGACAGCATCTCCTGCGACCGCAATGTGGCCAATCTCTACCTCACCCTGCACCAAGAGGGGGGATTCGACCTGGAGAAGGCCTCGCTCTATGAGGACTCTCAAGAAAACGAATGGTCAAGGCTCCAGTCTCTCATGCCCATCCTGTCCTATACGCTCACCAACGCTGATGGCTCCACCTGCAGTGGCGACGTGAGACGTTTGGATGCCTATCAGGAAGATGACGATATCAAATGCCTCATGCGCCTGACCCCTGAAAGCACCATGGGCGATGAGGTCCAGCTGTCCATTGCTGGGTGGTCATGGAACGAGGAGTCATCCCAGACCGCCTTCGCATTCGGACTCGATCTCGCTGAGGTTGCCGCCCCCAAAGAGCTCGGATCCCAAGAGGTCTCCTTCGCTACCCAGCAGGGTGAAAGGGTGCTGGGAATAGAACGCTTCACGTCATCTGAGCTGGCCTGCGTGATGGTCTCGCGCAATGACGAGACCAGCTGGGTGACCGATGATGGACAGGATGTGTCAGGCATTCCAGATTCTGCCATCAATCCAGCCTATCTGAAGATAACCGATGACACAGGAAACGTTCTCTATGAAGTGGATGCCGGAGACGGTCAGGGCACAAGCGCAGAAGAAGCATTGATCATCGAATTGGCTGGCTTGAGCCCTGAGGCCCGAAGCGTCACCTTCACTCCTATGGATTGCGCTCACGAGAACCAGGATGCGCGTATTGACATAGACGTCACTCAACCGCAAGCGAAGATTCCCCTCACGGATTTCGGTGGATACGAGCTTGCACGCTGGGAAATCGATGATCAGACCGTTACATTCGCCCTCAAGCCCTATGGATGGTTTCCTCAAGGGGAAGCCCCTGAGCTTCTGACCGATTCGCTGGTACCAATGCTTTCGGACTCATGGACTGATACCGAGACAGGGGAAAGCGGCACGGGATACCACAGCGCCATCGCATGGAGCAAGTGGGATTACGCTACCGGGGAGTTGCTGATAATGCATTCTTACTACCGAGCAACCCCGGAAGAGCTTGAAGGCATCCATGACTACTACACGTTTGGATATGCCCCTAGTTCCTTCGTCGAAGAGAGCAACGCAGCGAAAACCCTGCCGTTTGTGTAAGACGATGTCAGAGTCCATGGCGCAAGGGTCTGCACCCTCCTGCAGCCCCTTGCCTGGCATATGTCATGCATGCGCGATTGAATCTTCGGATTACCCTTGTCCGGCTATCCTTGGTACGCCTTCTGGAAGCGAGCTACATCCCGTTCATAGGTGACCAACGTGGAATGAGGCTCTTCCAGATAGAACGCACGACCTTGCAGGCGAGGATTATTCGTGATGGCAGCAAGGGCTTCAAAGCCAATGACACCTTCCCCTATGGGAGCATGCCTGTCCACTCGGCTGCCAAGTTCCTCCTTCGAATCATTCAGATGGAAGCAGTACAGCTTGTCAAGACCGATTTTCTCGTCGAACTCATCCAACACGCCATCCAAATCTGATTTGATGTCATAGCCAGCGGCCCAAACAGCAGAGGTGTCCATGCAAACACCCACCTTGTTCGCTGCGTCAACGCCTTTGACCATCTGTGCAAGCTGGTCAAAGGTATACCCTACTTGATGACCCTCCCCTGCCATGGTGTCAATGAGGACCTTCGTTGGCTGCTCGGCCGTGATGGTCTTGTTGAGGGCATCAGAAACGTTGCGAATGGCTTCATCCGCACTGATTCCCGGAGCACTGCCCGGGCGGATCAGATAGTAATCAACAGGTATCTCTCTCAGAGTTGCCAGATCCTGTGCCATGACCATGAGCGTGAAATCCTTCTTCGAAAGATCTGGGTTCGCAGGTTCCACGTCGTACGGCGCGTATCCGCAGACCTGAGAGATGCCATGCTCGTCTGCATATGCTTTGAAAGCGGCGATATCCTTTGGATCCGCCTTCGACACAGCGCCTCCACGAGGATTGCGCGTGAAGTACTGGAACGTGTTCGCATTGATGGAAGTGGCCTCTTTCGCCATGAAGAGGTACCCTTCGCGCTTCGAGAGATGACATCCTATGGTCAGCATCGTATGGCTCCTTTTCCCGTGTGGTACGCTCGAGAAGAACATAGCGCGCACCACGCTTGGGGCTCTGCAGCCATGAGAAACCGTTACCGACGGGAAAACGCTTGGGAACCTTGCAGATCACATGTCCTTCATCATGGATTGCAGGCGACGGATATCTCCCATGCTCATGCCACCAAGCCCAGGCATGCCACCCTTGCGCCTCTTGCCCTTCTTCCCCTTCTTACCCCGCGAGGAGTGCTGAGAAAGGCCAGCTGTCATCTTCTTGACCATCTTCTTTGTTTCGTTGTACTTCTTCATGAGATTGTTGACATCGGTCACGGTAACACCCGCTCCTGCCGCAATACGCTTGCGACGTCCCGCATTCAGGACATCCGGGTGGATGCGCTCCTCCTTCGTCATGGAGTTGATGATGATCTCCATATCGTCCAAAGCGCCTTCGTCCACCTGCCCCTCACCAAGCATCTTGTCACCGCCAGGCAGTGCTGAAACCAGCTTAGAGATGCCGCCCATCTTCTTGACCTGACGGTTCATGGTGATGAAGTCGTTCAGGGTCAGATTGCCTCGAGCGAGCTCCTCAGCCTCCATCTGCTCTTCCTCGGCCTGCTGCACCCGCACCGCATTCTCGATGAGAGAAACCACATCCCCCATCCCGAGGATGCGCTTGGCCATGCGATCAGGATGAAATTCCTCCAGAGAATCAGGCTTCTCGCCAGAGGAGATGAACTTGATGGGCTTGCCGGTGACCTCGCGCACGGACAGGGCACCGCCGCCACGCGCATCGCCATCCATCTTGGACATGATGACGCCATCGAAATCGACCTTGTCGGCGAATGCGGTAACGACACCCACGACATCCTGACCCGTCATCGCATCAACCACCATGAGAATCTCATCGGGATTGACCGCGTCTTTGATGGCAGCGGCCTCATCCATCATCGCCTCGTCCACATGGAGTCGTCCAGCCGTGTCGACGATGACCACATCGCGCAGATTGTCAATGGCATCTTGGATGCCATCCGTTGCGATCTTCACCGGGTCTTCACCATCTTCACGGAAGACCCGTACCCCTATCTCAGACCCCAAGGTCTGAAGCTGGTCTGCGGCAGCAGGCCGATAGACGTCACAGGCCACAAGCAGGGGTGAATGCCCTTCCTGCTTCAGACGATAGGCCAGTTTGGCGCAAGCAGTGGTCTTGCCAGAACCCTGAAGCCCCACCAGCATGATGACACTTGGTATCCTGCCAGAGAGCTTGAGCCGTGCCTGCTCTTGACCCAGAAGATCAGTCAGCTCATCCAGCACGATCTTCACCACGTTCTGAGCAGGAGTGAGCGAATCCATCACCTCCGCGGTGAGACAGCGTTCCTTGGTGCGTGCAACGAATGCCTTCACCACTTTGAAGTTGACATCTGCCTCAAGAAGAGCCAAGCGGATCTCCCGCATGGCAGCATTGATATCCTCTTCGGTCAAACGTCCTTTGCTCTTGAGTCCCGAGAAGATACCCTGCAGACGCTGTGACAGATTCTCAAGCATGAAGCCCGCTCCTTTGCCGGCACGATCTTTCAGAAGCACAAGGATAGCCTATGTCAGGCCGAGAATCCAATAAGCCCAGTCATGTCAATTTCGTTGAACCCGTAGCAAAGGCTTTAGCCTTTGTCCCATTGCAAGAATCACATCCGCAGACTAAAGTCTGCGCTACAGAATCCATTCAGAATCAAGAGGCCTTCTTTCAGTTGGGCACCGAATGAGAGGTTCAGGTAGCGGAAGCCGTCATACGAAGCATGCGGAGCGGAGGTCAAGCCAAAGGGGAATGAAGAGGTTCGCCCCGTGAGGGGTTGAGGCCGATTCAGCAGGACCAGAAACCCATGATATACCCCATCATGGGTTTCGCCAGTCCGATGCCAAGGCGAGACCCTCATGTGGACACGAACGACACCCCGAGACAACGGCCCCTCCGCGAACACCACCCATTGTTATATCGGGCGGATTAAGAATCCGCCCCTACGAAATGGGACAGCGTCCACGTCCCCATATCACCATTTCTCCCAGAAGTGCTTCTTCGCAGGCTCGGCCGCCTTGCGCGCATCATCCATCTCGACGAATTCAGCCCAGGACATCGTCTGGGGTTCTGCGTCTGATGCAGAGTCTTCTTCAGAACGCAGGCTGGAGTCTGCGCTACGATCATCCGCCGTCTCTTCCGCGGGCAGGCTGATGTCTGCACTACGGACGCCACGGTCTGAGGTTTCTGCGTTACGGGCGTCATCGCCTGAACCATCTTCGGAGGCATCTTCCGCAAGGTCAGCCTCCTCGAAATCGCCGATGAGGGCAGCTACGAAATCAGATGCGCTGAAATCGCGGAGATCGTCGATGGACTCCCCCACCCCCACCTTGATGATGGGCAGTCCCAACTCGTGGGAGATAGCAAGCGAGATACCGCCTTTGGCACTGCCATCCAGCTTCGTCAGGATGAGTGCATCCAGGTCAAGGGCCTTGTCGAATTCCCGTGCCTGCTGCAGACCATTCTGCCCGGTGGTTGCATCAATGACCAACACCGTGTATACCGGCATCTTCGAGCGCCTCCTGGTCACCGCGACAACCTTCTCAAGTTCGCGCATGAGGTCATCGGAGGTATGGAGACGCCCCGCCGTGTCTATAAGCACCAGATCAGCTTGGTCTAGTTCAGCCCGTTCTATGGTCTCGAAGCAGACGCTGGCCGGATCAGAGCCGCGCTCCCGCGTGACGATGGGCACCTGAGCCCTGTCCGCCCACACCTGCAGCTGCTCAATGGCGGCAGCGCGGAAGGTGTCGGCAGATCCCAAGATGACCTTGCGCCCGGCTTTGGTTGCCTCATGGGCCAGCTTGCCGACCGTGGTGGTCTTGCCCGTACCATTGATGCCCACGAAGAGGATGACAGCCTCGTTTCCATTGAGGATATCCTCGCCTCCCGAGGCGAAGGAAGACTCGATCTCCTCACTGAGCAGATCGAGGACGGCGTAGGAATCAGGCAGCGCAAGACGCGTCGCCTTCTCCCGGAGGTTCTCCACGATCTGAAACGAAGCAGCACCGCCGATATCGCTTAAGATGAGCGTCTCTTCCAAGTCATCCCAAAAGCCATCATCAAGTTCAGGTCCCCGTCGCAAAAGGACGTTCATGCTTTCCTTGAACTTGTCACGGGACTTCGCGAGACCGTGCGTCATGCGTTCAAAAACACCCATGCGTCCTCCTTGGATCAGAACCTCTTGAAGCCAGGGCTTTGCTTCATCTTAAGACGTTTTGCTCCGAAGCGCATCCTCCAGCTTCTGCGACAGCACCTTGGTCACGCCATCAGCCTGCATGGACACACCGAACAGCACATCAGCCATTTCCATGGTGCGCCGCTGATGGGTGATCATGATGAGCTGGGTGGTTGACCGCATCTGTTCGATATAGCCGATGAGGCGGCGCAGGTTGGAGTCATCAAGCGCAGCCTCAACCTCGTCAAGGATGTAGAAGGGGGTGGCGCGCGTCTTGTACAGCGCGAACAGAAGCGCAAGCGCCGTCAGGGACTTTTCGCCACCGGACATCAGCGACATCTTGGTGATGCGCTTGCCTGCAGGCTGGGCATTCACCTCAATGCCCGCCTCCTCGATGTCCTCGGGATGATCAAGGCTGAGATAGGCGTTCCCGCCCGGGAACAGCGCTGAGAAGATCTGCTGGAAGTTCTCATTCACCTCTTCGAAGGTATGGGCGAAGTCGTCCTTCATACGCTCTTCGATGACGCGATTGATGCGAGAAAGCGAACGGGCGGCGCTGCGCATGTCGGCAAGCTGCTTCTGGAGATAATCATGGCGCACCTTGAGCTCTTCGTATTCCTGGGCGGCATCAGGGTTGATGGTACCCAAGTTTGAAATACGCCTCGTCAAGCGGAAGGATTCCTCTTCGACAACGGCACGGTCCTGAGGAGTCGGCGTCATGAGCGCCTTTTCCAATGAGGTGCCGCAATCCTCCGTGATGACCGTGACTGCAGCTTGGACCTGCATCTCGGCGCGGGCCTTGTCCACCCGAATGGCAGCAAGCGCCTCCGAGGCTCCATCGTAGGCATCCTGTGCGTGACGCGCTTCCTCACGCAGTTGCTGCATCCTTGCATGAAGGGAATCCGTCGAGCTCTTCGCAGATGATGAGGCATCTTCAAGGGCACGCATGCTGCGTCGCGCTGCCTGAGCCACGATGTCGACGAGGGCGAGCAGGGGTTCAAGCCTCAGGGCGCTTTGCTGTTTTGCCACAAGCACCTTGCCGTCTTCCTCCTTGCCTTCGCGCAACGCCTCCAATTCCTGAAGCGCTCCTTGGATGACGCGCTCTGAATAGGTGCTCCTCTCAGAGAGCTTCGCTGATTCCAATCGTGCCTCGGCAAGCTTTGCCGAGACGGTATCCAACTCTTCCTTCTGAGGAATCAATTCCTCTTCAATCTGATCCAAAGCCGTCCTTTTGGCGGTCATGTCCGAAGCGATCTGCTCAAGCCTTGCCTCGATCTGCTGGATATCAGGAAGGGCGGCCTGCGCAGTGCCGCTCTCCTCCGCCAAGGTCTTCTCAAGGGCCTCAAGCTCACGCGTGATGGAGGAAAGCTTCTGGGCAGTCGCATCGGCAGCCTGTCTTGCTCCCGCCGCGCTTCCCTTGAGGGAAGCAAGCTTCTCCTTGAGCTCAAGGCTTTCCGTCTGGGCGCGCATGAGAGATTCCTCGGCCTGCTGGGCCTCCGCAGATGCCCGCGCCGTCGAATCCTTCGCCTGCATGAGAGATGACTTGAGCTCTTCTATGCGGCGAAGACGGGACAGCACACCCGATTCCGCCCCCTTTGCCCGAGCGCAGAGCATCACCTTTCCACTTGGACAGACGATATCGCCATCAAGCGTGGCGAATCGGAGACCCACCTTGTCCTGGGAATGAAGCTCAAGCGCCTCCGAGAGCGTCTGGCAGAGTATGACGTCTCCCAGAAGAGCCGTGATGGCATCCTCGTAGCCGGAATCGATCGACAGCTTGTCAACGAGACGCCCGTCTTCAAAAGAGGCCGATTCCAACGAGGTTGATGCAACCTTCTGAGACCGCATCCCGTCATTGGTCATCACCAATGCAACCGCCCCGGTCTGATCATCCTGAAGCGCCGATGCGGCAAGCTGGACCTCGCCGGGACCTTGGACCACCAGGGCAGAAAGATCAGTTGCCAGAAGAGCCTCCACCAACGATTCAAGCTCTTGAGGCGCCTTCACCACATGCGAGAGAGGTATGGAGACGCTTCCCCCTTCCGCGAGTGCAGAAGCGGCCTTCTGCACTGCCTCAGAGCTGGCAGACCCCTCAGTGGCCTCGATCTGCTCCAAGGCCTCGATCTGGGTCAGAAGCGACCGCTCCTGGGAGGCGGCTTCCTCTGCCGCGCGTCGAGCCTCTTCGCGTGCCTGCATGCAGCTGCCCACGAGATTGCGTGCCGCCTTCTCCTGTTCGTCGAGAGCCGCCAATGCCTCCTCTTCAGCCAGAGCCTCTGCCTGCGCGATGCGTGCATCGGCGGAAAGACGGTCTATCTGGATGGAAAGCTCGGCCTTGTGGCCTTCTATGACTTTGATCTGCGCATTGCTGTTGGCCAGGAGTTCCTTTGCCTGAGCAAGCCTTTCGCGGAGAATGCGCTCCTCATCCTGCAGCGCAGTGACTGCGGCGGACGCTTCCCTGGATTGATCCTGCGCTTTCGTGATGGCAGAAGACAGCATGGATACCTGCTCCGACAATGACGCCGTTCTTGAAGCCGCTTCCGCAGCGGCAGCCTTGTCCTGCTTGGCCTGGCTTTCCGTGCTGGCAAGCTTGGCCTGAGCACGCTCTATCGCCCCTGCCGTCTGCTCGATATGCACCTCCAGCTCAGAGGCGCGAGCCAAAGCCGCACGTCTGCGGTCCCTCATGAGCAAGGAAGTGGAATCGAGCCTTTCAGCCGCTGCGGTGACCTGCTGGTAGCTCTTCGACAGCTTGCTCACATCAAGACTGTCCTCGCGAATCTTGTCCTGAAGCTCTGATATCTCAGCATCGAGCTTTTCAATGCTCACCCGATCGGCTTCGCATTGGCGCTCAGACATTGTCTCGCGCTCGGCAATGCGGCCATGCTCTGCCTTGAGCGTGCGCAGGTCATCCACTGCAAGCACCAGTTTGAGCTGCGCAAGCTCCTGTGACAGTTCGGTGAACTGCAGGGCACGCTTCGCCTTGCGCTCAAGCGGACCCAGCTGGCGACCCACCTCCGCTGCAATGTCTCCCACTCGGTCAACATGAACGCTCATACGTTCAAGCTTGCGAGCGCTTTTGGCCATGCGCTGCTTGTGCTTGAGTACGCCAGCCGCCTCTTCGATGAGCGCCCGCCTGTCCTCAGGCTTTGACTGCAAGACGGAATCGAGTGCGCCTTGCGAGATGATGGAGTGCGTTCCTGAACCCAAGCCGGAATCATGGAGAATCTCAAGCACGTCCATCCGTCGCGACACGACACCATTGATGAGATATTCGCTTTCACCACTGCGATACATGCGACGCGCGATGGATACCTCGTCGAAGTCCACGGGGAGTGTGCGGTCGGTGTTGTCAAGCACCAACTCCACTTCAGCCATGGATGTGGGCTTTCGGGCAGAAGAACCTGAGAAGATGACGTCCTCCATGGCTTGACCGCGAAGATTCTTGGCGTTCCGCTCACCAAGCACCCAAAGCACCGCATCGGAGATATTCGACTTGCCAGAGCCGTTCGGGCCAACCACAGCCGTGATGCCTGGCTCCAGCCTGAGCGTCACCTTGTCAGCGAATGATTTGAAGCCTCGGAGGGAAAGCGTCTTCAGGAACATGGGCTAGCCCTGCTTCTTCTTGGCAGCCTCTTTTGCCATCTTCTGCTCTTTGCGTTCCTGCACCCGTGCCTCCTTGGCACGCCGATACGCCTCATCCCTCTCGGCCTTGGCGGCGGCTTTGTCAGCTTTGGCACGCTTGGCGGAATCAGCCTTTGCACGACGAGCATCCTCATCAAGACCCAACCCGAAGAATTCTCCCAAACGGGCCAAGGTCGATTTCGCCGCCTGGCTCTCAGCTTCCTTCTTCGTACGCCCACTTCCCTGCGCAAGCGCGTGATCCCCCGCATAGACCTGCGAGATGAACGTGCGATCATGGGGTGGGCCTTGGGTCTCAACCAGCTTGTAGGTGGGCGTTATGCCATCCACCTGAAGCTTCTCCTGCAGCGCACTCTTGGGATTTTCGGGTTCACGGGCAAGATCAATGGACATCCGGGGAACCAAGGTCCGCTCGACGAAGGCCCGCGCACATTCGATTCCCCCATCAAGATAGAGGGCGGCGACAACGGCCTCATAGACATTCTCAAGGGCCGAATGCAACCCTCGACGACCTGTGCCCGTCTCGGAGGATCCGAAGACGATGATATCAGCGAAACCGAGTTCCGCAGCCGTTTCCGAAAGACTTGACCCTGACACCAAGGACACCTTGATACGCGTCAGACCACCTTCGTCAAGATTGGGATAGCGATGGAAGGCGATGGAGGCCACAATGGCGCCAAGGATGGAATCCCCGAGGAATTCCAGGCGCTCGTAGGAGAACTTCACCGATTTGCCCTCAGTGGCGGAAGGATGGGTGATGGCGGCCAGAATGAGGGAGCTGTCCTTGAAATCATGCTGGACGACCTTCTGGGCCAAGGAGAGTTTCGATTCCTGTTCCTGCGTCAAGGACATGGCTTATTCACTCTCCGTTGACGCGGACGGGGGCGTGGTTGACAGCGCGTCAGCGATTCTTTGGGGAACGCCCTCGCGTACCTGCGCGCATCCGGCCAGGATGCCATTCTTGATGGCTTGAGCATTGGAGGAACCATGACCCACCATGCAGACACCCTTCACGCCCAGAAGAGGGGAACCGCCGAATCGATCAGGATTGAGTTCCTCCTTCAGGGCGGACAGATCACCCTTGACAAGCAGTGCGCCCATCTTCGCGGAAAGGCTTGATGTCAATGCATGCTTCAGATGCCTGAAGATGAGTTTGGAGGTGCCTTCAATGGTTTTCAGACAGACATTGCCCGTGAAGCCATCGGTGACCACCACATCGAATCTGCCTTGGACCAGATCGCCCCCTTCGCAGTTGCCTGCGAATTCAAAAACATGCTTGGAAAGGGCAGCGTAGGCGCTCAAGGCGAAGGACGAACCCTTCGTGTCCTCCTCGCCGATATTCAAAAGTCCCACACGGGGATGCGCCACCCCCAGAATGGACTGCAGATAGACAACGCCCATCCGGGCGAACTGCACGAGGTAGTCAGGCTTGCAGTCGGCATTCGCACCCACGTCGATCAAGAACGTCGGGCGCTCATAGGCGGGAATGAGAACGCCCAATGCGGGACGCTTCACGCCTTTGAGCCTGCCCATGACAAGCGTGGCAGCCGTCAGGCATGCTCCTGTCGAGCCTGCCGAGAAGAAGCCCTGCGCCTGCCCCTCACACACCAGCTTGCATCCGCGGACGATGGAGGAATCCTTCTTCTTTCGAACCGCAGCAGCTGGATGCTCGGACATGGAAATGACCTGTGTGGTGGGCACGGCGATGCACCGGTCCGATTCACGACCCAGCGAAGCGATGGCAGACTCAGTCCCGCAGAGGAGTATGCGCAGGTCTGGATCCTCTTCAAGCGCGCGTCTGGCACCTTCTATAACAACATCGGGGGCGTTGTCGCCCCCCATTGCATCTACCGATAATGTTACCTGTGAAGCCAATGCAGTGAACTCCAAGAAAGCTTGATGCAGCTTGGACTTCGAATGGCTAGTCTGTCTCGATTACTTCGCGGTCCTTGTAAAAGCCGCAGTTCGAGCATACCCGATGAGGAAGCTTGACTTCACCACACTGCGGGCATGTGGAGCGAGAAGGGGTTGCGATCTTGTCATGAAGGCTGCGACGCCTGTGGGTACGGATGCGACCCATTTTCTGCTTAGGTACTGCCATATCTTTGCTCCTTTTTGATCCTTCAGCCCAAGGCAGCTCCCTGCAATGGGAAGCCTTGGCACATAAACTGATTGACACGCGACGTTTGATTCTAGCAAAGCATCATGCATGGTTCAAGGAGATTTAGCGCAATGGATCACCCAGCCCGTTCCGGTCTTTCGCTTTCCCCGACCTTCGCATCAACGCTCAGACAAGATGCGAAGGTCACAGCTTCAGATCCTTCAGGACAGCAAAGGGATTCATGGCATCCGCATGTGGCTTGGAGGCGCATCCGCAACTGCCTTCGTTCAAGTCTTGGCCGCACTGTGGGCATATTCCCTTGCAATCATCCCGACAAAGCGGCTGCAGAGGAGCGTCGAGCATCAATCCCTGCAGGATCAAAGGAGCAATATCGATATCATGGTCCTCGGGAAGGAATTCATATTCATCCCCTTCCAGCTCCTCGTCCTGTTCGTCGGACGAGACCACGAAATAGCCTTCGATGGCCCCATCAAAGGAAACATGGGCCGGTGCGAGGCATCGAGCGCAATCACAAACCCCTTCAGCCTGCACGCTTCCGCGTACGAGAAAGGCACCTCCCGTATTGGTGATCTCCACATTCCACGTGCAGGGGCCTTGAAGTTCATAGACGTCCGCTCCGATGGTGACGTTCTCAAGCAACGTTTCTCCTGAGAAGGTCCGAATCTCAGCAGGCTCGAACAGTTCAGTTGGAATATGGATCTTCACGGGTTTCATTCACTTCATCCCTCTCAATGAACATGAGCCGCCTGCGATGGACGCAGACGGCTCAGTGACGAACGTGGTGACCTCTATGGTCAGCGAGGATTCATGGAATTGGAATTCAGGCGATCGCGAACCCGCCGCACCTGCGAGAGAACGTTGTCCAAGCTCTGCTCGACATGACCGAAGACCTCATCAGCATAGTCTTCCGCTCCTGCACGCGTCTCACGCTCGAGTTCACGGGCATCGGCCATGATGGTCTCAGCCTGCTGCTGGGAGATGCGCACGATCTCCTGTTCGGAAGCGATGGTCATGGCTTGACTGCGGGCATCTTCGATGAGCCTGTTCGCCTCATCCTCAGCATCCTCAAGGAGAGCCTGACGTTCGCGCACGATCTGGCGGGCCTGAGCGAACTCACCGGGGAAGATGTCTCGGATCTCGTCCATGATCTCAAAGGCAGCGGAGATGTCAACCTGCCTCATATTGCTCTTGCCGAAAACCGTCTTAGAGTCTTCCAGCAGTATGGAAAGCTCCTCAAGAAGCCCCAATACTCCTGTCTCGTCCATATCTGTCCTTTCTTGAACGCCTTTGCGAAGGGCTATTCGCGAAAGCTTGGCATCAAAATCGGATGGTTCATCTTACACGAATGCACAGTGTCAAACAAAAAAGGAATTTTAGCATGTACGCCCCGAAGTCTCAAAGGACAATGAATCAATCAGACAGATTGGCCCCATGACAGGTAATCCACCGCCGTCTTGCCGTAGCGTTTCTGACGCACCAGGACGAACGGAGGAGAAAGGGGGATGTCCGCGGCTGCCGCGGCATGCTCATAGACGATGAGGGCTTCTTTTTCCAAGCATCCCTG
The DNA here is from genome assembly GCA_964462135.1 of uncultured Eggerthellaceae bacterium. Lineage (GTDB taxonomy): Bacteria > Actinomycetota > Coriobacteriia > Coriobacteriales > Eggerthellaceae > MGBC163016. The sequence continues at coordinate 31,860 of CAYWWK010000012.1, read as the reverse complement.
ATCAGCAGCATGCTGGACCAACGAGGAGATGGCATCAGGGCTTTCGGCATAGGGCGGATCAAGCAACAGCAGGCCATATGGTGCGAACGGACCGGAGATGCCCTGGACAAGCACGTTGCGCCTTGCAGCATGCGCCTGACTTTGCACTCCCAGACGCTGGATATTGTCCTGCACACACCGCAAGGGAACGCGTTCCTTGTCAAAGAGCTGCAATGAGCGGGCACCTCGAGACAGCATCTCAAGCCCCATAGCTCCTGATCCCGCGAACGCGTCACAGACCGAGACACCTTCGAGTCCACCCAGAAGACTCACGATCGAACTGGCAATGGCCTCCCTCACCCGGTCGACAGTGGGACGGGAAAGCTCAGAGGGACAGGAGATGGAACGCCCTCCGAAACGACCGGCAACGATTCGAAGGGTTCCACTCATCCTCCGCTCACCGTTCCTTCCTCAGCAAACAGCATCCTCACCTCGTGGGCAAGGGCGGCAACATCATCCTTCTCAAGCGAAGGGTCATCTTCAAGGAGCGCCTTGGCATCCTCATGGGCAGCTTCGATCAGATCGGCATCCTTCATGATGTTCACCAATTTGAGGGCACTCGAGCCGGATTGCCTGTTTCCCAGGATGTCACCCTCCCTGCGAAGCGAGAGGTCGTATCCGGCGATCTCGAATCCATCATCGCTTTCGACCAGCGCGGCCAGGCGCGTGAGAGCAGCTGGCTGCTTGGATGAGGAGATGAGATACACCTCGGCATCCAGATTCCCCCTACCCACTCTACCCCGCAGCTGATGGAGCTGGGACAGTCCGAACCGATCCGCATCCTCGATGATCATCACGGTGGCCTGAGGGACATCCACACCCACCTCTATGACCGTCGTGGTGACCAGCACGGGAGTGTCGCCGGATGCAAACGCCTCCATCGCCTCCCTCTTCTCATCTGAATGCATCGCGCCATGCAAGAGGCCCACCTCATAGGCCGCAAACACGCTTCCAGCCAAACGTCGCGCTTCCTGGATGGCTGATCTGGCATCCGGCGAATCGAAGTCGCCCTCATCTTCGATGAGCACATCGGGGTGATAGGGTTCATCCTCGTCGCCTTCGACGCGCTTGACGGCCTTCTCCTCTCCCTTCCCCACCAAAGGACAGACCACGTACACCTGCTCCCCCCGGTCAAGCGCCTCGCATGCTGCATCGTATGCGTGGCCACGTTGACTACGCTCGAGCACGAATGTCTTCCTCTCCGAAGCCGCTGCGGGCTTTTCCCGAATATAGGAATGGGTGAGATTGCCAAACAGGGTGAGCGCCAGGCTGCGCGGAATGGGAGTGGCTGTCATATACAGCGCATCGGGCGCGCTCCCCTTCTCAAGCAGTTTCGCCCGTTGGTTCACACCGAAGCGCTGCTGCTCGTCTATCACGACGAAGGTGACATCTTCAGCCCTGACGTCATCCTCCAAGAGTGCATGGGTTCCAATGAGCACGTCAATGGCACCTGAAGCGAATCCCTCCACGATGCGGGTCCGATCAGCAAGGGAAGTCGAGCCGGTGAGCAATGCCCAGCGGATGTCGGCTTTCTCGAAGAGGGGACCCAACGTGCTGCCATGTTGCTGAGCCAGGATCTCAGTGGGAGCCATGAGCATCGCCTGGCCTTCGCTGTCAACAGCAGCCGCGATGCCGAATGCCGCGACGATGGTCTTGCCGGTACCGACATCACCCAGCACCATGTGGTCCGCAACGCTGGGAGAGGCCATGGCGCAGAACATCTCATCGACAGCGCGTCTTTGATCCCCGGTCAGCTGGTACGGAAGCGCCTGGCAAAGCCGTTCGACATGGGGGCCATCGATGCAATGGCGATGGGCATGGCCGCTCTTCGGTTCCCTGCTTCCCTGCTGCATCAGATACAGCTGAAGGCAGAGGAGCTCCTCATAGACAAGACGTCGCCGCGCCAAGGGAACATCCGCCATAGACCGCGGTCGATGGATGAGCTCCAGAGCGGCTCCGCGCGAGATGAGATTGCGCCTTGCGCGCACCTGCACGGGAAGAGGATCGAACATACCCGAAGTCATGTCAAGGGCGCCTTCGATGATCTTCCTGATGATGCCTGCGGTCAGCTTCCCCGTGGCAGGATGGATGGCCAAGACCTTCCCGTTGATGCCGTCAGACTCGAGTTCTTCGAAATAGGGGTTGGTCATCTGCTTGAAATCATACCCATCGACCACCTTGCCTGATATGGCGATGCGCATGCCCCGCTTCAGCTTCTTCGCCAACCACGGCATATGGAAGAAGGTCACGGTCATAACACCCGTCCCATCCACGACATCAAGCTCGACGATGGAAAGCTTGGTCCGGGTGCGCTTCGAGACGACACGATCTATCCGACAGGCAATGGTGCATGCGCTTCCAATGGGCGCCTGGACAATGGTACAGACACGGGAAAGGTCAAGGTAGCGACGGGGGAAATGAGTCAAGAGGTCGCGGACGGACCGGATGCCGATCTTCGCCAATGCCTGGGCACGGGCCGTAGACACCCCCTTGACAGCGGTTACCTTGGAGTTGAGGAGGAGGGTGTCCTCCAGACGGTCTGGGTTCGGGGCGTCTGCCGTGCGCTGCGAAGGACTATTCAAGCGAGAAGACCACCGGATAGAGCGGCTGACCTCCGTCTTGGATGTCAATCTCAAGATCAGGGTATGCCTCTTCAATGGAAGCAACCAGGCCTTCCAGCTCCTCTTCGGGCAGATCCTGCCCGCGAAGAACCGTCATGATGTCGGCCTCATCAGCTTCCATCTTCTCCAGAAGCTGCATCACTGCATCATGCACGTTGGAGGCGACCGCATCAATGGAGCCATCATCGATGCCGATGACGTCTCCTTGGCAGATGGGCCGTCCCGTCGAATCCTTCGAATCCTTGATGGCCGTGGTGACCTCACCCGTCTTGACTTCAGAGGCAGCCTCAGCCATGGCTTTGACATTCTGCTCAAGGTCAGCATCGGAATCAACGGCGAAGAGCGCAGCGAAGGCTTGGGGAACGCTGCGCGTGGGCACGACCCCGCATTCCTTGTCAGAGAGCGTGCAGGCAGACTCGGCAGCCATGATGATGTTCGAATTGTTCGGCAGGATGATGACCGCATCGGCGTTCACCCGTCCAACCGCCTCAAGCAGGTCTTTGGTGGATGGGTTCATGGTCTGACCACCGGAGACGACGACATCGACCCCCTGACTCTCAAGGATCTTGCGCGTTCCCTCTCCCGCCGCCACCGCCACGAATCCGAGCGGCTTGCGCTGCTGCTGGTCGGAAGCTATCTTGCTGGCCCTGTCCTGCGACTGCAGATCCATGTTGTGGATATGGACCTCGGATATCTGCCCCCTGTCAAGGAAGTACCTGAGAACCTCATCCGGTGTATTGGAATGAACGTGCACCTTGAACTTCGGTGTTGCTCCCACACACAGTTCGCAGTCCCCCATGGTCTGCAGGAAATCCAACGCCTCTTCAGGGTCAAGCGTGTCGGAATCAACCAAAAACTCATTGCAATAGCGGTATTCAGAGCCCTCCCAGTCGTTGATCTGCTCGATCTCGACCTTTGGGCCGAATGCCCCGCCGAAGGAGATGTCTTCAACTTCGAAGGCGGCCTTGCCCAGAAGGGAAGCTGCGAAGGAGTCAAGAAGGATGGCAAGCCCGAAACCACCTGCGTCCACCACGCCGTTTTCCTTGAGTACCGGAAGGAACTCTGGCGTGCGCTGGACGGAGGCATAGGCCTCCGAGACGATAGCCTCCATTGCTGCATCGGTATCGAGACCCAGCGCAGCTGAGTCCTTTGCGGCCTTCGCGGTATCACGCAGCACGGTCAGAATAGTACCTTCAACCGGCTTGCGCACAGCCTGGAAGGCAACCTCTTCGGCTTTCTGGAAGGAGGCCGCCACCGATTCGGTATCGAACGCGTCGAATGGTTCGCTTCCTTCGCACAAGCCCCGGAGGATCTGGCTTGTGATGACTCCGGAATTGCCCCGCGCTCCCATGAGTGCACCTTGGATGATGGCCTTGCGCACGGACTGTCCATCCGCATCGGCACCCAAGGCTCTCAGATTGTTGACCACGCTCTCGATGGTAAGCGACATATTGGTGCCAGTATCACCGTCAGGGACCGGAAAGACGTTCAGGCGGTTGATCTCCTCCTTGCGCTGCGACAGAGCAGCGGACGCATTGACGATGGCATTGAGGATCAGAGCAGGTTCATATGTCTTCAACATTGAGGTGTATCTCCTAAAAGCGAGGCGTGAGCCATACATGAAGGTCGGTCACCGAACAGTCAAGGAAGGGTTTCGCTACCTTACCTTGATATCTTGAACATGCACGATCACCTCGCTGATGGGAACCTGTGCATACTCATTGAGGGCGAACTTGACTTGATCAGAAAGGTTCTGGGAAACAGTGGAGATGTTGGTACCGTATTCGATCACCACATACAGTTCGACCTTGATGCCCTCCTCTTCCGGCGTGACGACGATGCCGCGACGCAGGCGCGATGTGGGCAGCAGCTTAGCGAAGCCATCTGCCGCATTGGGCGCGGTCATACCCACCACGCCATAGCATTCCAAAGCCGCATAACCCACTATATCCGCGAGGACATCATTGGCAACGTGCAGCTCTCCAGCGATCTTCTCTGCCATGATGCTCCTTTCTCTGCAAAGGCCCGAGGGCGCTCATGTGCATGGTTCCTCTGGACAGCAACCAATGGGCTGCCTGTCGCAGACGGTGGAATCAGTATAGCGTAAGGATAGGCCTCGCAAACTGACCTCACAGAACCGAAAGACTGATGACATTGGCAACTTGGATAACATATGTGATATAGTTTACCGCTGCTGTTGCAAACCAAACAGGTTCACCCTGAGAGCAAATAGGAGCAAGCTATGTCACAAGTATGCGAAGTCTGCGGAAAGAAACCCTCATTCGGACACAACGTGAGCCATTCCCACCGTGTCACCAACAGGGTATTCAAGCCCAATGTGCAGAAGGTCACCATCAAGGACAAGAATGGCCATGTACGCAAGGCCCGTGTCTGCACCAGCTGCATGAAGGCGGGAAAGGTGGAGCGCGCCTAGGGCGAATCCCCCATCAGAAACACCCGTTGCATGAAGAGCCCGCAATTCCAGTTGCGGGCTCTTTTGCGTTGACTGAACCATGATTGCAGCGGCGGCAAAGACGACGACCACCACCGGACGGTTTCTTTCGAAATCCTACTCTATGATGAGAAGCCGCTTGCAGATAGGACAGTGAGCAACGGGCGCCTGCGTGCGCAGTTCTATGAGGCGCCCTTGATCGATCCCCGCGCGGCACACCCCGCATCGGTTGCTCTCCAGCCTTCCCACCACCACGCATCCCATGCGCTCAGAAGCCTCTCGATATGCTGCAGCAAGCTCAGGGGCAAGGGAATCCAACAGGCTATCCCTCTTGTCTTCAGCTTGGGCGATGGATGTCTTGAGGCGCCCTCCCTCGCGCTTGAACTGATCGGTGGCTTCGGCCTCTGAGGCATCTATCGCCTCCATCGCCTGGGAAACCTGATCCTCCAGCTGCTCGATCTTCGCATGCTCGGCATCAATCTGGGCAATCTGGTCGGCAAGCACCTGGCGACGGCGGAAGATGCCATCGAGTTCCTTGGTGCGTGCCTCCACATTGCGATAGTCGCCGCCAGCAGCTTCGATGGCAGCCTGGACACCTTTCTCCTTCTTCTCGAGGGATGCGTCCTCATCCTTCACGCGAGTGCGCTTCTTGACCGATTCCCTCTTCAGCACCTCGACCTTGTCGGCCTTGTCCTTCAGGGCAGCGCGTTTGTTGCGGCAATCGAGGATGACCTGGCGCTGAGGCAGCTCCTCTAGAGCCTGGGTCATATGCATGATGTCGAAATCAGCTTGCTGAGCTGCAAGAAGCGATTGGATCTCTGTGGGAGTTGCCTGCACGGTTCCACCTTTCGAGAAGCGAGGGCGCGATAGAACAATTCTAACGCAAACCCCCGCATCTGGAAGAGAACGGAACTGGCCTAGAGACGAATGCTCTCCGGATACGACCATCGCTCCGCTTGATCGAGGATGATGATCTCATCGGAGGAGAGTCCATAGCCAGCAGCGGCATCGGCCAGGAGGGCAGTGAGAGGGAACTCGCTGAGATCGTGACCCAACTCGATGATGGCCAGACCCGCTTCGCAAAGCTCCAGTGCCTCATGGTATTTGAGCTCACCGCAAACCATGCAGTCTATCCCGTCTTGAAACGCCAGCCTTCCCAGAGAGGAAGCGCTGCCCGTCACGCAGACCACCCGGTTGACGGTGGCACTGAAGTTCCCCCATACCTTCGGTGCGCGACCGAACACCGACGTGCATCGAGCGGCAATGTGTGCCAGCGTCTCTCCCGAGGAGGCATCGGAATTCACCTTGCAGATGGATCCATAGCCGAGGTGAGGGTTCTGCTTGAGAGGAGCAAGGACCTTTCCCGTGAATGAGAGATCAAGGAGTTTGGGGAGTACCACCTGCGCCTGCTTGCTGACATCCAAGCTGGTATGGAAGTTCATGAGCGCGACACCCTGCTTGATGGCGGCGAATACCCCCGCTCCCGGACAGAGCGCCACCGACCGTTCGGGTGCGAAGCGATCAGGCGCCTCGAGATAGGCGGGATGATGCGTCAAAAGGACGTTGGCTCCAGCCGCAGAGGCCTTCTCAATGGCATCAACGGTAGGATCAAGCGCGATGGCGACCTTCGTGATGGGACATGCCGACTCTCCCACCAAAAGCCCCCACCGATCCCAGTCCTCAGCCGTATCGGCAGGGAACAGCTTCAGGAGGAATCGTTCCAATCCCCCCACCGTGAGCGCCTTGTCAGACTTGGCAAGGATGCGCGAACCCTGCTTGATGATGGCATCGGTGGCGGATGCAAGCGCCTTCGCCGCCTTCTTCTGCTGCTTGCCGCCCTTTGACGCTGCCCCATTCTCCTTCTTGTGCTTCTTGTCTTTGGTCATGGGAAGACTCCTTGCTCCTCTTCAGGCGTGCATTTCAAACAAAGGTGATGCTACGCCTATCTCGGTCAATCGTCGGCACGGTCACGCACTTGTAACCTGCTTCTTGCATCAACTGATACCCAAGGGTGATGTCACGGGCAACGTTCTTCGGCAGATGGGCATCAGTACCCACCGTGCAGGGAACCTCAGCATGGGCGAACGCTGCAAGCAGATCAGGAGCCGGAAAGGGCTGCTTGCAGGCGTAGTACGATCCTGAGGTATTGAGCTCGACCATGCGTCCACCCGCTCGGGCTGCCTCGGCCATCTGTTGATAGAACGGCACCAGATCAAATGACGGAAAGTACGCGAACTTCTTTGCCAGGTCAGGATGGGACATGATGTCGAAGCGAAGCGAGGTGTCAGCAGCAGCCTCGCACCACAGCTCGATGTATCTGCGCCATATCTCATCTGCCGCTCCCGGCTCTTGCCAGCGATGGCGCTGGGCAGGGTCATCGAACGGCCAGCGATCGACGAAGTGGACCGAACCCAGGATGACATCGAATTCATCCAAGTCAGCCTGGACGATGCCCCGATCATCATCCGCCCCCAGATAATCAAGTTCAATGCCGAAGAGGATCTCCATTTCCGGATGATCCGCACGGGCCTCCAGGACATCGTGCCGGTAGCGCTGCATCTGGTCAGGTGGCACCGAAAGATAATCATCGGGATCGAACGCCTTGGAAAGCGGAAAATGGTCCGTGAAGGCCAGCGTGGACAGGCCCGCTGCAAGCGCTTCGGCAACGTATTCGGCCACTTCTCCTTCCGCATGACCGCAGAACCCGGTATGGCAATGCGTGTTCACCAACTCCATCAATGCATCAACCTTTCCATTCCAGCACCTTCGGCACGGCTCTCAGCAATGCCTCAACATCATCGTCAGTGGTATATCTTCCGAAGGAGATGCGCAACTGGGTTTGGGCATCATCCGCACGGATGCCACAGGCGCTGAGAACATGGCTTGGTTCCAGGCTTGCTGAGGAGCATGCGCTTCCTCCTGAAACCGCAAATCCCAACGCATCGAAACGAAGCACCGCCGTCTGGCTTTCTATGCCCTCGATGAGAACGCAAACCACATTGGGCAGGAAATCCCTGCTTTGCGCCGGACAGTCAACGGCCGCCTGAATGCGGTCGAAGGCGCAGAGTCGCTCATAGAGACGATCCCGCATGAGACGCAGACGCGCGCTTTCGGCCTCCACATCGGCAGTGGCGGCCGAAGCCGCCGCTGCGAATCCGACCGAACCGCAGAGATTCTGCGTACCGCTGCGACGCCCGCCCTCCTGACCGCCTCCCAGAATGAATGCAGAGAAAGGAGTGCGGCGCTTGAGATAGAGAGCCCCTATGCCATAGGGACCGCCTATCTTGTGCGATGAGAACGAGGCGGCGTCCACATCCAAGTGGCGCACGTCGATGGGGACCTTGCCGAACGCCTGCACGGCATCCGTATGGAACAGAGCACCTGCTTCATGGGCACATGCTGCCAGCTGCTGGATCGATTGCACGGAGCCGATCTCCGAATTGGCTGTCTGGATGCTCACCAGCACCGTCTCCGGTCGGAGAGCCTGCGCGAGGGAGCGCACGGTGACGAAGCCATCCCGATCAGGCTTGAGACAGGTGACTTCGAAACCCTCAGCGCTCAACTGCTGCACCGGATTCAAAACGGCATCGTGCTCGATCTGGGAGGTTATCACATGGGGAGTGAACGTCCCGTTCATCCGTCGCTCACGTTCATAAAAGGCGCTCTTCGCCATACCCTGGATAGCGGCATTGTCAGCCTCTGTGGCCCCAGAGGTGAAGATGATCTCGTCGGGACGGGCAGCCCCCACAGAGGATGCCAGACTCCTTCGGGCGCCCTCGAGCGCCTTGAACGCCTCCCGTCCGGGGCGCGACAGGGAATTGGGATTGCCATTTCCCCTGATGGAACAGGGGCCTGCCGTCAGATAGGGTTCCATAGCCTCTAAAGCTTCATATGACAGCGGTGCGGTGGCAGCGTAGTCGAAATAACGGTAGGGCTCTTCCCTCTCAGGCATCTTCACTCCCCTTCCGCATTGCATCTCAGACAAGACGGTACCTTCAGAGGGTCATCGGCCTTGAAAAAGGCGTTCCCACAGACGACGCAGTCAGCCCCCGCCCGCGCCACAGCACCCACCGTCGCCTCGCCGATGCCGCCGTCGACCTGGATGAGCATCCCGGCATTGCACGATTGGGCCAACTGGCGGATGTGGGCGACCCTCTTCTCCGAGCCAGCGATGAACGACTGCCCGGAGAATCCCGGCTCAACGCTCATCACCAGCACCATGTCCACGCATCCCACAAAGTCAGCGATTTCAGAGAGATCAGTGCCAGGCTTGACCGAGATGCCCGCTTTCGCGCCTCCCGCGCGGATGAGGTCAATCGCCTGACGCGCCTCCTCTTCAGACACCGCTTCCCTATGGAAGGTGATGACATCGGCCCCGGCCTCCAGAAACCATGGAATCTGCCGCACAGGGTTCGACACCATCAGATGCGCATCAAGCACCTGCGAGGTCGTGCGGCGAAGCGCCTGCACGAGAGGCACTCCCATGGTGATGTTGGGTACGAAGTGACCATCCATCACATCGATATGGACCCAGTCCGCCCCTGACTGTTCAATGAGACGAACCGCATGATCGATGTCTCCGAAATCCGCCGAAAGGATGGATGGCGCTATGAGCAGTCGTTTCGACACGATCCCTCCTTGAATATGCATCGAAGTCCTCCGACGCCAATGTTCACTCACCGACTATGATACAGTTTTGTCAGCCTTGCATCTGCCTAGAGAGGATCGGGTTTCCATGGGATCCAGCAACGTCTACGTCTCCCCCCTCGGAAAGATACTCATCAGGGAAGAGGATGGAAGGCTCTGCGAGATCTCGTTTATGGGAAAGCATCCCCAACGCACATCGTCCGATCACAATCCAAGCTCGTTCACGAATCGATGCGCGAACGAGCTTCTGGAATACCTCTCAGGGAAGAGACGTGTGTTCGATCTGCCTCTCGCCATGGGAGGAACCCCATTCGAACAGGCGGTATGGAAGGCAGTGGAGGCAATCCCCTATGGTCAGACCTGCACCTGCACCGACATCGCCTTGCGTATCGGGCAGCCTGGATGCCACAGGCAGGTGGGCAGAGCGGCAGCGGCGTGTCCTTTGGCTCCCGTTGTTCCCACGCATCGGATCGAAACGTTGGATGACGAGCTGTCGGTTCGATTCAGAGCCCTGGAAAGCAACGGATAGCACCTCAAAGAGTGGAACTCCCGCGGCCTTCCCTGTCCTGGCCCAGTCCATTCTCGGGAAAGGGGTCATCTCTGGTCACGAAGACGACATCGTCGAAACGCTTGATGTCTTGGGTATGATGGGTGACGATGATCACCGTCCTGTCGTGCAGGGTCTCCTGAATGGTATCCAGAACCGACTGCTCGGTTCCGGGATCGAGAGCTCGGAACGGTTCATCGAATATGACGACGTCGAATCCAGCCAGCAGGGCACGGGCAACGGTGATCCTGCAGGCCTCCCCGCCTGACACATCCTGCCCGTCTGCCGCCAGCACGCTGTCAAGCCCCTCCGGCAGACGCTCGAGCAGACTGGCAAGCCCCACCTGCTCCAAAACCGATTGGAGCTGTCCGTCGGTCGCGCGTCCATTGGCGATCAACAGGTTCTCCCTAAGCGTCTTGTGAAAGACGTATGCATCCTGTTCGATCAATCCCACACTGCCTTGAATGCGGATAGTCCCTGAGCTGGGAGGGATCATACCGGCCATCACCTTCGCCAAGGTGGTCTTGCCGGCCCCGCTCAGGCCCATGATGGCAGTCATGCTGCCCTTCCTGATGGACAGATCCATCTCCTGTATCACCGGTGAGGCGCAATCCGGGAAGACCACCACCAGCTTTTCCGCCTCCACGGCATGATGATCGTCCTTGGGCATGGGGAAGGCAGCGCGTGGGGGCGAGTCGCATCCGTTGGCATCTGACCCGATGAGCGACGAGAGCCTCTCCACCCCCTGATAGGCAATCCTCCCCTTCAAAAACCCATTCGTGGCTGGCAGGAAGAACTCGATCAAGGGAAAGAGGCAGATGGCGAAGGCCGCTATCCAATTGGGAGGCCAGGGCACCTCATTGAGAGGCGCTGCCATGGAAAGCAGATTCGCCAGCGGCCCTTCCAGAAGCCATTGGGGAAGCGGGAATGCTGGGGGAATCGGCGCAAATGCCAAGGCTCCCCACACGAGGCAGACGATCACCGCGAGCCCCATCAGCGCCTGGCACGCGAAGGTCCGCAGGCGCTGGTGCGCTTCAAGCACCCGTTCCTGCCGAGCGACCTGTTCCTGCGCCTGGGCGACTCGCTCTGCGAAGGAGCATCCACGACCTGACAGGATCACATCGCGTATCCCCATCACATGGTCGGTGAGCTGGGTATACAGACCGTCTACCATCTTGGCAAGCCTCTCCTCCCGGGCGCCATCCTTCACCATTCCCGCGATTCCCAGGCATATCGTCGCAATCAGGAACAGAATGAAAAGGACACCTCCCAGCAGAGGAGAGACGAAGACGGCCAAGATGGACACGATCACCACCAAAAGCATGGAGGTGATCAGCGGAAAGGCGCATCTCAAGAAGAGATCCTGCGCAGAGGCGATGTCTTCGGAAAGCGTTGCCAGCGCATCGCCCAGCTTGAAGGTACGACGGGACCCCGCACTGTGCTCGATCGCCTCGAAAAGCCTCTTTCGCATCAGGCTGGTGGAGCGCAAGACCCAATCGTGACTCATGAGCCGTTCGACGTAGTCGATCAACGGCTTCCCCACCCCGAAAACGCGCACAAGCAGTGATGGCAGATGCAACGCGAGCACGGTAAGGGAAATAGCGGCCGCCAAGGAGATCATATAGCCAGACGTGAACATCAAAGCCGACGCGAAGAGAGCGGCAATGACCGAAAGCAGGATGGAGAGGATCGCCTTTCCACGATGCTCATGCATCAATGCGCGCAAGAGCCGCGGGATGCCTCGTGAGGTGGCACTGCTCCCTTCTGGATGGCCATCAGGCGGAGAAGGGACCGGGGTGACTCCAGTTGAAACCCTCATTGAGGAAGCATGCGATCCGTTCCGTCCATGGACAAGCATCCGGTCCAAGAGCCAACGCGTATCCTCATCGAAGCAGACAGGATCATTGACAGCTGGCAACACACTCACCGTCCCATCCCCAACGACGAGATTCATATCAGCCAGTCCCCTCCACTGCATCCGATGGGTGGCAAGGATGACCAGCTTCCCTCGAAACGCCTCACGAAGCGTTCGCTGCAGATCATGCTCTGTGAGGACATCCAGATGGGCCGTAGGCTCATCCAGCACGACAACGCTTCTGTCGGGGGCGACCAGAGCCCTGGCCAATGCCACCCGATGCGCCTCTCCTCCCGACAGGGGACGCGCTCCCTCACCAACCATCATGTCAAGTCCGCTTTCCTGCCTGATCAAGTAGCCCAAGCCAACCTGATCCAAAGCCCTTTCAACGCATCCGTCCGTCGCCTGGGGATTCATGAGGGTCACGTTCTCCTTGAGCGTTGCATTGAAGATGTATGGACGCTGTGGGATGTAGATGACCTTTTCATGCCATTCAGGACGCTTCAGCGTCTGGGCATCCTCGCCATTGATGGCGATGCAGCCACTGGATGGGCTCCTGAATCCAGCGATGATGTCAAGCAAGGTCGACTTGCCCGCCCCGCTTGGCCCCGTCACGACCACCAGACGGGCATCGCCAAGATCGAAACTGACATGCTTGAGGGTATGCCCTTGGCGACCATAGGAGAAATCAACATCCTTGAAGGCGATTCGGGGACATCCCGGATGTCTGAGCGATCGCAGGAGCGCTGATTCGTTTTCGATGGTCTCGAACTCAATCGAAAGCGATTCTCCTTCGCGCGCGAATTCGACGGCATTGCGCACGTGGCCCAAAGCGGCCTTTCCCTCAAGACTGGCATGGAAACCCTTGGCGAATCTGCGAATGGGAATGAAGAACTCGGGAACGAGCAGCAGGACACTCAATGCAGGGAAGAAGGCGATCTGCCCTTCAACCATGCGGAATCCCAACATGATGGCCACCGCCGCCAGGCCTCCCGTCGCAAACAGGTCAAGAACGGTGCTTGAAAGCGTTGCGGTGCGCAATGTGCGCACCACTTGTCTGCGGTACTCTTCCGAAGCGACGAATACCGCATGGCCGTAGCCCTTGGCACGATTGAAGAGCCGCAACGTGGACAATCCCCGCAAGGCATCCATGAAATGATCGGACATCTGCGCGAATCCACCGTGGCGCCGTGCGGCATCGTCAGAAGCGGTGTGCCCGACAAGACGCATGAAGATGACGATGAAGGGAAAGCAGATGAGCACGATGACGCCACTGATCGCATCAAGCCCCATGATGGCGATGCAGAGGACCAGGGGTATGACCACCATGGCCACCTGCTTGGGGATGACCTCGGAGACATAGTCCTTCACCTTCGCCACATCAGCGGTTGCGCAGAGGATGCTGGCCGCCTGGCCAAAGCGCTGAACGAGGGCCGGTCCCGCCTCACCCAGGCAGGCCAGGTATTCCTTCTCCAACCGGATGCTGAGCCTCTCGGCAAACCGATGGCACAGGAAGTCCTCGAGAGCAGCAATGCCAAGACGGGTGATGAAGCAGTCGAAGAACAGGATCAAAAAAGGTGCAACCTCTTCCAAAGACGAGCCGCGCCACAGCGAAGTGACCGCAAAGCTCAATGAAAGGCATTGAGCGCAGATGGCGATCGCGCTTGCGAAGGAGGTGGCAATGCAGCGAACCCGCTGCGCACGGAGCCCTTCTATGCCATGGAGACCATCATCGTTCATGGGGATGGCTATCGAAGCGTCCGACGGGTGAATGCGATAATGGAAGGAGGATCGTCGGGATCGCAGCTTTGTTGGATGAACTCTTGGGCAAAGGCATCGGCCCTCAACGAACCGCTTTCCCGGGATCGCAGGGAGAACGTGAATCCGCATGCGGTGAGAACGGGGCTCTCTTCGATGAATTCGGCTGGAATCAGTTGCCGTTCCCTTCCCTTTCTCGTGACCGTCATGATGGAAGGAACCGACAGATGCCTCAAGGGATGGGACAGGGATACCTCATAGCCACTCACGGCAAACGCCACCGATGCCGCCTTTGCCTGCGTCTCCACGTATTCGCAGCTTTGCGGCGCCAAGTCAGCGGGAGCGCATCGGGCCAAAGCGGCTTGAGCCTTGGCAGGAGCGATGTATGAGGTCAGCGTCACATCGAACACCTCCTCATCACCACCCACTCCAACAGGAAGAGCCGGCCCGAAGGCGATCTTCATATGCGGCGAGAACCCTTGGGTGAGCGCGAAGGGAAGCTGACTGCGCCTGACCATGCGCTCGAGGGCATGGGTGAGTTCGAGGTGCGAGAGCATCGCAAGACGTCCTGCCTTGCGATAGCGCACCCGAAGGCGAAACGTACGCATCTCAGCCAAGAGAGCCTCTTTCCCCTTGAAGCACCACGCCATCATGATCTGTGCCGCAGATGCCGCAGGCGCTGCACCGCCCGAACGTGCAGTCCTGCGTCGTCTGGCCGACCAGTGCACGAGCACGCTCGCGCTTCAGGAACTCCTTCGTGATGCCAGAATCGATGTGATCCCAAGGAAGCGGGCCTTCCAACTCGAACGGAGCCAAGGCGACCGAATCCATGTCGATCCCCAGACTCTGGGCAGCTTGGTTCCATGCGGATTCGTTGAAATGCTCTGACCAGGCATCGAAGCGCGCACCGCGCTTCCACGCCTCTTCCACCAAACGCGCCACGTCGCGACCACCTCGACTCATAACCGCCTCCAGGAAGCTGGTCTTGGGTTCATGGTAGTCCACACGCACCGCCTTGAAGCGAATCGCCTCCTTGATGAGCCCCACGCGACGACGGGCCTCTTCGGCATCTATCTGGGCATCCCATTGGAAGGGCGTATGTGATTTGGGGACGAATACCGCCACGGCCACCGTCATCTTCAGTCGCCCTCTTTCAGACGGAGGAACCGCCTGCCGCATTCGCTCGAAGGCATCGCTTGCCAAGCGCCCTATCTGTGAGACATCCTCATCGGTCTCAGTGGGAAGGCCTATCATGAAATAGAGCTTCACCCGCTGCCAGCCCTCCTTCATGGCAGCATCAACGGCATCCATGAGATCGCGTTCAGTGACGTTCTTGTTGATGACGTCGCGCAGCCGCTGGGTGCCCGCCTCCGGAGCGAAGGTGAGACCACCGCGCTTCTGCCCTGCCACCAAAGCAGCCATGCTGACCCCGAAGGAATCCAAACGCTGGGAAGGAATGGAGAGACGAACCCCGCTTCCGGCAAAATGGGTGTTCAGACGAGCAAGGATATCGGAGATCTGGGAGTGGTCAGTGGTGGACAGCGACGTGAGGCTCGCTTCCTCATAGCCCGTCTCGCAAATCCCCCTCTTGACCGCCTCGACGATTCCATCCGCTGGACGCTCTCGAACGGGACGATAGATCATACCCGCCTGACAGAACCGGCAGCCCCGCGAACATCCTCTGAGCACCTCCACATTGAGCCTATCATGAACGCATTCAACGAACGGAACGACCATGGGCTCCCAAGCGTCAGCTTGGGAGAATCCTTCGAAGACGCGCTTCCTCACCCTTGAAGGGGCATCTTTTCGCGCCTCCAGTGAAGCGTCGGAGTCAGAGGTAGCTGCATAGAGAGAAGGCACATACGTTCCCTCAACCTGGGCGAGTGCCTCCACGATAGTCTGCCGCGCGCAGCCCTCATCCTTCATGGACCGCACCAATCTGAGCAGTTCTGGAAGAGCCTCTTCACCTTCCCCCACCATGATGGCGTCGAAGGCGCGCGAGTAGGGCTCAGGATTGAAGGCGCACGGTCCACCCCCAATGACAAGAGGATCGGATTCGCGCCGCTGTTCCCGACAGACGGGGATGTCAGCGAGATCGAGCACCTCGAGCACGTTCGTCGCACAGAGCTCGTGAGGGAGGGTCACCCCAATGACGTCGAATTCCGAAAGAGGCGTCGTGTTCTCAAGCGAGAACAGGGGGATGGCTGCCTCGCGCATGGCATCGGCCATGTCTGCGGCAGGCAGATACGCACGTTCAGCCGTCATGCCCTCTTCGGCATTCACCCTGTTCTGAAGAATGCGCACCGCTTGGTTAGCCTGACCCAGCTCATAGGTATCGGGGTAGACCATACAGAAGGAAAATCCTTCACGGCCAACCGTCGGCGCACCCCATTCACTGCCCGCATAGCGTCCCGGCCGTTCAACGTTCCTCAAAAGAGGGGCAACCTTGTCCCAGATGCTGCTTCTTGACATATCAGACGCTTACGAACGCTTGCCCCGGAAAACAGCTTGGGCAAAGCCCGGCACGGCATCAGACATGCGCGATATCACTCGCTGGCCGATCTTGGTCTTCGCCGCTTCATTCAGTCCATTGACGGCACCATCGCGTGCCGTCTGCACCACCTGTGCGACTCCGACGATATCCCCGCCAGCTTCGAAGTATTCCACCGCGGCCCGTCCCATCGCCTCAGTAGCCGCGAATCCCACCGCACCACTGACAGCCCATCCAGCGAAGGGTATGAGCTTGGCGCCCGCCCGCGCAACATTGCGCGCCAGAAAGGCACCGCCCAGCACGCAGGCCAATTCCTTGATCCTGTTTGCATCCAAGGGGCAGCCGTATGCCGTGGCGATCTGCAGGATCATCTTCATCTGATTGAGCGTCATGATGGGCATGTCGGCCCCTGGGATGATAGGCACGAACCCCACGGCAGCATTCTGCAGCGCCGTGGCCGAGATGGCATCATCAGCCAAGGGGCGGCGAATGAAGGGGAATGCGAGAGCCAACGTGAGCTTCTTCTCAGAACAGGTGGTGATGATCCACTCACCCATGCGCGCGTACAGCAACTTGTAGGTTTCCTCATCAAGTGGAATGGGCCCTTCATCGGTCACGTCATCCACCGTGGATCGAAGCGCAGGAACCAGAGATGCCACTTTCTCCTGAATGGCCCCTTTGAGCTTCACAGGTGCCACGATGTCAGCGGGAGGAATAGGCGCATCTACCTGCGTTGCTATCTGTGCGACAGCGGCGGCATCATCGGTCGCCACCATCACCGGAACGGAAAGATCGCGAATCCTTTCGGCAAGCCTGCCAACCTCGGGAGAAGAACCAGCGACGATGACGACGAAATCATCGCGCGTCTCTCGAGGAGCATAGCCGCTGTCAAGATAGGTGACCGTCACACGCGTATGGGCGTTGGTGGAGGCGAAGGCGGCACGCACCTTGGCGGCCAGGCCCCCATCGGATGTGTCATCGATGATCACCGACACTGAAAGAGGAACGCTGCCAACGGCCTGCATGTCCTTCGCTATCTTGAAGACCTCAGGGATATCAACGGGTAGACCCATAGCCTGCTCCTGTCATCGGTGCCATCTCATGCGAGTATACAGATGATATCAGTCCCAGCATCGCAAAATTCACGATCATGAAGGATGAGCCATAGCTGACGAAGGGAAGCGGAATGCCAGTGATGGGCATGAGTCCGCAGCACATCCCGATGTTCTCAAGGATCTGGAACAGCCACATTCCCACAATGGCGCACACCACCAGCATGCCGAATAGATTCCCACAGGTGCGGGCAATGTGGATGCTGATGGCCACCAGCGCGATATAGAGACCCAAAAGCACAATGACGCCAAAAAAACCCCATTCCTCAGCCAAGACGCAGAAGATGAAATCAGTGGGGGCCTCAGGGAGAAAGCCAAGCGATGACTGAGTGGCTGATCCGATCCCCTTGCCGAACAGCCCTCCTGAGCCGATGGCGATCATGGCCTGTTTCAGGTTGTAGCCCTCATCGGTGGTGGAGAGCGCATCCTGATTCATGAAGACAAGCAGACGGTTGCGCTGGTAGTTCTTGAGGAGCCGGTATTCCCATGAGCCGTCAGATGTCTGGTACTTCAATACCTCATCAAGGGCGAAGACCGCCGCGATGGCTCCGATGAAGATCGCAAGCGTGATGAGCAGCAACCGCAAACGCGCTCCCCCCATCACGAGCACCACCGCT
Organism: uncultured Eggerthellaceae bacterium; assembly: GCA_964462135.1. GTDB lineage: Bacteria > Actinomycetota > Coriobacteriia > Coriobacteriales > Eggerthellaceae > MGBC163016. The sequence continues at coordinate 13,721 of CAYWWK010000012.1, read as the reverse complement.
GAGATGAACAGGTACACAAGCCCCGTACCCAGATCGGGCTGCGTCATGATGCAGAGGAAGGGAATGAACAGCAGGCAGACGCATTTGCAATACTGCTTGACATCATTCAATTGTCCGTTGTACTTCGCCAGAAGGCTGGCAGCGAAGAGCACGACCGTGACCTTTGCGAATTCCCCTGGCTGCACCTGCATGCCGATGTAGATCCAAGAGGTGGCCCCCATGACGGTGCGACCGATGAACGGCAGATGGGGTGAGAGGATGAGCACGACGCTGACGATCAGGAGCGGATAGGTCATGGACCCGAACTTGCGATAATCGAACATCCACAGGGCCATCATGCACAGGATCCCCAAAGCCACCCCAACCAGTTGGCGAGAGAACGAGTAATCCTCGTCGTTGAGCACCGCCGACCAGCAGACAAGCAGACCGAATGCTACCAGCAGCAGGCACACGATGAGGAAGGGCCAGCACACCACCGAGGAGATCCTGCTTGACCGTTTGGATGCGGCGGCATGGGTGGGAGTGGCACCGGCATGCACTGAATCTATCTGCGGCAGAGGCATGATCAGTCCGTCCTCGTGGAACTTGCACCGCTGTCGCGGGCGACGGATCTTCCCGAAGAACCCGAGATATGGTCGACCTCAAGGTCAGAGGCGTCCTTCGAATCCCCTTCGAAGAGTGCGGCAAGGACCTTGGCTACGATGGGCGCTGCCGTCTGCGCTCCGCTGTCACCCTCTTCCAGAACACAGGCAACGACGTAGGTCGGGTCATCGTAGGGCGCATAGGCGACAAACCAGGCATCGGCAAGACGGTCAGTATGCTCTGCGGTGCCCGATTTTCCCGCCGCATCAAGCCCACGGGAAGAGAAGGAAGGCCATGCATCATGGCTCTCCGATATCATGTCATGGAGCGATTCGCGCACGTATTCGAGATGCTCCTGGTTCACATCCGGCTCTCCCACCACTTCGGTCTGGGCACTGAGGACCACTTCCCCATCGCCGTTGCGTACCTCCGAGAGAAGATGGGGCTTCAATATCCGTCCCGTTGCGATGGCACCGTAGGCAACGGCGATCTGCAGGGGGGTTGCCAACACATCACCCTGGCCAATGATCATGTTCGTGTAGTCGCCTCCCCGCCAATGGGCCTCTGACGGGACATTCCTCCATTGCTCAGCCTTCCATTCCGGCGTGGGAATGCGTCCAACGGATTCGTCAGGCAGATCAATGCCGGTGGGCGAGCCGAAGTTGTACAGCTGCAGATACTCCTGGAGCGCCGTTTCGGATATCTCGCCTGAACCCTCGGGGCCATGATCATAGAAGGCCTTGGCTATCTCATAGAAAACGACATCGCAGGAATTGACGATGCCGTCATGGAGATTCATGAAACCATGACCGCTGTGCAACCAGCATTTCTGAACGTCCCCGCTATGGAAGCCATCCCAGGCACCACCGCATTCCCATTCAGTCTCATAGTCAGCGAACCCATGATGAAGGCCTGCCATGGATGTGAATGCCTTGAATGTGGAGGCGGGAGCATATTGCCCATTCACCACACGATTCACCATGGGCGCATTGGATTCCTCCGTGTTGTAGAGATCCCAGATGTCCTGGGGGATGCCATTGGTGAAATAGGAGGGGTCGAACGTGGGATAGCTGGCCATGACGGGGATGGAACCGTCCTTGACGTTCATGGCCACGACCGCCCCTCCCAGACCCTTGCCGGTCCCGATGTCACCCAGAGGAGCGATCATCTCGGCAAGCGCGCGATCCGCCACACTCTGCGCATGGGCATCGATGGTCAGATAGAGGTCGGATCCCTTCGAGGGAAGCGTCTCGCCGATAACCGCCACAACGCTTCCTTGGGCATCGACCATCATGTGTCGTTCTCCCTGATCCCCCGAAAGAGCGCTGTCATAGATCCGCTCGATGCCGCTCTTGCCCACGATATCAGTGCTGTACACCTTGCGGCCCGAAGTCACCTGTGCAAGCTCATCATCAGTCGGAGAGCCGGTGTAGCCCAGAACGTGAGACGCCAAGGCACCGTAGGGATAATCCCGGACGGTTCGCGTTTCCATGCTGACGCCTTCGAAGGCATCCGGATGCTCTGCGATGAAGGCGATGTCCCGCAGACGCACCCCCTCTGCCACCACCCGCTGGTTCTGCGCTCCGCTGGAGGCGTCAGAGATGCGCTGACGAACGATGGGGGCAGGAATACCCAAGACGGCCGCCAGACGCAGCACCGTATCGGCATCATCGGCAACCGATGGCTCTGCAAGGACCGTCTGACTGGACTTGTTCGTGACCAGCTCTCGCCCACGCGCGTCGTAGATGCACCCGCGAGGCGCGGGAGTGGAAACGCTGGTAAGCAGGTTGTCTTCCGCTTCCTTCTCATAGCCTTGCCCGCTTTTGACCTGCAGGTTCCAGATACGGGCAGCAAGCGTGGCGAACACCCCTCCCGCCAAAACACCCAAGGCGATGAATCTCCTTGAGAAGGAATAGGGCGTCTTTGAAGAGGCATCCGTGGTTGAAACCTTGACATCCCTATGGGAATCCCCCGCCTGAGAGGAAGCCTCATCGAAACCGACCTTGATATTCGTGAGTTCGGCGCCCAATGCATCATCCGAAGCAGACTGGTTCGCGTCCCTTCGTCTGACGATCACATAGACCAAAACGGCACCCACGAGGATCACCGCTGTAATAATCCCTGCAATTACCGCTAGCGTCATAGCTATCCCAGTTGGCTCCTAGCCTATTGATGGCATCTCCGCATTCCTGTCAGTTCGCTTGAGTATAAGCCGCAAGAGGGGATACATCACAAGCGCTACCACGGTATCATAGAGAAAGGATGGCAACGACCGATAGAGCAGCGCCTCCCCTAAACCAACATGCCATCCGCACGTCACGCAGATGCAGGAATACAGCACATCGGCCCCCAGAATGCAGATGCAGATGCAAACCAATGGTATGAAGAGGGTGTCGTTATCCATACGGAAGAACAGAAGGACCGCCAGACCTGAGAATACGAGGCACAGAAGCGCGAAGGCGCCCACCGGACCCGTCCCCATCAGGTCGAACAGCAGTCCGGCCACGAAAGGCATCACCACCACATTGGGCCTGCGGGAGGCAACTGCGAAGGCCACACAGAATGACAGGACGAAATTGGGAGTGATCAAGCCGATGCTCATGGCAGGGGCGATCATCACCTGCAGGAGAAGAACGATGACCGTGCAGATCACCTCAGGTACGAAGCGCGGCATCATGACCCATCCTCCGATGATGAGGCGTCTGAAGATTCAGCGGAGGAAGCATCATCAGAAGAAGGAGACTTGATGACGCCACCGGACTCACTCGCGCTGAAGACCACCGTCACTTCCTCAAGGGATGAAGCCTCTTCATTGGGGGCAACGACGATCACCCGTGTTCCATCGTTGGCATTGCCTTCAACGCGAACCACCGTTCCAATCAAGAGACCCTTGGTGAAGCTTCCCCCCAAGCCGCTGGTGAGCACGACATCACCCTGGTTGACGACGGCGCTTGCTGAGACATTCTCAAGATGCAGGGCACCAGACAACGACCCGGTGACTATGCCCTCCACCCGGCTTGATTGAACCTGTGCCGCCACGCCGGAATTGGGGTCTGTGAGGAGGCGCACCACCGATGAGGCGGCATTGGCCTCCATCACCTGTCCGATGACTCCCGCTGACCCCATGACCGTCAAACCCTTCTGGACACCATCATCAGTGCCCACATCGATGGTGACCGTCTGATTCCATGCATCCGATGAGCGCCCGATTATCCGAGCACCTATCCCCTCGATGTGATAGGTATCCTTCAGATCGAGCAATCCCCGCAAGCGCTCGGATTCCAGCCGATACTCCTCAGCCTGGGTCAGCAATCGGGTCAATTCGGCATTCTTCTCCTTGAGCGAAGAGAGCGTGGCTTCATCAGCGGAGGCATCTGCCACCGCCTGTTCGGCCTGAGTGACCGCAGCGTCAACATGGGACCCCGCGAATTGAATGGGTGCGATCCAGGAATGCACCGTCTGCTGGACGCGATGGAGAGGCCCCTCATCCCCTTCGATGGCATAGACGGCTATCATGGCTATGCCAATGGCTGCCAGAATGCCAGCAATGAGACGCGTGAGATGCGTACCTTGGTCTTGGAAGTTGAGAGCCACGATCTTATGGGATGTCCACTCTTCGGACTATTTGGATCTCATCAGGGTCTGTCTGAGCGCCGTGGGCGTCTCCAGTACCTTCAGGCATCCGGAGACCACATTGGTAAGTGCCGTTTCACTCACCCACACCGGGATCTCCAGACGATCCGTGAGGTAGCGATCAAGTCCTGAGAGCAGACCACCGCCCCCCGTGAGCAGAATCCCATTCTGGATGATATCCGAAGCCAGATCAGGATTGGTTGTCTTGAAGGTGTCCTTGATGTGCAGGACCATCTCCTCGATAGGTGCCTGAAGCGCCGCCCGCACATCCTCAGACTGGATAGTGACCTCTTTGGGCTGTTCGGTATAGACATCCTGCCCCGAGATGATCATGTCGCGCTCACGGCCGTCTTCGAAAGGAAGGACACTGCCGATCTTGATCTTGATGACCTCGGCGGTACGCTCCCCTATCTTGATGCCCAGAAGATCACGCAGATGCATGGCGATGGCTTCATCAAGCCGATTGCCTGCCAGGCGGAGAGAGGATGAGGAAACGATGCCTCCCAAGGAGATGACAGCAACCTCGGTGGTGCCGCCACCGATGTCGACCACCATCGATCCAGTTGGTTCCGTGACGGGAAGATCGGCACCCATGGCCGCCGCCATGGGCTCTTCGATGAGATAGGCCTGCTTGGCACCGGCTTGGATGGCAGCCTCGAAGACCGCACGCTTCTCAACGCTGGTAGCACCACAGGGAATGCAAATGACGATACGGGGCTTGGCCTGCCACGGATACTTCCGGTCTGAGGCCTTGTTGATGAATGCCGAGAGCATCGCTTCGGTCACATCATAATCAGCGATGACCCCGTCCTTCAAGGGATGCTCCGCGCTGAAGGCATCAGGGGTGTGGTTGATCATGTTCTTCGCCTCATGCCCCACGGCAAGGACACGATGCGTGCTCTTCTCTATGGCAACGACGGAAGGCTCATTGATGACGATGCCTTCGCCCGTTATAGCTACAAGCGTATTCGCGGTTCCAAGGTCGATGGCCATATCCGTGGCCATGTTCCCTCCGAAGTCAGCGAACCGGTCAAGCAGTGACATGTGGTGATGCCCTCTCGGTTATAAGCGTACAGTCGTTTTAAGATTGTATCATAGCCGCATGGTCACAGACGGAAGGCTGAATTGCTGGAGGAATCGTCACCGGGAAGGCTTGGAAGCGCGCGGATGGGCCGCCAGATACTCCTCGCGCAGATGCTGCCTGTCCACATGGGTGTATATCTGAGTGGTCGAGATATCCGAGTGACCGAGTATCTCTTGGATCACACGCAGATCAGCTCCGCCATTGAGCATATGAGTTGCGAAGGAGTGGCGAAGGGTGTGGGGATGCAATCCATGGAGCCCGATCGCCTCACCCGCCATGCCCACGATCTTGTACAGACCCTGACGGGTGATGCGCCTGCCGCGCATGTTGAGGAAGACGGCTTCCAGGCTGTCAACGTCAGAAACCGCCGCCTTGAGGGATATCTGCGCCCTCGTCTTCGACAGATACTCGCTCAAAGCCTGCAATGCGGTGCCCGAGATGGGTACCAGGCGTTCCTTCGACCCCTTTCCGAACACGCGCAGGAATCCTTCCTCCAGAAAGACGTCCTGCACGTTCAGCCCGCAAACCTCGCTTGCGCGCAAACCGCATCCGTAGAGCACCTCAAGCATGGCGCGATCGCGCACCTTTGCGGGCTCCGGTTCACAGATGGAATCAAGCAGCCTGCACGCATCCTCGATGGAAATCACATCCGGCAGACGGTCAGGGGTATTGGGAACGGGAATGGGAGCAGTGGGATTCTTCGATGTCAGCCCCTCTGAGAGGCAAAACCGATGAAAGCCCTTGACTGCCGATATGCGCCGCTTCACGGTAGTGGGCGCCTCACCAGCCTTGAAAAGCGACTGCTGGAACAGGGAAACCTCATCAGGGGTTATCCCATCAGGAGCCGAGATGGACATCTCCTCCATGAAGAGGCGGTATCGCTCAAGATCCCTGCGATACTCAGCCAAGGTGCTTGATGCCAACCCGCGTTCGATGCGAAGATGAAGAAGATACTCATCGATTGCTGACGCCAGATTCATCGCATGTCATTCCGTCCCCAGGCTCACATGCCAAGACCATGCTGTCGGCTCACCGCAGCATGGATGAGCCCCTTGAACAGAGGATGGGGGCGCGTTGGCCTGCTTTTGAACTCAGGATGCGACTGCGTTCCCACGAACCAATCAAGATCAGAGAGCTCTATCATCTCCACAAGCCGTTCATCCGGCGACACGCCTGAGATCGTCAGCCCCGCGTCCATGAGCTGCTTGCGATAGTCGTTGTTCACTTCAAAGCGATGGCGATGCCGCTCCCAGACCGTCTCCGCTCCATAGGCTTCATGGACCTTCGTTCCCTCCATCAGATCGCAAGGGTATGCACCCAGGCGCATGGTTGCGCCCTTGTCGGTGACCCCTGCCTGGGAAGGCATGAGATCGATGACCGGATTATCGGCTTTCTGCTCGAACTCCGCAGAGGTTGCTCCCTTGATCGAAGCGACGTTGCGGGCGAACTCGCAGACAGCCGCCTGCATTCCCAGGCAGATGCCCAGAAAGGGAACGTTGTGCTGGCGAGCATAGCCAGCCGTGGCCATCTTGCCCTCGAAAGCACGATTGCCAAAGCCTCCTGGCACGACGATGCCATCATAGGCTTCCAGCGCTTCCTCAACAGAGTCCTCGTCCAACTCCTCGCCGTCGATCAGCGTCACATTCACCTCGGCCCCCTCTGACACCCCTGCCGCCTTGAGTGCCTCTATCACCGAGAGATACGCATCGGGAAGCTGGGTGTACTTCCCCACGATGGCGATGGACACCGCATGCGTACAGGCATGCATGGCATTCAGAAAGCCAGTCAGGGCGGAAAGATCTGCCCGATTGGGAGGAAGGCACATCTTGTTCAGGACCATGGCGTCGAATCCCTGCTCATAGAGCATGATGGGCACCTCGTAGATCGAATCCGCATCCGTGCAGGCGATCACCTCTTCAGGTGCCACGTCACAGAACAGGGCGATCTTGTCGCGCACGGCCTTCGTGATCTCATGATCAGAGCGGCAGACGATGAAATCGGGTTGCACGCCAAGGCTCCTCAGCTCCTTCACCGAATGCTGGGTGGGTTTGGTCTTCACCTCATGGGCCGCGGCGATGTAGGGAACCAGGGTGACATGGATGAAGATCACCTCCCCCACACCGTGTTCCTTCTTGAACTGGCGAGCAGCTTCGATGAACGGAAGCGATTCGATATCTCCGATCGTACCGCCTATCTCGGAGATGACGATGTCAGCCTGGGTCCGCTCGGCTATCCGGCGAAGCCGATCCTTGATGGCTTCGGTCACATGGGGAATGACCTGAACGGTGCCCCCCAGAAAATCACCATGACGCTCAGACGAGATGAGGCTTTGATAGATGGACCCTTGGGTGAAGTTCGATTCGCGCGTGAGATCCTCATCGATGAAGCGCTCATAATGCCCCAGATCAAGATCACCCTCATGCCCATCTTCAGTGACGAACACCTCCCCATGCTGGAAGGGACTCATGGTGCCCGGGTCGACGTTGAGATACGGATCCATCTTCTGCATGGTCACCTTGTATCCACGCGCCTTGAGAAGGTGACCCAAAGAGGCGGCGGTGATGCCCTTCCCAAGCGATGAGACCACTCCACCGGTTACAAAGATGAACTTCGCCACAGAAGGCCTCCTTATGACTTGAACATGGCTTTCCCACCCTCATTCGAGAAGTTTACAACGCGCGCTCGTGGCATAGCGACGTTGCCCGGGTGCTTTTACATCTCCTTAACAGATGTTGATGATGAAGCATCTATAATCTAGGAAGCCACTGCTGACGCGTTTCTCCTCAGGAGGTCACATGAGGAATGGATTCAACAATGACAAGTACATCACGCTGCAAGCCGAGCATATCAAGGAACGGATAGATCGCTTCGGTGGAAAGCTGTACCTGGAATTCGGTGGAAAGCTCTTCGATGACTATCACGCATCGCGCGTGCTGCCGGGATTCGAACCTGACTCCAAGATACGCATGCTGCAATCCATGTCCGACGAGGTTGAGATCGTCATCGCCATCAATGCCAACGATATCGAGAAGTCGAAGATACGCGGAGATCTGGGAATTACCTACGACGAGGATGTATTGCGCCTGATGGATATCTTTCGATCGATGGGATTTTTGATCGGCAGCGTGGTCATCACCCGCTATGAGAACCAACCTGATGCCGATGCCTTCCGTCGCCGCATCACCGATATGGGCATCACCAGCTATCTCCACTACCCCATCGCCGGCTATCCCCACGACATAGACCATATCGTGAGTGAGGAGGGCTTCGGGCGCAATGAATTCATCGAGACGACGAGGCCCTTGGTGGTGGTGACGGCTCCCGGCCCTGGTTCAGGAAAGATGGCAACTTGCCTCTCCCAGCTGTACCATGAGTTCAAACGCGGCATCGTCGCAGGCTATGCCAAATACGAAACCTTTCCCGTATGGAATCTGCCCCTCACCCATCCTGTCAACATCGCCTACGAGGCTGCCACCGCTGACCTTGATGACAACAACATCATCGACCCCTTCCATTTGGATGCCTATGGTGAAACCACCGTGAACTACAACCGGGATGTCGACATTTTCCCCGTTCTTCGCTCGACCATGGAACGCATCATGGGAGAATGCCCCTACAAGAGCCCGACTGACATGGGCGTCAACATGGCGGGTCTTGCCATCGAAGACGATGAGGCCTGCCGCAAAGCCGCTGAGGAAGAGATCGTCCGTCGCTATTTCACCGCGGCCACAGAAGTCAAACGCACAGGTTCTGGCCAGAAGGCCTTGGAGAAGATCGAGATCCTCATGAATCAGGCGGGTATCACCACGAACCTCTCCCCCGCTCGGTCCGCCTGTCTGCTCAAAGCGGAAATGACGGGGGGTCCAGCAGGAGCCATGGTGCTTCCTGATGGATCAGTGGTCACCGGCAAGACGGGAAACCTCCTTGGAGCAGCCTCCGCGCTTCTCATGAATGCCCTCAAGGGCGTATCAGGCGTTGATGACGATGTGGATGTCATTTCCGATGACGTCCTTGAACCCATCTGCCATCTGAAAACCGCACATCTGGGGAACACCAACCCCCGTCTGCACTCAGATGAGACGCTGTTGGCGCTTTCGGTCAGTTCCGCCGAAAACCCCCTTGCAGAGAAACTGATAGACAATGCAGACAAGCTTCGTGGCTGTGATGCCTACTTCTCCGTCATCATCTCAGGCACTGATGAGAAGCTCTATCGAACGCTTGGCGTGAACGTGTGCTGCGAACCGAAGTTCGAGCAGCATCGCTACTACCACAAGTGATGCGTGCATCTCAGACGACGGCTGACTGCATGCCGAAGAACTTCTGCGCTGAGTATCCAAGGAAATGATCGCGATGCGCATAGAGCAGCGTGATCGTGTCAGGTGAACGCTTAACCTGCACCGAGGAGACGGGGCTGTCCAATTCGGCCGTATCTCCGTCAAGAGTGAGCGTGGCGGCCTTCTCATCCTCTTCCCGCACGGGTCTCACCTCAACGATGTCATTGGAATCGGTCAGCATTGCCCGCGACATCAAGGTATGGGGCACAAGAGGCTGCACGATCATGCCGGAGAATCCGGGGGTCACCAAAGGACCACCCGCCGCCAGGGCATATCCCGTTGATCCGGTGGCAGATGCGACGATCACGCCATCGCCTTTGAGCCGTGCGATCTTCACATCGGAGATCATCAGGTCGCATTCGATGGTCCTGCCAACCGTCCCTCGGGTAAGCGCCAGCTCGTTGACGGCAAACAGATCGAGTGAGGATTCCCGCCCTTCGCATTCGACCGAGACGGCAAGGCATGAGCGCCTTGAATGATAAAGCTCATCGGCCAAGGCGCGACTGACCAAATCCAGCACGCCTTCGTCGCTGTCATTGGCCAAGAATCCCAGATGACCGAAATTGATCCCCAGAATAGGAGATTCCGTTCCCTGCAAAAACGAAGCGGTGCGAATGATGGTTCCATCCCCACCAAGCACGACGGTGAGGTCGGGCCGCATAGCAAAGTCCTCACGCAGACGCTGACGTCGCTGAATGCCGAACAGATCCTCGGCGTTCAGGATCAGAGGATCACAGCCTTGCGCTTCAAGGAAGGCGCACAGCGAAAAGGCGGCTTCATTAGCTTTGCCGTTCGCTTGATTCCTCACGATAAGGACATTCATCAAATCGCCTTCTTCGATCACGGGCCTTCAAAATGAAATGCGCCGCATCTGAATCAAGACACGGCGCACCCATACGGTATACGGAACGAGGGGTTATTCCTCAACAGCCTCCGCATAGTTGCGCTGAACTGCAGGGTCAACAGAAACGCCCGGGCTCATAGTGGAGGACACGGTGATGGACTTCACATACTTGCCCTTGGCGGCAGCCGGCTTCATGCGAATGATCTCATCGTAGACGGCTCCATAGTTCTCGGCGAGGTCCTCAGCGGAGAAGCTCTTCTTGCCAAGGATGACATGGCAGATGCCATAGCGGTCGGCACGGTATTCCACACGACCGCCTTTGAGCTCATTGATGGCCTTGGTCACATCGTTGGTGACGGTGCCCAGTTTGGGGTTCGGCATCAGACCACGGGGACCCAGTACCTTTCCCAGCTTGCCAACCTTGCCCATCTGATCAGGCGTCGCCACAGCGGCATCGAAGTTGAATTCACCGCGGTTGATCTGCTCGGTGAGCTCTTCAGTGCCGACGATATCTGCCCCGGCTTCCTCTGCCGCCTTGGCAGCCTCACCTTCGGCGAATACCGCCACGCGCACCGTTTTGCCAGAACCATGGGGCAGGCTCACCGTGCCGCGAAGCTGCTGGTCTGCCTGACGGGTATCGATGCCAAGACGGAAATCACCGGTCACCGTCTCATCGAAGTTCGCCGTGGAGATCTCCTTCACGATCTTCATGGCCTCGATGGGGGCTACTTCCGCTTCAGGCACCTCTGCGAATGCCGCCTTGTACTTCTTGGATCTCTTTGTCATCTTTCAATCCTTTCGTGGTGTATGGCGAGCAGACACACCAGTCCGCTCTCCCACTTCCTACCTAGCAAACGCCTATGCAGCGCTTCCCTCTCCATCATCGACGGACTCACCCTTGAGGAGAGCGGCCAGCTTGCGCGTGACCTCGTACTTCTTCTTGAGTTCGCGGCCCTCGATGCGAACGCCCATGGAACGGGCAGTACCAGCGATGATCTCCTTGGCAGCGTCGATGTCGTTGGCGTTCAGATCAGGCATCTTGATCTCAGCGATCTCGGTGAGCTGGGCATCGGTCAGCGTGCCCACAGTCTGCAGCTGCGGAATGCCTGCTCCGCTTTCAATACCAAGCTTCTCCTTGATGAGCACGGCAGCCGGAGGAGTCTTGCAGATGAAATCGAAGGACTTGTCCTCATATACCGTGATCTCAACCGGAATGATAGTGCCGGCCTGATCTTGCGTCTGCGCATTGAATGCTTGGCAGAACTGCATGATGTTGACGCCCTGAGCACCAAGAGCAGGACCAACGGGGGGTGCCGGATTCGCAGCACCGGCCGGGATCTGGAGCTTGATGAATCCCGTTACGTTCTTGTCAGCCATTTTTCCTTTACCTCACTTGACGTTTCATGTTCCGTATATCCACAAGCCTGGCTTTCATCGAATGAGAAGCCCCGGTCCACGCGGGCACTCGAATCAAGCCGAGCACTGTGAGCTAGATCTTTTCCACCTGCTCGAACGTGAGCTCGACTGGAGTCTCACGACCGAAGATGGACACCATGACCTTCACCTTGCCTGCATCGGGCATGACTTCGGAAACCTTGCCATCGAAATCCTTCAAAGGCCCTGAAACCACGTGCACCGACTGCCCCACTTCCATGCTGGTCGTGGTCTTCTTGGGCGCATCGACGCTGGCGCGGCGCATGATCTTGTTGTATTCCTCACGGGTGAGCGGGGACGGATTGCCCTGACTTCCCACGAACCCGGTGACTCCCGGCGTATTGCGGACAGCGGCCCAACTGCGATCATCCATCTCCATCTTCACGAGCACATAGCCAGGGAAGATCTTCTTCTCGGTTTCCTTGCGGCGGCCGCCCTCCTTGATCTCAGAAACCTTCTCGGTGGGTATCTCGATCTTGAAGACGTTGTTCTCAAGACCCATGGTTTCGATACGGGTCTGCAGGTTGTCCTTTACCTTGTTCTCATACCCTGAATAGGTATGGAGCACGTACCATTTCCTTGCCATTACTGATCCTCCGTGCTGCCCTGTTGAGCCTGGCCATCCTCCGAGCCTGCGCCAGAGGCATCGGAAGAGTCGGCATCACTCGATACGTCAGCCGCCGAAGAGGCATCTGAGGCGGATGATCCATCCGTTGAGAAATCACCACCAGAGAAGACGCTTCCCCAATCAATGGACGAGGGGTCCGCACCTGAGAGGAGAATCAGGATAGGGGTGATGACCAGATTGTCGAGAATCGCGACAAACGCACCGAAGAAGACGAGAGCAACGATGACCACGCCCGTCCAACGCATGACGTCAACACGCGTAGGCCATGTGACGCGCTTCAGTTCGGCCTTCACATCGCGGAAGAACTGGAAGCGCTTCTTCTTCGGTTTATCTTCAGACTTCTTGAGCTTCTTCTCAGAGGCGGCAGATTTGGCTGGCTCCGCCTTCTCCTCCTTCTCGGCCTTCTTGAAGAGGCCCTTCTTCTCGGGCTTCTTCTCTTCTGCGTCTACAGCTTGAGGCTGGTCCTGTTCGACAGCATCAAGCTGTTCACGCTCAGCTTTCCTAGCCTGACGAGCGGCCGAGGCTTTAGCCCTTTGCGTCTTGGATTTCTTTGCCATAGAGGTCCTTATGCACCTTATTCCATAACTGCTATAACATCAAACAAGCAGCCTTGGAAAGAGGGCTGCTTAGATCTTGAAAAATGGCACGCCAGGAAGGACTCGAACCCTCAACTTTCGGTTTTGGAGACCGATGCTCTACCAATTGAACTACTGGCGTGTGCAAGTCAGCTATCTAAAACGAGCGAACCTACCGAGTCTCGCGATGCAAAGTGTGCTGACGGCACCATTTGCAATACTTCTTGAACTCGAGCCGCTCGGGATTGTTCTGCTTATTCTTCGTGGTCGTGTAGTTGCGGCGCTTGCAGTCCGTGCACGCCATCGTGACCAGAGTACGCATTTGCTCTCCTTATACCTTCATTCCTTCATTGCGAGCTTCGAAGATCTGCACATGGATGTCCTACATGTCAGACCGGGCCGCTCCCAAAGGAGCGTACCCGGTCTGAAACGTTGATACCTACCAGCTACTTGATGATCTTGGTAACGCGGCCAGAGCCAACGGTGCGACCACCTTCGCGGATAGCGAACTTGAGGCCCTCTTCCATGGCCACCGGGTGGATGAGCTCACCAGTGATGGTGACGTTGTCGCCCGGCATGACCATCTCAGTGCCCTCAGGCAGATGCG
>CAYWWK010000011.1:0-58370 GCA_964462135.1 uncultured Eggerthellaceae bacterium | reverse complement strand
TGCGTGGAGGCTTTGTTCCAGAACGGCAAATGCGCCGTTTTGGGAATGAAAATTGGCGCTTTAGGTGGTGGTGTAGAAGGCGTACTCGACGTGGCCGTTGGCGAAGTTGACGTTCAGCACGTACAGGTAGCTGGGCTCGATTGAGAACGATGCGGTGCCGTCCGGCGCCAGCTCCGACGCCACGCCTTCGGCGGCCTGCTCGTCGCCGGCGATGTAGTGCGCGCTCGGGTCGGCGCTGTCGGCGGTAGCGTCGGACATGATCAACGGCATGCGCTGGACGCTGACAGATTCGGGCTTTGCCGAGAACGTCGCCGTGGCCTCCAGCTGCTGCGGTATGCGGGCGTCGCCCACGCCGGAAGCCAGCTTGCCGTCGGTGCTCCAGGGAAGCTGCGCGTTGTCCGACGAAGATGCTCCAGCGGCGTCCGAGTCGGTCGCCGGATAGCTCCACTCCCATGACACCGGGTTCAGCACGACGGACACCTGCGCAAGGTCCGTCGTGTAGGCAAGCGAGCCCACCGGAACCTCCGCCGGGTCGGTGGGCGCGAAGACCTGGTCCACCAGCTCGGAGTACTGCTCGGCGTCCGCCGGGCTTCCCTTCTCGAGCACTTCCACCTCGAAGATGTTGGGGTACTGCCCCGGGTAGCTTTCCAGCATGATGCCGTCGCCGGTCACACGCACGACGTTTCCGGCTTCCAGCTCGGACGCGTCGATGCGTTGGCCGCCTGACGTTATGGAGGCGCTTTCCAGGTTGGTGGGAATGTAAGGTGTTTGCGTGTCCTGGTCCACGAAGAGGAACCGGCCGTCGTCGACGTAGGCCACCATCGCGGTACTCGTGGCATCTTCATGCGCCGAAGCGCTCGCCGAGCTTCCTTCCTGCCCAGCCTGCGAACACGAACACAGGAGCGCCATCGCAAGAGCGGCAACAGCGGCCAGCGCGAACAGTCGGGTCGCCCATGTGCGAGATGAGGGGCAGAAGGGTGTGGTCTCGTGTGCTTTCATGAGGATTTCCCACTCTTCCTACTTAGGCGGCATAAACAATTTCAGCAGGCGCATCTTCACGTCGTCGAACGGAGGGTTGCGTATGGGCAGCTCCACCAGGTTCGACTTCCTCATGGTAGACCGGTAGTGCGTGAAAGCGTCGAACCCGGCCTTCCCGTGGTACGACCCTATTCCTGAGTTCTGCAGGCCGCCGAACGGCAGGTGCGTGCTGCTGGCCCAGATGACCACGTCGTTTATGGTGACGCCGCCGCTGGGCACCTTGTCCATGATGTGCTTGGCGGTGGCGCAGCTGCGCGTGAACACGTAACATGCCAGCGGATGCCCGTAGGACCGCGTCAGCTCGATCGCGTCCTCTAGGTTCTTGTACGTGATCACGGGCAGCACCGGGCCGAAGATCTCCTGCGACATAAGCGGGTCGGAGAGCTGCACGCCTGTCACGATGGTGGGCTCGATTTGCAGCGTCTCGGGGTTACGGCCTCCGCCGCACGCGATCTTGGTGCCTGCGCCGCGTCCGTCCACCAGGCCGCACACCATGTCGTAGTGCTTCTTGTTGATCATGTGCGGATAGTCGGGGCTCTTCAGCGGTTCGGGCCCGTAGTACTTGTGAATCGACCTGGCCAGCTTGTCGACGAACGCGTCCGCCACGCTCTCGTGCACCAGCGCATAGTCGGGCGCCACGCACGTCTGCCCCGAGTTCAGGCACTTGCCCCACGCCACGCGTTCTCCGGCGCGGCGCACGTCGGCGTCCTCGGTCACGAACAGCGGGTTCTTCCCGCCAAGCTCCAGCGTCACGCTGGTCAGGCTCTCGGCCGCGTGGGCCATTATCTTCTTCCCGACGCCCGGGCTGCCGGTGAACATTATCTTGTCGAACGACACCTGCAGGATCCAGTCGTTCATCTCGTTGCTGCCTTGCAGGCACACGACGAACCTGGGGTCGAACACCTCGCGACAGAGCTTCATAAGGAACGCCGACGTGTGCACCGACTGCTGTGACGGCTTCAGGACGACACAGTTGCCGGCGGCGATGGCATCGACCAACGGAATCAGCGAGAGCTGCAGCGGGTAGTTCCAGGGAGACAGCACCGCTGCCACGCCGAACGGGTAGGCGTAGATGCGCGAGCTGGTGGGGAAGTGGGCGAGCGACGTGGGCACGAGCCTTGGACGCGACCACTTCCTGATGTGCGCGATGCAGTTGCGCAGCTCGTCGTACACAAGGCCGAGCTCAGTCGCGTACGACTCGAACTCGCTCTTGCCCAGGTCGGAGTGCAGCGCCTCCAGCGCTTCCGACTCGTGCGCAAGAAGGTATGTCTGAAGCTGCCGAAGCTGGCGGATGCGGAAGTCGCATGGGAGCGTTTCGCCTGTTTGGAAGTAGATTTCCATGGCGTCTATGGCGTTTTGCAGGTCTGTCGCCGATTTCGGTTCGTTCTCGTATGGGTCGAACATTTCGAATGCCTCCTAAATCCTGCGAATCGCTTCCCAGCCAGCCATCGATATGCAGTTGGGAACCACCTTGCCGATCAGCCTGAGCAAAAGCGACTGCGGGCTGGCGCAGGCCACGGCGAAGTGCGCCTTGTTGGCCAAAAGCGCGTCGCGCACCACGCTTTGTGGTGTCTGTGCCCCCAACAGGTGCCTGACATCATGGCCACCCCCTGACTGGCGCGCAACCTTCTCGAAGCCGGTCTTCACCCACGTGGGACAGAGGGCCGTTGCCGTGATGCCGGTGCCTGCCAACTCCCATCTGAGCGCCCGCGTGTAGCGCAGCACGAAGGCCTTCGATGCGGCATAGACGTTCATGTGCGGAAGCGGCAGGAAGGCAGCCGCCGATGCCACCTGGATGATCCTTCCTCCGCGCCCCATGTAGGGCAGCGTCGCGCGCGTCATCTCCACGACGGCGCGGCAGTTCAGGTCGATCATGCCGGCCGCGGCCTCATCGGAGATGGTCTGCCAGTCCCCAAACTTCCCGAAGCCTGCAGCGTTTATCAAGTAGGTGACGTTCGGCCGCTCGTCCTTGAGCGTCGAACGTATTGCGGCGATGTCATCTTTGTTGGTGAGGTCGGCTTCCAGGATCTTCGCGGGTGTGTCCAGCTTCTCGACGACCTTCTCAAGGTCGGACTTCTTCCTGGCGCAGACCCATATCTCATCTGCCACCTGCATCTTGTCAAGCTGCAGGGCGAACTCGCGTCCGATTCCCGAAGACGCCCCTGTCACGAGTGCGACTTTCTTCTGCATGATGACTTCCTTTCGTTGTCCACGAAGCGGCAACCACCAAGCAAGCCGCCGCGCATTTCCGAATGTATCGATGCTATTCGCTTCGTGCGCGCGCTGAACGGGCAGGCGAAAACCGTTACGGACGTGTGCTGTTGGATACCCCTGTGCCGTCCCGCATGGAAATGGGCAGGCAGAACGGTGCCTTTGGCAATCAGGGCACAGAACTGACTGGTTCCCTTGTCGGCAGACTGTCAAGGGTCCATGTGTCTTCGTTGGCGTATAATGGCGCGCCGTATGCATTTCCATTATCAAGAGTCGGGTGAGAGAGTTGGCTCTGCGACCCCGACACCAACCTGGCATGCATGCTGCCAAGGTGGTCCCGCCATCATCGATGAAGGAGGAATTCATGAGTCAGGAACCACGTACCTACCTCTTCACCAGCGAATCTGTCACGGAAGGTCATCCAGACAAGATATGTGACCAGATATCCGATGCCATCCTTGATGCCATCCTTGCGAAGGAGACGGAGCTTCAAGCACAGGGCTACATCGCTCCCAATGGTGCGCCTGCGAATGTGGACAACGTTCGCTGTGCCTGCGAGACGCTTACCACCACAGGGACGGTCTTCGTCACCGGTGAGATTCGCACGCAGGCCTACGTGGATGTGCAGCAGATCGTTCGTGATGTCGTCACCGGCATCGGTTACGATCGCGCAAAGTATGGCTTTGATGGCAATACCTGTGCAGTCATGAGTTCCATCCATGAGCAGTCTCCGGATATCGCCCAAGGCGTTGATGAGTCATTGGAGGAGAAGAGGTCATCCGGGAATGCGGATGGCTACGATGCCATAGGGGCGGGTGACCAAGGCATGATGTTCGGCTATGCCTGCAATGAGACTTCCACGCTGATGCCGATGCCCATCTACTTGGCCCATCGGCTCTCTGAAAGGCTGACGGAGGTTCGCAAGAACGGCATGCTTGATTTCCTCAGGCCTGACGGCAAGACCCAGGTTTCTGTTCGCTATATCGATGACAAGCCAGTGGCGGTGGAGAAGGTGGTCGTGTCAACCCAGCATTCTGAGGATGTTGATCAGGCGACACTGCGCGAAGCCATCATCGACAACGTCATTGAACCGGTGTTCAATGCAGAAGACATCAAGCTGACCGATGACGTTGAGATCTTCGTGAACCCTACTGGACGATTCGTCATTGGCGGTCCCATGGGAGACGCGGGACTGACTGGACGCAAGATCATCGTTGACACCTATGGTGGCATGGGCCGTCATGGAGGTGGCGCCTTCTCAGGCAAGGATTGCACCAAGGTTGACCGATCGGCTGCCTATGCGGCGCGTTGGGTGGCGAAGAACGTGGTGGCGGCAGGACTTGCTGACCGCTGTGAGGTGCAGCTGGCATACGCAATCGGCGTGGCAGAGCCTGTAAGCGTCATGGTGGATACCTTCGGAACGAATCATGTGCCCGAAGAGAGGATAGAGGCGGCCATCGCCCGTGTCTTCGACTTGCGGCCCGGGGCCATCATCGCGGCACTTGATCTTCGTCGTCCCATCTATCAGAAGACCGCCTCCTATGGTCACTTCGGCCGAGAGCTTCCCGAATTCACCTGGGAGAGAACCGACAAGGTGGAAGCGTTGAAGGAAGCCTGTGCGCTTTGATGATCCCGCGCACGGGGATGTTCGTTCGGTGCAGACGGCGCAGGTGGCCATAGATCTTTCCACCAAAGCCATCGATTCGCTGTTCACCTATGCAGTGCCATCAGCGATGACGCTCGAGGTGGGCTGCGCGGTCAGGGTTGCCTTCGGCCGACAACAGACGGTGGGATTCGTCTGCAAGTTGGCGCAGATGTCTGAGGAAGAGGTGCGTGCAGGCGGGATCAAGTCGATCGAAGAGGTGCTCAGCCCTTCTCTGTTCTCCAACAGCGCCTTCCGTACTGCCCAGTTTCTGGCAAGGCGCTACATCGCTCCTCTCTCCGCGTGCCTGCGGCTGTTCTTTCCCGCAGGAGCAGCTCCGCGCTTGAAGAGGATCAACGGTGCATGGGAGACGATTCTTCCCAAGACGCTGACGGCCGAGGAGGGATGGATCGTCGCCGGCCCCAAGATCGCCCAGTTCAAGCCACGACGGGGAGCCCATCGTCAAGAGGTGGTACTCAACGCGGTCAGGCAGGGTGATATCCGTCAATCCGAGCTTCGATTTCTCTACGGTGACGTATCTGCAGCGGTGAAGGCGCTCGTGAAAGCCCAAGCGGTTACCGTGGAGAAACGGCGCCGTCTGCGCACCCAGGGCGTCACAAGCAACGCCTTCGCCCCCGGCACCAGGCCTGAAGTGCTGACCGAATCGCAAGCGAAAGCGCTGCATCAAGTCGAGCGCGGGATGGATGATGAGGATACGATTGCGGTTCTCATGGATGGCGTGACCGGTTCTGGCAAGACAGAGGTCTATCTTCGAGCCATTGAGCGGGTGATCGCACGGGGGCAGGGCGCCATCGTGCTGGTTCCTGAGATATCCCTGACACCGCAAACCGTCACTCGCTTTCGTGGCCGCTTCGGGGATCAAGTGGCGGTCATGCATTCGAAGATGAGCGCAGGGGAGCGCTATGACCAGTGGGATCTGCTGCGTTCGGGTGCAGCGCGCATCGTGGTGGGTGCTCGGAGCGCCCTGTTCATGCCGGTGCAGAATCTTGGTCTGATCATCATCGATGAGGAACATGAAACCACCTACAAGCAGGAAAGCGCACCACGGTATGTCACCCGCGATGTAGCTTGCTGGATGGCGCGCCAGCGAAACTGTACGGTCATCTTGGGATCAGCCACTCCCTCAATCGAAGCCCTCTACCATGCAAAGCACGATCCCCAATGGGGCTACGCCCGTCTTCCAGATCGTGCGAATGGGCGTCCTATGCCGAAGATCGAGGTCGTTGACATGGCGGTGGAGCCTCGTGATGGCAAAGGCCGCATCTTCTCGAAGAGGCTTTCCTGTGCCATCCGTGAAGAGCTTGCAGCCGAACACAAGGTCGTGCTGCTTTTGAATCAGCGTGGTTTTGCCCGCTTTCTGCTCTGTCGGGATTGTGGATTCGTTCCAGAATGCAAGCAGTGTTCCACGACGCTGACCTTCCATGAGGATGGCAACAAGCTGGTTTGCCATCATTGTGGGTACACGGTGGGTTCGCCTCCGGTATGTCCTTCCTGCCAAAGTCCCTATCTCAAGCGTTACGGGGTAGGGACACAGCGGGTCGAAGCAGAGATTAAAAGCCTGCTGAACGCCGAAGAGGGTTTGGCTCCCAGCTTGTCTGGACCGACAGTAAACCATCTTCCAGAGATAATCCGCATGGACGCAGACACCACATCCTCCAAAGGAGCCCACATGAGGCTTCTGGAGCAGTTCGCCAATGCCCAGTCTGCCGTGCTTCTGGGAACGCAGATGATTGCGAAGGGCCTCGATTTCGACGATGTGACACTCGTGGGTGTCATCAACGCAGACACCATGCTGCATCTGCCCGACTTCCGTGCTTCCGAGCGCACTTTCGATCTCATCCAGCAGGTTGCGGGACGCGCCGGGAGAGCTGAGCTTTCGGGGCGTGTTCTTGTGCAGACCTACGAGGCGGATGCGATTGCCATCTCTTCAGCCGCCGCCTATGACAGAAGGCGCTTCTTAGCCAATGAGCTCCCGAAGCGGGAGGCGCTCTTCCTTCCTCCCTTTGCTCGAATGGCGAACATCCTTCTTTGGGGTAGGGATGGCACTGAGGTGAAGAAGGCAGCCGAACGATACCGTGAGGATCTTCGCGACTATATACAGCAAGGCGGCTGGGAATCCGTGGAAGTCCTTCCGGCGGCCCCGTGTGCCTTCGAACGGCTTCGCAATCTCGTCCGCTGGCACATCGTGGTGAAGAGTCCTCCGGATATGGATATCTCAGAGGTCCTTGAGCCGTTCCATCGCAAGAGGCGCCCTATCGAAGGGGTCAATACCGCTGTTGATATAGATCCGTTGGATTTGCTGTAAAAAAAGTCCTTGCAATACGCCAATGTGCGGTGTATTCTGTTTGTTCGCATGTTTGCTGATAGTATGGCAGACGTATATCCATAGTCTTCTGTTGAAAGGATTGCGCACGTGGCATCAACCTCCAAGACAGTAAAAGAAGACGCCAAGAAGACAGAAGAGCCCAAGGCAAGCAAAACCGCAAAAACCAAAACTGAAAAATCTTCCGTCAAGAAGACATCAACCAAGTCCAAGGCTGCGACCAAGAAGAGTTCTGCAGCGGCGAAGAAGCCCGCTTCCAAGACGCAGACGAGCGCATCTGCAAAGAAGAAGACAACCTCTGCTGCCAAAAAGCCCAAGAAGACCGAGGAGACCACCCTCGATCAGACGATCGTTGATGATCAAGGCACTGTTGAGATCGTCGAAGAGATCAAGGCCCAGCTGGACAAGAAACCTCTCGATACCGAAGTGGATGATCTTGAGGACACCGATCCTGATGATATCGAGGCTCCCGCCGATACCGCCATTCAGGAAAGCAGCGCCAATTCAGATGATGGCGATGCCCCCGATGACGACACAGAGAGCATCTTGGAGAATATCCCCGAAGAGGAATTGAAGGCAACGGTTGACGTTCAGCTTCCCAAGCTCACCTCAACTCGCTCGAAAGCCAAGGTTCGTCGACGCAATGCCGAGGCGAATGTGACCATGCTGACGGGGGATCCGGTCCGCATGTATCTGAAGGAGATAGGAAAGGTTCCTCTCCTGACGGCTGCCGAAGAGATTGATTTGGCTATGAAGATCGAAGCAGGGGTGGCGGCCACTGAGGAATTGGAGCGCGCTGAAGAAGAGGGCATTGAGTTGTCGCGGCGTGACAAGCGGCGCATGACGCGTGTGGAGCAAGTGGGTCTTGATGCGAAGCAGGCGCTCATCGAAGCCAATCTTCGTCTGGTCGTTTCCATTGCGAAGCGCTATGTGGGGCGCGGAATGCTCTTCCTCGACTTGATCCAAGAGGGCAACCTTGGATTGATCCGTGCGGTTGAGAAGTTCGACTACACCAAAGGGTTCAAATTCTCAACCTACGCCACGTGGTGGATCCGCCAAGCCATCACGCGTGCCATCGCTGACCAAGCGCGTACCATTCGCATTCCAGTGCATATGGTTGAAACTATCAACAAGCTCATTCGTATCCAGCGTCAGCTTCTGCAGAAACTTGGCCGAGAGCCAACGCCAGAGGAGATTGGCGCTGAGATGGACTTGACCGCTGAACGCGTTCGAGAAATCCAGAAGATCTCGCAAGAACCCGTCTCCTTGGAAACACCCATCGGTGAGGAAGAGGATTCCCAGCTGGGTGACTTCATCGAGGACGAGGCGGCAGTGGTACCTCCCGATGCAGCAAGCTTCTCCATGCTTCAGGAGCAGTTGGGCAAGGTTCTTGATGGGCTTGCTGAGCGCGAGCGCAAGGTCATCTCCTTGCGCTTTGGATTGGAGGACGGCCACCCTCGCACACTGGAGGAAGTCGGACGAGAATTCGGGGTGACGCGTGAGCGTATCCGCCAGATCGAGAGCAAGACGCTTGCGAAGCTGCGCCATCCTTCGCGTTCATCAAAATTGAAGGACTATCTGGAGTATTAGTCTTGCATGAAGGAATGAAACCGCTATAATACTTCGTCGGCGCTTGCGCCATATGCATTCCTCGGTAGCTCAACGGCAGAGCCCTCGGCTGTTAACCGAGTTGTTGTAGGTTCGAATCCTACCCGAGGAGCCAAGGTATCCTACAAAGGCCAGTGAAAGCTGGCCTTTGTTTTTATCTCGTGGTTGGCCGTTCGTATATGTTCCGGAGGTCTTATGTACGGGCTCAAGACTGAAAGCAGCTTTGATGCGTCCCATTTCCTGACAGACTATCATGGGAAGTGTGAGAATATCCATGGCCACCGGTGGCGTGTCGTGGCCTATCTTGAGGTGCGGGAGCTCCAATCGGAGGGAACCTGCAAAGACATGGTTGTCGACTTCGCTGATTTCAAGGGTGCGCTCCGTGAACTGACCGAGCAACTCGATCATCATTTCATCATTGAGGAGAACTCGCTTTCGCCTGATACCATGGCCTGCTTGGAGCGTGAAGGGTTCGCATTGTTCGTCATGCCGTTTCGCACGACCGCAGAGAATCTGGCAAGATGGTTCTTCGATTGTCTGGCTGAAAAGGGATATCCTGTCGCGCAGATCGAGGTCTATGAAACGCCGACGAACTGCGCTTTCTTCCGCAAGGATCTCTGATCTTCTTGGAAGAGCGATTTCCGATAGCCGAGCGCTTCATTTCGATCAATGGGGAAGGCTTGGCATCAGGGCGCCTGGCCGCCTTCATCCGTTTCGCCGGATGCAATTTGAATTGCTCCTATTGCGATACCCGCTGGGCGAACACACGCGAAGCCTCTTGGGAGGATCTTTCGTGCGAGGAGATCGTCGCTTGGGTGCAGGCATCAGGTGTCTCTGCCGTAACGCTCACCGGGGGAGAGCCGCTTCTTCAGAAAGACCTGCCCCATGTGGTGCTTGAGCTTTTACGTGTGAGCATGCCCCATCCTCTTCGCGTTGAGATTGAGACCAATGGATCCCTCCCGATAGATCCTTTGGTAGGCATTCGCGACATTCTCGCCGATGAGGGGTTTTCTGATCGATTGCATCTGACTCTGGATTGGAAGACGCCTTCAGCGGGAACGGATGCTGCAGATGCCATGCTCTGCAGGAACTACCAGCTTCTGAATGGCAATGATGCCGTCAAATTCGTGATCGGCACGTCGCAGGATGTCGCTTTCGCGAAGCGTCAGGCCGATGAAGCGGGTCTATGGGATCGCTGCACGGTCCTGCTCAGTCCGCTTTGGGGTCAAATGAACCCTGATGACCTTGTTTCGGCCATGAAAGCCGAGCATCTTCATGAAGCCCGTTTGCAGTTGCAGCTCCACAAGGTCATCTGGCCTGAAGCGGCAAAAGGGGTATAGGCCTTCTGCTGTTCCCACGGCAGGGCGGTGAATTCGGAATGGAAAGGATGTATGCGCGTGTCAACAGGCAACAAGTCGCTGGTGCTCTGCTCGGGAGGGGTTGATTCCACCACCCTCCTTGCCCAGGTCGTGCATCGTTTTGGTCCTGAAGAGGTGGTCGCGCTTTCCATCTCCTATGGTCAAAGGCATATTCGCGAGATCGAGGCCGCCCAGGCCGTCGCGGTTCATTATGGGGTTCAGCAGCACTTTCTGGACCTCAGTGCCATTTTCGTCGAAAGCGGCTGTTCGCTGCTCGCCCAATCCAATGAGGCGGTGCCGCATGCGTCCTATGCTGATCAACTCGCTTCGGAGGAGGGTGCCCTTGTCAGCACCTATGTTCCCTTCCGCAATGGCCTTTTCCTGTCAGCTGCCGCATCCATGGCTCTTTCACTGGGATGCTCAACCGTCTATTATGGGGCCCACCAAGACGATTGGGCGGGAGCTGCGTATCCAGACTGCTCACCGGAGTTCGTTTCCGCGATGGCTGATTCCATCAAGCTCGGCACGGGAGGGGAGCTTTGTCTCGAGGCGCCGTTCATCGCCATGGACAAGGCGGATATTGTTCGGCTGGGAACGGAATTGAACGTTCCCTACGAATTGACCTGGTCGTGCTATGAGGGGGGAGAGGAGCCCTGCGGTCAATGCGCTACCTGCCGCGATCGCGCAGCCGCCTTCGCCGCCAATGGCCTTGTTGATCCTGCCTTGAGCGAAAAGAGAGGGAGAGCGGATGGATGAGTTGACGCTTCTGGGCAATCAGAACACGAAGTACCCTTCTGATTATGACCCCTCGGTTCTTGAGACCTTCGACAACAAACACCAGGACAACGACTATTTCGTGAAGTTCAACTGCCCCGAATTCACCAGTCTCTGCCCCATCACCGGACAGCCCGACTTCGCCACCATCTACATTTCCTATGTGCCCGATGTACGCATGGTCGAATCGAAGAGCTTGAAGCTGTATCTGTTCAGTTTTCGGAATCACGGCGCCTTCCATGAGGATTGCATGAACATCATCATGGAAGACCTCATTGCGCTGATGGATCCGAAATACATCGAGGTGTGGGGCAAATTCACCCCGCGTGGTGGGATATCCATCGATCCGTATTGCAACTACGGGCGCAAGGGAACACCTTGGGAAGAGGTTGCATGGCAGCGTTTGAGCACCCATGATCTCTATCCCGAAACGGTTGACAATCGTTGATCGATGGGTGCATTCGCAGACAAGGTCTTCGCGGTGGTGATGACCATCCCGCGTGGCAAGGTGGCAACCTATGGACAGATTGCCCGTATCATCGGTGCACCTCGGTCGGCCCGGTACGTTGGCTATGCATTGAGGGCGAACCCGTCACCCGGACTCGAACCAGAGGACATCCCCTGTCATCGCGTGGTGTTCAAGGACGGCTCCCTCGCTCGCGGCTTCGCCTTCGGCGGCCCCGATGAGCAACGGAGAATGCTCGAATCCGAAGGAGTGGCTTTCACTGAAGAGGGTGCGGTTTCCCTGCGCGAGCATCTCTGGGATGGCAATTCTCGTGTCGAAGGGGAAGAGCGCTTGGGGCCGCCTGCTGATTTCGATTGGGAAGCGGAGCTTGCCGAGTCTGATGAAGGATGATTCTGGGATCAGAGAAGCATTCCGATGATCCTGTTCGCGTATCCAAAGTGCAGGATCGGATCAGCTCCAGCTGGAATCCTCGCAACGCTCGCTTCTTCTTTCCAGTTTCGTTGATGCCATATGTCAGGAGGCGACGCGCCGCATCGCCTCTTTCCGTCTACAGGATCATTACACTTGGCGTTCCTCATGCTTACGTGCTCACGTCTTGATGCACCGCCATTCATTCGAGCCGTATCCTGTTTTCCCGTTAAGCGAAACCGAAGGGAAGGATGGAGACGGCCATGGGTGCGGGAATCAATGTCATCGGCAGCGATCGAGTCAGGGAAGCGGAGCAGGAGGGTGTCTCGGTGATCGATGTCCGACCAGCATCCATGTATGAGGCGGGTCATATTCCCGGTGCCGTGAATGTTCCTTTGGTCGTGCCGGAGGACGGATCGATGATCCCTGATGACAAGCTGGTTGAGGCGGTGGAAGCGGTCGGCGTCAAGCCAGCAGATGATGTCGTGCTGTATTGTCAGACTGGCTATCATGCGGATTTGGCGGCTGATACCCTGGCCAAGCAGGGGTTTGATGATATCGAACTGTATTCGGGCAGCATGGAGGACTGGACTGCGAAGGGTCTGCCTGTGGCATGAACCAAACTGACAGCGAAGCTTCGAAATGAAAACGGCCTCCTCGGAGGCCGTTTTCTTCTTTCAGGGAACCAGAGGTGTTTCAGTCGTTCTGCATCAAGCAGTCTCATCCAATGAGAAGGCATCCTTGCCTAGGTGGTATTCCTTGCCCTCCTTGCGCATCTTCGCATATTCAGCCGTGGCGGTGAAAAGCACGTCAGAGGAGGAGTTCAGTGCTGTTTCGCAGGAGTCTTGGATGACGCCGATGATGAAGCCGATGGCAACCACTTCCATGGCAACCGTGGTGTCCATGCCAAACAGCGAACACGCCAGCGGAATGAGCAGAAGCGATCCACCGGCAACACCAGACGCGCCGCATGCGCTTACGGCTGCCAGCACGCAGAGGATGACGGCCGTGAGCGGATCAACACTCAAACCAACTGTATGCACGGCAGCCATGGTCATGACCGTGATGGTGATGGCGGCGCCTGCCATGTTGATGGTGGCACCCAAGGGGATGCTGACCGAGTAGTTGTCCTTGTCAAGGCCCAGCTTGCGACAAAGCTCCATGTTGATGGGGATGTTCGCGGCAGAGCTGCGCGTGAAGAAGGCGGTGAGACCTGAATCCTTGAGGCAGCGCAGCACCAGCGGATAGGGGTTCCTTTTCGTGCAGATGAAGACCATGAGCGGATTCGTGACAAGGGCGATGACCAGCATGACACCTACAAGCAACAGGATCAGCTGACCGTATTCAACGAAGATGTCCATTCCGCTTTCGGAGACTGACGTGTATACCAAACCCATGATGCCAAAGGGAGCAAGATTGATCACCCAGCGAACGACGGTGGATATCGCCGTTGAGATCCATGAGAAGACATCCTTCACGTTGTCGGAGGATTTGCGCAGTGCGATACCGAGCACGATGGCCCAGGTGAGGATGCCGATGAAATTGGCATTCATCAGGGCATCCACGGGGTTTGCAACGATGTTCATCACGATGGCTGAAAGCACCTCTCCAATGCCTGAAGGTGATTCCTGGGTCACATCGTCGGCCACGGCAAGGGTCAGATCAATGGGGAAGATGAAGCTTGCGATGACGGCGACGAGTGCGGCGATCAAGGTGCTCAGGATGTAAAGCACGATGACCGTCTTCATGCTTCCTGCCGTCTTCGCGTTCATGAGCGCGCTGATGACCAGGAAGAATACGAGGATGGGAGCCACGGCGCGCAATGCGGAGACGAAGAGCGTGCCAAGAAGTGAGATGAACTCACCAAGGCCAACAGCCCATTCGGCTCCATCCTGGGGAATGGCAAGCGCCAAAAGGACGCCGATGACCAGGCCGATGATGATCTTCTTGATGAGGCTTACCTTGTTGTACGCAGAGATGATGCGATGCTTTGGCTTTGCAGTCTGTTCCGCCTGCTCTTGGTGTTCGGTGTTTTCCATTGGTGATCCTCTATCCGTGAATACCTGATGAGAGGATTCTACCGCTTATTGTTCGTTTTCGTTGGATTCGTACCCGTCTATGGTGAAGCCTTCGCCTATGACGGACCTGCTCAGGTCTTGGAGTTCTTGAAGTGGATCATCAAGGGAGCAGAAGACCACATGTCTTGATGCAAGGTCTTCTGTGTAGTCCTTCAGGGGAATGACGCGCAGGTAGCCTTCTTCCGTGTGATTGACCAGTGGTGTCCAGACAACGTCCTCGATGTCTACATCTCCATCCTCGCTGCGCACAAACGTGCAGGAGAGGGCGCCTTCGAGTTCATTCTTCATCTTCGGATAGTCGTGATGGGAAATGAAGTTGCCAAGCGAGTAGGCGACCAGGGTCTTGTGCCCGCTTTCGCTCTCCAGCCATTCCATGGGACCGATCACGTGCGGATGAGAGCCAAGCACCACATCCACTTCCATCTCGGCGAGAAGCTGTGCATAGCGTTTCTGGCTCTCGTCGGCCTCAAGGAGGTTCTCGGTTCCCCAATGCATGGAAACAAGCACCACATCAGATGCCTCCTTGGCACGCTCAACGTCTCTTCGTATCCGGTCTTCATCAATGAAGTCGACGATGTGTTCAGGCAATTGCGCTTCGGTGAATCCATTGACGCCATAGGTGTAGTCAAGAAGCGCGAAAGTGATGCCATTGCGCTCGATCAGTGCAAGCTGACCATGTTGGTCTTCTGATGCGTAGGTGCCGGTATAGACGACAGGCATAGCATCCCATATCTCACGCGAGTGTTCCACGGCTCCGTAGGTACCCCAGTCGTAGCAATGGTTGCTGGCGGAGGCGATGAGGTCGAACCCGGTATCGACAAGGGCTTGGGCGATATCATCGGTGGTGTTGAAGGAGGGCCATCCGCGGGGGCCGATCTCATCTCCTCCAATATGGGTTTCCTGCTTCATATAGGCAAGGTCCGCTTCCTCCACCATGGGTTTCATGAATTCATAGAGGGGCGCATAGTCGTATTTGCCGTCACCTGTCTCTCCTGCAAGGCTGTCGGCGTATTGGCCGATGATCTTGTCGGGCAGGTTGTCTCCAACGGCGATGAAGCTCACACGTCCATCGGACGCCCCAGTTTCTGGAAGCTGCACATCAGCCTGCTCCGCCGCACCGCTTGTCGCGCTGCATTGAGTCGTGATGAGGGCAATGAGGACGACGATGATGATGGCAGAGAGGATGATGAGCCTGAAGGAGGGAAAGTGACGAGTGTTCATGGAGGATATCCCTGAACTTGTTGATGTGAAGGAGGAGTGGACCATCCTGTCTGAAGGCACGATTGTCTGAACCTTGCGGTAGGCCCGACGCGTGGGCTTCCTGAAATCGCGGTCGATGGGCATGACAGCTCCTTGCTGGAAGGGATGGAGCCATTGTAGCGTGTCTGACGGACCTACGCGGGAAGAGTAGCGACATGAATGGATTGAAAAGCCACCCGAAGGTGGCTTTGCCATTTGCCATGGTGCGGGCTCCTTTGCCATGGTGCGGGCGAAAGGACTTGAACCTTCACGGGGGTTGCCCGCCAGAACCTAAATCTGGTGCGTCTGCCAATTCCGCCACGCCCGCACAGAGAAGACTGCCCCGATGAGCCTGATGGAAGCAGTGACTGTGTATGTTACCATACGCAGTCACGGTATCACGAGCAAGCGAAAGGGATGTCCCACGTGGAAGCACAGATTGAAAAGCTTGAAGATAGCAAAGTCAAGGCAGTCGTCACGGCAGATGCCAAAGAGGTGGACAGCTGCGTAGGCAAGACATACAAGGACCTCGCACGCCAGTACTCCTTCCCTGGTTTTCGCAAGGGGAAGGCTCCCCGTCCGGTCATCGACAATGCGGTAGGCCGTGAATCGGTGCTTGCAGCTGCAACTGAGGACCTGGTCAATGGCCTGTACCCACAGGTGGTCGAGGATCAGAAGCTCTTTCCGGTTGCTTCCCCTGATTTCGGGGACGTCGATCCTGTCAAGCCGGGCGAGCCATTCACCTTCGAAGTGACCATCAGCGTCAAGCCGGAGTTCGAGCTCAGCTCATATGATCCGGTTTCCGTGGAGATTCCCTTTGAGGAAGCAACGGAGAAGGAGATAGACGCGCAGGTGGACGCCCTTCGTGACCACTACAAGTCATACGAGAACGCCTCAGCCGCCACAAAGCTCACGGAGGAGCGTGCGGCCGATCTTGACATCAAGGCCACCAAGGAGGATGGGGAGGAAGTGGGCTCGCTCACCAATCCCGCGCTGCTCTACCATCCCGATTCCGGTCTTTACGCAGAGGCTCTTGACAAGGAATTGCTGGGCATCAAGAAAGGCGAGCAGCGTACCTTCACCATTGAAGTGCCCGAAGATGAGTCTGCCATGCTCATGGCAGACCTTGCTGGTCAGAAGATATCCTTCGATGTCACATGCAGCGTGGTCAAGCAGGAACAGATCCCTGAGCTCACTGATGAGTGGACGAAGGAGACCTTGGGCTTTGATACCGTGGCAGCGATGCGCGAGGAGATCGCTTCCTCGTTGAAGCAGCAGAAGGCCAACGTCATCCCGCAGATCAAGGAGAACGCCTGCGCGCTCAAGCTGATCGAGCGCGTTGAGGGGGATGTGCCTGCAGCCATGGTCGAGCAGACCGAATCCGAACTGCTCCAGGACTTCTTCACGCAGCTGCAGCGTGCTGGCATCAGCTTCGACAGCTATCTGCTGCAGCAGGGCATCGACAATGCTGAATTCAAAGAGGATGTGAAGCGTCAGGCCCTTGATGAGGCCAAGCGCGAATTGGCTCTGGATGCGTGGGCGCGCCACAAGGGCATCGAGGCCACCGATGAGGACATCACGCTTGAGTTCGAGCGTGCCGGGGTGGAGGATCCCAAGAACCTTGAGCGCGAATGGCGCAAGAGCGGTCGCCTCTATCTGATCCGTGAGGGCATCATCCGTTCGAAAGCCATGGAGGATGTGCTTCAGAGCGCAGAGGTGACCGAGGTGGACTTTGCAGAGCGCGATGCGGAGAAGGCATCTGAGGAAAACGCATAGACCTGTACGGTCTTCATCTTGACGATGATGCATCCTTCCGGCGTGTCGATGCTGTGGATACGCTGGGTTGATGTTGCAAAACCGGAACATATGTATCATAGTGTCAAGAAAAAGGTATCGGGCGCTTTGAGCGTCCCCAATGAAAGCGAGGAACTATGGGCATCGAAGTCGCGAGGAACGCATTGATTCCCTATGTCATCGAGCAGTCTCCCCGTGGAGAACGCAGCTATGACATCTATTCGCGGTTGCTGAACGACCGTATCATCTTCTTGGGCGAGCAGATAGATGACCATGTTGCCAATTCCGTGGTGGCGCAGCTGCTCCATTTGGAAAGCTCTGACCCAGAGAAGGACATCTCGCTCTATATCAATTCGCCCGGTGGTTCCGTGACAGCGGGTTTGGGCATCCTTGATACCATGAACTTCATCAAGTGCGATGTGTCCACCATCTGCATCGGAGAGTGCGCATCCATGGCCGCCGTCCTGCTGTCTTCGGGTGCGAAGGGCAAGCGGTACTGCCTTCCGAATTCAATGGTGCTCATCCACCAACCGCTTGGTGGGGCCCAAGGCCAACAGACCGAGATCGCCATCGTGGCTGATTTCATGCTCAAGACGCGCAAGCAGCTGAACAAGATCCTGGCCGACAATACCGGCCAGAGCATCGAGACCATCCAGGCAGATACTGAGCGCGACAACTACATGACCGCTGAGCAGGCTAAAGCCTACGGTCTTGTGGATGAGATCATCACGCATCATTAGGATGCGCTCGGTTCTTGCCTCATCAATCGATGCAACCACAGGGAAGAGGGCGGCATGTACGCCCTCTTCCCATCTGTTCACGCTATAATCTCACGCGCCAAGAATATGCTTGGCCAGCTTCCTATTCATTGACCGTGTCCATCGAATACAGAGAGAGCCATGACGGAGAAGAGTAAAACCACCCCTACTGATGTGCATTGCGCGTTCTGCGGAAAACCTGCCAGCATGGCCAATTCCATGATCCAGGGTCCCAACGATATCTTCATCTGCGACCAGTGCATAACCGTTTGCGCCGATGCGCTCATGCATGAGATGATGATGGCAGGTCGTGATGATCGGTCAGGCCAGATGCCCCAAGGGGCAAGCGAGAGTCCTTGGCCCTACGAGGTCTCTCCCGGTGATTTCTCAGACACCGCATCCGATTCGGCAGATGAAGAGCTCTTCGCGGATTTGGAGGACGTGCCAACTCCCCATCAGATCCATGAGGCGCTCTCTGAGCACGTGGTAGGCCAAGAGGCGGCCAAGCGGGCATTGTCGGTGGCCGTTTACAACCATTACAAGCGCATAGCCATGGGCGAGCGGCTGGCAGGGGATGACGAGGCGGCATCGGATGTCCAGGTTGCTGATGATGTCGAGATAGACAAGAGCAACATCATGCTTCTGGGTCCTACGGGTTCAGGCAAGACGCTCTTGGCTCAGACGCTTGCGCGCACGTTGAAGGTGCCCTTCGCTATTGCTGATGCGACCACGCTCACTGAAGCCGGATATGTCGGAGAGGATGTGGAGAACATCCTGCTCAAGCTCATCACGGCAGCTGATTTCGATATCGCCAAGGCGGAGATAGGCATCATCTACATCGACGAGATCGACAAGATCGCACGCAAGGCTGAGAACCTCTCCATCACGCGCGATGTTTCCGGCGAAGGCGTCCAGCAAGCGCTTCTGAAGATCGTGGAGGGGTGCGAGGCAAGCGTTCCTCCTCAAGGGGGACGAAAGCATCCTGAGCAGGAGCTTCTGCATATCGATACGACGAACATCCTCTTCATCCTTGGAGGTGCCTTCGTCGGCCTTCCCGAGATCATCGGACAGCGGGTAGGGAAGAGCGGATTGGGATTCGCCTCTGAAATGCCGGAGACGAAGAAGCAGGCAGACGCAGAGCTGTTGGCCCAGGTCTTGCCTGAGGACCTCAACAAGTATGGAATGATCCCCGAATTCATTGGCCGCATTCCCGTCATCACTTCCTTGGATGAGCTTTCCGAGGAGGACCTCGTTCGCATTCTCGTTGAACCGAAAAATGCGCTCATCAAGCAATACACGAAGATGTTCGCCTATGAGGATTCCACATTGGTGGTCGAAGATGACGCGCTGGCTGCCATTGCCCATGAGGCGGCAGAGCACGGAACCGGCGCACGTGGCCTTCGCTCCATCTGTGAGCGCATCTTGATGGATGTCATGTATGACCTTCCAGAGACGAAAGGGCCCACCAAAGTGGTGATCCGTGCCACTGATATTACCGGCGAGACCACTCCTGAAGTGAAGAAGCTTCGCAAGCAGTCTCGTCAAAGTGCTTGATCATCGAAGTGAGCAAGGGAAGGGTTTCAGATGACGGAGGGAAAGAAGATCAGCGAGGATTTTGGAGCATGGGAGCAGCCCATCTTCGAAGCATGGATGGCAGGGGGCTATTTTCTGCGATCTGAGGGTTTCGGCCCGCATGCAGACGATTCCTACACCATCGTCATCCCTCCTCCCAATGTGACCGGCGTGCTTCATATGGGTCACGCCTTGAATGACAGCATCCAAGATGCCTGCATTCGCCGCGCACGCATGCAGGGCTACCAAACGCGTTGGATATTGGGAACCGACCATGCGGGCATTGCCACGCAGACCAAGGTCGACAAGCACCTTGCGGAACAGGGGATCAACCGTCGCGAGATAGGGCGTGAGGCATTCATCGAAGAATGCCAGAAATGGCGTGACGAATACGGCACCACCATCGTGAACCAGATCAAGGCCATGGGCTGCAGCTGCGATTACGATCATGAGCAATTCACCATGTCACCTGAATTCTCACTGGCGGTTCGCAAGCTGTTCGTGGATTGGTACCATTCTCAAATCATCTATCGCGGCAAGCGCATCGTGAACTGGTGTCCCCATTGCACCACTGCCATTGCCGATGATGAGGCGGAATACGATGACGAGTCGGGCCATCTTTGGTACCTTCGCTATCCACTGGCAGATCCGCAGGATGGCATGGGATACATCATGGTGGCTACCACGCGTCCAGAAACCATGCTGGGCGATACTGGTGTCGCTGTCAGCCCTTCCGATGAGCGCTATGCGCGCCTTGTCGGCAAGAAGGTGTTGCTGCCCCTCGTCAACAGGGAGATTCCCATCTTCGCTGACTTCCATGTTGATGCCGAATATGGCACGGGAGCGGTCAAGGTCACTCCCGCCCATGATCCAAACGATTTCGCCATGGGTGAAAGAGCCGGACTGGAGCGCGTGAACATCTTCGATGAGACGGCTCATGTGGTGGATGGGTTCGGGTCGTTCTCGGGGATGAGCAGGGACGAGGCGCGCGACGCAGTGGTCGAAGCCTTTGATGGGCTTGGTCTGCTGGACCATGTCGAAGACATCGATCATGCGGTCATGCATTGCTATCGGTGCCACAATACGCTTGAGCCATGGCTTTCCGAGCAGTGGTTCGTTGACGTTTCCCGTCTCAAGGAACCGGCACGCGCCGCAGTGGAGAAAGGTCTGGTGCGCTTCCATCCCGCCCGCTGGGCCCAGGTGTATCTTGATTGGCTGGAGAACCTGAAGGATTGGTGCATCTCCCGTCAGCTCTGGTGGGGACATCGTATTCCTGTCTTCTACTGTGATGCCTGTGGCTGGCAGGATGCCCTGATTGAGGATGTGGAAACCTGCCCTGAGTGCGGCGCGCCCGTTCGTCAGGATGAGGACGTGCTGGACACCTGGTTCTCTTCCCAACTGTGGCCCTTCGCCACCCAGGGATGGGGTCAATTTGGCAAGGAGGCACCTGAACTCGTCAAGTATTACCCCACCCAAGTGCTCTCTACCGCTCGAGACATCATGGGGTTGTGGGTTGCTCGCATGGTGATGGCTTCAGAATGGTGCATGGAAGACATCCCTTTCCAGGATGTCATCATCCATCCAACGGTGATGGGCACCGATGGCAAGCCCATGAGCAAGTCGCGGGGCAATGGCATCGATCCTGTGAAGCTCATGGCTGATTACGGCGCTGATGGCATGCGTTTTGGTCTGATCTCCCAAGTCACGGGAGCGCAGACCTTGCGCTTCGATTATCAGAGGATCGAATCGGCCCGCAACTTTGCGAACAAGATACGCAACGCTGCACGGTTCGTTGAGATGAACATGGATGGATACCTTCCCGGTGATCCTCAGCTTGTCACCGATGCCGACCGATGGATGTTCTCCTCTCTGGCCAGAACCGTGGCTGCCATAGATGAGGCTTATGATGCCTTTGACTTCAGCGAGATGACGCAACTGCTCTATACGTTCATCTGGAATGAGTTCTGTGATTGGTACATCGAATTCTCGAAGAGCCGCCTGAATTCCCAAGACGGTGAGGATCGCCTTGCCTGTCAACGCAATCTGCAGTTCGTGCTCTCCGTTGTCTTGCGTCTGCTCCATCCGGTGATGCCTTTCATCACCGAGAAGGTGTATGCCTCTATGCCGCATGGAGAAGGCGACCCCGAGATGCTCATCGCTGCTCCTTGGCCCTGTGCATCTGATCTTGCTCGTTTCATTGATGATGAGGCGGAGGCAAGCATCAAAGCGGTGATTGAGGTGGTGGGCGCTGTCAGATCCGCGCGGTCCCGCTATGGGGTATCTCCGAAGGAGATGCTCTCGGTCTGTGTCAAGGCACCTGCTGCAAAGGCGAAGCGGGTTCTCGATCAGGTATCCCTCATCTCCTCACTGGCCCACGCATCCTCCCTTTCCGCCTCTGAAGCTGAGACGAAACCTGCCCAAGCAGTCGTGGGCATCGTCTCAGATATGGAGGTCTATACTGATCTGGCGGGATTCGTCGATTTCGCCGAGGAGAAGGCTAAGCTTGAGCGTGAGCGGAAGAAGCTGTCGGCTGATTTGGAAAAGCTTGAGAAGAAGCTCTCCAACCCCGGATTCCTGGCCAAGGCTGCTCAGGAGATAATCGACAAGGACACGATGAAGCGGAATGAGTTGAGGGATCAGCTTGAGAAGATCACCGATCAGCTTGATCAGTTGTGATGGGTCTTCACAAACGAACAGTGGGCTGGACGCCTTTGCTATAATCCCATGCCGCAGTATAAACGCAGTATAAGGAGTAAGAAGTGAGTGAGCTTTTCGCACAGCTTTGGACACCGCAGATGCAGACGGCATTCACGGTGGTCATCGTATTGTTGGTCATCCTCTACGTCCTCTCCATCATATGGGTGGTCCGCGATGCCTATCTCCGTGGCGCCGCTTGGTATATCTGGGCCATCGTCGCGCTCGTTCCCATCGTGGGGGTCATCGCCTATTGCCTTTTGCGCCCTCCCATGCTGCGCATCGACAAGGATGAACAGGAACTCGAAGTTGCCTTGAAGCAACGGCAGCTCATGAAGTACGGCGAATGCGCCACCTGTGGGTACCCTGTCGAGATGGATTACGTCATCTGCCCCAACTGCCATACGCAATTGAAGAATCTGTGCTCCCATTGCGAGAAGGCGCTCGAGCCTGCATGGACGGTCTGTCCCTATTGCGCAACGCCGGTGGGAGGCAGTTCGAAGAGCCGGTCTGGTTCATCGAGTACCCGAACGCGCAGACGTTCGCATTCCTCGAGTTCAGCCGCAAGTCACGAAGCATAAAGGACGAAACATGGAAGTCAAACTACCTGATGGCAGCGTCAAGGAAGTCTCTGATGGCGCTACGGTACATGATGTTGCCGCTTCGATCGGTACAGGGCTGGCAAAGGCTGCGCTTGCCGGGAAGATAGACGGCACCTTCGCGGATCTCACCACTCCCGTCCCGGAAGGCGCCACGGTCGAGATCATCACCGACCGCTCGCCTGATGCCTTGGGGATCATGCGTCATTCTGCGGCCCATGTCATGGCTGAGGCCGTACAAGAGCTCTTTCCGGGTGCGCAGATCGGCTTTGGACCCCAGACCGATGACGGCTTCTTCTATGATTTCGCGCTTTCGCGACCTCTTTCCACTGAGGATTTCCCAGTCATCGAGGAGAAGATGGCGGAGATCATCGCCCGGGACGAGCCTTTCGTGCGTGAAGTGGTTTCAAGGGATGAGGCCAAGGATATCTTCAAGGATCAGCGTCTGAAATCAGAGCATATCGATGACCTTCCTGCTGATGAGGACATCATCATCCGTCGTCATGGCGGCTTCGTCGATCTCTGCTCGGGGCCTCATGTGGCCAGTGCTGGCCAGATCGGTGCCTTCAAGCTGATGAAGACGGCGGGCGCCTATTGGAAGGGCGATTCCGACAATGAGATGCTCACGCGCATCTATGGAACCGCCTTCTTCAAGAAGAAGGACCTCCAAGAGCACCTTGAGCGGATCGAGGAGGCGGAGAAGCGCGACCATCGCAAGCTCGGACGCGAGCTGGGCATCTATATGATGGATCCGGCGGCTGGTGTGGGTTTGCCGCTCTACCTTCCGAAGGGCGCGCGTGTCATTCGCACCATGCAGGAATGGTTGCGACGTGACCTGTATGAGCGTGGCTACGAAGAGGTCATCACTCCGCATATCTACAACGCGGAGGTGTGGAAGACCTCTGGGCACTACGACTTCTACAAGGACAACATGTACTTCTTCGAGATCAATGAGGGGACCGCAGAGGATCCTCGACCCTCGGAGTACGGTGTGAAACCCATGAACTGTCCTGGACATGTGCTGCTGTACAAGAACGAGCTGCGTTCCTATCGCGATCTGCCTCTGCGCTATTTCGAGTTCGGCACCGTCTATCGCCACGAGATGTCCGGCGTGGTGCATGGCCTGCTGCGTGCACGAGGGTTCACGCAGGATGATGCCCATATCTTCTGCACGAAGGATCAAGTGGTGGACGAGGTGGTGTCCATCCTGGATCTGGTGGACTACATCATGGACACGTTTGGCTTCACCTATGAGGCTGAGATATCCACGCGACCGGACAAGTCCATCGGCTCTGATGAGATGTGGGAGCATGCGACGGAATCACTGAAGCGCGCTTGTGAGATCCGTGGTCTTGCCTATGACATCAACGAGGGTGATGGTGCCTTCTACGGTCCCAAGATCGACATCAAAGTGAATGATGCCATCGGTCGGACGTGGCAGTGCTCCACCGTGCAGGTGGATTTCAACTTCCCCGAGCGCTTCGATCTGACCTATCGCGCCCAGGACAATACCGAACAGCGCCCTTGGATGCTCCATCGTGCCATCTTCGGTTCAATCGAGCGTTTTCTGGGAATTCTGATCGAGCACTACGCCGGGGCTCTTCCGCTTTGGCTGGCTCCCGTGCAGGTGGCTGTCATCCCCATCGCTGATCGTCATAAAGAGGCGGCTGGCGAATTCGCCGGAGAGCTCAAAGGCGTTGGTGGCCGTGTTGAGATGTACGATCAGAACGAGCCCATGAAGGTGAAGATCGCGAAGGCGCAGCAGCAGAAGATCCCTTACATGGTCATCATCGGTGACGCGGAAGTGGAAGAGAACACCATCTCCGTCCGTGACAGGTCAGAGGGTGATTTGGGCACCTGCGATCGGCGCGAATTCGTGAACAAGATCAGAGATGCCGCACTGTAGTCTGTCAGTCTTCACTATATGGGAAGACTGACGGTGTGCTGCATGCAAACGGTATTCTTGCATTCTGGTTACACCTCGTCTTTTCGCATTGAGAATGCTCTTCGCGTGGTCAAGAATGCACGTATGATGAAGCGCAGCAGGAATGCTGCACATGATCAATGATGAAAGGGGCGGGTTCAATATGAGCGAGATCATCTCCTCCCAGGATTTCAAAGCGAAGGTGCTTGAAGCGGACAAGCCGGTTCTGGTTGACTTCTTTGCGACATGGTGCGGTCCTTGCAAGAGGCTCTCTCCCGTACTTGAGGAGATAGCCCAAGAGGTATCCGGCAAAGCCTACGTATACAAGGTTGATATCGACCAGAGTCCTGATCTGGCTGCCAGCTATCGAGTGAATTCGGTGCCGACGCTCATCCTGTTCGACAAGGGAACCATCAAGAACAAGGTTCTTGGAGCAATGCCAAAGCAGCAGATCATGTCGATGTTCGCCTGATCCATTCTGCTTTCCCATTCAAAAAGCCTGCATCGTAGCGGTGCAGGCTTTTCGTCTATCACGACCACTGCGCGGCAAGGCATACAAGGAGGAATCTATGGTTGACGCAGATGCCAAGGTATATGACGTGGCCATCATCGGAGCTGGCCCTGCTGGTCTGACGGCTGCTATGTACTGCGCTCGTGCTGGATTGGACACGGCGCTGATCGAGAGCATCTCGCCAGGAGGGCAATTGGCCCAGACGGAGCATCTTGAGAACTATCCTGGCTTCAATCAGTCAACCAGTGGATATGAGCTCTCATCGGTCATGCATGATCAGGCCGAAAGCTTCGGGGCCCATACCATCTATGATGAGGTCACGGCAGTTGATTTCGATGCCATGCCGAAAGTGCTCACCATGGCCTATGGGACCATCCGCGCCAAGGCCATCATCGTTGCTACGGGTGCGCGTCCCGCACACCTGGGTCTGGCGGGAGAAGACGACCTCAAAGGGGCTGGCATTTCGTATTGCGCCACCTGTGACGGGAACTTCTACAAGGGCAGGGACGTCTGCATCGTGGGTGGCGGAGACACTGCCGCGGCGGATGCCATCTACCTGTCACGCATCTGCCACACGGTATACATGTTCGTGCGTCGGGATGTCCTGCGTGCCACTGCCATCTATCATGAGAAGCTCAAGCAGCTTCCCAATGTGGAGATCGTTTGGAACACCATCGTCGAAGAGCTCTGTGAGGAGGATGGACAGGTCTCAGGCGTCAAGGTGAGGAATACCCAGACAGGGGAGAGGCGCACCGTTGACGTGGATGCGCTTTTCGTTGCCATTGGCACCACACCCAATTCCGAATTCCTCGATGGCAGCTTGGAATTGGACAGAGCTGGCTATATCGTGGCCAATGAGATGGGACAGACTTCCGCCCCCGGTGTCTTTGCAGCGGGAGATGTGAGAACGAAGGTCTTGCGACAGGTGTCAACCGGGGTTGGCGATGGAGCGAATGCGGCCGATGCCGTCACGGACTATCTGCTGCAGCTGGAGCCGGAGAAAGACGTTTAGAGAAGCACGTCTGGCCGCCTTCTTC
Organism: uncultured Eggerthellaceae bacterium; assembly: GCA_964462135.1. Classification (GTDB taxonomy): domain Bacteria; phylum Actinomycetota; class Coriobacteriia; order Coriobacteriales; family Eggerthellaceae; genus MGBC163016. Next base: position 32,315 of record CAYWWK010000011.1, on the reverse strand, counting down.
AGGAGGCTGGCATCGTCCTGCGTCTTCGGCTCGATCCATCAATCCAAGACATCTCTGATAGAATCGTATCGTTTTGCAAGTTTTCCCAATGCACGAGGTCTGGTGTTATGGCTGATACTGACATGAAAGCGAAGTTGGAGAAGTTCCTGGAAGCCTATCAGGAGCTTCAGGCGAAGATGGGAAACCCTGAAGTCCTTGCGGACCAAAAGGAGTACAACCGGCTCGCCAAGGAATACGCCAATCAAGGGCCTCTTGCCAAGAAGGCTGCTGAATACATTTCCGCCCTTGATGATCTGGAAGCAGCCAAGGAGATGCTTTCCGATGCGGACATGAAGGAGTTCGCTCAAGAGGAGATAGCAGGCATCGAAGAGAGACTGCCAGGCCTTGAGGAAGACATAAAGTTCATGCTCATCCCGGCAGACCCTGCTGATGAGAAGGATATCATCGTGGAGATACGTGCGGCCGCAGGCGGTGATGAAGCGGCCATCTTCGCGGGGGATCTCTACAAGATGTATGAGCATTTCGTCTCCTCTCAAGGCTGGAAGACGGAGACCTTGGATGTTTCACCTTCGGAATCAGGTGGCTACAAGGAGATCCAGTTCAAGGTCAAGGGTGACCATGTCTATTCCATGATGAAGTTTGAAAGCGGCGTTCATCGTGTCCAGCGGGTGCCGAAGACGGAAAGCCAAGGTCGCATCCATACCTCCACCGCTACGGTGGCGGTGCTTCCTGAAGCTGACGAGGTCGAGGTTGAGATCAATGAGAGCGATCTGCGCATTGATGTGTTTCGGGCCGGGGGTCCGGGTGGTCAGTGCGTGAATACCACCGACTCCGCTGTCCGCATCACCCATCTTCCCACAGGTTTGGTGGTGCAGTCCCAGGATCAGAAATCCCAGTTGCAGAACAAGATCGCAGCCATGAGCGTCCTGCGTGCGCGTCTCTATGAGAAGATGCTCGCGGAACAGCAGGCAGCTGAGGGAGCGGAGCGCTTGGCCCAGATAGGAACGGGGGATCGCGCGGAGAAGATCCGCACCTACAACGGTCCACAGGATCGCGTCACCGACCATCGCATCGGTTTCAACTCCAGCTACAACGATGTGCTCATGGGGGATAAGCTGATTGATGTCATCACGGCCCTTCAGGCAGCCGATCGTGCCCAGAAGCTTGAGGCGGCGGTGTGACGCAGCCTGACAAGACGTGGACGGTCAAGGAGGCTTTGGATTGGACGCGGGGCTATCTTGAGCGCAAGGAGGACACGAACCCGCTGCTTTCGGCACGCTTCCTCCTTTCCCATGCAACAGGCCTTTCCCATTTGGAACTCTACACGATGTTCGACAGGCCGCTCTCCCTGTCTGAGCGAGAGGTGCTGCGCGATGCCGTTGCTCGCCGTGGTGGGGGAGAGCCCATACAATACATCACGGGCAAAGCCCCTTTTCGGCATCTGGAAGTGAAGGTGAGGCCGGGAGTTCTCATTCCGCGGCCGGAAACCGAAGTGTTGGTCGAAGAGGTTTTGGGATTCCTTCAGGATGCGCCTTCGCCTCTGGTGGCGGATATCGGCTGCGGAAGCGGGTGCATATCCTGTGCCATCGCCCAAGAAGCGTCCGGTCCTGTCCTGTGGGCAACGGACATCTCTTCTGAGGCATGCCGCCTTGCTTCTGAGAATGTTGAGGAGCTGCACCTCCAAGATGCCGTGCATGTGGTGGAATGCGACCTGGACGAGGATATCCCAGCCCAGCTCAACGGCATGTTCGATGTGATGGTGTCGAATCCACCCTACATTCCCACCGCTGTGATGCAGGGGCTTCCTCGGGAGGTGAGGGACTTTGAGCCCGCTTTGGCTTTGGAGGGTGGCGAAGATGGTCTTGATGTCTTCAGACGGCTGCTTGACTGCGCTTCACGTAGGCTGAAGCCCCAAGGTCTCTTGGCAGTCGAATTGCATGAGGAGTGTCTTGAGGCTGCGAAGCACATGGCTGAGGTCCATGGATTCGTCCGGGTGAGGATCGTGGAGGATCTGGCCTCGCGTCCGCGGATCCTGACAGCACTCAAGGGAGAGGACGGTGAAGCATGGAAGAGTTGAAGCTGACTGAATGGCTGCCTGAATCGGCGGCCGCTGTGCAGGCCTCGCTTGGTGGCCGCACACCTCGGATAGGGATCATCTTGGGATCGGGCTTGGGGTCGGTTGCTGATCGCTTGGAGGATTCAGTCACCATCCCTTTCCAAAACGTTCCCCACATGAAGCCAACGACTGCTCTGAGCCATGCGGGAAACTTCGTGGTCGGCAGAATGGCTGGCAAGCAGGTGCTGTGCATGCAGGGACGTCTGCATGGCTATGAGGGGAACTCCTCTCAGCAGATAGCCTATCCGGTTTGGTTGATGGATGCCTTGGGGGTGGAGACGCTCATCGTCACGAACGCGGTTGGTTCCATTAATGAGGGCTATGTCCCGGGGGATTTCTGTCTGATACGCGACCATATCAATTTCACTGGGCGAAATCCCGTCATGGGAATCGAGCCCAACCGGCTTGCTGACAGATTCTTCAGCATGTATGAAGCCTACGACCCGGAACTGAGGGCACTTGCCAGACAGGTGGCCCTTGATCGGGAGATTCCTCTCCAGGAAGGCGTGTATCTGGGTCTTTCGGGCCCCAGTTTCGAAACGGAGGCCGAGATCCGCGCGTTTGGCAGGTGGGGGGCTGACACCGTTGCCATGAGTCTGTGCGAAGAGGTCATTGCTGCGCGCCATGTGGGCATGCGGGTCTTGGGCATATCGCTGGTGGTCAACAGGGCGTGCGGAGTGGGAGGTACGAATCCTCTTCATGACGACCCGCTTTCCGTCGCTGAAAGCCGTCAAGAGGATTTCTGCACATTGATCGAAGATATCATTGACAGGATGCCGTGATCTGGGAGTATACTTCCAGATCACAAGTTCATAATCCGAAATGCGTTGATGGATGCAGACGGGGCGAACGCGGTCCTTCAAGAGAGCCAGCGGTTGTGGAAGCTGGCGGCCGCGCGAACCGGGCCTCATCCTGAGCAGTTCGGCCATGAACGCAGGAAGTCCGACAGGCTTACCGCCGGGTCTTCTGTGCAAGTAAGGCCGGGCCGGTGACACCGTCATATGTCAACGTTGCATGCGCATTGCGCGCATGGGCGATTCAGACAAGCGAAGTCCCGACACCTGGTCTTGAGGTGCCGGGTTTTTTTATGGGAAGGGGCAGCATGCAACTCAAGAGCAACCAGATCAAATCAGGCGTTGCGCGGGCACCTCATCGGAGCCTTCTCAAAGCGGATGGCGTGACCGATGAGGAGATGGAGCGTCCCTTCATTGCGGTGTTCAACTCCAGAAACGACATCATTCCCGGTCACACCAACCTTGACAAGATCGCCGAGGCGGTGAAGGCCGGCATCTACATGGCGGGTGGAGTGCCGTTCGAGATATCAACCATCGGGGTCTGCGACGGCATCGCCATGAACCATGACGGCATGCACTATTCGCTGGTTTCCCGCGAAGTCATCGCCGACTCCTTGGAGATAGCCATGCAGGGCCATGCCTTCGATGGCATCGTCTGCATTCCCAATTGTGACAAGGTCGTGCCTGGCATGCTGATAGGCGCGCTCAGGGTGAATGCACCAACGGTGTTCGTGTCTGGCGGCCCCATGCTGGCAGGCAAGCAGAAGGGTGGCTGCGGCCCCACGACCGATCTCAACACGCTCTTCGATGGTGCGGCACAGGTCATGAATGGATCCATGACCGAAGAGGAGTTGCGCTACTTCGAAGAGACTGCCTGTCCCACCTGTGGAAGCTGCTCTGGACTGTTCACGGCGAACTCCATGAATTGCCTCTGTGAGGCATTGGGCATCGCCCTTCCCGGCAATGGGACCATTCCTGCCGTCTATGCCGAGCGCATTCGCTTGGCCAAGCATGCGGGCATGAAGATCATGGAACTGGTGAAGCAGGGAATCACCATCCGCGATATCGTGAATGCTCCTTCCATTCACAACGCCATGGAATGCGATATGGCTTTCGGTGGCTCCACCAACACGGTCCTCCATCTGACAGCCATCGCCCAAGCTGCAGGTTGCCCCATCACCATGGATGATTGGGATGCTGCAAGTGCGCGCACGCCCCATCTGGTGAAGCTGCAGCCATCGGGTCCGCGGCCCCTGACCGATCTCTATGAGGTGGGGGGTGTCCCTGTGGTCATGCATGAGTTGGCGAATCTGGGTCTGCTGGATGAGAGCGCGCTCACCTGCACGGGTCCGCTTCCGGTCTATCTCAAGGAGTGCACCCACGCCGCCGATGGAGACGTCTGTCGCAGTCATGATGACCCCTTCTCTGATGAAGGGGCCCTTCGGGTGCTTCACGGGAACATCGCTCCCGATGGCGCCATCGTGAAGAAGTCAGCCGTTGATCCATCCATGCTCACCCACACTGGACCAGCTCGCGTCTTCGAGAGCGAGGAGGAGGCCTGCGAGGCCATCAATGGCGGCCGCATCAAACCGGGGGATGTCATCGTCATCCGCTATGAAGGACCCAAAGGCGGACCGGGCATGCGCGAGATGCTCACGCCTACCTCATCCATCGTTGGCATGGGTCTCTCCTCAAGCGTCGCTCTCATCACCGATGGGCGCTTCTCAGGCGCTACCAAAGGTCCGGCGGTAGGCCATGTGAGCCCAGAGGCTGCAGCGGGTGGCCCCATTGCGCTTATCGAGGAGGGAGATTCCATTACGGTGGATATCGAAGGAGGGAAGCTCACTCTGAACGTTTCCGATGAGCAGCTCCAGCGCAGACGCGAAGTCTTCCAGGTGCCAGCGCCCAAGCATGACCATGGCGTCTTGGCGAAGTACGCAAGGATGGTTTCCTCGGCCGACAAGGGGGCGTATGTGCAATGAAGGATGATACGACGAATGCGAACGGTCTGAACAAGATGGCTCCGAAACGAACCGCAGCCAGCGTGGGAGCGCCGCGAGGGGGAGGTTCCCATACATCCAAGCAGGGCAAGCGCATGCTGGGAGCTGAGGCGGTCATCGCGTCTTTGGAAGCAGAAGGCGTGGATACGATCTTCGGTTATCCGGGGGGGCAGGCTATCAGGCTCTATGACGCGCTCTATGATTCGGACCAGCTCACGCATGTGTTGGCCCGCCATGAGCAGGGGGCCATCCACATGGCAGATGGCTATGCCCGTTCCACGGGACGGCCAGGCGTGGCAATCGTGACCAGCGGTCCTGGGGCCACCAATACCGTCACGGGAATCGCCACGGCATACATGGACTCCGTGCCCATGGTGATCATCACCGGACAGGTGCCCCGTGCGGTCATTGGGACGGATTCCTTCCAAGAGTCCGATATCGTCGGCATCACCATGCCGGTGGTGAAGCATTCCTTCCTCCTGCAATCCACCGATGAGCTGACCACCACCTTCCGAGAGGCGTTCCATATAGCCCAGACAGGACGTCCGGGGCCCGTGCTCATCGACATCCCCTCGGACCTGGCAGGGTCGGAGATGGTCTTCGAGTACCCTGACGAGGTAAACATTCCCTCCTACAAGCCAACCTACCGCGGCAATGCCAAGCAGATCCGGGCGGCGTGTCGATTGATAGAGGAATCCAAGCGGCCAGTGCTCTATGTGGGGGGAGGGTGCATCATCTCAGAGGCATCCGATGAGGTGGTCGCCTTGGCGAATATGATGCGGATTCCGGTGGTCACCACGCTGATGGGCAAAGGAGCCTATTCGGTGTCCGATCCGTTGAACCTCGGACCTGTGGGTATGCATGGGGCCAAGTATTCAAACCTCGCCATGACGGAATCGGATCTCATCATCGCAGCAGGTGCACGCTTCTCTGATCGGGTGACAGGCAGGCTTGATAGATTCGCTCCTCACGCGAAAGTGATCCATATCGACATCGACCCAGCTGAGATTGGCAAGATCCGCGAAGCGCAGGTGCCCATCGTCGGTGACCTCAAGGGAGTGCTTGCGGGACTCATTTCGCAGCTTGAGAAGGATGGGGCGAAGCCCCAGACCGATCGGTGGCTTAAGGAGATATTCGCATGGAGGGATCGTTATCCCATCTACCATTCTAATGTTGGAGACGATGAGTCCCAGATCGTTCCTGAACTGGTGATGAAGGCTTTGTCTGAGAAGCTTGATCCCGATGCCTCCATTGTGGTGACCGAGGTGGGGCAGCATCAGATGTGGGCACATCAGTTCATTGACCGCCAGCATCCGCGTACGTTTCTGTCAAGCGGCGGCTTGGGCACCATGGGTTTCGGATTCCCTGCCGCCATTGGAGCCGCTGTAGCCAACCCTGGAAAGCAGGTCGTCTGCGTTGCAGGCGACGGTTCATTCCAGATGAATTCCCAGGAGATGGCAACGGCATCCATCAACGAGGTGCCCGTCAAGGTGCTCATCATGGACAATCGTTGTCTTGGCATGGTCCATCAATGGCAGAAGCTCTTCTACGATGAGCGCTATTCGGAAACACTGCTTGAGCCTTGTCCTGATTTCGTGAAGCTCGCCGATGCTTATGGCTGGAAGGGTAAGCGCATCACAAAGCCGTCTGAGGTTGCTGATGCGCTCCAGGAGATGCTCGAAAGCTCAGGCCCCTATCTTCTGGATGTTGCCATATCGCGCGAGCAGAACGTCTATCCCATGGTGGCGCCAGGTTCGGCCCTCGATGATGTCATGGGCGCCATTGATGTTGCCGTAGGGGCGGTGCGCACGGCTATGCCGACCAATGCGCAAACGACAAGGACTTCTCCCTGTGAGACCATCGATGCGCAGTTCGGAGGCAGGTGGGAGGCGGAACCGGCCGACAAGGGGGAACGCATGAGTGCAGATGAGTTCGAATCGGCGAGGGGAGGCAACTGATGAAGCATGTGCTCTCGGTTCTCGTAGAGAACAAGCCAGGCGTGCTGTCTCGGGTGACGGGACTCGTTTCACGCCGTGGATTCAATATCGAGTCCCTGGCGGTGGGGCCAGTGGAGGATCCCACCATGTCACGAGTGACAGCGGTGGTCGACGCCGATGATGTGGCTTACGAGCAGATATCCAAGCAGCTTCATAAACTCATCAGTGTGCATAAGATCACTGACCTCACTGATGATGGGGCTATCGAGCGTGAGCTCGTCCTTTTCAAAGTGAGCGCCACGCCAGAGAGGCGCAATGAGATCATCGAGATCGCCAACATCTTTCGTGCGAAGATCGTTGATGTGGGCAGGAATTCCCTCACCATCGAGGCTACGGGGGACGCATCCAAACTGAAGGGGCTGGAAGACCTCTTCCGGGCCTATGGCATCAAGGAGATCGTTCGTACGGGAAAGATAGCCATGAGTCGCAATACGAAGGACTGATGAAAATAACGGGAGCGTTCAGGCTTCACCCGTTCGTACCCGTTCAGATACAGCCTCATACGATCCACTCGAGAAAGGAAATGAACCAATGGCAGTCACAATCTATTACGAAGAAGATGCGAATCCGCAGATCATCAAGGACAAGAAGATCGCGGTCATCGGTTACGGCAGCCAAGGACATGCCCATGCACTCAATCTCATGGATTCCGGATGCGACGTCCGAGTTGGCCTGCGTGAAGGATCCAAGTCCATCGAGGCTGCCCAAGAGGCGGGCCTCAAGGTGGTGGATATGGCTACCGCAGCTGAAGAGGCGGACCTCATCATGATCCTGGTGCCGGATGAGTTGCAGCCGCAGGTGTATGAGGAATACATCGCACCGCATCTGAAGCCAGGAGATACGCTCGCCTTCGCCCACGGCTTCAATATCCATTACGGTTACATCACACCTCCTGAGGATGTCAATGTCATCATGTGTGCCCCGAAGGGTCCGGGCCACATCGTGCGTCGTCAGTACACGGAGGGCTCTGGCGTGCCCGATCTCATCTGCGTGCAGCAGGATGCAACAGGGAATGCCTGGGATATCGCCCTGTCCTACGCGTGGGGTGTGGGCGGCACCCGTGCCGGCGTGATCAAGGCAACCTTCGCCCAAGAGACTGAAGAGGACCTCTTCGGCGAGCAGGCGGTGCTTTGCGGTGGCTTGGTGGAGTTGGTGAAGGCCGGCTTCGAGACGCTCGTGGACGCAGGCTACCCGCCGGAGCTCGCTTACTTCGAGTGCTACCACGAGATGAAGATGATCGTGGATTTGATGTATGAGAGCGGCATCCACTTCATGAACTACTCCATCTCCAACACCGCTGAGTATGGGGAATACTACGCAGGCCCCAAGGTCATCAATGAGCAGTCCCGGGAGGCCATGAAGACCATCCTCGCCCGCATCCAGGATGGCTCATTCGCGAAGGAGTTCGTGGAGGACTGCAAGAATGGCCATACGTGGCTCATCGAACAGCGCGAAGCTATCAATGACCATGAGATCGAGAAGACCGGTGAGCGCATCCGCGGCATGTTCTCCTGGATCTCATAACCTTTGAAGATGCCATTGCCTGTGGTTTGATACACCACAGGCAATCTCTCATTCATACATTTGGGGTATTGGTGACAGAACCGGTTTTCTGTAGCCACGCTCAATCGTCCGTGACGTTGCCGGAGCCCGAAAGATCGATGGGTTCCCCACCAAAGGTTGGAGGAGCTTTGGTGGTCACCGGGCGTGGTGGCGCTTCCAGAACCTTGGCTTCGTCGCAGTCTCCGTCATGACTGGCTCCCGTCCCCGAAATGGAGTTCCCGCTCGTAGCCCGTCAGGCGCTTTCTGGCTTGCTCGCGCAGATTGTTCATACCGCTCAGGAACTGCCGGTACATCACCAGCACCAGGTATCGCCCTCGCTCGGTCAACAGGATCTGTTCGTCATCATTCACGGAGAAGGCACCATTCGCCGTGAGGAATGCCATCTCGATGGGCAACCCTGCCTCCACGGGCACGCCGAATTCCCGTTTGAAGCGGGCCTTGTCCAGACGCAAGCGGTAAAGGTCCAGGAGAAACCGATAGCGCATGAGGTCGCGCGTGCTCATGACCGTCTTCTCCTTCACGGACATGCGGCCACTCTCGATCATGGCATTGTATTTCGGAATGCTGAACTCGTTCACGTAGAGCGCACCGGCAAGATGCGTGATCGAACCGCTCCCGATGGCGGGGTATTCGTTGTAAGAGGTCTGGTACTCATTGATGCGTACTGCGTCATCAACCTTGCCATCATCATCCAGACGATTGAAGGTCCAGACGGTCTCACGTCCGAAAAGCGGATGATCGCCACCGGCCAGCACGCCATCCAGAATGCGATAGAAATCCCATTCGCGCCCATAGTCCATGGCACCCAAGGTAGAGGTCATCTTGTTCATGGTGGCATTGGATACGTACAAGGGAGAGAACGTGGTCTGACGGGCACCGCAGGTGGCGATGCGCTCCAGGTCTGAGAAGAGGATGTCTTCGGTTTGGGACGGGAAGTTGAAGATCATATCCACGTTGAGGGAATCGAAATAGGGAACAGCCTCTCCGATGCGTTCATGGATCTCGTCCCCGCTGCCGTACTTCTCGTACCGATCCATCTGGCGCAGAAGCCCGTCATCGAAGCTCTGCACTCCCACGGAAAGCCGCTGTATGCGACCGTTCATCTTCTCCAGGTAGGCGGGAATCAGATGGTTTGGGTTCGTTTCCACGCCAACTTCCTCAACGCTGAAGGCATTCCGTGCCAGATCTATGGTCTCGCATAGCTCATCGATCATCACGGTGGGAGTGCCTCCACCGAAGTACAGGCTCTCGAAGTCATAGCCCAAGTCTTTGAGCATCATCATCTCGCGGCGCAGATTCTCGAAGTACGGACGAGCGATCTCCTCGCGGAACGGATAGCGATTGAAGCTGCAATACGGACAGAGTCTCTCGCAGAAGGGCACATGCAGGTAGAGCATGTACCTCTCGCCGGGCTTCGGGGCAGGAAGATGCGTCTCGTTGGTGGGATCGGACATGAGAGAGCGTCGGATCATGGGCTTCAGCAGGCGGGTCAGGAACCTTTCAGCTAACATCAGGTGCTCGCTTCCCTTCGAAACGTCAGAAAGTGTCAATGAAACGATACAATAGCAAATGTCTTGAAACCCACGTAAAAGGAGCGGCAAGCAGATGGCACGTGTCTATAACTTTTCGGCGGGTCCCGCCGTATTGCCAGAGGAAGTCCTTCGCGAAGCCCAGGCGGGTATGCTGGATTACAACGGATGCGGCATGTCCGTCATGGAGATGAGCCACCGTTCCAAGGCCTTTGCGGAGATCATTGAGACCGCTGAAGCGGATATCCGTGAGTTGATGGCCATTCCAGACAATTACCACGTTCTGTTCCTGCAGGGAGGCGCCACCCAGCAATTCGCCGCCATCCCCATGAATCTCATGCAGAACAAGGTGGCGGACTACATCGTCTCGGGTTCATGGTCCAAGAAAGCAGCCAAGGAAGCCAAGCTCTATGGAACGGCGAACGTGGTTGCCTCTTCAGAGGATGGGAACTTCTCCTATGTCCCGGATGTTGACGACCTTTCCTTCGACGAGAACGCCGATTACGTCTACATCTGCCAAAACGAGACCATCTATGGCACGCGATACGCGAAGCTGCCGGATACGGGCAGCATACCGCTTGTATCCGATGTGTCATCCATGTTCCTCTCTGAGCCCTTGGACGTATCCCGATACGGCTTGATCTACGGAGGCGTTCAGAAGAACGTCGGCCCGGCCGGCGTGGTCATCGTGATCGTTCGTGAGGACTTGGTCCGCGAGGATGTCATTCCCACCACCCCAACCATCATGCGCTATCTCACGCAGGTGGATGCGAAAAGCCTCTCCAACACACCGCCCTGCTGGGGCATATACATCTGTGGATTGGTGTTCAAGTGGCTGAAGGGGCTTGGCGGCCTTGGTGTCATGAAGCAGATGAATGAAGAGAAGGCCAAGATCCTCTACGATTTTCTGGATGAGTCGAAGCTCTTCAAGGGAACCGCCCGCAAGGATTGCCGCTCTCTCATGAACGTCCCCTTCGTCACGGGGGATGCTGAGCTTGATGCGAAGTTCATCGCAGAGTGCAAGAACCACAACATCGAATCCATCAAAGGTCATCGAAGCGTTGGTGGTATGAGGGCAAGCATCTACAACGCCATGCCCAAGGCGGGAGTGGAGGCACTCGTCAGCTTCATGGCTCAATTCGAGAAGGAGAACTCCTAAGATGACGGCCCGGGTTCTTGTCACAGAGGAGATTGCCGAAGAGGGTTTGGATATCCTGCGCTCAAGAGGCTATGAGGTGGTGGAGCTGCTTGATGCCGATGCTGCTTCCCTTGAAGCGGCCATCGAGGATGCGGATGCCCTCATCATCCGGTCGGCCACCCGCATCACTCCCCAGCTTCTGGACAAGGCCAAGAAGCTCAAGGTCATAGGGCGGGCTGGCGTGACGGTGGACAACATCGATGTGGATGCCGCCAACGAGCGTGGGATCATCGTCTGCAATGCTCCCACTTCCAACATCATCTCAGCGGCTGAGCACACGATGGCGCTTCTGCTTGCCTGCGCACGCAATGTATGCCAGGCGAATGCATCGGTGCATTCAGGTTCATGGGCGCGCCATCGTTTCATGGGAGAGGAGCTCTACGGGAAAACCCTGGCCATCTTCGGGCTTGGTCGGATTGGGAGCCTCGTAGCCGAACGGGCCTGTGCCTTTGGCATGGATGTGGTGGCCTATGACCCCTATTGCTCTCCGGACCGGGCAGCGCAGCTGGACGTCACGCTCGTTGACTCCGTTGACGAGGTGCTTCCTATTGCTGATTTCATCACCGTGCATCTGCCATTGACCCCTGACACGCTTCACATGTTCGGCCCTGAGCAATTCGCTGCCATGAAGAACGGTGTCATCCTCGTGAATCCGGCGCGAGGGGGCATCTTCGATATCGACTCCTTGGCTGATTTCCTTGCTGCCGGAAAGATCGGCTCGGTGGGAATCGATGTCTTCGAAGAGGAGCCGTGCACGGAAAGCCCCTTGCATGAATTCGACAGCGCCATTCTCACTCCCCATATCAGTGCGGTCACCCATGAAGCCCAGGTCCGGGCGGGCACTGAGATCGCCGAATATGTGTGGGCGGCCCTTGAGGGCTCCATCGTTCCCACGGCAATCAATTCAACGGGCATTCCTCCTGAGGTGATGGGCGGTGTGCGACCCTACATTCCTGCGGCGAAGATGGCTGGTCGCATGATCCAAAGCCTCATCGGCATTCCAGAGCGCGTTGGCATATGGCTGGAGGGAAACATCTCTGAGGCTGATCCGGCTCCTGTCGTCGCTGGTGTCATCGACGGCATCCTCGATTACAAGAGCATCGGAGTCGTTTCCCTTGAGGATGCCATGACCATGGCATCTCGGCACGGCATGGAAGTCAACACCGAGTCAACCAAGGATGCTCAGGGCTATGAGTCAGCCATTCGCGTGAAGGCTGATGGCGTGGATGTCTCGTTCACGCTGTATGGCCTGGACAATCTCGCGCGCATTATCTCGTTCAATGGCTATCGGATAGACATCACTCCTGCGCCCCTGTCGCTCATATTCGAATATGTTGACGCCCCCGGACGGATTGGTCTGATCGGCTCCATCCTCGGGAAAGCCGATGTGAACATCACCACCATGCAGATTGGCACGAAGCCCGAGGAGAAGTGTGCGCTGGTCTACATCAATGTTGAAGGTGAGGTCACCCCTGAGGTGATGGAGCAGCTCGAAGGCGCTATGGAATACAAGAATATTTGGAAAATTTCGATGTAGAACCCTCACATTTGGCGTATAACTGTCATCGGATGATCGGAAAGCGATGAAAGGACGTCTGATGACGCGCAAAATCGATATCTTTGATACAACCTTGCGTGATGGGGAGCAATCTCCTGGGGCGTCCATGAACACCGAAGAGAAGCTCGTCATTGCCCGAGAGCTTCTGCGCTTGAACGTCGATGTCATCGAGGCGGGCTTTCCCATTTCAAGCCCAGGTGATTTCGAAAGCGTTCGCAGGATATCGCAGCTCGTCGGCTACGATGCGGTGGTTTGCGCGCTCACTCGTGCCATAGAGAAGGATATCGTCTGTGCGGCCGATGCGCTCAAGTTCGCGAAGCGGCCACGCATTCATACCGGCATCGGCGTCTCCGAAAGCCACATGCGAGACAAGTTGCGCATCTCTCCTGATGAATGCATAGAGCGTGCCGTGCAATGTGTCCAGACGGCCAAGCATTATGTGGATGATGTCCAGTTCTACGCCGAGGATGCTGGCCGATCTGATTACGACTTCCTCGTTCGCGTCATCCAGGCGGTTGTGGATGCGGGCGCTACCGTGGTGAACATTCCGGACACCACGGGGTATTCGCTGCCGGAGGAGTTCGGTCGTCGCATCAAGTACCTTGTCGACAACGTCAAGGGCATCAATGATGTCACCATCGCCGTTCACTGCCACAACGATCTGGGCATGGCAACGGCGCTTGCCATGGCAGGCGTTGCCAACGGGGCCCGACAGATCGAATGCACCATCAATGGACTGGGCGAGCGCGCTGGCAACACGGCCATGGAAGAGGTTGTCATGGCCATCAAGATGCACGGGGCGGAATTGGATGCCCACACCGATATCAACACTCGGGATTTTGTGAAGGCCTCCCGCCTGGTGTCATCCATCACGGGCATGAGCGTTCAAGCGAACAAATCCATCGTGGGTGCCAATGCCTTCGCCCATTCCTCAGGTATCCACCAAGACGGTGTTCTCAAGAAGCGCGACACCTACGAGATCATTGACCCGGCTGAGGTTGGCGCAGGGGAGAGCCAAATCGTCCTCACGGCCCGCTCGGGCCATGCGGCCCTCAAGCACCGCCTGGAGGAGTTGGGCTATGAATTCGAACCCGAAAAGCTCGATGAGCTCTATGAAGCCTTCCTCAACTTGGCAGACAAGAAGAAGGAAGTCTATGACGAGGATCTTGAGAGCTTGGTCAACGAGCGTGACCGCGAGACGCAAGCCCTCTATGCCCTGCAGGGGGTACAGATCAGCTGTGGTTTCCCGCTGACTCCAACGGCCACCCTCACCATCCGAGGTCCCGAAGGCGATCTGACGACGGTCTGCGAATGGGGGACAGGTCCCGTGGATGCTGTCTACAAAGCCGTCAACAAGGTCATTGATGTCAAGAGCGATCTTTTGGAATACTCGGTGCAATCAGTGACGCGAGGCATCGATGCTCTCGGTGAGGTGACCGTTCGCGTGAAGGCGGCCGACGGTCAGATCTACACCGGTCGCGGTGCAGATGGCGATATCATCGTCTCTTCGACGAAAGCGTATCTGAATGCATTGAACAGGCTCATTGCCGACAGACGGTAGAGCGCCTTGCATCAGAAGCGGGCGTAGCGCTCAAGGTTTTGAGCCAGTTTCTCCACGAAGCGTGCCTCAAGGCCGTCGGGTTGGAAGTCGCGTCTCGTGATATAGCCCAGCTGCAGACGTATCTCCGTTTTCAGCGGGACCGTTTTCAGCAGGGAACCGTCAGAGATGCCCACGAGAATGCCACTGGTAACGGTGTAGCCGTTCAGTGCCACGATCAGCTCAGAGAGGCTGGCACGATCGGTGCAGGCGATGGTCTTTGACCGCTTCACTGACGCAAGGGCCTCCTCATGCAGATAGGTGGGCGCATCCTCGCCCTGATAGAAGTAGAGGTAAGGGTAATCAGCCATTGCTTCCAAGGTCAATTCCTGAGCGTTGACCATGGGATGGCTTGCGGGGAGCGCTATGCGGGGAGCGCTCTCGCTGAGCAGGTGGAACACGAGTCCCTCCTTTGCAAGCCTCTCCTCCAGCTCGTCTGTGTTCTCGGTTGTCTTCACCAAGACGCCGAGGTCGCTCAGGCCGCTTTTCACATCATCGATGACGCCTTGAGTGGTGCGATCGAGCAGAGAGTAATGGAACTCGTCTCCACCGGTAGCCAATACCACCTGTGCGAATGTCTGAACATCGAAGAGGTAATGCTGTCCGGATATTGAGAATGTATGTGCCATGGGTCCTTGATGCCTTTCGTCTCAGTCAGTCGTTCTTGATGTTTCGCGACTCTTCTTCGGGTGTGCTTTCCGTCAGGAGTCGGTACGCTCGTCTATGAAGCGGGACGCCTTGTGTTCACTGGAGGTGCCAAGCTTGCCGGCATCGTAGACGATCACCTTCGCTGGGCGGACTCCGGTGTGCGTCTTGAGCGCCGTCTCCACCCTTCGGCCCACTTCGTCAAAGGACTCCTCAGAGCCGCGCGCCCGTTCGACGGACACCTCGTATCTGGTGGTGAAGTTCTCAGTGTAAACGCGAATGGAATACTCGCCTGTCAGGCCCTTTTCGGCGCGGACGACATACTCGATATCAGTGGGAAAGACGTTCACAGCCCCCACGATGAACATCTCGTCCTTGCGGCCAGTGATATGGATCCGTGCAAGCGTGCGTCCGCATTTACATGGCTCGACTGAGACATAGCCGATGTCGCCGGTGCGGAAGCGGATCATGGGACGCGCCTTCTTGCAGAGCGTGGTATAGACCAGCTCCCCCTGCGTTCCAGGCTCAAGCACCTCTCCCGTGACAGGATCGACCGTCTCGACGAGAATCTGGTCTTCCACGATGTGCAGTCCATCTTTCGCCTCGCACATGGCTGCGCAGGCCCCATAGATGTCTGACAGGCCGAAGAAGTCAACCACCTTCGCATCCCAAAGGTCTTCGATCGCCTCTCGGGTTGACGTGATGGAGCCTCCCGGCTCTCCTGCCACGATGATGGTATGGATGGCGAAATCCCGTTTGGGGTCGTACCCCTTCTCCTTCGCCTTCTCGCCAAGTTGCCAAGCGTAGGAAGGGGACGTCCAGATGATGGTGGGCTGATACTGCTTCAAGACGAACAGAAGCCGATCAGAAGGGACGGCTCCCACCCAAATGGCCAAAGCTCCCAGTCGCTGTGCCCCGATGACATCGGGGCCACCGACATACAGGGCGAAGTTGAGGCCATGGACATAGCGGTCATTCGGTCTCATTCCCGCCTGCCAGAACAGGCGTGCCTCCGTATCCTGCCACAGATCGAAATCCTCTTGGGTGAAGGGGCTGACCGTGGGAACGCCTGTCGATCCGGAAGAGGTGGCCATGAACACCACTTCCTCTTCGGGCACTGAGCACATCTCACCGAAGAAGCTGCCAACATGCTGGGTTTCGCGCTCGGTCTTCTTGTCTATGAAGGGGAAGCGCTGTATGTCGGCCAGTGTTTGCACATCTTCGGGCTTCACTCCCGCCTCGTCGAATGAGCGTTTGTAATACACGGTGTTCTCATAGGCATACGCAAGCATGGCTTTGAGCCGTTCAAGCTGCATCCGCTCAAGCTCTTCGCGAGGCATGCACTCGATCTCAGGATCATAGTACTTCTGATCGTAGGGAATGTTCCTGCTCATGGTTGCGTCTTCTCCTGTTCTCGTATGAGGAAATCCTCATCTCCGTCGTGACGATGAGGTGGTCTATTCCAAGTCATCAGTGATCGGCTCATCACCTGCATCCAGGAACGCCTTCCGTGTGACGAAGTTCCATACCATCACGATGGCAGTGGCCACAATCTTGGTGATGAGGTAGCTGATGCCCCAAAGTCCGGTGCCAATCCACATGATGAGGTCATTGATGGCAAGTCCGATGATGGAGAGTATCACGAATATAACGAATTCGCGCCGCTTCGACATGCCTTCTTTGTGACGGAACACATAACGCATGGAGGCGAAGTAGTTGAAGGTGACCGATACGGCGAAGGAGATGGTGGCACTGATGAGGTAGTTCACGTTGAATACCTCAGTGAGGAGCACCATCAGTCCGTAGTCGATGATGAATGCGATCACCCCGACCACGCCGAATTTCATGAGTTGAGCGATGAGCTTCTTCACATACGTCTCTTTCCGAATTGAATCCTCCGTCAAAATGCCTGATTGACGGCAGGGCTTTGCGTGGGTCGAATCAGTATGTTAGTATTTCACCTGCAACGTATTCAACTGAACTTTTCGCAGTGTTTGAGAAAAGTGGGCCACCGGACCCGCTTTTTTTATGCTGTAGAGGAAGGTTCGGGACAATGGGATAAGGAGAACATGCTCACACAGAAGGAACAGAGCCTCCTTGACATCATTGAGCCTCAGGCGGCTGCTCATGGCATTGAAGTCGTGACGCTTGAGGTGACTGGTGCCAGGAAGTCGCCCACGGTACGCATTTACATCGATACCGAAGATGGCGTCACGTTCAACGAGCTTACCGAGGCCCAGTCATGGATCGGGGATCTCATGGACGAGATCGACCCTTTCCCAGGGGCGTACATGCTTGAGGTGTCTTCTCCTGGCATTGATCGGCCGTTGCGCACCCATGACCACTTCATGGCCGCTGTAGGTCAGAAGGTGAAGTTGAAGACCGTGTGTGCCATAGACGGCAGGAAGCATTTCACCGGTACCCTGCGGTCGGTGGATGGGCAGGTTTTGGTAGTGGATACCGAAGGGGGCAGCGTCGAGGTGCCCCTGCAGGATATTGGAAAAGCGAACATCATCGGAACCGTTGAGTTCTAGCGAAGGGAGCTTGAAACATGGCTGACGAGGAATACTCATTGATCGAAGCGCTTCAGATGCTGGCCCATGAGCGCAAGATTGACGAATTCTACATCATAGAGCGGCTTGAGGATTCTCTGGCACGTAGCTATGAGCGTATTCTCGATCTGGAGCATGATGCTCGTGTGACCATCGATCGCCAAACGGGGAAGATCTACGTATATGAGCTTGTTCCCGTGGGAGAACCTGAGATCCGCGTTGATCCGGAAACAGGGCTTGAAGAGCACATCTACTCAGAATTCGAGGAGAGGGATGTCACGCCCGATGACATCAGCCGCATTGCGGCCCAGAACGCGAAGAGCGTGATCTCATCCATCGTGCGGGATGCCGCCCGGAGATCAATCTACGAGGAGTTCTCTGATCGTGTCGGTGACCTTATCACGGGCACCGTGCTTCAGGGCACTCAGGATTTCACCATCATCAAGATCCGTGACGGGGTGGAGGCCGAGCTTCCGCACTATGACACCAAGCGCAACCCCGGCGAACGCAACGAGCGTCCCTCCAACGAGCACTATCGGCACAATCAGCGTCTGAAGGTGCTCATCATCGACGTGCGCGACCCAGGTAGCGAACAGACTCGCGCCCGTGGCGAGCAATCCCGTCCCACCATCATCGTGTCTCGAACCCATCCTGACCTCATCCGTCGGCTGTTCGAGATAGAAGTGCCTGAGATCTACGATGGGATCGTTGAGATCAAGTCGATCGCACGTGAACCGGGCGCCCGCTCGAAGATCGCCGTGTCTTCCCGCGAACCCAATCTCGATCCGGTTGGTGCCTGCGTTGGGCCGAAGGGGTCACGTGTGCGCATGGTCGTTGAGGAGCTGCGCAACGAGCGTGTCGATGTCATCCAGTGGAGCGATGATCCGGCCACCTATGTCGCCAACGCGCTTTCTCCTGCTCGCGTCTCTCATGTGTCCATCGACCCTGAGAACAACTATGCCACGGTGATCGTTCCTGACGACCAGCTTTCGCTGGCGATCGGCAAGGAAGGCCAGAATGCCCGGCTGGCAGCTCGCCTTACTGGGTGGCATATTGACATCAAATCCGCCAGCTTCCAAGGTGAGCCACTGGAAGGTGACGAGGTCTTGATCGATGACGATGAGTCGTTCGATGACGATTTCTGCGCCTATGTGAGTGAGGATGGAACACGGTGTCGCAACCATGCGCGAGAGGGATCGCGCTATTGCGGTGTTCATGCAGCAAGTGATGAGGACTAGGGTTCAACCGAAGGAAGCGCATTTGAATCACGAACGTACATGCATAGGCTGCAGGAAGAAGGCTTTGAAGGAGACGATGCATCGCATCTGCAAGGACAGCTCCGGTGCCGTCGTATTCGACCGGTCTGGAAGAGGCTGCGGTCGGGGAGCCTATCTGTGCTCGGAGGAGTGCCTCAATGCGGCCCACATCAGACAGAGGCTTTCAGCGGCTCTCAAATGCAAGGTCGATCAAAGAGCATATGACCACATCATAGAGGACATGAGACGAGCGGTTCACACTGACATTCAGGGATGCGAGGGATGCTAGATGGCAGGAATGCGAGTACATGAACTGGCGAAGGAGTTCGAACTGACGAGCAAAGAGATGCTCACGCGCCTTCGGGACAACGGGATAGCCGCCAAATCGCACGCTTCCATCCTTTCCGAGGAGGATATCGCCAAGATACGCGAAACGCTTGAGCCTGAGGTTCTGCAGCGTTCCAGCGATCTCAAGGAGGAGGAACGCGCTGCTCTTGAGGAAGAGCAGAAGAAGGTTGAGGCAGAGAAGGCTAAGGAAGAGGCAGAGCGCAAGGCTGCTGTTGAGAAGGAGCTAGCAGAGCGCAAGGCGGCCAAGGAGGCTCGGGGGGATTCCGCAGATACCTCCTCTGAGAAGAAGGAGCGTGTCGTCAAGAAGATCGAGACGAAGACCTCTGGATTCGAAAGCCTCGCTTCCCAGATCGAGAATGAGAAGAAGCGCGTTGAGCGTGAGAAGGCCGAGGCCAAGGCTCGTGCAGCGGCAGAGAAGAAGGCCGCAGAGGTGGCGAAGAAGCAGGCAATCGAGGAGAAGCTGCGCCATCGCGGCCAAAAGGGCTCAAAGGGCCAATCAGAGGAGAAGCCGACGAAGGCGGCTCCTGCAGCAAAGCCCCAGAGTTCCCCCGGTAAATTCAGCTCATTGCTTTCCCAGATCGAATCAGAGCAGGCGCGCATCCAGGCGCAGAAGGAAGCCAATCGCAGCGCGAATGCCGCCAAGGGGAAGAAGGGGAAGAAGAGCAGGCATCAAAGCGTTCCTGAGCTTGAGGCACAGGGCGCGCAGAGCGAAGACCGCTATGCTCAGATGGCCGTTCAGGCCGAGCAGCTTCAGCGCGACAAGGTGCTTGCAGAAGCACGTGCCGCCGTGGCGGCCGCGGCTGGCAGCAGTGAGGGTGAGGGCCGACGCAAGAAGCGCAAGCAGAAGCGTGAGGCTGAAGCACGCGAGCGTGCTGAGGCCCAGGCCATAGAGCGTGGCATCGATCCCACCTTGGTCTTGGATGATTCTGTTGTCGAGGTTCCCCAAGGGGCAACCGTCGGCAAGCTTGCAGATCTTTTGGGAGTGCAGCCGAATGACATCATCAAGCGCCTGTTCATGCTGGGGCAGACGCTGACCGTCACGCAATCCATGACTGACGAGCTGATCGAGATCGTAGCTGATGACATTGGACGCAAGGTGCGCGTCGTTTCTCCCGAGGAGGAATACGTCGTCGTCTACAACGACACCGAAGACGATCTGAAGCCACGCCCACCCGTGGTGACGGTCATGGGTCATGTTGACCATGGCAAGACATCGCTTTTGGACGCCATCAGGGATACCGGTGTGGTTGAAAGCGAGGCCGGTGGCATCACCCAGCATATCGGCGCATCGGTTGTTGACATCAACGGACGTCAGATCACCTTCATCGACACGCCGGGCCATGAGGCGTTCACGGCCATGCGTGCGCGCGGTGCCCAAGTCACTGACGTCATCGTGCTGGTCGTCGCAGCCGATGACGGTGTGATGCCTCAGACCATCGAGGCCATCAACCATGCGAAAGCGGCGGATGTGCCTATCGTCGTTGCTGTGAACAAGATAGACAAGGACGGTGCGAATCCCGATCGTGTCCGTCAGGAGCTCACGGAATACGAGGTCATCCCTGAGGAGTGGGGCGGCTCCAACATGTTCGTGAACGTTTCAGCGAAAAAGGGGCTCCATATTGACGATCTGCTTGAGACCATCATCCTTCAAGCGGACGTACTGGAGCTGAAAGCGAATCCAGACGCGCTGGCATCGGGCTTCGTCATCGAGGCGAATCTGGACAAGGGCAGAGGTCCTGTCGCCACGGTCTTGGTGCAGCGCGGAACGCTCCATCCGGGAGATGCCGTGGTTGCGGGAACCTCCTACGGTCACGTGAGGGCATTGGTTGATCCCCGGGGCAACCACGTGGAAGAGGCGCTTCCCTCTGATCCCGTTGAGATTCTCGGCCTCAACTCGGTTCCCGTTGCAGGAGATGAGTTCCGAGTCTTCGAGGATGAGCGGGATGCCCGCAAGCTGGCAGAGGAACGTGCCTTGCGCGAGCGCCTGGCGGAGCAGCAGCATGTTTCACATATGAGCCTCGATGATTTGTTCAGCCGCATCGAAGAAGGTAAGCAGACCGACCTGAACCTCATCATCAAGGCGGACGTCCAAGGCTCCATCGAGGCTCTTCGCGATGCCTTCGAGAAGATGGATCAATCCGAGGTACGCATCAACATCGTCCATTCAGCGGTGGGTGGCATTACTGAGACGGACGTCACGTTGGCTGCCGCCTCTGATGCCATCATCATCGGCTTCAACGTGCGCCCGACGGGCAAATCCCGTCAGCAGGCTGAGAAGGAGAAGGTGGATGTGCGGCTCTACCGCGTCATCTACCAAGCCATTGAGGATATCAATGCCGCGCGCGTCGGTCTTCTCTCTCCTGACATCGTTGAAGCGGACACGGGTATCGCGGAAGTGCGTGAGACCTTCAAGGTTCCCAAGGTGGGCCTCATCGCTGGATGCTATGTCGTTGAAGGTGAGATATCCCGTGATGACAAGGTGCGCGTGGTCAGAGACGGCACGGTTATCTACGAGGGTGACATCGCGTCGCTTCGCCGATTCAAAGATGATGTCAAGACGGTATCCCATGGGTACGAATGTGGCATTGGGATTACAGGTTTCCAAGACATAAAGGTGGGTGACACCATCGAGGGGTACACTGTCAAGGAAGTGGAACGCACTGAGTGATCACCCTCATCTAAGGAGGTCATTGCCATGAAAGAAGGAAACCGCAAAGTTGACGAGCAGGCGCGCGAGGTCATTTCCAACATCCTGCTGTTCGATGTTTCCGATCCACGCCTTGAACTGGTCACCGTCACAGGCTGCAAGGTCAGCTATGACCGCGCCTACGCTGATGTGTATTTCACCTGCGAAGCCGACCGCTATCCGCAGGTTGAGGCAGCGCTCGACTCCGCCAAGGGTCATATCCGCTCCCTCATGGCGAAGAAGCTTGATTGGAAGCAGGCTCCGGAGTTGCGCTTCCATGTGGACGAGACGGTTGATGCTGCGGAGAAACTGGGCAAATACCTCAATGCCGAAAAGGAGCGCCAAGCTGTCTATGAGGAAACCGTAGGCGAAGGCGGCGAGTTCTAGATTCATGCAAAGCCACGACATCAGGCAGGCCTCCCTTGAGGAGATAGGGCGGGCCTGCCGGAGCCTTGATGGCTTTTCTGTTTGCGGTCATGTGAATCCTGATGGGGATTGCCTGGGATCGGTGCTTGGCATGACGCATATCCTCAGGTCAATGGGCAAGGAGGTACAGCCTCTCATAGCCACCTCGGAACCCTTGGGCGAACCATTCACCAGTATGCCCGGGGCAGATGGGCTCATCGAGGCAGACGAAGCCCAACCGACGCCCGTCTTCATCACGGTTGACGCGGCGGCTGATGAACGCCTGGGGGAGGAGGCTGCTGAGCTGAGGGCGGCTTCCGACTGTCAGATCGTGATTGACCATCACGAGGTATCCGACTGTATGGCCGATATGTGCCATATTGATCCGCAGGCTCCCTCCGCCACCTGCTTGGTCTGGGAACTCGCCTGTGTCTCTGATGTACCCCTCACGTGTGAGCTCGCCTCTTGCTGCTACACCGGTCTCATGACCGATACCGGTCGTTTCCAATACCAGAACACTGATGCACGGGCATTTCGGCTTGCAGCGCAGATGAAGGAGTGTGGCGTTGACGTCGCTTGCATTTCCCAGCAGTTCTTCCAAAACAAGCCTCTCGCAGCAGTGCGCATGGAAGCTCTTGCTACAGAACGGCTTGAGTTGCTGGCGAATGGTGATATAGCGCTCAGCTGGATCACTCAGGATGATCTTGCGCGCTTGGACGCGAAACGGGATGACTGTGAAGGCGTCATCAACGTGCTTCGCTCCATCAGGGGTGTGAAGATTGCGTGCGTGCTCAAAGACTACGGCGAATGCGTCCGAGGAAGCCTGCGTTCCAAAGACGGCACTGATGTTTCCCGTATCGCTGCTCGGTTCGGGGGAGGTGGCCACAAGGCTGCCGCGGGCTTCACTTTGAAGCTCCCTCTGGATGAAGCCATGACCGTTGTGCAGCAAGCCCTGATTGAATCAAGGGTATCTTGAGTGCATCATGAAGCGTGGTCAGACCAATCTGAGCTTGATGCTCGCCGTTGACAAGCCCTTGAACATGACTTCCCATGATGTGGTCAATCGGGTTCGCAGGGTATTCGGCGAGAGACGTGTCGGCCATGCGGGAACACTTGATCCGCTTGCGGGAGGAGTGCTCGTCATCCTGGTAGGGCCTGCAAGCAGGCTCAACCCCTATCTTGAATCTGAAAGCAAGACATACGATGCGCGCATCTGCTTTGGAGCGTCCACTGATACCGATGATGCGGAAGGGACGGTCATCCGCACGGCTCCCGTTCGTGGTCAGATGTACGATCGCCTCTATGCCGAAGAGGTGCTTTCCGGCTTCAAGGGTCCACAGATGCAGATGCCCCCTGCCTATTCCGCTATCAAGCGCGCCGGTGTGAAGTCCTGCGATGCTGCTCGGAAGGGCGTCATGCTTGATCTCGAATCCCGTCCCATTGAGGTAGAGGATGCCCGCCTCAACGCCATAGGTGAAGAGGAGGGTTCCATCTTCTGGGATGTGACATTCAAAGTGTCAAAGGGAACCTATATTCGGGCCCTTGCCCGGGACATCGGCAAGGCATGCAAGACGGAGGCGCATCTGAAGGCATTGAAGCGCACCGGCAGCGGACGTGTCAGCCTGTCCGATTGCACGTCCCTTGAAGCCCTTGAAAGCCTCAAGGAAAAGGCCTCGTTAGACCCGATCAAGGTGCTTGGACACCGCTTTGCCTACCTTGATGGGGCTTCCAACAGAAACCTTGAGAATGGCAACTCCATTCCATCGAAGGTGGTTACGCTTCATGAGTACGCGCGCGATCCTGTTGGCAGCCTCTGCGCCTGCACGGCAGGAGTGATGGAATCCTGTGCACCGGTGAAGGATGGAGAGTTGGTGTCCATGATCGCAGACAACCGACTCAAGGGAATCTATTCGTTCAGTGCGGCCGAAGATGCATTCGTGCCTCGATGCGTGTTTTCGATCGGAGTCACTCGTGGTTCTATCTGACTCTTCTTCCCTGGAAACCGAAGTGGCCGATTTCAAGGGGGCAGCCTGCGCCTTCGGTGTTTTCGATGGTGTCCATCAAGGACATGTCCGGCTTCTGGGCCAAGTCAGGGAAGATGCGCGAAGGCATGGCGGCTCATCCGTGGTCATCACCTTCGACAAGGATCCCGATGAGCTGTTCTCATCAGGAAGCTTGAGAAAGGTGATGACCAATGAGGAGCGCTTGCGAAGCCTTGCTGCCGCGGGTGTGGACAGGGTGGCTGTCATCCCCTTTGATCAGGATGTCGCCTCTTGTGAGCCCGAAGCCTTTCTGGACGAGCTGTTTGCGAAAGGGGCACCACGGGCCCTCTTCGTAGGTGAGGATTTCCGGTTCGGTCATCGGGCATCGGGAGATGTGGGAATGCTGAAGGCGTGGGGCCGGCACCATGGAATGGAGGTGCAGGGTATTCCACTGCTTGAGTTGGAAGGGGAGTCTGTGACCTCAAGTCGCATTCGCAAGCTGGTGGCTGCAGGCGATGTCGAAGAGGCGGCGCGTCTGCTTGGCAGGCCACATTCCTTGACCGGGACCGTGGTGCAGGGACGTCAGGTGGGCAGGGAAATGGGTATAGCCACGGCCAATCTCTCGGTTGCTCCTGAATTGCTCATTCCCCAGGATGGGGTTTATGCGGGCTATGGGATTGTTGATGGGAAGCGCTATCGGGCTGCCATCTCCGTGGGGGTTCCTGTGACCTTCGAAGGCGTCAAGACGCATACGATAGAGGCTCATCTTCTTGATTTTTCCGATGAGATATACGCAAAGGAGCTCACTCTTCAGTTCGTTCGCCATCTCCGTCCCATGATCAAGTTCGATGATGCGCATCAGCTTGCAGAACAGATAAATGCCGACATCGTTGAAACGTGCAAACTCCCCTTGGAACAATGATGAGTACGGCAGGAGGGTCTCGCCTTCGTGTAAAGGGAATGTCCCAAATTGCAGGTTGTCCTGTTGGTCGCACCCGCAGAGGAGTCTCGCCTTGGCATCGGGCTGGCGAAACCCATGATGGTGTATATCTTGGGTTTCTTGCCCTGCTGAATCGGCTTCAACCCCCTGCGGGTGCTCCCCACACTCTTCTGCGTGCGGCTTGCCGCGAGGATGTCGGTAATTTGTCAAAGCATGGCAGACCACCTCGCTCAAGAGGTCCGTTGTGTTCCCGGGATGCAAGGTATCATTGCCTTATGAGAGGACGAGAATGGCCAATGGATACACAAGAAGCGAGATCCTGAAGAAATGCGATAGAGCCAGTGACGGCATCGGCATCTTCTATAAACAGCGTTTCGTGAATTACAGAGGTAGAACGACTGACACGAACGAGTTATATACCGAAGTCGTCGCTGAATGGTGTCTCGCAAACTTGGATAGGTTCAATGAGATGCCTCGGATCACGCGCATACATGGTTCTTATAACCGGCATCATTCTGGTGAAACTGAGCGTGATGCGTCGTGTCGCAACGAAGAGCGCATCGCCATCGAATTGTTCAACCAATCAAAAATGGGCGATGATGCTGGTACGACGATGCGTATCATCGATTACCAGACACCCTTGAAGGATAAGTGGGATGACTTCGCAGGGAAGATCGACCTGCTTGGCTATAACGGCGATGAGCTTTTGATCTTGGAGCTGAAGGACGAGGACAGCTATGAGACTATGCTGCGCTGCGTGCTTGAAGGTTACACCTATCTGAAGACGGTTGATCAAGAGAAACTCATTGATGACTTCAAAGACGAGCTTGGAGGCGAGCCAAAAGAGGTCAAAGCTTGTCCGCTTGTGTTTGAAGGCGGCTACCAGCAAAGGAGCATGGAACAGGATATGCCCCATTTGGATGAGCTTATCGAGAAGATGACGGGTGGAATCTATTACGTGAGCAAGATGAAGCCTTACAAGATATTTGCGGGTTGAAGATGGATGTGAACGTAATCAGAGGTGCCCATCAGATAGGAGGCTCCATCGTAGAGGTCGTATCCGGGTGCATACGCATCATCTTGGATGTGGGAAACGAACTTGGTGAGCGCATGCCTGTCGCGCCTGAATTGGATGGCTTATTTTGTGGTGCACCGAATTGCAGCGCCGTGTTGATCTCTCACTATCATGGTGATCACGTCGGGTTGCTTGAGGCTGTACTGGCTGACATTCCGATCTATATGGGTGAGAAGGCTTTTGCTGTCTACCAAGCACAGAGAGTATACTCAGGCGAGAAGGTGCGAAGGAACATCCGAACCTTCAAGCCGAACGAACGGTTTGGCATCGGTGATATCGAGGTTGTACCATACCTTTGCGATCACTCCGCCTTTGATTCTTATATGTTCTTGCTTGAGTGCGATGGTGAGAGGGTTCTCTATACCGGTGATTTCAGGGCGAACGGGAGAAAAAGCTATAACCACCTGCTTTCGCTATTACCGCAGGTCGACAAGCTGATCACTGAAGGAACGACGCTTTCCGGTACCCATGTGATGACACACACGGAGGCAGATTTGGAACGCGAAGCAGTGGAACTGATTCGCGACGCTGGCGATGTGCCCGTGTTCGTCAACATGGCCTCAACTAACATCGATCGCATAGTGACACTGTTTCGGGCAGCGAAGCGAACGGGGCGCATATTCCTTGAAGACACCTATACAGCCTCTATCACCTCAGGCATCGGGGGCAATATACCCAACCCCGCATTCCCTGAGGTCAAGGTATTCCTTGCGCGCCCGGCCAAACGCGATTATGAGATCCTTCAACGGTTTTCCGAATCCAAGATAGGTAGAGCAGGAATCGCCCGTCAGAAGTTCATTATGATGGTTCGTCCCTCTATGGCCGCGTACTTAGGGAAGCTTGCCAGAGAAATGGATTTTGAGAATGGGTTGCTGATCTATAGCCTTTGGAGCGGTTATAAGGAGGATCCATATACCAAGGCATTTCTGAAGAATATGGAATCGCTTGGACTGCGCATCGTGGATTTGCATACAAGCGGTCATGCCGATGCGGCAGCGTTGGAGCGACTTATAGAAGCGGTCAAGCCGGGCGAGATCATACCGGTGCATACTGAAAAACCTGAATGGTTCGAGAGGTTCACGTGATGAAGGAAACATCAAAGAAGATACTCTTGCAGGACTTGCTCCATCTGACCGATGATGAACGAAGCCGTGCAAAGGTGAAGTTCAACATCTGGAACGGCTATGAGAATCCGATTGATCTGTTCAAGTCCGACCCGGATGTCTTGAACAACCAGTGGCTGTTCTGGAACAAGAAAAGGAAGTATTTCCATGTGGGGCAGCTTGCTATATGCCTGGTGCGTATCGAGGGAGACATGTGGCTTCTTACGACGGTGAAGGAAGTGACACGTGATCTGGATGTGCAGGACGGCATCAGCTTCGAGGGCGAGGAGCTGGAGCGGGTGTCGGAGTTCTTTGGGCGTGTGGTCGTGCGCTACCACAAATACCATCAAGGGCAGGACCGCATGTACGACTCCATAGCAGACGAACTTGAGGTCACCCAAGTGCTCCCTGATGTATTCGACGATGATGACTTCCCCGGATACGACAATGTGTGTCTCAGCTATCCGATGCTTCGGCGCATCATCGATTCTGGCAGGAGCGACTGGAAAGCCGCCTTGGAGAACCAGAAGGCTGTTTACGTGTTGACCGATACCGCGACCGGCAAGCTGTATGTCGGATCTGCGACAAGCGAGAACGGTATGCTGCTGCAGAGATGGAAGGCGTATGCAGACAATGGACATGGCGGCAATAAGGAGCTGTGCGAGCTGGTCGATGAAAAGGGATTTGATTATGTGAAGGATAATTTCCAATACTCGATCATTGAGAACTTCAACGCACGGGTGGATGACCTGCGCATCTTGGAGCGCGAATCCTACTGGAAGAAGGTTTTGCGCACGCGCGAATTCGGCTACAACGCGAATTAACCACGAGCGGGGTTTCGTGGAAAAGATATGGGGCATTGGGAACGTAGCCTGCTGTTCGCGCATTCGCAGCGCAGACACGCTGCGGCTTGAACACAGAAACGTCCCCTGATCTGCCATGTTGCAAAGTCGTCAGTCCCACATCTTACCGTTGCGTCCAGTTACTGTCGTGCCCTTTGCCCGGTTCCGTATGCCTATTAAGCCGATGATCCCGGTGCTTTTCCCACGCGCTTGAGTACAATCGTCCTAACTGGCATTTTCAAGAAAGGATGGAAGAAAGTGACGACGGCAATAGCGTGGATGGCTCCTATCTGCGCCGTGATCGGAATCATCTTCGCGGCGTATCTGGGTAGCTGGGTCCTGAGGCAGGATCCGGGATCGGAGAAGATGAACTCCATCTCAGTGAAGATCCAGCAAGGAGCAAAGGCGTTCCTCATGAGCGAGTACAAGTTGCTCATCATCTTCATGGTGGTCGTGGCCATCGTGATGGCGGTGGCGCTCTCATGGGTGACGGCTCTGGCATTCATCACAGGCGGCGTTCTCTCTGCAGCTGCCGGGTACGTGGGCATGCACGTGGCAACGCGTGCGAACACGCGCACGGCCTATGCTGCTGAGACCAGCGTGGCCAAGGCGCTCACGGTAAGCTTCCGAAGTGGTCTGACCATGGGGCTTTGCGTGGCTTCATTCGCCCTTCTGGGGCTTTCGCTCTGGCTGGTGCTTCTGGTGTTCAGCGGCATCTCTGGTGTGGACATCACCGGTGAGGTCATGCACTTGGCCCACGAACACATTGGCATGGTCGAGGGCTTTGCCACCGGTGCTTCCGCAGTGGCTCTCTTCGCCCGTGTAGGTGGCGGCATCTACACCAAGGCGGCCGATGTGGGCGCCGACCTGGTAGGCAAGGTGGAAGCGGGCATTCCTGAGGACGATCCGCGCAATCCGGCCACCATTGCTGACAACGTGGGCGACAACGTGGGTGATGTGGCTGGCATGGGTGCTGACCTCTTCGAGAGTTACACCGGCTCCATTCTGGCTCCCACCATCCTGGCCATCACGTTTGGCGCACTTGGTGGGTACTTTGTGGGCGCCGACCTCATCTGGGCTATCGTTGTGCCCGTGGTCATTGCGGCCTGTGGCATCATCACCTCCATCATCGGCCTGTTCGCCGTGCGCACCAAGGAGGGAGCTGATCTGCACAAGGCTCTGAACCGCGGTACCTACGTGGCGGCAGGGCTTGAGATTCTCGTCATCCTCTGCATCTTCTTCATTTGGAATGGCATGGCTGTGGAGGCGCAGCCGCTGTGGCTGTTCGGCAGCGTGCTCTGCGGCCTCATCGCGGGCCTTGCCATCTGCAAGATCACTGAGTACTTCTGTTCTTACAAGTACAAGCCAGTCCATAAGATTGCCGAGGCAGCTGAGACAGGAGCTGCCACGGTCATCATCGAGGGCTTGGGCACGGGCATGCTCTCAACCATAGCACCCATCTGCTTGGTAGCCTTGGCTATCATCGGCGCTTTCTTCTTCGGGAACATGGCCTTCCCTGAAGCTGCTACTGACAACGCCATTGCCGTAGGACTCTTCGGCGTCGGTCTTGCTGCCACGGGCATGCTATCCAACACCGCCATCACCATCGGCGTGGACGCCTATGGTCCAGTGGCTGACAACGCGGGCGGCATCGCTGAGATGGCAGGGCTTCCCGAAGAGGTGCGCGATCGCACCGACGCGTTGGATGCAGTGGGCAATACCACGGCTGCCATCGCGAAGGGCTTCGCCATTTCCAGCGCTGGCCTTTCCGCCATTTCGCTGTTCGTATCCTATCAGGCCACCATGCACAACTACATCCCCTCGTTTGAGCTCTCTCTTACTGATCCGCTGATCGTGGCAGGCATCTTCGTCGGTGCCATGATGCCCTTCATGTTCGCAGCCCTTACCATGGGTGCGGTTTCACGAGCGGCCCATGCCATGGTGGAAGAGGTTCGTCGCCAGTTCCGCGAGATCCCTGGCATCATGGAATACAAGGCACAGCCTGAATATGACAAGTGCGTGGGCATCTCCACCACCTCAGCTTTGCATGAGATGATGGCTCCGGGCATCATCTCCATCGTGGTGCCCATCGTCATCGGTTGCATCGATCCTGCCATGCTCGGCGGCTTCTTGGCAGGGGCGGTGGCCACCGGCATGCTGATGGCTATCTTCATGTCCAATGCTGGTGGTGCGTGGGACAATGCGAAGAAGTACATCGAACAGGGTTATTTCGGTGGCAAAGGCTCCGAGGCTCACAAAGCGGCTGTCGTGGGTGATACGGTGGGCGATCCGTTCAAGGATACCTCTGGTCCTTCCATGAACATCCTCATCAACCTGATGACCATCGTGTCTCTGACCTTCAGTCCGCTGTTCATCATGATCCAGTCCCTGCTCTAAGCCGCAAGGATCAGGTTCGATTTGCAGGACGTTTACGTCTTCAGTGACGGCTCAGCGCGCGGGAACCCCGGCAACGGTGGTTTCGGCGCGCTGTTGCGTTACACCGATGCTGGAGGCAACACTCATGAACGCGAACTTTCTGAAGGATTCAAGCTCACTACCAACAATCGCATGGAACTGCTGGGTGTGATCCGAGCGTTCCAAGCGCTCAAGCACCCCTGTCGGGTTCGTGTGCAAACGGACTCGAAGTATGTGGTTGATGCATTCAACAAGGACTGGATATCCTCTTGGAAGCGCAAAGGATGGAAGAATTCCAAGAAGGAGCCGGTTGCCAATCGCGACCTGTGGGAGGAACTGCTTGCAGCCATGGAGGGCCATGAGGTTACCTTCGCGTGGATCAAAGGGCATGCGGGACATGTCGAAAACGAGCGATGTGATGCGCTTGCCACGGCTGCTGCTGATGGCAACGCTCTCAAGGTCGATGAAGGCTACGTTGCTTCTGAATCATCGAAACGATGAATGCTGCAGGCTCGGAAAGACCTCACCGTGCGAGACTTCGATTCTGTTTTGCATGCTCTTGTTGCAAGGTGCCCTGATCGCATCTGAATCCGCTTGAAGGCGTCACCGATTCCGCCCCAACTCTTCCAC
Organism: uncultured Eggerthellaceae bacterium; assembly: GCA_964462135.1. GTDB lineage: Bacteria > Actinomycetota > Coriobacteriia > Coriobacteriales > Eggerthellaceae > MGBC163016. Next base: position 1,084 of record CAYWWK010000011.1, on the reverse strand, counting down.
GCTATAATTCCATGTCAATGAAAGCTGGGCACGTCATGCCCTTCGATCTTGAGGAGACGTTCATGAGCCCCGATGTACGACCTGATTCCATGTCCCGTATCAACACCTCTGAACTTGCGAATGCATTCATTGAAGAGCAGGTGGACGCCATCCGCAAGCAGGTGGGGGAGGGGAAGGTGCTGCTGGCGCTTTCAGGCGGCGTTGACAGTTCGGTGGTCGCAGCACTCATTGATCGTGCTATCGGAGAGAACCTGATCTGCGTTCATGTGAACCATGGTCTCATGCGCAAGGGCGAAAGCGAACAGGTTGTCGATGTCTTCCGCAACCAGATGGATGCCACGTTGGTCTATGTTGATGCGACTGATCGATTCTTGAAGCTTCTGGAAGGTGTCGAAGAACCGGAAACCAAGCGCAAGGTCATCGGGGCGGAGTTCATCCGTGTGTTCGAGGAAGAGGCCCGCAAGCTGGGAGATGAGGTTGATTTCTTGGCCCAGGGTACCATCTACCCTGATATCCTGGAGTCGAAGGACGGCGTGAAGGCTCATCACAATGTGGGCGGTTTGCCTGAGGATCTTGAGTTCGAATTGGTTGAGCCGGTGAAACTCCTCTACAAAGATGAGGTTCGCGAAGTAGGGCGTGCTCTGGGGCTTCCTGGTGCCATGGTTGACCGCCAACCGTTCCCGGGTCCGGGTCTGGGCGTGCGCTGCCTCGGTGCCATCACGCGTGACCGTCTGGAGGCCTTGCGTGAAGCTGATGCCATCGTGCGTGAGGAGATGGAAGCGGCGAACGTGGGCGCGTGGCAGTACTTCGCCGTAGTGCCCGATATGCGTGCGACTGGCGTGCGCGATGGAGTGCGTGCCTATGAGTGGCCAGCGATCATCCGAGCCATCAACACCGTGGATGTGATGACGGCCGAGGTACCCGAGCTTGACTGGGCGCTTCTGAAGCGCATGTGCGATCGCATCACCCGCGAGGTGCCAGGTATCTGCCGCGTGTGCTACGACCTCACGCCGAAGCCCGTAGGCACGGTTGAGTGGGAGTGAGAATTACCAGTTCAGAGGCACTATTTAGCTTCACTATTACT
>CAYWWK010000010.1:0-60873 GCA_964462135.1 uncultured Eggerthellaceae bacterium | reverse complement strand
CCAACGGGTTTACAGCCCGTCCCCTTTAACCACTCGGGCACACGCCCATTCCTGAAACATACGGATCATGCCAAACATGTTCCGTGCAACATGCGGATCATGCCGAACATGCTCCGCACCTCGGAAGGGTAGATATCCATGTGAGATTTTCAAGTTGCGGCTTGGCTTCAGACGTATGTGTCTTCATTGCAAGCGAAGTGGAATGATACGGTACGGAAATAGCAGTGTCAACACTGAACACGCCCCCGGGCGTATCTCCCGATGAAAGGCACATGAATCCGCTCAGGGATATCACGCTCATTCGACTGAAGCCTGCTTCCCCCCGGTCTTCCAAAGATAGCGCCTGAACTTCGGGATCTGATTCCAGTATGTAAGCGCAGACCAGAACTGGTGGGCACGGGTGTCTTCTTGATTGAACAGGGGAAACCGCGCATTGCCCGCCCGGTATCTCCCAAGAACGCGATCCCTCAATTCCTCGTCTTCGACGCTGCGCTTGATGACGTAGGAGGGAACGCAGGTATAGAGATATGGCTTGCGGGCATCGTGCAGGCGCGAAATCACTCCGCAGGCGAACCATTCAACCAGTGGCTCCACGAAATTCACACCTGCCAGCGTCACATAATACGAGTTGCGCCCTGGCCGGGTGTTCACTTCGAAAAAACGATACGACCCATCCCTTGCGTCATATTTGACATCGAAGTTGGCATACCCTTCATACCCGACCCTTGCAAGGAATGCCTTTGCCTGGTCGATTGCCCGTTCAGGCCATGCATCTATAATGCAGACCGGATTTCCGATAGCCGTGGGATCATGATCCTGCAAAACGACACGGCCGGCGGCTGCAAGGCGAACCTCCCCCCTTGCAGCAAACATGGTTATGGAATACATAGCATCATCGCCACCGGGAATGAAATCCTGGACTATGAGTTCGCGATCATAGGAAGATGCCTTCATGTTCTCGAAGATGACGTTGAGCTCATCGGGCGTTTCAACCTCGAAGATCTTCTTCTTCCCCGGAAACTCAGCGTAATGATAGCGCGCTGAATTCGATGGCTTCGCGATGACCGGATAGGGAAAGGCGTTGAGATCAAGCTTTGCCGCAGGATCACCGCAATCCGCAACGATCGTCTTGGGAAAGGATATCCCCTCCTCTTCGCATATCTCGTAGAAGCGTTCCTTCTGCGTGATCTCATCGAGCAGTGCAAAGTCAATGTAGGGAATGATGAAGTACTCTGAGAGACGCTCCTTGTTCTCGGACAAGATGCGTGCGTACCAATCTCCTGATCCGACAAGGAATCCAACCTTCCCCGCTTTGGCTATCTCGGCACCCAGTCCCTCAAGATAGTCTGCGAGAAAGCCATCCTCGTCAATCCTGTCAAGTACACGATATTCGCACAGACGGCTCGTGGAGAGAAACTTGATGTCAGCTGATGCAAGCACGAGGGACGTGAGCCCGTAGGCGTCGTGAAAACCACGCATGAACGAGTAAACGAGGATATCCCCACCAAGGATGACCGGGACGAGCCTTTGAGGAACCTCTTCCAAACCCAGTCTTGACTCTTCGCCAGATCTCACGCGCATGCTCCTTCCTCTGGTATCAGCGTTTGAAGACCAGCAGTGTATCAAACGGAATCATCAATGGTGACATGTCACGGGCGTCTGCCGGCTCTGCCCACCAGCGAGCGAATGAGAGCCGCGTCCTTCATCTTCAGCGCAAGCGCAATCCCGAAGGTGATTCCCACCGCAACGATGCCGCCGCAGATGACCATGAGAAGAGCCATGAGGATATCATCGGTGTTCACCTTGAGCAGATCCTCAAATGCGAAGAGCACCACGGCTCCCCCTGCCGCACCCAGAGCACCCAAGCCTATCCCCGATGCAAACGACCTCACCATGGCGAACACGCTGAATCCCCCATAGGTGGCCTTGAGGTAGACAAGTCCGAGAATGTCGACGATGAGATAGTAGACCGCTGAGGCCCATGCGATGGATTCAATGGGAATGGAATAGCCCATCTGGAAGGCGCCTGCCGCCGCAAGCGTGAGGGCAACCTGGATCACCGAGGCAATCACATTGAACCATGCGAACACGCCGAGCTTCCGCAGGCTGCTGAACGCTTTCTGCAGGTATGCCAAGACGCCATAGAATGGAAGTGCCAGAGCAAGGGCAGCCAAAAAACCTGCTATCTGATCGATGCGATCGGCCGTGAATGCTCCGGTATGGTAGAGGGTTACCAGAGGGGTTGCGAATACGATCAGGTAGAGCATGAACGGAGCGAGCAGAAAGAGGATCTGGCAGGTGCCCGCTTCGATGCCCTTCATGACCCCTTCCCTGTTGCCATCCGCATGCATATCGGACAGTTCCGTGAACATGGCTGTGGTGATGGGAATGGCAAGGAAGGAATAAGGGAGGGTGTACCACAGACGCGCATAGGCGATCACGGAAGGCCCATTGTCAGCGAATGCATAGGAAGCGGCATTCATCACCGACACCGTCACGAACGAGAAGATGGTGATGGCGATGGCAGAGGCACCGAGACGAATCGTCTCCTTAAGATACGGGTCACGCAGATCCACACGAGGCCGCAGGACAATGCCGCACCGCTTGAGAGCGGGAATCTGTATCACGACTTGAAGAAGGACGCCTGCCGGATTCCCTATGGCGATGACGTACAGTGCCATCTCAGGATCTGTCGGGGCGATGATGGCGTAGGCGATGAACGTGGCTATCACGACGAGGTTGTTGAAGATGGGCGCCGCTGAAGACCAGAGATACTCCCGGTTCGCATTCAGCAGACCGGAGAGGATCGTGGAGGCGCCATAGAAGACCGTCTGGATGGCGAAGAACTGGAACAGCAGAACGGCCACTCCCATGTCCGACTGTTCCGTCATGAACGACTGCGTATAGACGATGGCCCCGGGGAATATCATGCACAGCGCCGTGACGATGCCCAGCGCAATCAACACGAGCGTGAGAAGATTCGAAGCGTAGGCATTCCCCGCCTTCATGCCCGCCTTCTTCTTGACGGACAGATACACCGGCAGAAAGGCGGTTACCAGCATACCCCCCATCACCAGTTCGTAGAGTTGGTTGGGAAGGTTGTTCGCCACCTGATAGGAGCTGGAGAGGAACGTCGCGCCCAAGGCGAAGGCCATGGACCACGTTCGGATGAACCCTGTGATGCGCGAGATGGCGACGCAGACGCTGATGATGCGTGCCGACCGGGAGACCTCGGGAAGCCCATCCGCTTCTGCCTGAGGATCAGGGTCACCCATGGAAAGGGGCGCGGATGGCAAGCTCTCATCCGTGACCGGGCCATCCGCTTCGGAAGAATGAGAGCCACCAGCGATGCGCTGGCATTCAAGCATCTGTCGACGCTGGCGCACATACTCTTCGGTATGCTTGGCCCGTGCCAGCTTTTTTGAAAGCTTGCTCAATCATCCTCCCCTGCTGATACTGGAGAGATGATATCAAATGAGACTAGTAGCGTCTGTAGACCATGCTGCTCCAGACGGGAGCTTCGACGACACCCTGCGAAACGGAGGCATGGACCATCATCCCATTGCCCACATAGATGCCGCAGTGCTGGGCATTCACACAGATATCGCCCGGCTGCGGGTCGGTGACCGCCGTCCAACCCAAGAATGTGTAGGTGGTACCCAATCGGGAGCAGCTTCCGCTCAAGCAATAGCTGACGAATCCCGAACAATCGTAGCTGTTCGGACCCACCGCGGCCCAAACATAGGGCTTGCCGTATTGGGAATAGGCCCGATCCACCACCACATTGCCCGTGACGGTCTGCGCCTTCGAGTTGTCAACGGGTGCGTTGTACGACCCACCGCCTCCGCCGCCCTGCGAACGGCGACGAGCCTCCTCTTCTGCGCGGGCACGTTCCTCTTCGGCCCTGCGACGGGCCTCTTCCTCCTCAGCAAGCAACCGAGCTGCTTCGGCTGACAGAGCATTGTAGGTGGCCTGAAGCTCATTGACCAACTGCTCGGCCTCGGCCTTGACGGCAGCTGCCGTCTCGGCCTTCTCAGCCGCCACTGCCTCCTGCGCAGTGAACTCAGCCTTCTGCTGTTCCACCTCGGTGCGCAAAGCCTTCGTGTCCTCAACCATCTGAGAATCGTTCTCGTTCATCTGGTTGAGCGTATCCCAGTTGGTGGTGAAGGCCTGGAAGGTGGTGGCGGAAAGGAGCACGTCAAGAAACGAGAATGAACCAGAACGATACATCCCCTTGGCACGGGTGCCCAGCTTGTCCTGCAGATCGGCGATCTGCCCGTTGGCTTCATCGATCCTGCCTTGGGCCTCTTCCATCTTGTCCTGCGCGTTCTTCTTCTCGATACGCGCGGCGATGAGATCATCTGAGGCAAGATCGAGCTTCTGCTGAAGCGCATCCAATTTGCTGAGCGTTTCAGCGGCCTCAGCCTTCTTCTGTTCAGAGGTTACTGCAAAGGCATCAATAGGATCAGTGGCAAGCAGGGTGGCACCCGCCACCGTGGCCAAGCCGCCAGCTATGAATGTCCGTCTGCTCAGTGCGTTTGTATGCTCGCTCATGAGCGTTGATCCTCCTCGATCGAGCAACTGGTATGTTTCGGCAAACAGTCAGGCTATCCTAGCAAAGCAGGCTGAAGCGCTTTTGAATGCGTGGGCAACATTTACAAAACGCGCATATCGGACATATCGATATATGGAGAAAACGTAGAGATGCGCGCCAAACGGCGCGCATCATCTTGAAACACCCGACTCAAATGGAACAGAGGATCAGTAGCTATGGAAGGTGTAGCCACTGCCCATCGCGGTGATCTGCACACCGTATCCATAGCCATTGGCATGGATGAGCTGACCATTGCCGTAATAGAGCGCCACATGCCCTGGCTTGACGCAGATGCAGCCAGGATACGGTTCGGAAACCTGAGGGAATGTGGCCATGTTGCGAGAGTCACCCAGCGGATGGCCGAATTGACCCGTGAGCGCATATCCCACGAATCCTGAGCAGTCGATGGGGCTTGGGCCCCCAGCTCCGTAGTCGTAGGGAGTGCCCAGCAGGCTCTCAGCACGAGACTTCCAATCGGACCCTCCCGGAGAAGGCCTGTGGCTGGAACCACCATTCGATCCGCTGCTGGAAGAACTGGACGATGACGTGTTGTCATTGGTTCCATAGCGGCTCTGCGCCTCACGCAATGCCTGCTCCTCACGGGCTTGACGCTCGGCTTCCATCAATTGGGCAACTTCCGCTGAAATGGAATCATAGGTGGCCTGCATCTCATCCACGAGCGCTTGGGCCTCAGAGGTCGTCTTCTCCGCCTCGGCTTCCTTCTGGGCGGCAACCTCTTCCTGCTTCGCATACTCTGCCTTCTGGGTTTCCACCTCGGCCTTGAGGCTCTTGGTCTCTTCAACCATGGCAGCATCGTTCTCGTTCATCTGGTTGAGCGTGTCCCAGTTGGTGGTGAAGGCCTGGAAGGTGGTGGCGGAAAGGAGCACGTCAAGAAACGAGAATGAACCAGAACGATACATCCCCTTGGCACGGGTGCCCAGCTTGTCCTGCAGATCGGCGATCTGCCCGTTGGCTTCATCGATCCTGCCTTGGGCCTCTTCCATCTTGTCCTGCGCGTTCTTCTTCTCGATACGCGCGGCGATGAGATCATCTGAGGCAAGATCGAGCTTCTGCTGAAGCGCATCCAATTTGCTGAGCGTTTCAGCGGCCTCAGCCTTCTTCTGTTCAGAGGTTACTGCAAAGGCATCAATAGGATCAGTGGCAAGCAGGGTGGCACCCGCCACCGTGGCCAAGCCGCCAGCTATGAATGTCCGTCTGCTCAGTGCGTTTGTATGCTCGCTCATGAGCGTTGATCCTCCTCGATCGAGCAACTGGTATGTTTCGGCAAACAGTCGAGACAGTATACCAGCGTTATCACAGGTCTTCTTCGAAATCCTTCAAAAGAGAACATTTTTCATGGATGGGAAGCCCTTCACGGCCTGTTTGGCCATAAAGCGCAGGGAAGATCACATCCGGTGGATGGTATAGCGGCTGTCCACCGCATCCACGCAGATGCCTCGCGTTGGACTGGATGCGTTGATCATCTGTCCATTGCCAATGTAGATGCCCACATGTCCGGGACGATAGCAGACGTCTCCCGGCTGCGGGTTGGCGGCAATGGGCTTGGAGCCGAAGTAGGCATCATTGCCGAGCCGTACCGTGCTTCCCGTGAGGCACCAGCCAACGAATCCTGAACAGTCGAAGGCCTCGGTACCCGTAGCACCATAGACATAGGATGCATTGCCGACCTTGGACCACGCCCGTGAGAGAACCGTTCCGGGAGTATATGATGGGTTCGCGCTCGAACCACCAGACGGACGGTTGGAAGATCCTGCCGAAGATCCATTCCCCGTCGCATTCCCATACCCGGCTTGGGCAAGATTCTCCTCGAAGGCGCGCGCATTCTCCGTCTGCCTTGCCTGACGCTCAGCCTCTACCGCAGCAGCTGCCTCTGCAGAAAGGGAGTCATAGATGGCCTTCGTCTCAGACACCAGACGCTCGGCCTCATCCTTTTCCGCCTCCGCTTCGGCTGCCTTCTTCGCTTCGACCGCTTCCTGGGCGACAGCCTCCTTCTCCTGCTCCTGCACGACAACCCGAAGGTCCTTCGTTTCCTGAACCATGTCCGCATCGGTCTGGTTCATATCGTTCAGGAGATCCCAGTTGTTGGTGAAATCGCGGAACGTGGCTGACGAGGTCAGCACATCGAGTATGGAAAGCGCGCCGGAGCGATACATTCCCCTGGCACGCGTGCCAAGCTTGTCCTGCAGATCCTCGATCTTGATTGTTGCCTCCTGGATCTTGGCGCGAGCCTCATCCTTCTTGGCCTGCGCTTCACTGCGCGCCATCTCGGCTGTCGTGTAATTGGCTGCCGCGGCATCGAATTTATCCTGCAGGGCATTGAGCTTGTCAAGCGTGGCTGCGGCGGATGCCTGAAGCTCGGCGGCCGTTGCAGCCTGCGCCTGCTGGGGCAGCATCAGCACGAATGCCAGAGTGCACGCAATCACAAGAGACGCAATGGCGGGGAAACGACGGCTTTGAAGAGGGATTCTCATCAGTTCGATACCTCCCATATCAGGAAGAGCGGTCTTCGATCAGCATAACCATTAGCGCGGCATCATAGCATGCCCGCCAAGGCAATTGAAGAGCGCACCTGTGGCTTTTTTGCAGAGATTACTTGCGGTGATACGTCATTCCCGGCTCGACAGCGCTTTGAACCACGCCGACACCATAGGTTGACGCATGGATCATCTGCCCATCACCGATATAGATGCCCACGTGACCATCGCGCCAGCAGACGTCTCCCGGCTGCGGATTGTTCGTCTGAGGCCACGCACCATAGTAGGCATCCGTCCCTTGACGGCCACCGGAAAGGCACCAGCCCACGAATCCCGAGCAGTCGAAGCCGCCAGGGGCCGCGCCGCCCCACACATAGGACTGCCCGAGCATCGAATAGGCATTCCCTACGGCATCGCCTGCATTGTATGTGGCATTCCCGTTGTAGTAGCTGATGTTGCCGCCCCAGCCACCGTTGCCGGCGTAGCCACCCGCAGCGCCCCCTGCCGTACCGGCTGCCAGCTGTGCTTGGGCAATGCGGAGGTTCTCAGCATTGCGCGCGGCACGTTCGGCTTCCAGCGCCACTGCCGCTTCAGCCGAGAGGGCGTCATAGGTAGCCTGGGCCTCATCAACAAGCACTTGAGCCTCTTCTTGGGTTTTCTGGGCAACGGCCGCCTTCTCCGCCTCGATGGCCTCCTGCTCTTCCACCACCGCTTTGAGTTCCTTGGTCTCCTTGACCATATCCGCATCGGATTGGTTCATGTCGTTCAGAAGATCCCAATTGTTGGTGAAGGCCTGGAACGACGTGGAGGAGGTGAGCACATCAAGCATGGACAGGGAACCCGACCGATACATTCCCCGCGCGCGGGTGGACAGCTTGTCTTTGAGATCAGCTATCCTGTCCGACGCTTCATCGATCTTGCCTTGCGCCTCCTGCTGGGCTGCAAGTGCATCCTGATATTCAGTGGATGCCTGATCAAGCTTGTTCTGCAACGCCTCAAGCTTGTCAAGCGTGGCCGATGCCTGGACCTGCAATTCCGCAGCAGTGGCCGCATGGGCTGGCAGTGGCATCATCAATGTGGCCGCCAAGGCACCGGCAATGGCCAACGCCGCGACGGCCAAACGTCTATCGCATGGAGTTTTTGCTCTCATCAGTTCGAAGCCTCCCTGGGTTGAGCGAGATGTCATGTCGTTTTTCGCGAACATGGATACGATGATAGCACGCATCTCAAATTAGGCAAATCGAGGCTTCCCAAGGCACACAGCTCCTGAAGCGAACAGACGATATGTCGGAGGACGGCCGCTCCGGTGGAACGGGAAGTCCTATTCTCCGAGCGCCTCGGCAGCTGTCTTCTCCACCTCAATGGATTCCAAGCACGCCCGCTTCTCATCCTCAGGGTCCTCATCCATGTAATGATCGAACGTGTCAAGCACCTCGCTTGAGGGTTCAGGGGTGAGCTTGCTCACGATGAAGATGGCCAGAAGCGAGACGAGGAATGCAGGGAGAAGCTCATATATTCCGAAGATACCGCCCAAAGGAGCAAGCAGGTTGTGCCAGATGAGCACCGTTGCCGTACCGGCCACCATGCCTGCAATGGCTCCCTGCATCGTGGTGCGGCGCCAATACAGACAGCACAGGGTGAGCGGACCAAAGGAGGCGCCCAAGCCGGCCCAGGCGTAACTCACCACGAAGAAGATGACGGAATTCTCATCAGCTGCCACCAAGATGCCGATGAGGAACACCACGATCAAGGTGACCCGTGCCACGATCATGACCTGGGCATCGGTGGCATCCTTCTTGATCACGCCACGGAAGATGTTCTCAGCCACACTGGAGCCTGCGATGAGCAGATACGATGACGAAGAGGACATGGATGCCGCCAGGATGCCTGAAACCACGATGCCGCACATGAAAGAGGGCAGCATGATCTGGGAAAGGACGATGAAGACGTTCTCGGCTGCAGAATTGGTGGCGAACATGGTAGGGATGGCAGCGCGCCCCACCAGCCCGATGCAGATGGCGCAGAACAGGGACACCACCACCCACGTCACCGCGATGATGCGGCTTTGCCGTATCTCCTTGGCTGAGCGGATGCCCATGAAGCGCACGAGCACCTGTGGCATGCCGAAGTAGCCCAACCCCCATGCCAGCATGGACACGATGGAAAGCACGCCGTACTCTGCGGGCACATCGAAAAGAGGTGCGTTGTCGTTCATGACCTGCGCGCCATCAGCCCCCGTGACGGGCACCGCTATCTGCACGCCTGAGAGAAAGCCGGGGATACCGTTCAGGAACGCGACGACGTTGTCAACTCCCCCTGCCATGGTGATGGAGCCGACCAGCACGACAACCAAGGCGAAGAACATGAGGCAGCCTTGGACGAAGTCGGTCGCCACCACTGAAAGATACCCACCGATGAGCGTGTAGAGGAACACGATGATGGCCCCGAGGCACATCATGGTCAGATAATCAAGACCGAACAGCGTATTGAACAGCTTGCCGCAGGTCACGAAGCAGCTGCCCACATACACGCAGAAGAACACCAGGATGATGAGGGCCGCGATGGTGGAGACGATGTTCCTCTCATCATTGAAGCGCTTGGAATAGAACCCGGGCAGCGTGATGGCATTGCCTGCCTTGACGGAGTACATCCGCAGACGCTTTGCCACGAATTTCCAATTGAGGTAGGTGCCGATGGCAAGACCCACTGCCGTCCAGCCTGCATCGGAGGCACCGGTGAAGTAGGCCAGGCCCGGAAGGCCCATCAGAAGGTAGCCCGACATGTCAGACGCCTCGGCAGAAAGAGCTGTCAGCCACGGACCCACCTTGCGTCCTCCGATGAAGTACTCGGAGGTGGAGGAATTCGAGCGCTTCGCATAGACGAAGCCAATCGTCAACACGACGATGAAATAGATGAGCATCGCGAACAATACCCAGAAATCGCCTTCAACCATCAGATGTTTCTCTTTCTTCTTGCGGAATCGATGCGAGCAAGGGATTATACTTTATCGCAGTAAAGTGACAGGCTCATCCACCCGTCTCAGTGAGCTTGGTCGGCGAAAGGACGCTACGATGCCCGCTTTCACGGAATCCGACGACGCAAAGCGCCATGAGCTTCTCCAGCAGGAGAAGCAGGTCTTCGAGAAGATCAAAGGCAAGGGACTTTCGCTGAACATGGCTCGGGGCAAACCATGCTCCGCACAGCTTGACCTTTCCACTCCCCTCCTGAATCTGCTTCAGGCCTCAGAGGATTGCTTTTCGGAAGACGGCACCGATTGCCGGAACTACGGGGTGATCGACGGCATTCCCGAAGCGAAGCGGTTGATGGCGCTTCTCCTTGATGATGACCCTGAGAACGTCTTTGTCTTCGGCAACGCCTCTTTGACCATCATGCATGATGCCATTGCACGCTGCCTCGACTTCGGATGCCTGGGAGGCGAACCGTGGGCGCGCAATCCGGTGAAGTTCCTCTGTCCCGTGCCCGGCTATGACAGGCATTTCGCCATACTGGAGCAGTTCGGCATTCAAATGATCTGCGTGCCGCTCACATCTACTGGACCGGATATGGACATCGTCGAGAAAGCCGTTGCGAATGACCCTCAGATAAAGGGCATATGGTGCGTTCCGAAGTACTCGAACCCCAGCGGGATCACCTATTCAGATGAGACGGTCCGCAGGCTTGCATCCATGTCATGCGCGGCTTTTGATTTCCGCATCTTCTGGGACAACGCCTATTGCGTGCACCATCTCTACCCTGAAGAGGCCATGCAGGACAAAGTGTTCGACATCGGCATCGCCTGCACCGAGGCGGGAAACCCCAACCGCTACCTGAAGTTCGCAAGCACCTCCAAGATCACGTTTCCGGGAGCTGGCGTTTCGGCCATGGCGGCATCCAAGGACAACATCGCGGAGGCGAAGCGTCTCTGTTCGGCACAGATGATCGGACATGACAAGCTCAACCAGCTGAGGCATGCCCGATTCCTTCCTACCGCGGAGGCGTTACGGGCGCATATGAACGCTCAGGCTGACATCATCCGTCCGAAGTTCCAACTGGTGGAACAGCGCTTGAGCGAAGGGCTCGGGGGATTGGACATCGCCCGATGGACCCAGCCTCGCGGTGGGTACTTCATCTCCTTCGATGGATTGCCGAACACCGCCAAACGCACCGTTGCCCTGGCCAAGGAAGCGGGGGTGACGCTCACAGAGGCAGGTGCCACGTGGCCCTATGGCAATGATCCGCTGGATGCGAACATCCGCATCGCCCCTACCATGCCAACCCTCAAGGAGCTTGATCAGGCCATGGACGTGTTCCTCAGCTGCGTGAAGATAGCAGCCTTGGAAGTGCTGTAAGCTGACGTTTCGAAGCTGATGCTTCGATTGCAGCGCTAGTCCAGCTGCTCGGCTATCTCATCGGTGATGTCAGCGGTGTGATAGACCGCTTGGAGGTCTTCCAACTCTTCCAGGCGATCGATCAGACGCATGACCTTCTTGGCATCGGATACCGTGACCTCAGAAGGATTGGTGGGAACCATGATGAGTTCGGCACCCTTGGTTTCAACGCCCTGCTCATGCAGAGCATCCTTCACAGCTGCCAGATCAGTGGGGCCAGTGTAGACGATCCACTCGTCCTCGGCGTCCTCGTAGTCATCCCCGCCCGCTTCGGCTACGGCCATCATGAATTCATCTTCATCCGCCGCAGCGCCATTGGGGCCAGTGGGATTCTTCTTATCACCCGTCTCAACCTCTTTCGGAACCATGATCTGGCCTTTGCGCTCGAACTGGAACGCAACCGAACCGGAGGTGCCCAGACTGCCTCCTGCATGGGAGAAGGCGCTGCGCACATCGGCGGCCGTGCGATTGCGATTGTCAGTGAGCGCCTCGCAGTACACTGCGACCCCGGCAGGACCGTAGCCCTCGTAGACGACCGTCTCGTAATTGGCGGCATCCTTGCCTGAGCCGAACGCCTTGTCAATGGCGGTCTTGATCTTGTCCTTGGGAAGCGAGTACCCCTTCGCCTTCTCGATGGCTGCCGCCAGGGAGGCATTGTTGTCAGGGTTCGGATCTCCACCCTCCTTCGCCGCTACCGTGATGTTGCGCGAAAGCTTGGAGAAAAGCGCTGACCTCTTCGCATCCTGCGCCGCCTTGCGATGCTTGGTCGTAGCCCATTTTGAATGTCCTGACATAGAAGATACCTTTCAGATGCCCGTTACTTCCGCCGGAGATGTTACCACAGACCTGAGATGTTTTCTCCATGGCGACCTTGGCACCATCGCCATGGGGAGCCGAAAGACCCTAGCTGTGCCTGTCGAAGAAGGCATACGTCATGAGCGCATCCCCGCTGCCGTCATCCACCGCCCGCACCGTATCTTCGGGATGGATCTGAACGACATACATCACATTCGCCGGAGCGAAACGCTCGATGGTTCCATCGGGATTGCGCTTGACCGGAGCGGTGAACCTGTCTCCGCATGTGAAGACGGCGATATCGCCAACCGAAAGATAGCCTGCCTCCACAACCACATTGCGCGCGTTGCCAATGACGCTTCTCATATCCCCCTGCACATCGCCCAACAAAGGCGTGACACCCCAGAAGAGTTGCATCGAACGCATGGTGCGCCTGTTGGGAGAGACAGCATAGATGGGAACCGGAGGGCGCAGTGAAGAGATAAGTCGTGCAGAGCGGCCCGTCATGGTGGGACAGACAATGCAGCCGGCTGCGATGTCCGCGGCAGTCTGCACCGCTGCAATGCCCACCGCATGGGAAACGCTCTTCAAACCCGAAGCGTCGGTGGGTCTGAATCCATCTTCGAAGATGTTCTCTTCAGTGACCTCGGCGATCTTCGCCATGATGGTGACCGCCTCGATGGGGTAGCTTCCAGCCGCCGTTTCCCCGGAGAGCATCACGCAATCCGCCCCGTCATAGATGGCGTTGGCCACATCCGTGGATTCCGCGCGGGTGGGACGGGGGTTCGAGATCATGGATTCAAGCATCTGCGTGGCAATGATGACGGGCTTGTGTTCGGCATTGCAGGCCCGGATGATGCGCTTCTGCAAGTGCGGAACCTCGTATTCGGGAACCTCCACGCCAAGATCGCCCCGGGCTACCATGACCGCATCAGCTGCCTTGATGATATCCTCCACATTGGCCACCGCATCGGCATTCTCGATCTTGGCGATGATGCCCACGTGTTCGTCAGTCAGACTTTGGATGTATCTTCTGGCCTCTTCCACACCCTCAGCCGTCTTCACGAAGGAAAGCGCAACGAAATCAACGCCTTGTTCGATCCCGAAGGCGATATCAGCCCTGTCCTGCTCAGTGATGGCCGGAAACGGCAGGCTGACACCGGGGACGTTGAGCGATTTGCGCGACTTGAGCGTTGCGGAATTGAGTACCCTGCAGATTATGTCAGCCCCTTTGACCGACACCACCTGCAATGCTATCAATCCATCATCCAGAAGGATCCGCGTGCCCGGCTGCACGTGTCTGGCAAGATCAGCATACGTCTGCGGAAGGGCGGAAGGAGAGGTGACACCTGTCGGCGAAAGCGTGACCTCATCGTCCACGTGGAGATCTCGCGGGGATGGCAGATCGCCGATGCGGATCTCAGGTCCCTTCGTGTCCAACATGATGGCCGTGGGCACATCAATGGCATCCCTCACCCGTTTGATGCGCTCGATGCGCGCCGCATGCTCATCGTGGGTCCCGTGGGAGAAGTTGAGTCGCGCCACATCCATACCAGATGCGATGAGCGCTTCAAGGGTCGCATCGTCATCTACCGAAGGACCCATCGTGCAGATGATGCGCGTGCGCTTGCTCATGAGCGCTCCCAGCGTCCCGTCTTCCCCCCATCCTTGAGGAGCAGACGGATATCGCAGATCTCCATGCCACGATCAACCGCCTTGCACATGTCGTAGATGGTCAAGCAGGCGATGGAAGCCGCCGTAAGCGCCTCCATCTCAATGCCAGTCTTGCCCGTCACCCCACAGGTGGCCAGCACATGGATGCCAACACGGCCATCCTCGCGCTCGCCCACCTCGATGGGTTCCAGCTCAACCTTCGCCTTGGTTATCATGAGTGGATGGCACATGGGAATGAGGTCGCTGGTTCTCTTCGCGCCCATGACGCCGGCAACGCGGGCACAGGCCAGGACATCACCCTTCTTCGCTTCTCCCGATGTGATGAGGGCAAGCGTTTCTGGGTGCATGAAGATATAGCCTTCGGCCACGGCGATGCGCTCAGTGTCCGCCTTCTGCGATACGTCCACCATCCGGACATCGCCCTTTGCATCTACGTGTGTCAATTCCATGATCGTCCTCCATGATGCGCTTCTTGCATGAACATATCCCGCATGCGCCTGCCCTTTGATGTCAAGCAACCCATCGGCACATGCGCGTCTTGCCCCTACCCCCCGATGGCAGACATGTTGCGTTGCGTTCCAACCTTGTCATGATGATCGTCAGGCTTTGCCCCCAGCGCCTCAAGCAGTACCTGGGAAACCTGCTCATCGGAACCCTCACGCAAGGCGGCACGGACATCATATTCCGTGTCAGAGAACAGGCAGGGGCGAATCTTGCCATCAGCGGTCAGACGCAGACGATTGCACTCCCCACAGAAGTGCCGAGAGAGCGGAGAGATGAATCCCACCGTTCCCTGGGCGTTTGGAAACGCCATGTATTTCGCTGGCCCCCACCCAAGAGGGTTCCTGTCAGCAGGCTCCAAGGGTGCAAGGCCTGCCGCCTGAGCATCCTCATTGATGCGCTCAAGCAATTCCTGGCTGGGAATGACATCCTCCTTGCCCCAACCAGCAAGCCCATCAGCAGCCTCCTGCCCGATGGGCATGTACTCGATGAAGCGCACATGCAGCGGACGGTCGATGGAGAGCTTCGCAAACCCCAGGAAATCCTGATCAAGACGGCGAACGGTGACCGCGTTCACCTTCACGGGGCTGAAGCCAACCTCCAAGGCGGTGTCGATGCCGGCAAGGGCATCCTCCAGCCTTCCGACACGCGTCACTTCCTTGAACTGGTCAGGATCAAGGGTATCCAATGAGATGTTCACGCGATTGAGCCCCGCACGCTTCAGATCCTCCGCCATCTTCGGCAGCAGCACGCCATTGGTGGTCATGGATATGTTCTCGATGCCTTCGATCCCTGTGAGGGCGGCAACGAGATCGGCGACGCCCTTGCGGACGAGAGGCTCTCCCCCCGTGAGGCGAACGCTCTTGATGCCGTATCTCGCCGCCACGGCCACCAGACGCTCAATCTCCTCCAGAGAAAGGATCTCATCATGGCTCATGGGGCACACGCCTTCTTCGGGCATGCAGTAGATGCAGCGGAAATTGCATCGATCGGTCAACGAGATGCGCAGGTAGTCTATGGTGCGCCCGTGCGAATCCTTCACTTGCAGCCTTTCAACTGTTCATTTTATCTTTGAGTGAGATTATATACAGGAATGGATGCAGTCAGCATGAAGATGGCGTCAATACGTGAAGATTTCCATCTCCGCCCTCAAGCGCTGGTCAACCTGCCACAAGGTACAACCGATCCTCAGGCAGGCGTATCAGGAGTTCCTCCCCCACCTGAGGAAGGTCATCCTGCGCCACGGCCAACTTGTCAACGCGCCAGAACAGATGCTGATGGAGAAAGCGCATCTCATCATCCTCGCGAGCCACCGTCGGGACATCCTCTTCCGAACGATCAAGGAAGGCGAGAAGAACGGAACGGTCGAAGCGCGAATCGCTCATCCGGTCCACGCGCATGCGATAGCAGTTCCGCCCAGGTTCCTGTGCACGCTCCACGAAGAAGGCGCGTATTCCCAAAAAGCCCTCCTGGAACTGAACGGGATTCGCCGTTTGGACATGGACTCCCCATCGAGGAACCCAAACCTCATGATCCCCCGATCTCACATAGGGAACGGAGTTCTTGCAGCCGGAGAGCTTGAGCGCAGCCTCCGACTTGGGATCATTCACCAATTCATCCCCTGTATCCACTTCCATGATGCGCCCTTTGTCCACCACCGCAATCCGATCGCAGAAACGCAGTGCCTCGTCGATATCATGGCTGACGTAGAGCACCGTCCCCTCGAACGCATCGAACAGGTCAACCAGATTCTGTTCGAGAAGCCCCTTCAAGTGCGAGTCCAAAGCACTGAACGGCTCATCCAGCATGAGGATGTCAGGCTGGGCCGCAAGCATGCGCGCAAGGGCCACCCGTTGCTGCTGGCCTCCGGAAAGCTGGGAGGGATAGCGCTTCTCGAAGCCTGAGAGGCTGAAGCGCGAGAGCTCGCGCTCGACGATGGCGGAGGCATCGGCTTTCGACACGTCTTTTCCTATGCCAGCAGCCACATTCTGCGCTATGGTCATATTGGGAAACAGCATGTAGTTCTGGAAGAGGAGGGCCGTCTTGCGCTCCTGAGGTGAAAGGTTCACCCCGTTGGAGGAATCGAAGAAGAGCCGATCGTTGACTTTGATGTAGCCTTCATCCGGACGCTCTATCCCGGCGATGCAGCGCATGGTGAGCGATTTGCCGCATCCCGATGCACCCAGAAAGCCCAGCGTCTCTGCGCCAGCTTTGATATCCACGTCAAGGCAGAAGCTGCCGAAGTCCTTGCGAATGCGCGCCTCAAGGGACATTCACTCATCACCCCGCTTCCGATAGCGCGTGGTACGCCGCCCCCACAGATTGATGAACAGGATAACGGCAAACGAGAAGATGAGGATGATGACGGTCCAGAAGATGGCCACATCCATGTTGCCGCTCATCCATTCAAAGTAGATGGCGATGGGAATGGTCCGCGTGATGCCCACGTAGTTGCCCGCCAGAAAGAGCGTGGCGCCGAATTCGCCCAGCGCGCGAGCGAAGGCCAATACGGTGGCGGCGGCAATGGAGCTCCAGGTAAGGGGGATCATCAGCTTGAAGAAGATGCGAGCATTGGACCACCCAAGGGTGCGCGCCGCATCAAGCATATTGGGATCCAGATTCTCAAAGGCGCCCCGTGAGGAGCGGTACATGAGGGGAAACGCTACGACAGTGGCCGCGATGACGGTGGCAGGCCACGAGAAGATGAGGGGGAATCCGATATCGATGAACCACTGTCCAAGGGCCGTGTTGCGTCCCAGCAGAAGCAGCAGGAGAAAGCCGCATACCGTGGGGGGCAGAACCATGGGAATGGTGAAGATGGTGTCGAAGATATCCTGAGCACGCTTGGGAATGCGCAAGGTGAAGTAGGCTGCCGCCAAGCCAAGCACGAAGATGAGCACGATGGCGCAGCCCGTGGTCTTCAAGGTAACCCAAAGCGGACTCATATCGATGCCGCTGAGGAATTCCGTGAAGGCAGCGAAACCGGTAGCGGGCATTTGGATATCGACCGCATCGGGAGGAGCGATGGTCAGGATGTCAGCATGGTCAGGACGCAGTTCCGTCCAATCCACCCCGCCTTCCGTCACACCGCCTCGGGGGAGCATTCCCGTGTAGCATCTTCCCTGAGCGTCAATGGCGAAGGTGATGTCGAGTCCTGCGAACTGGGCCTGTGCGCTGCTGGTGAATTCCCAAGGCGCATCCGCCGGAATGGAGCCCGAACCCTTGTCGGAGGCAGCGTCGAGCGCCAGATAGTAGGAGCGCAACTGCTCTTTGGAAGTGGGATCTGATATGTCGCAAAGAGCGTGCGCGCTTTCTGGGACATAGCAGATGACCCCCTCGGAGAAGACGAGCGCCACTGAGGCATCCATGCTGCTGCCGATGTAGTAGTTGTAGCCGATGTCAGCTCCACCCCGTTCATTGGCGGAACCCTTCTGGGCGCGAGAGAACCCATCCGCGGCGAACGTGGCTCCCTCTATCCTGGCCGCTTGGGCATCTTCAGAGACGATGACCTCATAGGAGCCCTCTTGAGCTTCATCACCGAAGGCCGATACCGGAAGCAGCGCCCATGCGAACATGAGCGCTGCTGCAATCTTCATGAGTTTCTTGACCATTGATTCCATAGGCGAAAGATATCAAAAAACCATTCAGTCAGCATACGCCTAGGCCATCTCGAAGCCCCACTCCTGCCAGACCTTGATGGCATCCTCATTGGTGAAGCACCATTCCAAAAACGCCTTGGTCTCCTCTGGGTAGTTGGAATCCGTGCAGATGGCGGCCGGATAGAGGATTGCCTTGTGGGTGTCGTTGGGGGCAATGCCAACCTGCTTCACATTGCCGAAGCGATACACATCAGAGCTGTAGACCATGGCCAGATCGACATCGCCGGAATTCGCATAGTTGCAGACGTTGCCGACACTGGAGCCTTCTGTCACCTTGCCTTCAAGCGGCGTGCCCTCGAAGGTGCCATCCTTGCCAGAGCAATCCTTGCCCGTGGTGCCATCAGAGCTGATCCAGCAGGGTGGCGTGGTGGTGGAAAGGGATTGCTTGGCATAATTGCCAGCAGGAACATTGGCATCTCCCACTGCCAGGGTGTAGTTCCCTGAGGCGATGTCTTCCAGCGTGACATCAGCAAGCTGGGAGTCAAGGGCGGAAACGATCACGAGGTCATTGGTGAACATGTCGAAGCGCGATGCCTCATCCACGTACCCCTTCTCAACAGCCGTATCCATCGTTGCCTTCGAAGCGGTGATGAGGGCGTCGGCATACGCACCGCCGCCAAGCATCTCATTCAACGTGCCGGAGGCCTCGTACTGGGTGTCAGCGAAGGTGACGCCCGTCTGCTCCGTGTAGATGGCCTGCACCTCTTCCATGGCCTTCGACAGCGAGTTCGCCGCGAAGACCTGGAGCTGGACATCGCTTTGGGGTGCGGCGCTTGAACTGGAAGCATCAGAACCTGCACTGGATGACGCATTGGATGAGCAGCCCACAAGCGCAAACGATGCCGCAAGGGCAAGCACGGCCGCACAGCTGACAGCCTTTTTGAAGACAGACTTCATTTCTCCTCCTTGACCATAGAAAACCCTTCGTCATGAGCAGTTGGCGCATGCGTCAGCCTGCCCGTTGCCGGAAGCATAGCATATACATATCTTTGTTTAAGGATAATTCTCGGCAAAGGTTTATTTCTTATCGTAAATAAAGCGTCTCATAATCAGGCAGACCAGTCAGAGCCGATGACGACAAGGAAATTGGATTCGAAGAGGTACTGGCCGTCATCCTTGACGGCGGTTCCGCCCAATTCACGGGCTATGGCCTCGGCCTCTGACATCTGGTTGTCCTTCTTGTAGATGACCACCGTGTTCTGATAGTCAAAGCTGTCAGCATTGCCGGTATTGATGCGTTCATAACCCATGGCCTGAAGCTTCTTCAGGGCAAGGTCACATACGCCATCGACCCCGCTGCCATTGCGCACCCGAATGGAAGTGGCCTTGTTGACCTTGTACTTGTCCCCTTCCGACTTCCCGCCGGCCGAGGAAAGGACGGTTCCCGTGCTCAGGTCAACCTCACTGGAGGCAACGGGTGGAAGCCCGGAATCAAGCCGCTTGACCATGTCCTTCCATGCGGCCTTGTCCAAGATCTCATACCATCCGCCATTCTTGTATTCCGATGTGGTGGGGGCCACAGCGGTGTAGATGTCCTCATCAGCGTCTATGCCCCGCATGGATTGGGCGATGGCAACGATGGAGGCCACATCCAGATCGGTGGTCACGAACCCGGAAAGGGCGCTGACTGAACCACCGAGGCTGAAGGGATCGGCAGAGAGCATCTTCTGGGCAATGGCGGAAAGCACCATGCGCTGGTTGGCGGCTCGATAGAGGTCTCCTGCGCCATAGTCATCGTAGGTATGCCGGGTTCGGCACAGGATGAGAGCGCTCGCGCCATCGAGGGTCTGCAAACCCGGCTCCAGCGACCCGCCAGCCTCTGGATCATCGATGGCAATGGGTACATCGACCTCAATGCCTCCCAGCGTGTCAACGATGGATGCGAAGCCATCGAAGTTGATCTCGGCGTAATGGGTGATGGGAACACCCGCCAAAGCCGAAACCGTCTTCACGGCAAGGGAAGGTCCCCCCAGGGCCAAGGCGGCATTGATCTTCTGCTGTCCATTGCCGGGAATGTCCACGAGCAGGTCTCGTGGAATGGAGATGATGGCTGCCTTCTTCTCCTTCGGGTCGACCCGGGCAAGCATCATCGAATCGCTTCGATAGGATCCCTCATCAAGACCGTCCTCCGCTTCACGCTCCGCCGATCCATCCGTGCCCAGCAAGAGCACATAGAAGGGATCAGTTGGCGTATCCACTGGTGAGAGAACGGAAAGCAGCGCATCGTCCACCCTGTTCTGAAGGTTTTTGTTGATGGAGTAGATGTAGGCGAACGCTGCTCCTGCACCGATGACGCAAAGGCTCACGATGGCACACAGCACCCCCACCACGATCTTGCGTCTGCGACGCTTCCTGCGAGAAGCTGCCCTCACCTTGGCGTCCAGCGAAGAGGCCGAAGAGGCATGCGCCGCATGCTCTGAAGGGCGGTCATCACCGCTGCGCTTCAACCGTTCGTATTCAGCATCCTCAGACGCAAGGCCCGATGGCAGACCTGAAACGTTGCGGTGGTCGCGCGCATGGACAGAGGACTTGGCCTGGGTCTTCTTGATGTCAACCGAATGGGCAGGTACCCGTCGCTTGGTCCGAGCGACTCGCCCCCCTGCCCCCGAGTGGGGAAGATCACCGTCAGAACGACATGCATCGGCCGATTCCCCCTCCGCTGCAGATGGAACAGCCAACCGCACCTGTCGAACATTCCTGGAATGCTTAGGCAATGAGGACTGCGGAGAATGCCGCTCCTCTGATGTGCGGGCGGCACGCGGGTTTCCGAATCTGGAAGCCATGATAGTGAGGTTCTCTACACCGTTCCTGTCAGGGCGCGAAGACGGGCTTCAGCACCTTTGTCCATGAATGGGTACGTTCAAGATGGCAATTATAGAACAGGCGGTTGGCCGGTGTCTATGAGGATGGCAAGCTGCGTCTCATCGAGCACAGGAACCCCAAGGCTCACCGCTTTGTCGTATTTCGATCCCGGATTGTCACCAACCACCAAAAACGACGTCTTCTTGGAAACGCTTGATGACACCTTCGCGCCGTACGCCTTCAGAGCATCAGCGGCCTCTTCTCGGGACAGACGCAGCTGGGAAAGGGTGCCGGTCAGAACGAACGTGAGACCTTCAAGGGTACGCGGCCGCGCGTCAGCGGCTGTTGCGAGAGCGGCCATCGTGACTCCCGCTGCCTGCAAGCGCTCAATCACGTCAACATTGTCGGGAGTGCGCAAGAACGTCCAGATGCTGGCGGCTGCACGCTGGCCAATGCCATCGATCTGCTGAAGGTCTTCCTCTGAGGCATCCATGAGCGCATCCATGGACGGATAGACCTCAGTGATCCCCGCTGCCATGTTCTTTCCGATATGGCGGATGCCCAAACCGCAGAGCACCCGAGAGAAATCGCGTTCCCTTGAACCGTCAATGGCCGCGACGAGCTTCTTGGCTATGGTATGTCCCAGCGTGATGGAGGCACCTTCCTTGTTCGTGCGCCCTGTGGACAGACAGGCAAGCTCATCTTCCGTCAGGGAATAGAAGTCGGCCACATCGCTCAGGCGTCCCACTTCCACCAAGCGCCCGATGATCTCCTCGCCCATGCCGTCTATGTCCATGGCTTCCCTGCTCACCCAGTGAAGCAGCCGCTCAGCAGCCTGTGCGGGGCAATCGATGGAAACGCAACGCAATTGGGCCTCTCCCGCCTCACGTACGACCGGCATGCCGCAGCTGGGACAGGTCTTGGGCGCAACCCAGGGAAGGGCGTCATCGGGACGCAGCGAGATGACCGGTCCCAACACCTCTGGAATGACATCACCTGCCTTGCGGACGATGACGGTATCCCCTATGCGCACGTCCTTGCGATGCACCTCATCCTCATTGTGAAGCGTGGCTCGTGAAACCACCGAACCTGCAATCTGCACGGGGTCAAGCTCAGCCACCGGAGTGAGAACGCCGGTGCGTCCCACCTGGACCGTGATGTCACGCAGGCGCGTGGTCTTCTCCTCAGGAGGAAACTTGAAGGCTATGGCCCAACGGGGAGCCCGGGACGTGAATCCGGCGCTGTCCTGCAGGGCGAAGTCATTCACCTTCACCACCACCCCATCTATCTCATAGGCAAGCGTCTCGCGCTTCTCCAGACATGCCGCACAGAAGGCGATGACCTCCTCTTGGCTGTGGCACAGCATGACATCGGGATTCACCGAAAAACCCGCACTGCGCAGCCACTCCAACAGTTCCCATTGTCCCTTCACCGCGATTGCCCGATTGTCGGAAACCGAATACATGAACGTGGCAAGGTCGCGCTTGGCGGTGATGGCGGCATCCTTTTGTCGAAGCGAGCCGGCTGCGGCGTTCCGCGGATTGGCGAACTGCTTGCCGCCTTCGGCCTGGGCTTCCAGATTCAACGCCTCGAAGCTCGCCTTCGGCATGTACACCTCACCGCGCAGCTCCAACACCCTGTCTGGATCAGACAGCTTGTCCAGGGAGTCCAAGGCAAGCACACGGGGCACGTCAGACACCCCCATCATGTTCGCGGTGACATCCTCGCCAGTGGTTCCATCTCCACGGGTGGCTGCTTGAACCAACAGACCGCCACGATAGGCAAGGGCGATGGAAGAGCCGTCTATCTTCAACTCGCAACAAAGGGCAGGAAGCTTGCCATAGAGTTCCTCAACGCCTTCCATCCAAGCCCTAAGCTCGAACTCGTCCATGGCATTGTCCAAGGAATACATGCGGTGGGCATGGCGCACGGGGCTGAACTGGCGCTGCACATACCCGCCCACGCGTTTCGTGGGACTGTCGTCAGTGGCAAGGTGGGGATAGGCGGATTCCAGCTGCTTCAATTCGCGCATCAGCGAATCATAGGCGGCATCGGATATCTCTGGTGCGTCCATGGCATAGTAGAGATAGGTATGATGCTCGATCTCTGACCTGAGGGCCTGTATGCGCTTCTCAGCTTCTCTGTCCGTCATGAAACCCTCTCCTCCCAACAGGACCTCACCCTCAATGGATGCTTCCCTCGTGACATGATCACCCTACGATGTTTTTGCAAGTTTGAACGATATTCGCGTGATTATTGACTATAATCCATACTTGATTGTGAGCAGGCATGGAATGCTTGCCGAACGTTTACGTGGAAAAGGAGCATCTACATGAATGAGGGACTGAATCTCCCGCGCCTGCAAAGCCTGAATGACTGGATGATCACCAAATCAGAGATGGATCGCATGTCTGAGACTGAACTGATCGACATCGTGAAGGATCAGAAGGTCAAGGTCATGATCACCGATGGACAGGTTTCGTCAGTGCTCATCTCCCCTGATCTGTACAATACCTTTGTGAGCACGGTTGAGAAGTTCGCCGCTTCTCGCGCCGAATAGATTTCCAAATGCAAAAAAGAGCCGCTTTGCGGCTCTTTTTTTATGCCCTCTTGGCATTGATGGTTCCAAATCGGTCCTCTACGGGTGCCAGCATGACAGCGCCTTTGAATGCTGGTAGGGCAGCGTGGAGCAAGCTTTTCGAGAGTGAGAGAATCATTCAGAGAGAATCTTGAACTCAGAGGCATTCGTGGAGAGCAGTTCCGTATAGGTGTCCTTGTCAAGATCATCACGAGGTGCGCTCACATTGCATTCAACTTTTTCAGGAGAAGCCATCCCGTCTATGAAGCTGTCCCCGTAATCCTGCTTGAGTTGTTCCAGAAGACCATCGGCATCCTCTTGGGAATCGGCTGATATCTCAAGCCTGCTTGACACGAGACGACCGTCTTCCCCGAACGTGGCCGTCTCGACCGCCTCATGGGTACCTCCATCCACACCACGGACGACATAGGAGTAGACCACTTCGGACAGGCGGGACGCCTCCGCGCTCTCAGCACCAGAGGAAGTCGTAGCGCTGGGAGATGCCTGCCCGGATACCTGGGATGACTGGCTGGGGGCATGCGTGCTGCCATTGGACCCTGTCAGATCGAAGACCCCTATGATCAGGCAGACCGCCACGATGGCGCAGGCTACCGCCATGACGATCAGAGCGGCTCCGATGATATGCGTCGCCTTGGAAGCCCTCTCTTCATTGTCAAGGGTCTCCTGGAAGGTCTGTTGCACCAAGGGCTGGGGCACGGGAGGAAGAGGAGCAGCTTGACTGTATGCCAGAGGAGGCTGATTGATGAGGGTGGTTGGAGCCGGAATGGTGGCTTCATCCGGCATAATGAATGCATTCGTGACCCCCTCCGGAGTCTCCACTTCCACAGCCATGGGATGCGCGGGTTCCAAAATCGCCCCTTCGTCAGCATCCCCTCTGCCTGACGCAGCAGCCTCTTCCGCCTTCTCCTCATGCGCAGGCTGCGGCTGTGACTCAAATGAGTCAAGGACCGCAGGCCCTTGCTGCGGAAAGGGAACGAAGGAGCGTGTCGGATCGGAAGTGGCAATACCTGATTCCCAGGAGGAAGCGGCAGCAGGCTGCAATTCCGCAGCAGTGGCAGTCCCTTCCGGTGCGACAGCCCCTTTGCTACCTTCGGACGCTTCAATTGACTCCAAAGCCGAAAGGCTTCCCATGGAAGCGTATTGAGGAAGCTTCCTTCCTTGCTCCAAAGAGGCGATCTGGGTTGAGGAAGGCTGACCTTGTGGAGGCCACTGTCCTTGAACGGGCTGGCTTTGCCTCGATTGCGGGAAGAATGGCTGCCCTTGGGATGGATGGACAGGCCATGGTCCAGGCACGTTCTGGCAAGGGAAACGTGCAGGTGCGCCTACGGGAACACGATTCGATGGTTGCGGATGCGGGAAGGCGGCTTGAGCGGATACGTGACCTTGCGAGGTGGGTAACGGCATGGTCCGTTGCGATTCAGGGCCTCCTGCAGAAGACCCTGCAGGCACCACAGGCATCGGTGAAGCCTCAGAATGAGGCGACCCGGAAACGGAAAGTGGCTTGAGGAGCCCGATCCTGCGTTCGGGCAATGGCACCGTTTCGCCTCCGAGCGGCATCGTATTGGCTTGATCAATCGAGGGAACGGGAGCATGCTTGGAACGAGCGCCGACATCAGAACCCTCTGCCTTCGCCTGAGACATCTCCCGCTTCCACTGCAAGGCGCGATCCCGCTGCTCGGCACGGAGCTCTTCGAGCTCAGAGACGGCATCGTCACCATCGGATTTATCAGACTTGGCGTCGCCCGGAAGAGCGGATTCGGGAATGCCCAACGCATGGAGCAGGTCGGTTTCCGTGGTGTCCGGAACCTTCGGTTCGTCCTTTGGGGCGAACTGTTCAGTTGATGCCTGAGGATCCTCTTCCTGATGACGCGAGACACCGAACGCTTCGAAAAGCTCATCCAGAGAGATCTGATCGTCGTCGTGCTGGGTCATAGAGTCCCTTCGAAAGACAAAGTCACGCTTTCAGGGCATTGCTGTAGGACACTGATGCTCTGTCAGCTCGAAGCCTTCGTGCTGAGATGATGAAACGGCATCCCAGCAAGGCGCAGAGGAACCCCACCGCCAAGGCAAAGGAGGCACTGAGCAGGTCAAGAGTGCGGTCCTGATGGGGTGAGCGGTCAACAGTGATGGCGCTGATGACCGCGTTGCGCTCTTCTTGAGCTGCAGAAACCGCCTGAACACGCTTCTTCGCAGAGGAAACGGCGCTCTCGTCGGATGCAATGCCCGGCCCTGTGGTTTCGGTCACCGAAGCATTCACCTTCGAAGCAGCCCGCATCGAAGAAGCTGCCGCTGATTGCTCAACCGGTGCAACGGCATCTGGTTCAGCGGAGTAGCTGTCGTCCTTCACTGGGTTGGCGAACAGAGTGCCACCCCCTTGAGAGGGCAGACCTTCATCCCAGATGCTTGCTGCAAAACAGGGAAGCGCATAGAGAAGCAGGGAAAAGGAGACGAGCAGAAGCGCGATACCCTTGAATCTGGCATGACCAACCGAACGCCGAGGCGCCTTCCTGCGGGTCACAACCTGCCGTTCCATATGCAAGGGCATTCTCCTTCTCAGTTGACGGTGCGATTGAGAATGTGTTTTTTATATGATACCAAAATTCGATCTTCTGCGGATGCCCGACCGCTACTTCTTGAGTATGACCAAGTCGTCCACGCTGTAACGGAGAGCGTTCTCATAGCTTTGCCTGTCAAGGCCGAGACCGCTGTTGTCAACCGTGACGGTGGCATTGGCCCCATTGAGGTTATCCAGACTGTACTTCGACCCAAGATCGCGGGCAAGGCTGTCTGTGAATTCCTTGGCTGCAGCCTCAGTGGGAAACTGCATGTTCATGGTCGTGAACGTGCAGTTGCCGCTGTCATCGAAGGTCGTCTTCTCTTCCACCGTATACTCCACACCCGATGACGTCTCGGCAGTATAGCGATAGGTGACTGAACCTGCCCCATTGTTGACAGCCTCAAGTTCAACAACACCTTCAGTGGTGCCATTGCCATCACCCGCAGTAGAGGAAGTGCCCGAATCGCCTTTGCCGATATTGTCGACGGTGGTGATGTGGAATTCAGGAACGGGGATGGACCCTGTCGTGCCAATGAAGGCAAGTACTCCCACCAATGCCACGATGATCAGAACCAGACTGGCAATCAGTGCCCTTCGACCCTTGCTGTGGCTTTTGTCGGCATCCTTCATGCCCTCGGCAATGGAGATGGGCGGTTCATCGAAGATGGTACTCTCTTCGATGGCCTTCGCATCAAGCAGCGGCTTTGCTGCAGGCGTCTTCTCCAGGGAGGGCACCGCCGTTGTTGGATTCGCCGGAGCGACCGGTATCGATGTTCGCGATGCGGATGATGCACCAGTCAGAACCGGCGCACCATTGCCCGCAAACGAAGAGGGCATCGTGACCGATCGGGTGCGATCGAAACTCCGCAAGGGCCGAACGGAGGTGGAAGGCGGGTTGCCCTGCGTGACATGCGAAACGGCAGGAACCTTCATGGACCGAGCGGAAGCCAACGGAGAGGACGCGCTTCCCCCCTTCCAGGCCACCGTGACCGCCGCAGCATTGCCTTTGAGGTAGGGTGGTTTTTGGTGCATTCTTGCACCTTGAGGCGAAGGCATTCCCTGGGACACATGGGGAAGATCAGTCTTCTCGGTCCGTGGCAGCGAAACTGAAGGGTTCCTTGGAAATGCGCCATCCTGAACGAGAGGTCCCGACACGCCTGCAGGACGCGCCTGATTCCCCTGCATGGGGCGGCCGACCATCTTGCCCGCATGAATGGTTGTCTGATGCCCGGCCGACCGCGTCTCGGCTTCCCTGACCATCTTCTCGTAGCGTGGATTCACATAGGTGGGCTGACGGGGAGTGTGGGCGACTTCCAGGGGAGCGGCTGAAGAGGTGCCGGAAAATCCATCAGTTGCCTCAGTGATCTCATCGTCTTCCTCAAAAGGAAACGCATCCAAAGGCATCGTATCGGTGCCAGGCTCATCTTCCTTCTCTTCTTCCGGGAATTGGAAGATGAGACCACTGGGTATCTTGGGGAAATGGGCAGCGAACTGGGCCAGACTCTCCGATTCCTCTTCCTGCCTCACCTGCTCGGCACTGGCTGGAACCTCCTCGTCGGCCGGTTCGTTTTCCAAGACGATGCGCAGCGAAGGCGAGGGTGAGGTCTTTGGAACGCGCTTCGGGGGAGTTGTCGTGTGCGCGGACCGACTGCGCTCATGGCTGAGTCGCTCAGCGCTTCCTCCATGGGGAACACGGAGCTTCTTCTGCCGAGGTGCAGGAGAATTCGCAGGGGGATCAGGTTTCCTGTCCAAGGGAACCTGAACGAAGGGATGTGCAGACATAGGCTCAGAGACCTTCAGCCTGATCCCCGGGGATGTCACATTGCTGTCAGGGCTTTGTTGTTCAGCGCTTCTCATTTGCAAGCATTATACGCGCTGCGAACGCCTGTTTCAGCACCTCGACAGAAACATCTCTTTATCTTCAGCTTGATTTCAGGTTCATTCGACCGAAGAACTCAGCCTCTCTTGAGGGCCTCGATCGCATGGGGAATATGGCTTATCACGTCCTCCGCGCAGACACTGATGATACCCAGGCCGCGCACCGCGAAACGCGCCGCTTCCGCATGCAGAACAGCCGCAAGGGCACAGGAAACCCCAGGTGCGCATCGCTGGCAGAGAAGCGCACCCACCATGCCAGCAAGCACATCTCCCGTTCCCGCCTTCGCCAAAGCGCTGCTTCCCTGCCCCATTCGATAGACCACAGTCTCCTCCTGGGACGATTGAGAGGGCGAAGCTATGAATGACACCGGGCCCTTGAGCAGCACATGGGCCTGGCAGCCATTCGCCAATGCCACGGCAAAACTGGCCTGCGCGTCATCTGAAGCACCGGACGGGGGCGTGACGATCCCCATCGCCCGTGCCAAAGCATCAGCCTCTCCCCCATGGGGCGTCAGGATGGTGGCGGCTCCCCTTGATGTTCGCGCCCGAACAGCCTCGATCAAGGACGCGTCCGCCACTATGCGCAACGCTCCCCCATCAATCACCAAAGGATGGCTGCATTCCCTGAGCACCTCGCTCACCAGTGAACGCTGGAAGCCTTCATCGTGCATGCCTGACCCCATGAGACACGCGCAGGGATGGTGCTCGGATGGCAGAGTGCCGACAGCCTCACTGACGGCGGATATCTCCCATGGACGCGCCACCAATGATGCCATCGACTGCTGCACCAAAGGAACCGTGGCAGGAGCGCAGTGGCAATCCACATACCCGGCCCCCATGCGCATGGCCGCATGGGCCGCCAGGCATACAGCTCCGGGGTATTCCTTCGAGCCGCCGACGATGATGAGCTTTCCCCGTGTGTACTTGTTCGCCGTTGAAGACGGATAGGGAAGATCCTCGGCGAGAAGATGCGAATCGCACTCCTTGACGATCACGACCCTCAGCCTTCCTCTGACGGGGAGGACGAGGTGATGCCGCCTTCGATCTCATCGAGCATCGATCGCGTCTCCTTGAATCGGCGTGCCAACTCATCGGCAGCCGAAGCCTTCGCCACCTGCCTTTTCGCTGCATCGGCATTCAAGGCCATCGCGCAGGCAACGGCGTCTTTGCGCGTGTGGGAAAGAGAAAGGGGAATATCTGTTATCCCCCGCTCGGCTGCGATCTCAGCGGCCCTTCCGAAAAGCATGGCCTCAGGGCGGCCATTCTCAGCCCTTCGGACTTCCACATCCCGCACCGACACCCCACTGGTAAACCCGCATCCCAACGCCTTCACCACTGCCTCCTTGGCTGCGAAACGCGCAGCATAGTGCATGGCGGGACGCTTCTGGCGGTCGCAGTAGGCGCGCTCATCCTCGCTGAAGACCTTCTGGACGAAGGAGGGTGTCCGCGCAAGGATGCTCTCCATCCGGTCGATCTCCACCAAATCAACACCCAGCCCGACATCGGCCTGTGCCTGATCGATGGAGAGCGCGCCGTCAATGGCGGCCTGGGCTTTCTTGCTCCGCGCCATGGCCCTCACTCCACCGTGACCGATTTCGCCAAGTTGCGAGGTTGATCGATGTTGCATCCCCGAAGAAGCGCAATCTGGCGCGCCAGCAGCTGGAGGGGAATGATGGCCGTGATGGGCGAGAACGCATCCCGGATCTTCGGGATGAAGATGACATAGTCGGCATAGCCGCCGATACGCTCATCACCTTCCGTGGCGATGGCGATCACCATGGCGCCCCGGGCCTTCGCCTCTTGGATATTGGAGAGCACCTTCTCGTAGGTAGGGCTTTCCGTCGCCACTGCAATGACGGGAAAGCCTGGTTCGATAAGGGCAATGGGACCATGCTTCATCTCGCCGGCAGGATACGCCTCAGCGTGGAGGTAACTCACCTCTTTGAGCTTCAGAGCCCCTTCCTCAGCCACCGCCGCACCCATGCCCCGACCAATGAACATGGCGCTCTTGGAGTCCTTGCATGCCCGCGCCGCCGCTTCGACAGCCGACGCGTCCGAAAGGATGGCCTCAGCCTGTTCGGCCGTCTGGGTCAGTTCCGTGAAGAGCAGCCTCATCTGGCTTTGGCCGATCCTCCCCTTCGACTGGGCCAAGACCATGGCGAGCAGGGTCAATGAGACTAGCTGGCCGGTGAAGCTTTTCGTGGAGGCGACGGCGATCTCCTTGTTGGCACGTGTGTAGATGACGCCGTCCGATTTTCGGGCAACCGGAGAACCCAGAACGTTCGTGATACCGAACACCTTCGCCCCCTTGATGCGCGCATCACGGATGGCGGCAAGGGTGTCAGCCGTCTCTCCGGATTGGGAAACGGCCACCACGAGGGTAGTGGGCGTGATGATGGGATTGCGATAGCGGAATTCACTGGCCACCTCGACCTCGCAGGGAATGCGCGCCCAGCCCTCGATCAGATTCTTCGCAACGAGTGAAGCGTGATAGCTCGTTCCGCATGCGATGACGTATACCCTGTCTATCAGGTTCATCTCCTCGTGTGAAAGCTCCAATTCCTCAATGGTGAGCTCTCCCCCATTGAATCTGTCTTCAAGCGTATCGCGGATGACGCGAGGCTGCTCGTATATCTCCTTGAGCATGAAGTCGGGGAAATGGCCTTTGTCGGACCAGTTCGTATTCCAGTCAAGGCTGGTCATCTCCGGCTGGATCAACGCAAGTTCGACCCCCGATGCCTCGAAAACGTCAAAGCCCTCGGGAGTCAGCTCCGCAATCTGGCCATCCGTCAGATAGCAGGCCTCCTTCACGCTTCCCGACAGCGCAGCGACATCGGATGCCACATGGACGCCATGGGCACCAAGCCCCAGCACCAAGGGAGATTCCTTGCGCGCACAGACGATCGTCTGGGGCTCGTGCTCGGACAGCACGCAAAGCGCCCAAGACCCAATGAGAAAGCTGCAGGCCATATTGACCGCCTGGGCAAGCAGGGAAGGCCTGCCGTGGAGGACCTCCTCTTCGGGAACATGCGGCTCTCTCTGACCGAGAGCATCCGTCAAGTCATCAAGCTCCGACTCCTCGAAGGCAAGCTTGGCATAGGCATCCTCGATGAGGTGGGCAATGACCTCGGAGTCCGTCTGTGAGGTGAATCGATGTCCGCGCCCTTCAAGGATGCGACGAAGCTCAGCATGGTTTTCGATGATGCCGTTGTGAACGATGGCAATCCTACCATCACAGGAAAGATGGGGGTGCGCATTGAGCTCAGAAGGGACACCGTGGGTCGCCCACCTGGTATGCCCGATGCCGCAGCAACCCGTCAATTCAATGCCGGAAAGGGATTGCTCCAAAGCGGATATCTTTCCCTTGCGGCAGACCGTCTTGATGGTGCCGTTCTCCTCAACCGCAACGCCAGCCGAATCGTATCCGCGGTATTCGAGCCTCTTCAAACCTTCAACGAGAAGAGGAACGCAGGGCCTCTCTCCGGTGAATCCCACGATTCCACACATACATCCTCCTGACAGGAGCGCTTCCATCGAGAATGCGATTCTAATCCATAAGGGCATGCATCGAATGGATAAAACTGAAAGGTTGCGCTCAGAGGCTGCACCGCCTTCGCTTCGTCCTCCCGTTGCTGTTCACAGAACGCATATCAGAATGCACCCGCACTGAAGAATGCACGGAATTCACGATGGGCCTTCACGCCTTTCATCCAGAATATATTTCTCATTGCCAATACTATTCTGATGAAATATCGACAAATCAAGCATAGTTTGAGAACATCTATCATGATCGATTGGTGTCTGAACGAAGGGACGCGTCATGTGGAGCGGGTGTCACCCAAAATCTGACTCGGATCTGGCTGAGTGCTCTGAACTCGGCAAATCGCTGAGCAGGTTATCCCAACCCACCATCCTTGCCCTTCTCGCCCAAGCCAAAGAACCGATGCACGGATACATCATCGTGCAGAAATGCGCCGCCTCGCCCATGTTCGGAGGGAAGAAGCCCGATGCAACGGGCATCTACCGCGCCCTCAAGCGCATGGAGGCGTCAGGGTTGGTCACCAGCGAATGGGCCATGCCTGAGCAGGGTTCGGCAAAGCGCATGTTCACATTGACCGACAAGGGCTACTCATGCCTGAGACGATGGATCGACGCTTTGGCATGCTATGAACTCACCATCGAAGAGTTGCGCGAACAGGCGGCTTGCGCGTTGGGCATCGACCTGCCCCCTACCCCAACCTGCATGCACGACCCTGAATGACCTGCCGACACGCTCGGACCGACACGATCTGAGACAGGTTCACCCCACCCTCTTCGCCATAGGCTGTGGCGCGCATTCTGCACGATAGGGGCAGCCCTCACAGTCTTCGGTGACCGCAGTGTCAACCTCGTCCCATCCACACCTCAAGAATCCTTCGCGCTCATAGAACGCAGAAGCGCTTCCTCGTGCCACCAGCCGCAACTCGCCCTTCTCCTGCAATGCCCATGCCGTGAGCGTCCGGCCTACCCCGTATCCCCGCCACGGCTCATAGACCACCACCGGATTGACATGCCAGATGCCGTTCGCACCCAGGACCAGACGAATGAAGCCCACCGGGGACCCCTCGTCATTCTGCGCAACCATGACCTCTTCAAGACTGGGGAGACTGTCCATGCCCTCTGCAAGGCAGTAGGCATCCAAAAGGGGCTTGTCTTGGTGGATGGCAGGACGCAATGTGAACAGATCAGCCATGATCACATGATGGGTTCGACATAGATCTTGTTACGGGAGTCAGGAATTGCCTTCTTCGCCAATTCAGCCGCTCCCTGCGCAATGGTCTCAAGACGATTCACCGGCACCCCCATGAACATCATGTCCTCCCCGATGTCTGAGGCAGCCCGGCAGCCGTAACAGCCAAACGTGATGTTTGGCTCATCCCGTTCCAACGGAAGCAGCACCGCCTCCACGCACATTGAGTTGAATCCGCTGGCAGCGAAATCGAACCGATGCCCATCGTAGTAGCTCATGGACATGCACAGCCACATCATCTGCTCAGGCGTGCCCGTGAAGACCACCACCTCAGGTTCGCGCACGGTCTTCGCAAGCGGAGCCACATAGGTGGCGCGGCGACTCTTGGGTGGCAGCGTAGGCCGCTCAGCCACCATGCGCGCCGCCGCCTCTGCATCCACTACCTTGTGGAAGAGCACGTAGATCTCTCCGGTGGCCAGCTTTTCCGGCACGCCGGTCATGCCGAAGATGGACGTGCCATCAGGGCAGGAATGGCGAAAAGGCGGCATGAGGATGGAAGCGCCGCGCCTGGCTGCCATCATGGCTTGGCAGAAACGCAGATTCTCGGAGGGAATGGGCGCTGCTGGCAGGAGTTCATCCGCATTGATGAGGCTCACCGCCACTGGCTGCCAGCGAAGATCCAAGCTTTCCATGATAGAGCGCTGGAGCTTGGCGAAATGCTGCCGGCGTTCCTTTGCAATGGGTTCAGCACGCTCTTCATCCGCACAGGCATCAAAGACCGCCTCCCCTACCGCCTCCACCGTGAGGGCCCGTTGCGGGCAGTTCCCTGAACAGGTTTGACAGCCCACGCAGGGTTCGGCATCCACGACCACAGGGTTGCCGACAGGCCCCACCTCGAGCACACCGGGAATGGGGCAGAACGCCACGCACAGACCACATTTGACGCATCGGTCCGCGTCGTTGGTTATCTTGTACTGAGCCTCAGCCATGCCTCATTCCCCCACTTCCTTGCACCACGGTGGATAGATCCGCTGTCCGGCGCTGTTGGTCAGATGATATGAACAGAAGGGAATGGCACGCCCATCCGGCACGCAGACCATCATGGAGCACTCACTCAGACGCTCGGTATCCATGCTGTAGGCATCCATGTAATTCATCACGATGACCGAAAGGCCGTCAGATACCGGCACACCCTTCCCATGCAGAATATCCAAGAAGACCGACCCTTGCGGAGAATCAGGATTGTACCCTTCAGCGTATTCCTCCATGGTCATCATCTTGGTGGCGGGAAGGAATCCGCTTGGATGGGCAGCCTCAGGCGTCTTCACCAGGAAGACACCCGTGTCGCAAAGAGGATGCGAACAGCCAAGCGGCCAGACATCCTCCACGTCAAGCAGCCCTTCCGACTGCTCGCACAGTCCGAAGATCACATCGCCCGACGACATGGGAATGGCACGGGTCGCATCGAAGCGGCCCGACGTGAAGGCAGGCTGCAGGGCAAGACCAGCGACCACATCGGAATTCTCAAGGCTGAAGCGAAGCAGATCTCCCAGCTGGTCGTCATTGACCCCTGCCACCACCGCCACCGACAGCACCACCTGGATGCCGCATTCACGGCACCGCTCGATTGCCTTGAGCTTGGTGGAGAGGATGTCACGCCCGCAGGTGGCCTGATACACCTCTGGTGTGAGCCCGTCGAAGGAAAGGTACACGCCCGTGAGGCCCGCGCCCACCAGATCCTCCAGGTATCCAGGATTGTTCGCGATGACGAGTCCATTCGTGTTGACTTCGATGCCCCAAAAGCCCATCTCGCGACCCATATAGATGATGTCCTTGAGGTCCTTGCGGGTCGTGGGTTCGCCGCCCGTGAGCTGGACTGCGCCATCAGTGCCCACAGCATCGGCGATGACCTGATACATCGCCCTGATCTCCTCAAGGGTTGGATCGTATTCGCCGCTTTCCGAAGAGGCGAAACAGACCGGACAGTGGAGGTTGCAGTTGCGCGTGACCTCAATCTCCAGAAGCGTGCCCCTCCTGCCATGGCGCGCGCAGGTGCCGCACCCAAAGGGACAGTCCTTCGTCGCTGGAATGGTGTTTTGGGGACGCGTCTTGGGAAAGGCCTCCGAACGGAGCCATTGATAATGGGACGCATCGGGCCACATGCGTGTGGCCAGCAACCCATGCTGGGGACACGTGCGCTCCATCCAGACAACGCCTTCTGCATCGGCATAGACCTCAGCAGGCAATTCTTTCAGGCAATCAGGACAGAGGGCTGTCGTGGTATGCAGGTGCTGTCTATCCAAATCAGATCTCGTTTCCATAAGAGCCACTTCTTCAAATCCCATCCAGCGCATCCTTCCGTGAAGAAGCCACCGGATTCTCAAACTCAATCCTGATCGATGTACTGACGGGGATCATGCTCTTCATTGGGAGGCGTGCTCACGCTGATGCCCATGAGATCGCACCAGGTGAGCACGCGGTTCGGCACGAACAGCTCAGACTGGAACTGCGCCGCCTTCCGAATGGCCTTCATGCAGGAGATGGCATGGGCAAGATCGGTCGTCTCATCGATATCAGCCACGGGTGAGAAATACGCGACGGGAATGTCTTCGGCCTCGATCTTCTTCATGTACGCATCCAAGGCGGGGACGCCGTCCTTGTTGTAGTACACCCCTTGATTGTCAATGGGCGTATCCTTGGAAAGCCCAATGAGAGAGGTTCCGCATTCCTGGCAGGGAGCCAGGACGAAACCCGGCTTCCCGGTCGATTGGAAGTAGTGCAGCCACTGGAACGCAAGCTTCAGATCAGACTTCGGCAAGGTGGGGATGTCTCCTCCGATGGAGACGATGTTCTCGTACCCCTGGCTGAATATCTGCGCGATGGCATCATCGAAGTGATCATCGAAGGTGGCGCCTGAATCCGTCAGGTAATGAATGTCCATCGGCCAGGGCCCGATCTCATCGAAGGTCTCCTTCATGAGCTCAAGATTGCTGGCAGGTGTGGTGGACAGGAAGAAATCATAGGTGATCTTGTCCGCCGCAGGGTCTTCAGCCACCAAGGCATCATTTTCCCATTGCATCTCGATGAGTGCATGCATTGCCAATTCGCACACATCGTAGAGGCAGAACTTGAAGAACTGCGCCGCCTGCTCATCAGTCAGGATGCCACCATGCTTCTTCGTCAGGCGAGTCTTGACCATCCCGGGGATGGGGGGCTTGCTGAATACCAGAAGCGCCTGCTTGCGTTCAGTCATCGTCTCTCCTTCTCATGATCCTCACGTGCGCTTCGCCTCCACGGCTCAAGCGAACGTGCCTTTTCTCTCGATGGTATCAGACCAGCTTAGCTCACCGGCATCGATCTTGACCATCACATCCATCGCATTGTATGCCCATGTGCCTATCATCGGCTCAGCTCCCTCAAGCGAACAGCTGGTAAGGGCGTTTATGTTGCTTTCGAATATCCCTCCCAGATCAGGGCTGCAAACGGGAAGCTCGGGGTGCCACCAGCCATAGTCAGCATGGATGACGTCATCGACCATGGTGGCTATGGAAAGGATGAACCGGGCAGTGCCCTTGTCGGTTGCCAAGGCAACCACATCCCCTTCCTTACCTCCCAGACGATCGGCCGTGGCCTGGCTCACCTCAGCCAACGGATATGGGCAGCGGCGACGGAAGTCGGGGTTGTTGAAGTACATGGATGCGTTGTAGGGTTGACGGCGCCCTCCCGTGATCAGGCCGAGGTGCATCCACCCAGCAGCTTCGCGCTCAGTCTTGAACGCGTCTGAACAGAGCGCGTAGGGCTCTCCTGGCTTGGGAAGACGGCTCGATCCCATCGCTTCCAGACGATTGCTCGCAAGCTCCACTTTGCCAGAAGGCGTTGCGAAACCGCGCTTCTGGCCATCTTCCAAAAGCTCCTCGTGCTTGAACGGGCGATTCGGCATGGCATACATGCCCATCTGGCAGTATCCATCCCAGTCAAGTCCCGTGGGTGCCAAAGCCCGTGCGCATGCTTCCTCGAACGTGCGATCCGGCCACTGCTCAGCCTGACCGCAGCGTATACCCAATTCCCGGAACACCTCGTAGTCGGATCTGCGCTCATGATACGGTTCAACGGCCGCAGCGCCACCATAGACGAAATTCGCCACTCCTCCATGGGCTTGGAAGGTGGCACGCTCCATCGCGCCTGCCGAAGGGAGGACGTAATCGGCAATGGCAGCGGTGGGAGTCAGGTAATAATCCAGAACCACCAGCAAATCCAATCCCATGAGCGCGTCGAGCATCCGATGGGTGTCGGCATAGGTGACAAGTGGATTGGTTGCCTCAACAATGGCCGCACGCACGGGGTAGCGGCCATGACCTTCCATGGCCTCAAGCAGCAGATGAGGATGGACGCTGGTGAGATAGCGGGCTGGCAGGCGCTTGCCTGCCGCATCCGTGCACGCCTTCACCTGTGCATACCCGTCATAGCTTTGCAGGGGCGTGCGTTCCGTATTCAAACTGAGGCCTGCCAACGTCTCCCAATTATCCAACGTGCACTCCAGATCCAATTCTGAGATGAAGTCGCTCGTCTCCAGAAGGGAGCAGCCTCCCGGGCAGTCAACGTCCCCGCAGATAGCCAGAAGAGCAGTGCGCGCACGATGAGTGGGAAGGACGTTCTTTCCGATCTGGTCGATGCCACGTCCCGTGATGATGGCTGACGGTGACTGAGCGAACGCGCGGGCAACGTCGCGCACCACGTCGGGCTGTATCCCACACGCTGCACCAACGGTTTCAGGATCATAGGACTTCACATGCTCGGCCAGCTCCTCAAAGCCAACACACCACTCGTCCACGAAATCATGGTCATATCGGTCCTCTTCGATGATGGCATGGAGAAGGCCCAGCGCAAACGCGCAATCCGTACCCGGTTTGAGAGGCACCCACGCATCTGCGATACGCGCCGTCTTCGTGAGACGCGGATCGATGACCACGATCTTCGGCCGACCCGCCTTCGACATCTTGAGCAGCGAACGCCAGAAGACCGAATTGTCCGATTCGGCAGGATTCGTGCCCCATACGATCAAGCAATTGGTCTTTTCGGTTATGTCAGGTTCGATGGTCCATCCAAAGGCAAGGGTGTCAGACCAGATACGTGGATTCCAGCAGATCTGTCCGATGCCAACGTTGTTCGGCGATCCGAACAATGACATGAACCGATGCAGCGGCCAAAACGAGGTATGCGGGCCACCGATCATGGAGGCCACCACACCTGGATTGCATTCGTCACGAAGCGCGACCAGACGCTCAGCGATCTCATCGAGCGCTTGGTTCCAAGAGATGCGCTCCCATTGCCCGCTTCCACGCTTGCCTACCCGACGAAGCGGATGATTCACGCGGTCAGAGCCATCCAGGACATCCAGATTCATGCGCCAACGCTGACAACCCGCAAGCACCTGCGTATCGTACGGGTAGCGCTCGGGGTCGGGCGTGAGCCCCACGATGCGGCCATCTTCGACATGCGCATCAAAACCGCATAGATAGCCACAGAAATGGCAGTTGGTCTTGCGTGTATCCATGATGTCCTACTGGGTGTCCTCAGCCAGTAAGTCTGCACTGCCAAGCCCTGTAAACGCGCGTTCCTCACCCGCCAATTCCACATCATTCAAGGTGTCATCGAAAAGGAAGCGCAGCTTCATCCACTGCCCCACGGCAGACCAGTCCACACGCCAATTGAAGAGCAACTCAAGGTAATGGACGCATTGCACGTATGGTTGGGCCATGTTGAGCTGGAACGTGCAGCTCATGCATGCGGTGACGATGGCGTCGGCGGCTACCGAGCGCGCTTCTTCCCCATTGATGCGCGCACATTTGTCAGCCTGCTCGAACTTGCCTGCCGCGCGTGGAAGCGAGCCACAGCAGATCGACCGCGTACGCGTATGCTCAGGGTCGGTCCAAAACCCTTCTGGCAGAAGCGCGCGCAGGCCATCCGCAAACTGCCCGAATTCCCTATCAGGGCAGGAGTCGTGCGTGCACAGCAGCACCGGGGCATCCGCGTCTCCCTTGATGAGAGCAGCACAGGTCGCAGGATCAAGCTGATACCCCTTCGCCGCGATCACCTGCGGAAGCGCTTCTATCTTGATATCCTTCGTGCGGGGGTCGAAATCAAGGTTCTCCCGCAACGCCTTCACACAGTTCGGGCATGCGCACACCAACCGCTCGATACCCGCATCAACCAAGTGATCACGCAAGTCCGCTTCGAATCTGTCGCGGAGAAGCTGGCCGTTTGGCTCATACGACAGGATCTTGCCGCAGCAGAGCACCGAGATGCCATCCACTTCACCAAGACCCTTTAAAAAGTCATAGACCGATGCCACGAGCGGCATGGCATAGTTGATGAATGAGCAACCGGGAAAGAAGAGGGACTTCGCATGCCCCACCACATCTTTGTCGGCGCCTTTCTCAACCTGGACATCGCCTGTTGCATAGTCGAATCCCAGAACATCGCCCGTGAGCGCATCGGTAACCGTGAAGTCTGCCATGCGTCTTCCTCGTATCTATTGGATAGTGTCTGTTAGTCTGTGCGCATTATAGAGCCTGCGCCTGAATCCTGCCAGCAAGCTGATACCACCCCCGATGCTTCCCCCCCATGAACGCAAGGGAAACGCAAGACCCGTGACCACTAATCTGCAAGGGCTTCGTCGGCGAACCTGCTTGCAGACATGAAGCAAGCCCCCCTGCGATGCAGAGGGGCTTGCGCGCTCGTCCTGCTTGATCAGACAGAAACGATCTTAGAACAGGTTCTCACCATAGGTCCACTTGGTGATGAACTCGGCATCGCGCGGAGGAAGCTTCTTGAAGTACATATCCTCACCCGGCAGCGGAGCACGCTCGTCAGAGTTGACGACCATGAAGCGAAGCAGCAAACCACCGCAGAGAACGAGGACGGGCGCGATCACCGTGGAGCCGATGGTTCCCGGAAGCCCGATGTAGAGCAGCTCAGGGATGACCAGACCCATGGCGATCATGCCACCCCAGAAGGCGAAGGCATAGGAGCCATGAACCCACTTGTGGGCAACGCGGTTCGCCGTCTTGTTGCCCGCACCCAGGAAGGAGAGCACCATGACCAGAAGGACGATGATCTCGCATATCACCAGGATGACGTCAACGATATGCACCATCTCATGCACTGCATGGGCCGCCAGCAGGTTCATGAGCGCAGCCTCGCTGTAGATGCCCTGGGGCGCCGGCCACCAGCCAGCGGACAGGGAGATGGCAGCGCAGGCGGTAGAAAGTGCGGACACGGTGAAGAGCACCGGGAGCGCCGGAGTTGCCCAGAAGGCATGGGACTTCAACGTGGACAGGAAGATGCCCGTGTAGAGCATGATGCACGTGCCCGCGATGCCGGCAATGGCGATGTTGAACCCACGGAACGGCGTGAAGAAGTCAGCTATGGGAGCGAACCAATCCCACGGCACGTAGCTTGCGAACCAGAACAGCCCGAAGAACATGCACACGGTGAGAAGACGCGCACCCCAAGCGAGAACGCTCGTGCTCTTCACGAAAGCGCGATAGAACACCATGGGCTGTCCCAGGTCGGCAACCAGCATCAGGCAGCCGAAACCCAGTGCGACGATTCCGAGGAAGCCCGGCCACGCCATGGACAGGGGGACCGAATCAACGCCGGGATAGACACACAGCGAAAGCACGGCGATGAGGCAGAAGATGCCGCCGCCAAGGCCACCCAAGAACAGATAGGTTGGGATGGGCCATTTCCAGAAATGTCTTCTCATCGAGTACCTCCCAAATCAGGAATGTAGTAGATCTGCGGACCCGTGCCCATATCCTCAAGCAGGCGAACGGTCTCAACGGAATTGACCAGCTTGGACACCTCAGAGTTCGGATCGTCCAAGTCGCCGAAGATACGGGCCTTCTGGTGGCAGGTTGCCACACAGTACGGCTGCGCATCAGGATCAAGCTTGCGCTTGTCGCGGCAGAACGTGCACTTGCGCACGAAATGATGGAACGGCGCGTCGAGCTTGCTCTGGTCGCGCATGCCATAGGGGCAGGCATTCACGCAGGCCAGGCATGCCATGCACTTGTCATACTCAACCCAGACGGTGCCATCCGCATCCTGTTGGCTGGCCCCTGTGGGGCAGCAGGGCACGCACGCGGGCTTTTCGCAATGCATGCACAGCGTGGGCGTCCAGTTCCTGTGGACATGGGGCCACTCGCCCTGCACGCCTTCAGTGAGCACCGGGTTGTACACGATATCCAGCGGCAGCTCATTCCACGTACGGCATGCAACCGTGCAG
Organism: uncultured Eggerthellaceae bacterium; assembly: GCA_964462135.1. GTDB lineage: Bacteria > Actinomycetota > Coriobacteriia > Coriobacteriales > Eggerthellaceae > MGBC163016. The sequence goes on along the minus strand of CAYWWK010000010.1, from coordinate 19,912 downwards.
GAATGGCAACCGATGCAGCGACGCTGGTCGATGACCATGCAGTATCTCGTCATTATCTAACCTCCTCATTCACCGCGGCTGGATCAGAAGAGGCCTCTGCAAGCTCTTGCGCCATTGCCGTGTCCCCTGCCTCAGCAGCTTCCACCGCAGCGGCATCCATCGCAGCCTGCGCTGCAAGGGCGTCAGCCTGATCCGTGTTCTCTTCAGCGGCGATGGCAGCCTCGTTCACGGGCAGCTCCTCATTGCCGGTGATCTGCTCGTAGTTCATGGAATAGCGGATGCCCGTTTCCATGTCGACCAGGTTGTTCTCATTGGGATCGTACGCATAACCACGATGCTGGTCGTAGTAGACATTGTCATCCAGCCCGATGACCCATTGCGTGTCGGGGTTGAAGATCTTCCCTTCGCCCTTGGCGCCTTCAAAGGTTGCGTAGCCCTTTTCCTTGTTCCACACGAGCGCCTGACCCGTGATCTCATACGGTGCATCCTGCCCTGGATAGAGACGGACACCACCAAGCTCCTGGATCTCGTTGCGATCCATGTCGTACTTCTTGCCAGAGCTGAGGTCAACCAGGCACTTCTGGTTGTCGTCATAGCGCCAGCCGGTGTAGGCGTCAACGTAGCTCTTGTCCTTCGGGTCAACCAGCCAGCCAGACTCATCCAGACGGAAGCCCGTCCCCTTCTGGTATATCTGGTCATCCTGCCACGTCCATACATAGCCCTCAGGCACTTCCTTGGTGGGCTGGGGCGCCTCGAACGGGATGGGCTCACGGCACAGCTTCATCTCGGATGGCATCATATGGATGCCGGGAGTGCTGGCGTTGCCCGGAATGGACCATTCGGCATCCTTCGCCGTGAACGTGCTGTCAACCTCACCGCACTTGTACACCTTGCACATGAGGCCGCGGTTGTTCCAGGAACCACCCATCGGATCGCAGTCAGGATCGTCAACACAGGTCAAGGTGTTCACGTTCGACTCAAGGCAGCCGAAGGGGTTGTCCAGATCAGCTGAGCCGTCACGCTCAGGGAACCACCAGCCGCGCGGACACATGACCACGCGCGGGTCAACGATGGGCTCGACGTTCGCGCGCATCTTGATGCGGCCACGACGCGTCTCGATCCAGCACCAGTCACCCTGCTCGATGCCCAGATCCTCAGCCAGATGCGGGTTGATGAAGAAGTACGGGTCAGGATAGAGGTAACGAATGGCCTGCATGTTGAAGTGCTCAGAGTGGTGATATGGCATGAAGCCACCGCCAGTGGTGAGCACGATGGGATATTCCGCAGCCACCTCAGGCGTGGTCAGCTCGGATTCAGCCATGCCAGTGTAGATGGGCATACCGGAATAGCCCAGTTCACGCAGGATGGTGGAGTTGCACTCAACCTTGCCGGAAGGCGTCCAGAACCCACCGTTCTGCTCGTACTTCGTCTGATGCAGCGGCGGATAGTACATGCGCACCATGTCAACGAAGTCGTTGTAGTTGTCAATGGGCAGGCCGATGCCCTTGATGATGTGCCAGTAGGCCTCCTCTTCGGTCTCCCACGGCCACATCTCCTCGGGCTGTCCGCACGCAAGACCCAGCTTGCGCCAGAAGACCATATCTGTATGGCGGTCATACTTCGGCTGGATGGCACGACGACCACCCATCAAGGAGTCAGTCGCACCGTAGTGCGTGATGATGGTGGGTCGCTCGAGAGCGCCTGCTGCCGGGAAGACGTAGTCGGAGAAGAGCGCCGTCGGCGTCATCCAGTAGTCAACCGTGACGAGGAATTCCACTTCCTTGAGCGCCGCGAGAACCATCTTCGCGTCGCCGTAGGAGTTCACGGGGTTGGTGGCATTGCAGATGAGCGCACGCACCTTGTAGGGGTCCCCGGTCAGGATTGCCTTGAACACAGACGGGCCATGCGCCTCGCAGAACCACTCAACAGGAAGCGTCTTGCCCCACTTGCGCATCGCGTTGTCAGAGATGATCTGATATCCAGGCCAGCTGGTCAGCTTGAACTTGTTGGAGCCGATCTGCTTCGCCTTCATCTCCTCAGGCAGGCACTCATTGGCTTCCATCTCCTCGTCGGTGAGGAAGTTCAATGCCGGGCCAGGCATGCCGTCGCCGCCAGGGATGTCAAGATTGCCCGTGATGGCACGGCACAGTGCCAGCGCGTGGCTTGCCGTGGTGGACGTGGAGCCATTCTGGTCCCACGTGCAGCCCCACTGGATGCAGCCGGGCTTGTTCATGGCGTACATGCGAGCCGCATTGCGGATCTGATCAGGCTCAAGCCACGTGATCTCAGAGGCCCACTCAGGTGTGTAGTCCACCATATGCGCCTGCAGATCCTCGAAGCCGTCGCACCATTTGCCCACGAACTCCCAGTCATACAGGCCTTCGAAGATGAGCGTATGCAGGATGGCCAGCGCCAGCGCCGCGTCAGAACCGGGACGAAGCGGAAGCCACAGGTCTGCCTTCGCGGCGGTCTCGGAATAGCGCGGATCAACCACGATGATCTTCATGCCGCCCATCTGCAGGTCAGTGTAGCCATGCATGCCACCCAGCGTGGAAGCTGCCGGGTTCATGCCCCACAGGATCAGGCTGCGAGCCGCACCCAGGTCGGTCTCGAAGGGAGACCAGCCAGCAACGCAGGTCTCAGCCATGAACGTGGGAATCCAGCACAGCAGTGCGTTATGGAACCCGTTCGGCGTGCCGAACTGGTTCAGGAAACGGCGACGTGCCCAGTCGTCGGTACGCGTGGTGCCGCCGGCAGAGGCGACGTATTCCGCGCCAGACTCTTCCTTGATCTGATTGAGCCTGTCGGCAACCTCCTGGATTGCCTGGTCATAGGGAATCTGCTCCCATTTCCCTTCACCCTTTTCACCTACGCGCTTGAGCGCATGGTTGATGCGTGCTGGGTGATTCACGTGCAGAAGAGCGCTGGTGCCACGGCAGCACAGGCCGCCTTGGCTGGAATAATCAGGATCGCCTTCGATCTTGATCACATCCCCATCCTTGACGTAGGCAAGGACACCGCAGTTCGCATGGCAGAAGTAGCAAAGCGACTTCACCATCTCGACTCCCTCTGCGTGGATATCGATCTCCGCCATAAACCTTCCTCTCTACTTCTCGTAAGCCTTTGCGCACCCGCGCAAATGGACAGGCTTCCCCCTGTGTTCTTGGATTATAGCGACTCAGCCGTATAATCGGGAGAAGCTATATTACGCGTTTCGTTGAAGACGGCAAGCGGCTTGGGGGCAGCCTTCGCGAAGATCAGGAGAATCTTGATGAAAGACCATCTTTTCACATTCATGGGCACGGCGGCGGGGTGCGGGGTGCCCTCCTTCTTCTGCGACTGCCCTGCCTGCACCGAAGCGCGCGAGAACCCGGCCCTGGCCCGAGGTGATTGCGGGGTGATGGTGCGTCGTGCAGGGCTTTCCGAGGCGGAAACGCCCACCCTAGTCATAGACACGCCTCCCGATGCCCGTCACCAGCTTTTGCGGGAAGGCGTGCGCCATGTGGATGAGATGCTGTTCACCCATTGCCACTTCGACCACATCGGAGGGCTTGGCGAATACGAGTATCTGGTGGGGTTGGTGCGCGGCGGCGTGCCGCTTCCCGCCTTCGCCTCCCCTGCTGCACGGGACGGCATCATGGCTGAATTCCATTACATGGACTACTGCCTTGACTTCAGCGAGCTGCAACCGGGTGAGAGCCACCTCTTCGATGACGTTCGCTATACCGCGCTGCCCGTCACCCACGCGCCGGGCACCTATGGGTATCTGATGGAAACGGCCGACACCCGTCTGTTCTATGCGTCGGACACAGGGCTGCTGCCACCTGAAACCGCTGAAGCTGTCCATGGCGTGGATATCCTCGCCATGGATGCCACGTTCTGGAAGCGCAATTGGAATGCGGATGCGCATCATTCCGTGCAGGAGTGCATCGAAGAGGGATTGGCGCTGGAAGCGGGCACCATCTACCTCACGCACCTGTGCATGCATTATGACGAACCCATCACCTGCGCTGAGTTGGAGGCGTATCTGGAACGCTACGAGGGCCGTGTGAAGATGGCATCAGATGGTCTCACGTTTTCCATCTAGCGGGAACTGACGCCAAGGAGGACGGCAGGGAGGACTCACCATGGATGCGAAGTTCAGCACGTGCGTTTTCTGCGATGGTGGCTGTGCCGTGGCAGCACCTGAGGACAACGGGAAGCTGAAAGTCGTTCCTGCGAACCCGCAGGTGCCGGCGATCTGCAGCAAAGTTCGCATCATCGACGAATACCGCCTTCATCCCGCCCGCATCACCCACCCGCTCAAGCGCACAGGAGAGCGGGGCTGCGGACAATGGGAAGAGGTTTCATGGGATCAGGCGCTCGATGAGATCGCCGAGAAGCTTCAAGCGGTCATCTCCACATATGGGCCTGAGGCCTTCGCTGTTTCCGAGATGCCGCTCAATATCGGCTTCGGTGGCATCACCCGGCGCTTCATGAACCATCTGGGTGCCGTGAACTACATCGCCCCTGTGCAGCTGTGCATGGGCAACACCGCACAGGTGCATCGTGCCGTGTACGGATGGTACACCAGCGCGAACTGGCAGGTGACCGACTGTATCGTCTACTTCGGGCAAGACCGCGATACCGAGCGCTGGCCTGCGGAGTTCTTGAACCTGAAAGCCGCACTTGGCCGCGGCGCCACTCTGATAGAAGTGGACCCGCGCATCACCGAAACCTCGAAGCTAGCCCAGCACCACCTGCGCATTCGCTATGGTACCGATGCCGCCTTGGCGCTTGCGTGGATCAACGTGATCATCAACGAGGACCTCTACGACCACGACTTCGTGAACAGCTCTTGCATCGGCTTCGATGAGCTTGTCGAACGTGTCAGCGAATACACACCGGAGCACGTCGCCGAGATATGCGGGATACCCGCTCATAAAATACGGGAAACGGCACGCATCTACGCGAGCGCGCAGGCAGCTCTCATCCCTTGGGGCGTAGTGCCCGACATGCAGGTGAATTCCACCTCGCTCATCCAAGCGCTCTGCATCCTTCGCGCCATCTGCGGCAATCTCAACAAATCCGAAATGGTGTTCGGCCCTGCCTTGGGTGGTGTGACCAATGCCCAGCTTGCGGACTATCCTGCGCTTCCCGACGAACAGCGTGCCAAGCAACTCGGGCGCGATACGCATTCGCTGCTCACATTCGCCGCATCCGACCTCTACCGCGATGCCTGGCAGCGCTTCGGGATCCCCTACGAACCGGACATCTTGGCACAGTCGTGCGCTGCCATCCCGCCTGACCTCTTCGCAGCGATGCGCGGCGAAGGCCCCTATCCCGTGAAGGCGTTCTTCGCTGTGGGCAACAATACGGTCATGAGCTATGCGAACCAGCAGGGCATCATCGATGCGCTCATGAACCAGGATCTCGTGGTAGCCTTCGAGAACTGGATGACACCCACCGCACAGCTGTCCGACTATGTGCTGCCGGGTGACATGTGGGCCGAACGCGACGTGCTCACGCCTGCCTTCGATGTGGCGCCACTGCTTACCGTGGGTCAAGCCTTCTGCGAGCCGGTGGGCGAGTGCAAGAGCTGGTACTTCGTGATCAAGGGTCTTGCCGACCGCTTGGGGCTGGCCGATGCCTTCCCTTGGGAAGACGAGTACGCGCTCTACGACTTCCGCATGGCACCGCTTGGCATGACCTGGGAAGATGCCCGCGCGCAAGCGCCAGCGCCCGTGATGATGAAACCTGTTGCTGTGGGGCAGTTCGTCACGCCGTCGGGCAAGGTGGAGCTTGCGAGCAGCGTGCTGGCTGACCTTGGCTACGATCCACTGCCCTCCTACATCGAGCCTGCCGACCCAGGTGCCACATCGGGCGATTACCCCTACATCGCCTTCGCCGGCTATCGTGAGCGCTACTCGTACAACACCTGCCTGCATCAGATCGAGAGCCTGCGCGCCCACGAGCCCGATGCCTGCCTGTTCATCAACCCTGAAGACGCCGAACGGGAGGGCATCGCGGAAGGTGACCTCTGCGAGGTGCAGAGCGCCTATGGCAAGGTAAGGCTGATGGCACGGGTGGACGCCGACCAGCCTGCAGGCAGCATCCGCGTTCCCCATGGGTGGTGGAAGCCTGAAACGGCTCAAGGGCTGGAAGCGGGCTTGAGCGGTGCCCAAGAGCTCAATGACGGCATGCTGTTCCCTGACGAATCTTGGAACCTTGACGGCCCGCAGGGCGTTCCCGGCCTGCGCAGCAGCATCCATGTGAAGGTATCCAGACTCTAGGAATCAGGATTCGCATCGCTTTCGAAGGCGGCAGCTCACGGAACGGACGACGTTCTTCACAAACTGCCGCTTGGCTCCCCCATTCAAGAAGCCATCCATCCCAAAGAGCACATCAGGGTGACGGAGAACCTCCGTCACCGTTGTCCTCCGCTACCCATCAGATGTCCAAGGCGGCGTGATAGGCTTCGTAGATGGCGAAGCAGATGTTAGCCGGACGCAGGGCATCCCCTATCACGCGCACGAACGGAGCACCGTCGCGCAGAGCATCCACCACATCGGTACGGCTGCGACGTCCTATGGCACTTACCACTGACACCCCTTCGCCGCCAATCACCTCTTCGGCACCACCTTCGAGCGCCACACGCACACCGGCGGACGTCACTTCCAGCGCCCGGGCATTCGTACGGAAGTCAACCCCGGCAGCCTCAAGCTCTGCCATGAGGATGGGACGGTGACGGAGATTCGCATCCGGGGCCAGTTCCGGCCCCATCTCTATCAAGTGGGCCGTACGTCCCTGCTGGGCCATCAGAAGCGCACATTCGCAGCCGGTGAGTCCACCCCCGATGATGACCACCTCATTTCCCGGATCCGTGTCTTCCAGGTAGAGTTGATCGATGGATATCACCCAAGCGTCCTGTGCCACGGGCATCGGCAGCTCAAGCTCTTCGGAACCCACGGCAACGACGAGGGCATCGGGCTTGAATGCGTCACAGAAGGCAACGTCAACAGCTTGGTTCAGGCAGATGCGCACCCCCGCCTCTTCGCATAGGTGTTCGTAGGTGCGTGCGAGCTCATACATGTCATGCTTGAAGGGCAGCGCCTCTTCGGTGTTCAGGATACCGCCCAGATGCTCCCCTGCTTCGCAGAGGGTCACATCATGGCCACGCAGGGCAGCGGTATGAGCCGCCTTCATGCCAGCGATGCCGCCGCCCGCCACCAGCACGCGTTTCGACGCCAGGGCTGGTGTCACCTCAAGCCCTTCCAGTTCGCGACCGATGAGCGGGTTCACCGCGCAGCGCCTGGTCTGGGTGACCGGACGCTCAGCCATGCAGGTGAAGCAGCGAATGCAGCGAACGACCTCTTCGCCCCTGTTCGCCATGACCTTGTTCGGCAATTCCGGATCAGCCAGAAGCCCACGGGCCATGGCGACGATGTCAGCCTTATCCGATGCGATGATGCCCTCCATCTGGGCTGGGTCAGACAGGCCCCCGATGGTGGCAACAGGCACGCTCACGCATTGCTTGATACGCTCAGCCAGATGCACGTTGCAGCCGTGGTCACGGAACATGGACGGGTGGGTGATGGAGAAGCCGAACTGATAGGACCCGGCGGACACATGGATGATGTCCACGATGTCCTCCAAGGCCTGAGCGATGTGGCAGCCCTCTTCGATATCGTAGCCACCCTCGAAGAGTTCTGATCCGCTCATGCGTAGCTCGATGGGAAACGCGCGCCCCGTGGCAGCGCGCACCGCCGTCAGCACCTCACGCACGAAGCGCACCCGATTCTCAAGGGTGCCTCCGTATTCGTCCGTGCGCTTGTTGAAATAGGGAGAGAGGAACTGGTTCAGCAGCCATCCATGTCCGGCATGGACCATGCACATCTGGAATCCCGCTCGCTTCGCCAAGGCGGCTGCATCGGCATAGGCCTCGACGATGGATGCTATCTGGGCTTTCGTGAGAGCCTTCACCGGCATGCCGTCCGGCCGCACTCCATCGCTGGGCCCGTATTGGCAAAGCTTTCCCTTCGCCTTCTTGTCCACCATGTATGTGCCTGCGTACTGGCCTGAATGGGATAGTTCTATGGAGGCGATGGCCCCATGGCGCTTGATGGCGTCGGCAACATAGGCGAAAGCGCCCAGCTGACCCGGGGTCGACAAGGACAGGTGCAGCATCTGCGACCCGTCGGTTTCCGGATGCACCACAAGCTCGCTCACCGTGACGGAAGCCGCTCCGCCTTTGGCGCGAGCCTCGTAGAAGCCAAGGGTGCGCGGGCCCGGAGTGCCATCCGCCAGAATGTCCGTCGCTCCCATGGGAGCTGAGGCCATGCGGTTGCGAAAGGTAAGGTTCCCGATCTTGATAGGCTTGCACAGGTTCGGATAGTCGCGATGCATGACGCCTCCAATCAGGTTGACTGCACGGGGAAGCTTACTTCGCTGGCTGCTCCTGCGCAACCGTGAAAGGCGACGGAGCGTAAACGTCTCTTCTTGAGCAGGATCGCACCTGGCGTTTAGGCCAAGTCCTCGATGCGATACACGTTGTATCCTTCATAGTTGTAGCTTGCGTCAATGCCCTTCATATAGACTTCCCGGCTTTCCACTTCATCAGTCAAGGCAGCTTCCAGAAGCACCTTGATCTCAACATCCTTGATCGGGCTTCGTTCCATAGCAAGCAAGTAATCATGCTTGTCCACCTTGCTCCAATCCACCACTTGGCCGAGTTCCCTTTTGAGCATATGGTCAAGCCAGATGCGCATGCTCCGACCATTGCCCTCTCGAAAAGGATGGGCAACATTCATCTCAACATACTTTGCAATGATCTCGTCGAAGGTTGATTGAGGCATTCGCTCGATGGCATCAATGGAATTCGCCAAATACATCACCGGCGCGAAGCGGAAATTCCCCTTTGCGATATTCACCGTTCGGAGCTGTCCCGCGAATTCATAGATCTCATCAAAAAGATATGCATGGATATAACGAAGGCTGGCGAACGTACCCGCCTTCATGGTATCAAACTGGCCTGTCTCGAACAGCTTGAGCGCCTTTGACTTTGAGATCCTCTCTTCCTCGCGCGCAAGAGTCGTCTCTTCAGACAATCCGAGTTTGTTTTCCAAAGTCATGTCAGCCGCCCATCGAGATATGCATTCAGCAAAGAGGTCCACCCGAAATGAATCCGCTGATGGTCACAGCGCGGTCCCATTTTGGACAAGAAAAGTATATCAGCCTGACGTTTCCATTCAGACTGACAGCTGCATGCAATGTGCGATTCCTTGGCATAGACAAAGGCAAGCCGTATGTTGTCGCACAACGGCTTCCGCTACGAGCGACCTGACAGGTCCATCTGAATATATAGGCGCCGGAAAGGGCACACGGGCCGACCAACCCCATACGGCGCCACCTTCTTTTCAGAAAGCACGCACCTCTTCTCAAATTGCCTCATCCGAATGAACCTCGCATCTCCCTCGTAGCGTGTAGCGAAGGCTTTAGCCTTCGTCATGCGAAGCATGCGGCTTACCTTATCCAGGGCACGCAGCAACTCAAACGCGAAGCGATTGCTTTCGCCCGAAGGGCGACAGTGAAAGCAGAGGTGGTCTGCTATACCTCAGCAGACCACCGACACACTTTCGCGGCGAGCAGCCGCCCGCGATGATGGTGCAAACCCGACCTTTGGGTTTCGGCATCATCGCGGTTGGTTTTAAAAGTTGCAGAAAGGTGTGTTCGCGGAGGGGGTCGAAGCCGATTCTGCAGGACCAGAAACCCATGATATGCATCATCATGGGTTTCGCCAGTCCGAAGCCAAGGCAAGACCCCCATGCGGGCGCGACCAACAGACAAGACAAAGCGCAAAAGAGGTTGTTCCGGTTGATCGCAGGTCCCCTTGCAGGGGACGCAGGCTAAAGCCTGCGCTACGAGCCTTCGCTATGAAACCTCTTCAATGAACAATTCAGGACATCCGTTTGGCGCAAGTCAGGCGCGGACTTCGGCGCCGGTGGCGCCTTGCACCTTCTTCACCAGCTTCTCGTGGGCCCGATCTACCTCGTCAGAAGTGAGCGTGCGGTCAGCAGCCCGGTAGACCAAGCGGTATGCCATGGACTTCTTGCCCGCACCCACTCGCTCATCATCACGATACACGTCGAACAGCGCGACATCCTCCAACAGCTTGCCTCCAGCGGAGGTCATGACCTGAGTCATTTTCTCATGGGTGACGGCTTCGTCCACAACGAACGCCTGATCCACTTCAACCGCAGGGAAGGTGGGCACATCCACATAATCACGCGCAGAACGATACGCCTTCTCAAGCATCTTCAGATCAAGTTCGAATGCGACCACCGGCGCTTCGGCATCGAAGGCTGCCACCACCAAGGGATGGACCTCCCCTACCCAACCGATGACCGATCCCGCAGAGAGCACTTGGGCAGCGCGGCCCGGCTGGAGCTGCGGAGCCTCATCGGCTGGAAGCTCCTTGAATCGAACCTTCGGCAAAGCAAGCTCACGTGCGAGATTCTCCACCACACCCTTGCCGTCAAAGAAATCGAAGGCGGTCGGCTTCGCATTCCACGCATCGTTTCCCATGGCACCAGCCAAGACCCCTGTCACCTTGGTGCGCTCTTTGGGCTTCTTCCTGCCTTCGCTGGCAGAGAATACCGTACCTATCTCATACAGCTGGATGTTCTTCGTGCCATGGTGCTGATTGTAGGAAACGCTGCGCAGCAGGCCCGGGAGCAATGTCTGACGCATGACGGATTGATCGGCGTTGAGCGGATTCAGAAGCTCTACAGGCAGGCCCAGATCAAGACTGTCCATGCGCACCGCATGGACATCACCGGGCTCAGCGAACGAATAGGTCATGGTCTCATTCATGCCACTGGCACGCAGTGTATCGTTCACGATTGAGCGTACGACCTCCGTCTGTTCGCGCATGCCAACACGCTCAGGCGAGGACGGCAGCGTTGGGGTGATCCGATCCATGCCCCACAGACGAACCACTTCCTCGTACAGGTCTATCTCACGTTCCAGATCGGGGCGGAACGTGGGCGCCACCACATCAAGGATGCCATCCTTCGAGTCATGTCGCACCTCGCAGCCCAAGCGCTCAAGGATATCGATGATGAAACCCTCAGGAATGTCAGCGCCCATCATGGCATTGAAGCGCTGGATGCGGAACGTGAGTGGAATGGGCTCAGAAGCGATGGGGTATAGATCCACGATGCCGGGGCGCACGGTACCGCCACACACTTCAGCCATGAGCGCAGCGGCAGCGGCAGAGATATCAGCAATGGGAACATCATCCACCCCGCGCTCGTAGCGCATGGAGGCCTCTGAGATCAGCCCCAGGTTGCGAGACGTACGAGAGGTATGGGCACGGCTGAACGTGGCCGTTTCCAGAAGGATGGTGGTGGTGTGATCCTCCACCTCAGAATGGAGGCCACCCATGACGCCAGCCAAGGCCACAGCTGATTTCGGTGTGGCGATGACGGTCATATCAGAGGTCAGCACGCGGTCGACACCATCAAGCGTCGTGAAACGCTCACCCTCTTCAGCCGGACGGACGATGACCTTCACCGACCCGTCGTCACCTTTCAACGTGTCATAGTCGAATGCATGCAGAGGCTGTCCGTAGAGGAACATGATGTAGTTGGTGATATCAACCACGTTGTTGATGGAACGCGCTCCAGCAGCTGTCACCCGCTCAGCAAGCCAATCAGGCGAAGGGCCAACCTTCACGCCTTCGATGACGCGGGCGGTATAGCGCTGGCAGCGATCAGGATCGGTTATCTCCAGTTGCACGGATTTTGAGACAGGAAGACCCGCCGTGACGCCTTCCAGCTTGGCGACGTCGTCTGACAGCGGATAGGCGACAGGCGACTGGTACATGGCGCCGATCTCGCGGGCGAGTCCAACCACCGACAGGCAGTCAGGCCGGTTGGGAGTGATCTCAAGGTCAAGCACGACATCGCCCGTTCCAAGATACTCACTGAAGGACACACCGACGGGTGCGTCTTCAGGCAGTATCCAGATGCCCTCATGGTCAGTACCGTGGCCCAGTTCGCGCTTCGAGCAGCACATCCCACAGCTGACGACGCCACGCAGCTTGCTCTTCTTGATCTTGAACCCACCGTCATCGCTGGGAAGGACCGCGCCCACCGTTGCCACTGGCACCTTGATGCCGGCGGCGATGTTCGGTGCACCACAGACGATCTGGAGCGGTTCCTCTTGTCCAACATCCACCGTCACGACATGCATGTGGTCAGAATCCGGATGCTCATCACAGGTGAGCACATGCCCCACGACAACGCCTTCCAAGGCGCTTCCCAGCTTCTCGACGCCTTCGACACCGGTTCCGGTCAGATCAAGTCGATCGCAGAACGCCTGGGTATCTGACGGCACTTCGACATAATCACTTACCCAATTCAAAGAAAGTCTCATGGCTGTCCTTCGTTTTCTAGAATTGCCTCAAGAAGCGCATATCACCTTCAAGCAGCATGCGCAGATCAGGCACGTCGTATTTCAGGCAGGCAATGCGCTCGACCCCCATGCCGAAGGCGAACCCGGAATAGACCTCAGGATCTATGCCGCTCATCTGAAGCACGTTGGGGTCGACCATGCCACAGCCCAGGATCTCCAGCCAGCCCGTGCCCTTGCACATGCGGCACCCTTCACCGTGGCAGATGCCGCAGCTGACATCCACTTCCGCTGATGGTTCCGTGAACGGGAAGTAATGGGCGCGAAAGCGCGTGCGCCGATCAGGGCCGAACAGCTGCTTGCACATGAAATCAAGCGTTCCCTTCAAGTCCCCGAACGTGATGCCCTTGTCAACCACGAGGCCTTCGATCTGATGGAACTGGGGAAGATGGCTGGGATCCGCCACGTCACGCCGATACACCTTGCCGGGCGCAATCACATAGATGGGAAGTTCCCTATCCTCCATGGCATGGACCTGTGCACCAGAGGTCTGCGTGCGCAGCAGCACATCAGATTCTCCCTTGACGGCACTGCCTTCCCCTGAGCAATCGTGCACGTAGAAGGTGTCCTGCATGGAGCGGCTGGGATGGTCCGGTGGCGCGTTCAGCGCTTCGAAGTTGTAGTAGTCGGTTTCAACCTCAGGTCCTTCAATGACTGAATAGCCCAGCCCCAAGAACACCTGCGAGATCTCATCGATCATGCCGTTGATGAGATGACGGGTGCCAATCTGCTGAGACCGTCCCGGAAGCGTGACATCAACTGTATCAGAGGCGATGGAAGCTGCCAGTTCACGTGCTGACAGGTCGGCCTTGGCGGCCTCCAAGGCGCTTTCGACAGCCACCCGGGCCTCATTCACGGCGCGCCCCACTTCCGCCTTCTGATCCTTCGGAACGGCGCCCATGGAACGCAGGTATGCGGTAAGCGTGCCAGACTTGCCCAAGGTTGCTATCCGGATATCCTCAAGGGCGGCCGTGTTCGCAGCATTGGCTATGGCCGTAAGCACGTCGCTTCTCAAAGAGTCCAACTCTTCGACTATGGTCATGTATTTCCCCTTTTCATGTTACAGACAAGAGGAGATTATAAGCATCTTGATGCGCGAGAAGATGGGATTTACCCTCAGGGGAATCAGAGGAACCGATATTTGACCGTGCGCACGCCCCACGCATAGCAATCGCCATATCCGAATGCCTTGAAAACGCCGGGCTGCAGGTCAAGCACGCGGGAGCCGCCACCCATGCTCCCGCAATCATTCACCGTGGCATAGACCGTCATGCCGTTGTAGACGATCTCAACCGTCCTGCCATAGTAGCTGCGGAAGTTGGGCATGGACATGGGAACGGCCACTCCCATGGAGTAATCATCGCAGATGGCTCCCGTGGCCGTACGCCCAGGGTTTGGGGTGTACGGGTCGGATGACCCCCCATAGGCAGAGGCGATTCCGCTGCGGTACTCGCCCGAGTCCTCACTGGGCGATGGATCGGGGATCACGGGCGTCTCAGGAGGAATGACCTCATCCCTGGTGATGGTATCCGCTTCAGGGTCAGTCTCAGGCTCAGGCTCTTTTGACTTCCAGATGAACTGCTCAGCCTGTGCTTTGAGTTCCGCAAGCTTCTCAGAGCTCTCATCAACATAGTTTGAGGCCTCATTCACCACCGTCGTTGCCTCAAGCCGTTTGGAGTTCAGAACCTCCAGCTTCTCATCCTGCTCGTTCTTCTGTCGGGTCAGCTGGTCAGATACTTGCGTGAATTGATCTTTGAGCTGCTTTTGCTGGGTGATGTCCTCAGTCTGTTGATCCATGACCTTGCTGACGTAATCGACATTGCGAGAGAGTTCCTTCCAGCTGGAGGCACCAAGAATGGAACTGAGCAGATTCGACACCGAAGAGGTGCGGTACTCATGCACGGCAGTATTGGCAAGCGCGCTTCTTCCTTCCAGCATGGATGCCTGCGCATCCAAGACCTTGCCAGCCAGCTCGTCAATCTGCGCCTGGAGGGCATCTATCTCATCAGAAAGCTGACCGTATTCATCCGTAATGGCCGCCAGTTTCTGCTCCGCAGCCTCAAGGGCCGCTTCCGCGCTTTCATATTTCGCTTCAGCGCTGGCGATATCCTTCTGGCCTGAAGGCTCAACAGCCTGGACGGGAAGAGGCAGAAACAAGGCCAGCACGAACGCAAGCAGGATGCAAAGCATGGCGTGCCACAGCGAAGCGAGACAGGGAGCGTATGTGGTGTGTTTTGTCATAACCGTAAAATCATCCCGTAACGAGCGGACTTTTTCAAGCCGCGCAGCAAAAAATCATATCTTCTGGCAGCAGTTCCCTCTCAAGCGCTCCTCTTCAAACACCAAGCAGCTCTTGGGCGTGGGCGATGGAGGCGTCAGTGATGGTGCCTGAGAGCATGCGCGCGATCTCAGCAATGCGGCGCTCTCCCACCACCGCCTCGATGGCAGTCCGAGCAACTCCGTCTGTTTCCGCTTTGGAAACCACATAATGCTTCTCGGCCTTGGATGCAACTTGGGCCAAGTGGGTGACCACGATGACCTGATGCGTCTGCGCCAACCGCGCCAGCACCTCAGCAAGGGCATTCGCCACGGCCCCACCAACACCCGCATCGATCTCATCGAAGATCAAGGTGGGCACGTTGTCCGCATCTCCAAGCACGACATGAAGGGCAAGCATGACCCGGGACAATTCACCACCGGATGCCACCTTCGCCAATGGGCGTTCACCCAAGCCAGCAGAAGGACGGAAGAGGAATTCGACTCTGTCGGGTCCTGATTCCATCCATTGGTCACGCGGGAGCATCTCCACCCGGCAAATGAGGGAAGCACTGCCCATCTGCAATGAACCCATGACCTCATTGACCTGATCGGTCATGGCAGGAGCGCTTTCACATCGCGCGGCATGGAGCTCATCAGCTGCGCGCGCAAGCGCATCCTCGGCGTCATGCAGACGCTTCTCCGCCGCCGCCTGGGCGCCTTCCGAATCCTCCATCAGTGAGATGACCTTCTGCGCCTCTTCGGCGCGGTGGATGACATCCTCCAAGGTAGGTCCGTATTTCCGAATGAGGCCTTGGTAGGCAGCCATGCGCTCCTGCGCCTGTTCCAATGTTGACATGTCAAGATCAACGGCATCGCGGAAACGCAGGACATCCCGTGAGACGTCCTCCACCACATAGGAGACTTCCCGTAGGGATTCGGCATAGCCCTTCATGGGCTCATCGAAGCGTGACCCCTCTTCCAGAAGCGCGATGGCCTCATTCAGTCCATCAAGGACGCCAGAATCCCCACAGATCGCCTCATAGGCGCCCCCTGACGTGCGTGCCAGCGCTTCTGCGTTCTCGGACCTGCGCACGAACAGGGTCAATTCCTCGTAGTCGCCCAAGCTTGGCCCCACCGGTTCGATCTGTCCCAAGATGAAGCGTGCTTCTTCGGCCTGCGCATCAGAGGTCGCTCGAATCCGACGCAGCTCCTCCACGTAGGCAGCTGCCTCCTTGGCTTGGGCGTAAGCTTCCCCGTAAGCCGCAAGCAAGGCTTCCACCTTGGCACCCGCGAACAGGTCCAGCAGGCTGCGGTGGGAGGAGACGTGGGAGAGGGCCAGCTGATCGTGCTGGCTGGAAAGATCGAGCAGAGGGGATATGATGCGTGCAAGCTCGGTCACGCTGGATATCTCTCCATTGATCTTCACGCGCGAGCGACCGTCTGCGCCCATCCGACGGGAAGCGACGATCTCACGAGGCGTTTCCTGGTCCTTTTTCGCCGCCTGTGCTGGCGAAAGGAAGAATCTTCCCGATGCGCTGGCCTCATCTGCGCCCACGCGCACCATGGTCTTGTCACCACGCTGACCCGAGAGCAGGCGGCAGGCATTGAGGATGGCGGTCTTGCCTGCTCCTGTCTCACCCGTGATGGCTGTCAGCCCCGCCGCTGGCTCTATGGAGGCCTCCTCAATGAGCGCGATGTTATGGATGCATATCTCGTCGATCAAGCGTGCTTCCTCCTGCCATATCTCGAACCCTTGCGGGCGTTCTTCTTAAGTTCCTTCAAGGCATCCTGTTCAGAGGTGCCCTCAACCGCTGAGCGCAGGGACACCACTTGATCACGCAGACGTGCCGCCTCCTCGAAATCCATGCCCGCTGAGGCCGCCTGCATCTCCTCTTCCATGGACATTATGATGCGCATGACCTCCTCGCGCGACAGCTCGGCAAGCTCCTTGTTGATGTCAGCGGCATCAACTCCGCTTGATTCCTCGGTTATGGCACCCATGATATCGTTGATGGCTTTGCGGATGGTCTCGGGCTGGATGCCATGTTCTTCGTTGTAGGCCATCTGGATTGCGCGACGTCTCCGCGTTTCCTCGATAGCACGCCTCATCGAGTCGGTTTCGCGGTCTGCATACATGATGACTTGACCGGACACATTGCGGGCAGCTCGGCCAATGGTCTGGATGAGCGACCGGTGATTTCGCAAGAAACCCTCTTTGTCGGCATCGAGGATGGCAACCAGGCTCACCTCAGGAAGATCAAGGCCTTCTCGAAGCAGATTGATGCCCACCAGCACATCGAAGGCTCCCAGTCGCAGATCACGCAGGATCTCAACCCGGTCAAGCGTGGCGATATCGGAATGCATGTAGCGCGCCTTCACCCCTTGATCCAGAAGATGGTCCGTCAGATCCTCAGCCATCTTCTTCGTAAGCGTGGTGATAAGCACCCGCTCATGACGGGCGGCCCGCTCCTTCGCCTCATCGATGATGTCATCGATCTGGCTTTTCGACGTACGCACGATGATCTCAGGATCAAGAAGCCCAGTGGGGCGAATGATCTGGTCAACCTGTGCAAGGCTGACCTTCTCCTCATAGTCGCCCGGCGTGGCGCTGACATAGATAAACTGAGGGACGCGCTCCTCGAACTCGTCGAAGCGCAAAGGCCGGTTGTCCAGAGCTGAGGGAAGACGGAAGCCGTGTTCGGCCAACGTGACCTTGCGGCTTCGATCCCCTTCATGCATGCCGCGTATCTGGGGAACCGTGACATGGCTCTCATCGATGATGCACAAAAAGTCAGCAGGGAAGTAGTCAATCAGGGTATAGGGAGGCTCACCGGGAGCCCGACCATCCAGATGCCGCGAGTAGTTCTCGATGCCAGAGCAGAATCCCATCGTCTCAAGCATCTCCAGATCATAGTTCGTGCGCATCTCAAGCCGCTGTGCTTCCAGCAACTTGCCCTCTTCGTTGAATTCCTGCAGTCGGCTGCGCAGTTCATCGCGAATGGTGCCCAACGCCCTGTCCATCTTGGGACGTGCCGTCACGTAATGGGAAGCCGGCCAGATGGGAAGCGCCTGATACGTGCCAAGAACCTCTCCAGTCACGTTGTCTATCTCAGCGATCTCCTCTATCTCATCGCCCCAGAAATCAACCCGCAGGGGATTGTCTGCATAGGGTGGGAAGATGTCCAGGGAATCACCTCGCACCCGGAAGGTGCCACGGGAAAGCTCATAGTCATTCCTGTCATATTGGATATCGATGAGACCGTAGATGACCTCATCACGGTCCTGCGGCACATCCTTGTCCAGAAAGACCGCCATTCCCGCATAATCCTGAGGAGAACCAATGCCATAGATGCAGCTGACCGAGGCTACCACGATGACATCGCGCCTTGACAGAAGGGCGCTGGTGGCGGCATGGCGAAGCTTCTCGACCTCCTCATTGATGGAGGCATCCTTCTCGATGAAGGTATCAGAGGAAGGCACATAGGCCTCAGGCTGATAGTAGTCGTAATAGCTGACGAAGTAGACGACGGCGTTGTCTGGGAAGAATTCCTTGAGCTCGCTGGCAAGCTGCGCTGCCAGCGTCTTGTTCGGCGCCATGACCAAGGTGGGTTTCTGCACCGCTTCGATGACCTTGGCCATGGTGAAGGTCTTTCCAGACCCGGTAACCCCAAGCAGGGTCTGATAGCGAAGATCATCTTGCACGCCCTTCGCCAGCGCAGCGATGGCCTGAGGCTGATCTCCCGACGGCTCGAATGGAGAGACCACTTTGAACGGAGAGCCCGCAAGCTTGGGCGTCGGCAGCTTGCCTTCCATCTCCACGCCCTCGATATTGCGAAGATGACTTGACATCGACCATCCTTTCAAATGCGCTGAGACCTGCAATAACAGCAAGACCCGATGCGTCGAGGAACAGACGGCACCGGGTCTGAGAACTATATGATGGAAGGACTAGGCGTTATAGGTATTCCACCAATCCAATACCTTGTTGTAAAGCTCTTCCTTCGTGGAATTGTTGTTGAACACGACATCAGCCGCTTCCACACGGTCGGCATCGGTGATCTGCCGCGCGATGCGGCGGCGCACGTCATCCTCGTCGAACCCTGAGGCAACCGCGCGCTCAATGCGCACATCGGTGGGTGCCAGAATGGCGATGACCACATCCGCTGAATAGGCCAGCGAACTCTCACGGTTCTTGAAGGCAGAGTATTCCACGACTACCGCCGGGGCGCCCGAGGCTTCAATCTCCTGCAGCGTCTCCGTATAGGATTCCTCGATGCGAGGCATCGTGATGCGATTGAGCTTGCGGGTGTCAGCAGGGGTCTTGAATGCCTTGGCAGCCAGCTTCGGACGGATGACCTCCCCTTCAGCATCGAAGATATCGTCACCGAATGCCTCTGCAAGTTCCTCCTTCACGACTTCCCATTTGAGGATATCGTGGCCCACCTTATCGAGATCGATCAGCGGAATTCCCTGGTCGAGCAACGCACGCGTGGCTGAGGACTTGCCTGCACCCATTCCACCTATGACGAAAAGCTTCTTCAATGCCCCTCCCCCGTTTCGCTCAATCTTCCATCTACTCGGTGGCGCTGGTATCCTCGATCACAGCTTCCTCAACCTCTGCTGCGTCATCATCCTCTGCTGGAGCAACCTCCACGATCTCAGCTTCAGCCACCGGTTGGTCCTCTTCGGACTTCTTCGGCTTCGCCTCAGCCTGGATGGACTCATCCACTTCGATCTCGAAGCCAAGCTCTTCTGCAGCAGCCTTCATGGACAAGCTGATGCGACGACGCTCAGGGTTGATCTCCATGACCTTCACCTTGACGTCTTCACCCTGTTTGACCACTTGGGCCGGGGTATCGATGTGCTTCGGGGACATCTCGGAGATGTGCACGAGGCCTTCCACCGCCTCGCCCAGCTCAACGAACGCGCCGAAGGGAACGATCTTGGTGACATGGCCGTCGACGATGGTGCCAACGGGATAGTTCTCGACAAGCTTGATCCACGGATCTTCGGTGGTCTGCTTGAGACCCAGGGAGATGCGCTCACGATTGAGATCGACATCCAAGACCTCGACCTCGACCTCATCGCCCACCTTGACGACCTCGCAGGTATGGTTGACATGGTACCAAGCCAGGTCGGAGATGTGCACCAGCACATCGATTCCGCCCAGATCGACGAATGCGACGAAGTCGACGATGGA
>CAYWWK010000009.1:0-79829 GCA_964462135.1 uncultured Eggerthellaceae bacterium | reverse complement strand
GGAGTGCATGGTATTGAGGTTGTGCACCAGGGCCTCCATGGCCTGGAAGGTGGTGCGATCAGTGTCACGCTGGGCGTTCTTCTGGGTATAGGCCAAGATGGTGTCTATGTCCGCAGACGGGATACCGGCATCGGAAAGCTTGCCGATGAGGTTCTGACGGTAGGTTTCGTCAAGGTCGAGGGAGGCGATCACTTCTGTCTCGCGCTCGACGGCGGCAAGGGTGTCCTCGACGAATGTGCGCTCGTCTTCGATGGAGGTCAGCAGATCCAAGGCCTCTGCCAAGTGCTTCTTGAACAAACGGCGATAGGTCTTGCGCACACCGTCAGCCAGACCGTAGTCAAAATCACAGACGGATTGACCGCCATGCTGGTCGTTCTGATTCGACTGGATGGCGATGCAGGCCAGAGCGGTGTAGCTGGCGATGTCATTGGGTTCACGCAGAACGCCATGGCCGGTGGAGAAGCCGTCCTTGAAGAGCTTCTTCAGCTCGATCTGGCAGCAGGTGGTGGTCAGCGTGTAGAAATCCATGTCATGGATGTGGATGTCACCCTCGCGGTGAGCCTTGGCGAACTTCGGCTCAATCACGCACATCTCGTAGAACTGCTTGGCGGATTCACTGCCGTACTTGAGCATGGTGCCCATGGCGGTATCGGCGTTGATGTTGGCGTTCTCGCGCTTGAGATCAGAGTCGGCGGCCTTGCTGAAGGTGATGTCCTTCAGGGTTTGGATCAGACGCGAATTGACATCGCGAACGCGGCTGCGCTCAGCGCGATAAAGTATGTAGGCTTTGGCTGTCTGGACGAAGCCGCTCTCGATGAGGGTTTCCTCGACCAGGTCCTGAACGCCTTCGACGGTTGGTGTGCCCTCGATGGCCCCCTCATCAAGCTTCTGCGCCACCTTGGCGGCGATCATATCCGCCGTGCTGCGATCCTGCATGGCAGCACAGGCTTGGAAGGCCTTCTCGATGGCTGAGGCGATCTTCTCGACATGGAATTCGGTGGTGCGGCCGTCGCGCTTGATGATGGCTTGTGGCATGTTCGTGTTTCCTTTTCTTCTGGTTTTGCGCATTGTTCAACCGGCGCTGCTTTTCCTTGCACACACTGCGAAACCTTTGCTGCATCCACAGCGTTTCCACAGAGTGTCAACCAAGTTCTGAACAGATGGCACAATATATTGTGGTTTCTGTTCGACTCAGCGGGTATATATAGTATCCATAAGGCGACAGAAAAACAAGCGAACATCCAGAAATTTTCGATGTATTTTTCTGACTGTCAGGAAAATGAAAGATGGATGATGCGTGCCTTCGAAGCAAAGGGAAGACAAGCACGGAAGAGAGAATGCGTCGGCCCTTGAGGCTGTCAGGAGACGGTGCCGAAGACCTGTCCCCATGCATGGCCGGTAATGGCGGAATTGAGTTGTGTGGTCAAACGCAGCCGGGTGTATTCTCCCGGCGGCAGCAGATTCACCACACGCAGGAGCTCATCGGGAAGATCAGCCGCTTCGGCGGCCAGCACCACCTGCAATCGTGAAACCTTGAAGGCTGCTTCTGGGTCGGCCACCTCAAGATAAGGGGCATCATCATCTTCGAAAAGGGCGTCTACCACCTTCTGCAGCGCGCCGTAGTGAGGCGAGCGCTCCCTGTTCGACCCGATCACCGGTCCGTCCCTTCGCCGATGCCCAAGGCATGGTTGACGATCTGACGCAGGCGGTCTGCATCCGGTGCGCCTGAGGGGGGCGCGGTGACAGTGCGCATGCCTTGAGATGCATCAGCTGTCACGCTTCGGCCGACAACGGCGGCAGCAAGGGCTCCGGTATAGGGAGGAGTGGCCTTCCCGGTTGCTTGGAAGAACTGAGCACCGGCATCAGCGAGGATGAGGGCGGCATCAAAGGCATCATCAGGAGAGGAGCAGGCGGTATGGGGACCAACGAAAAGCTGGACCATCTTCGGAAGGGTCGTGACGCCCGCTGCCCGGTCCAGGAAAGCCGTGATGGCCGGAATGCTGGCATCTGAGCAGAATCCCCCTGCGTTCGCTCCATATTCGGCCATGATGGTCATGGCCTGCTCCAGGGATTCGCTTCTCTTGAACCAGCTGGGAAAAGGCCTGCGGGACAGCGGGGCAAGCATTCCTTCGGCATCCACGTCAACGCAGGCGATGATGGGAGCGTCGCTCACCTTGCGGATGCCCATGAGGGCGCATTTCAGATCGGTCGTTCGTGCGAACCCGTTCAGGAAGAATGCGTCGAAAGGATAGCGGTCAAACAGGCGTGCAGCCTGCTCATACTGAACCCGATTCTCCAGAAGCGAGGCTTTCGACGATGCATCAAGGGGAAGCCCGCAGGGAGCGACTTCCACGAAGACATGCTCAGGCTTAAGGGCGCTGGTGACCGTGATGGCCTCGCGGGCCAGGTCATCAGCCGCATGGCCCAGGCGCTGGGTTGCCAGGCGTGCCGGAGTGAGATTGGCCGTGGGAGCAACGAGACACTGGGCCCCCGATGCCCGTTCCAACCGATAGGCCTCTTCGAATATCTCCGGCTCAATGAGAAGGGAAAGCTCAAAGCCCTCTTCGGCAGCGGTGTCAGCGTCAGTATTGATGAAGGTTGCCTGCACGAAAGGAGGGTCGTCGGCTTCGATATCCGCGAAGCCCTCCTCGGACGTGGCATCCTCTCCATTCAGGTCGTCTTGGAATGCTGCATCCATGATGGTAGCCAGCTGCTGCTGGATGGGGGTGCCCACCACCAACAGGTCCTTGCCGAATCTCAGTTGGATGTCTGCCATGATGCTCCTTGGGATGAAGAGGCTGCCAGATGGGTCAGCGGTGGTGCCCCCGATAGGAATCGAACCTACACACCCGGTTTAGGAGACCAGTGCTCTATCCATTGAGCTACGGGGGCGCATGGTGGCTATTCTAGCATGAGAGCCAAAACGGGCGGCTGTGAAAGCCGCCCGGATGCTTTGGTTGAAGAATGTCAGCTCAAGGCTGCTCACACGCCGTTGATGTAGGCGGTGGACATGACAGCCTGCTCCCCTTTCCACTCCTGAGCATATCGCGCGATGTAGTGGCCCGTGGCGCGCATCGTCAGCATTGTCAAAAACACGTTCAGGAAGCTTCCGATGAGATAGCAGATGATGAGGAAGGGGACCATCATGCCAAGCAGACTGAAGACGGCGTTGATGGCTTGGGGGCTTTCGGGACCGTAATAGCCTATCTCCATGATGCTTCCGATCATGGGAAGACCCAGGATCATGAAGAGGGCGAAGACGACCACGAAGACGACGACGCTGAAGATGAGATTCGGAACGATGGTGGCGCAGCAGAGCGCTCCAAGATTCTTCCAGCAGGTGTGCCAGATCTGGGAGAGGTCAAAGGCGGCCCCCAGTCGATCGGCAATGGCCGTACGCATGAGCGCGACATATTGGAACAGGCAGATGATGAGGTAGATCACTATGGAGCAAAGTGCTCCCACGATGGGGATGATCCCCAGAAGAGCGCCGCAAAGGCCACCTACGATGCTCAGAAGCAAACCGATGACCAAGGCGAAGAAGCCATTGACGAACATGCGGTTCCCGAAGATGCGCTCTGGCATAGGTGCAACCTTCCCCAAGAACAGTTCTCGCGACCAGCGCATGGCATAGCCATTCACATAGAAGTTGAGGATGGGAACGCAGCCCACAAGCCCCAGAAGCAGCATCTTTCCGAACCAGCCCTTGGTTTGCATGATGTCACCCCATGCGGCGGCGAGGCACCCCTTCTGATATTGCGCCTCAGGCCCTGTCTGCAGGGGAGCCTGATGTGGCCTTGCTGGGTTCGGTGGGATGATGGGACGCTCAGAAGCGTCTGCTTCGTGGGATTCCGCTGTCTGCTGCTGGGGGGAAGGCGTGAAGGCGGCTTCCGGTTGAGCTTCCGGCTGAGGGACAGCGCCTGCTTCTAGGGCTGCTGCAGGTGTGCTGGGATGGGATTGCGCTTCTGAAGGTGCGTCGGGCATCACGGCTTCCTCAGGCCGTGATGCTGCGGTTGGAAGAGGCTGCTGCTCTTCAACCGTGCGGGTTGCGTCCGCTTGAGCCGCACGCGGTTGGACCGCGTCTGTCTGAAGCACGCCCGCTTCGGGGGCATCCTCTTCAGGCTTGTCTGCAATGGCGGATGCAGAGATTCGAGGTGCTGTTTCAGCGGCCTGCTCCGAACCTGCCTGAGGTGCTGAGACCGGCTCCCATTGGGGGTCATGATTGGGCTGAGGGTCAGGTTCCTGTTCTTCGAAGGCAACGGAAAGGGATACGGGAATGGGGGCTGGCGATGCGCCATCAGTGGCATCGTTGATGGGCTCAAGCCTGATGGAGCCGTCGGAGATCATGGAGAGAAGCTCATCGGCGTTGGCGTCATCGACTGCTTCGGGTGCCAGGGGATTCTGTTCGATGGCGAGGATGAGCGTGCCATCGCCCACGGATTCCGCAGCCTGGTCTGTGGACTGGAATGAAGAGGCTTCCGTATCTCCAGAAGCGGCTTTCAGGGGGAACAATGCTTTTCCGCAGTCTGCGCAAAAGGGCGCACCTGCTGCGTTTTCACGCCCGCACTTTGGGCACTTCATGCCACCAACTCCTCAATAGCGATTGAATCGGTAAAGTATAGCAGTGATGGGGGCGTTCGACATGATGCAGCCAGTCCGTAAACCATCCGATGGGACACGGTGGGCATGTTTATGCCAGCAGCATGTCCTCTGCCCAATCGAGCAGCGTATCGACCTCTGTCTCAGAGGAAGCCTCTGCGTAGATGCGCACCAATGGCTCGGTGCCGGATTTTCGCATCATCACCCACGAGCCATCCTCAAGCATGAGCTTCAAGCCATCGCGTTGATCGGTAGCGGCAACGCCTTTGCCTGCTATGCGGTTCGGGATATCGTCGCCCGACAGGATTGCATCTGCGTGGCTCTCTTGCTGGGGATCCAGGCGAAGACCGCGTCGATTGAAGCAGAAGCTGCCGAAGCGATCGTTCGCATCCGCCACCAGCCGTCCCAGATCCTTGCCCTCTTTCGCCATCATTTCGGTGAGGAGCAGCGCCATGAGAAGCCCATCGCGTTCCTTCACATGGCCCGGCAGTCCGATGCCGCCGGACTCCTCCCCACCAACCAGCACGCCGCCTCGTTCCATTTCAGCGTAGATCCACTTGAATCCCACTGGAGTGGTGACGTATTCCAACCCGAGCGCGTCGCAGGCGTTCGCCAGCTGCTGTGAGGCTGTGACGGTGGACACGACTCGTCCACGACCGCCGCGATCAGCAAGGTTTTGCGTGACCAAGGTTATGATTCGATGAGGATTGACGAAGTTGCCCGAAGAGTCACCGGCGCTTATACGGTCGGCATCTCCGTCATTGGTGAACAGCGCGTCATATCCCAGCTCAGCCACCTTTGCAAGACCCTCGTCCACCCATGGCTGGATGGGTTCAGGGTGAAGCCCGGCGAAGGTGGGATCTTCGGTGTTGTGGATCTCTTCCACCGTGACTCCCATCTCGCGCAGGAGGTTTGCCAGATGATGTCGACCTGCGCCGTAGAGCGGATCAACCACGACACGAAGATTGGCATCGCGAATGACATCGGCATCGACCTGTTGGCGCAGGGCATCCAGGTAGGGAGGCATCAGGTCGCGCACTTCCACGGTCTTGGTTTCCGCGGGCTCTTCGCTGACAAGGCTCGCGAGGGATGACCCTGTCTGCAGCGCTTGGATGATATCGGCTGTCTTGAGGTTGGCCAGAAGTCCGATGGCGGGGTCTTCGAACCCCTTCTCATCGGTTTGGGCGATGACGTCCTCGACGATGTCAGTGAAATCCTTCGGGCTGGCACCGCCATCGGCCATGCGCAGCTTCACGCCAAGGTATTCGGCAGGATTGTGGCTGCTGGTCAGCATGAGTCCACCCACAGCAGCGGGGTCATGCGCCACTGACCAGCAAAGCGTGGGGGTGGGGCAGTAATCCTTCGTCAGAACGACCGTGAAACCGTGTTCAGCCGCCACCTGCGCCGCGAGGGCTGCGTAGGCATGGGCATCCTGCCTGCAATCGTGCCCGACATAGAGCACACCCGGGTTCTCGGGGATGGCACCGGCCTCTTCGGCAGCTGCCTTGAACACCTGGGCTGCGGCATCAGCCACCTTGACGATGTTTTCGCAGGTGAATCCTTCGCCGATGATGGCTCGCCAGCCATCGGTGCCGAAATGGATGGAGGATGCATTGCTGTCGGTCATGGTCTGCCCTTCGCTCGATTGATCGTTCGTTGATCGTTCGGACCATTATACGGTGCTGCATGCATCTTGGCTCAGGCGACAATCGGTTCAGTGGAAGCGATGCCAAGGTTCCTGCCGACCAGCCTGATGATCAGATGCTTGCATGAGATCATCCACCGCCCAGCGGTTTCGCCCTTGCATGAAAAAGGGGCACGACGATGCGTGCCCCGGTCCTTGCAGCAAAGCAGATGGGAAGGCTATTTTGCTCCCGCGTCCTCGGCGACCTTCTCCGCTTCCTTGGCAGCTTCGTCAGCTGTGGTGTCTACCACTTCCTTTGCCTGATCGGCAGCGGTTTGAGCGTTGTCCTTCACCTGTTGGGCGATGCGCTCGCGAGCAGCTTCGATCTTCTCACGCAGCTCATCATTCTTGTCTACCGCCTCTGATGCGCCCTTTGCAGCGACATCCTTCACGTTCTCAACCACTTCCTGACCCTTCTCAGTGGCCTGCTTGAAGCCGTTCTGTATGGTACCGACGGCCTGTTCACCCAGCTCCTGTGCGTTGTTCATGGCGTTGCTGGCCTGATCTGCCACCATATTACGGGTTTCCTCACCGCTGCGAGGCGCAAACAGAAGCGCTCCAACTGCGCCGATCGCGCCGCCAAGTACAAAGCTTAAGAATCTGCCCATTGTTGCCTCCTAGATCTGTGCGGGCACGTTCAGCCCCTCTTCACTGTGCCAGCCATTATATCGGCGGCTGGGACGACAATACACAAAATGTCGAAGGCAGGCGATAGACGAAACCGAAATGATAAGAAGCTGACACTCTTCGCGCGTGCTTGCAGTGTGCGACATGGCCTGCCTGGATGAAAGTTGCGTGTACTCGTAGCGCAGGCTTCAGCCTGCGATCAACCAGGGGATGAGACAAGAGGCCATCTCTAACGTTTCCTTGCTGGGTCGTGCCCACATGAGGGTCTCGCCTTGGGGGGTGGCGGTGGTGTTCGCGGAGGGGTCTCGCCTTGGTGGCGGCGGTGTATGAACACATGAAGGCGTTCGGTCTTGGGGGGTGCGGTGGTGTTCGCAGAGGGGTGCTCAGCCTTGGCTTCAGGCTGCGAAAAGACGTGGTGCTTCGCACGATACCACGCTTTTCTTGCCTTGCAGAATCGGCTTCGACCCCTCTGCGAACACACCTTTCTGCAACTTATTAAAACCTACCGCGATGATGTCGGAACCCAAAGATCGGGTTCGCACCATCATCGCGGGCGGCTGTTCGCCGCAAAAGCGTGTCGGTGGTCTGCTGAGGTATAGCAGACCACCTCTGCATTCACTGTCGCCCTTCGGGCGAAGACCATCGCTTCGCGTTCGAGTTGTTGCGTGTCCCGGGTGCGGAGACGTGAACTTTCTGGAAAGAAGGTGGCGCCGTACGATTCTTCCTGCCCCGGGCGATTCCTCCGGCGCTTTTTTAAGGCCGCCATGGATATGACGGATCGACCCGTAGCGAAGGCTTCAGCCTTCGTCCACGAAGCGGCGACCTGCCCTCGACTGAAAGCATCTCCTCGGGCAAGGCAAGCCGCTGCTTCGCAGACGGCTTACGCTACAGCAGATGGCTTCCGCTGCGGGGATGCGTAACTCACAACCAGGCACGAAGCGGCGGCTTGCCCTGTGCTGCCAAGACGGCATGATTGTCTGACGCACGAAGCCTGACCCCGTGGTCATGTCGCTGCTTCCGAGTCCCTTCCCCGCATATCACCATCATTCGTAAACACTTTTGTTGATTCATATCAAAAGGCTGTGCTAGGATAATCCTCGCCGTTTTTGCGGCATCATATCGCATATCGGGTTGTGGCTCAGTTTGGTAGAGCGCTGCGTTCGGGACGCAGAGGCCGCAGGTTCAAATCCTGTCAACCCGACCAGAAACCAAAGAGGAGAACCTACGGGTTCTCCTCTTGTTTCGCAGGCGGGATGACACCCTGCGAAAGCAGGTGCGAGCATGGCGAGCAGGATTTGGACCTGAGCAGGTTCACTGGCGTGCGACGATCTTCCGCACGGCAGCCGCAAGAGTCAAGGCCGAAGAGCGGAGCGTGCCTTGACGCGAGCGAACTTCTGTCAACCCGACCGGATTGATTCGACCTGCGACTTTGGATCAACCTGCTAGACTTGAGGTCTTGGACGATATGGCATTAGCGAACAGGGCGGCTTATGAGCAAGGTTGGCATCATACTGGCGAACACGGGCACTCCTGCTGCCCCGACGAGTGACGCGGTGGCAGAATATCTACGCTCGTTCCTTGCCGATCCCCGCATCTGCCCTATGAATCCGCATCTCTGGCGTTTTGTTCTGAACCGTTTCATCATCCCTCGGCGTGCTCCTGCATCAGCGGCCAAGTATGCCTCTATCTGGACCGATGCAGGCTCTCCTCTTGATGCTGGCATGAAGTCGCTTGTACGAAAGGTTGGGGAGGCTTGCAATCAAGGCCCATCCAGTACATTCGCGTGCTGTGCCATGTGCTATTCCACACCTACCATTGAAGAGGCCTTGGAAAGCTGCAGGAGTGAAGGGTGCGATGAGGTCGTCATCGTACCGCTCTATCCGCAGAGCGCCTTTTCGACGACTGGGGTTGTGAGGGATAGGCTTGATCTTGCATTGAAGAAGCTGGGCTGGGCCCCGAAGGTTCGCTTCGTTGAGAGCTACTGCGATGCAAGCGGCTATGTTGAGGCCATTGCAGCATCCATAACGAATGCAGGCTTTGATGCCGAAGGCGGCGATAGGGTCTTGTTCGCGTTCCATTCGATTCCCATGTCGGACATCCGTGCGGGTGATATCTATGCTGAGCAATGTCAGCAAACGACTGAAAGCGTTGCAGAATCGCTTGGGATTGAAGATGGGGCATGGCGAGCAGGCTTTCAATGCCGCTTCGACAAGAGCCGTGCCTGGCTTGGGCCGTCAACGAAAGAGGTGTTGCCTGAGCTTGTCCGAGCGCGTCGGCTTTTCGTCGTCGCGCCG
Organism: uncultured Eggerthellaceae bacterium; assembly: GCA_964462135.1. Classification (GTDB taxonomy): domain Bacteria; phylum Actinomycetota; class Coriobacteriia; order Coriobacteriales; family Eggerthellaceae; genus MGBC163016. Next base: position 70,625 of record CAYWWK010000009.1, on the reverse strand, counting down.
AACTTCTCCATCGATTGCTTGGAAACACTGTATGACATCCAAGTTGAATTGAAGTCTGCGTGGATGAGGGCCGCACGTACTGAAGGCGATGGCCGATTCTGCTATGTGCCTTGCCTGGGCGATTCCAATGCTCATGCGGATCTGGTGCGAGAGGTCTGCTCGAAGGCGTGCGGCTTTCCAGTTTGAAGGGGGATGACTCAGTCCTCATAGGGCATTGCGAACCAACAAGGAGCGCAACGGTTCTTAACCTGCATTATGAGGCAAACGAAGGCCAAGGCTTTCGCTATGGGCATCCAGAGCTCCTATCAATCAGGATGTCATGCTGTGCTTTGAGGCCCGATGCCTCCTGTGTATGAACTTGCGTGAACGCCCTGCATGGGGATAGGAATAGGACTCATGGTATTACGCGAACCGCGCAAAGATTAGTCTCCATGAGTAGTGTTTTTGATGATGAAATCACGTAAAATCCTACTCATACAGTACGATTGAGGCAGGTTATCCATGTGCTACCCTTGCACGCATTGCAACAAATGCGGTCGCATGCCACAGCCAGGTCTGTGCGCCTCGTGTGGCTACGTGAATGGTTTGGATGCTCGGGTTTGTCAGGTCTGCGGTGCTGTCTTTCCTGCACCACCAGGAAAGATGGATGCGTCTATCGTCCAGCAAGACGCATCTGGATCATCGCAGCGCCGAGAGAAGGTGCCAGAAGAGCAGATGTAGCTTTGATCTGCGCTGAAGGTGAATAGGGGGAGGTGGAGATGGTCATGGCTGATGATGCCCTGAATCCGGTTGAATCCACGGGCGCCCCAACTTCCTCAGGCTTATGCCCAGAATCCCCAAAAGAGGTTTCCTGGATAGATCTGAGGCTCATCATCGGAGTATTAGGAGCCTCATTCTGCATGGCATGGCACATGGTACTGCTTGTTCGCCCTGAGTTCCTTGCCCCGGCAAATCATGAGGTGGATGGCCTCACCCTCCTCTGCGGATTCGCCATAGCGCTGTTCTGCTCCTATTTCATCCTCTCATTCATGGTGGGATTCTTCCAAAGGCACCGTCAGCTCATTGGGATAGTGGCCATGGTGTGTGGCGCCGTTGCCCTTTTTCCGCTGGGGGGGTCCTCATTTGCCGCTTTGATCATCCGGCTTGCGTGTGCGGGTGTGGCGGTTGCCTCGGCATTGACGCTCTGGGTTGAATTCCTGTGTCTGGAATTCAGCCGCGTCATCCGTAAGTCGTTTTCAGTTGCGGTCACGCTGGGACTGCTCTGGGCGTTCTGCCTCCTTTTGGTTGACAATGCCTATTCCCAGTTCGTCATCTTCACCTATTCGATGGCATCTTCCATCGCCTATCTGATTTTGGCTCGGAGCCTTGCGAGGGAATGTGCCTTCCCAAGCTATGGGGCGAAGGAGACGGATGAAAGGAATCTCATCACTTGGCGACCTATCCTGCTCACGATCGTTGGGTCCATGGCCCAAGGATTCTCCCTGACATGGCTTTTGCCTCCAGAGCCTGTGCCTTCCTGGGTGGCATTGGTGGCCATCGGGCTTGCTCTGCTGCTTTCGGGGTGTCTCCTCTATGACACCATGCATCGGTTCATCATCAAGGAGTCCTTGGTTCGCCGGTTGTTCTTGCCTATCATCGCCACCTGTATTCTGGTTCTTCTCTTCATACCGCCGCAGTGGCGTCCCGTTCCAGCGCTTGTCGCGTTCGCCTTCTCCTTCCTGCCCTATGCAAGCGCATTGTTCGCGACATGCGAGCATATCGTTCGTTGCCGCCTTTCCACGGCACGCGCCTTCTCCACATCGCGGCCCTATGCGGTCGTAGGCCTCTTCTGCGGGCTCGTATTCGGCGGACTCGCTACTTCGGGGGACATGTTCGGAGACTTGACGATGCAGGTCTGGATCGTGGTTGTCGTGGTCATCTTCGTGATCGTGTTCTCGCTGGTCACGTCGAAGAGCTTCTATCCAGGTGATGACGATGAGTCCATGGGCGGCATTGACCTCGCAGGGGATGAGCTGGATGAGGAGGCCAATGGAGTCGGCTATATGGATGTGGAGCAGATGCTCCGCAGCAGCTGCAGGGTTGTTGCACGAGAATACGGACTGACTGACAGACAGGAAGAAGTGCTCTATCTGCTTGCTCGCGGGCGCAACACCGCCTACATCCAAGAGGAACTGGTCATATCGCCTCATACCGTGAAGGCCCACACCTACGCCATCTACAAAAAGCTGAATCTGCATTCGCAGCAGGATCTCATCGATTTGGTAGAGAAAGCCGGCAGGAGGAAATAGGAGAAAACGCGCTTGTCGCTGTGGGTTTGAGGAACAAGGAAAGTGGTTGAGAGCTGGAAGTTGCTTTAAGGGGGAGGCCACTATGGATCTTCGCGTGGGATCTGATGTGAAGTCACTGCGTCTGGGCTTGGATTCCCTGATGGGATTCGCGGGCTTCTCAACGCTGGTCGCATCTTTTCTTGGCATCATGATCGTGATTCCAGTTCAACTGTTTGAGGAAGGCGATGGGACGGATATATTCCTCTGCCGTCTCGCCGCCGCTTTGATCCTTGCCGTCGCCTTTGCCGTATTCCATTCCTTAGCTCAGTTCCTCGGTCGAATCGGAGGCGTTCCTCTGCTTCTGTGCGCACTGGTTGGTCTGGGCTCTTTCGTGGTGATGGTCGTTCTTGCCAATCTTTCCACCAGTTTCGTCTTTGCCCTCGTTGCGAGTTATCTGCTTTCCTGCTTGGGAGCGGTGGGGTTGGGATGCATGTGGTTCTATCAGCTTTGCAAGCATTCAGGGAAGATGGTGTTGAGCTTCATAGCGGTGGGCTTGGGGGTTGGGAACATCATCTGCTTCGGCATAAGCTTCATGAACGCCTTTGCTGCGCAGGTTTCCTTGGGAGTCTGTCTTTGTGTTTCAGTCGTGCTCTCAGCGCTCCTCTTGCGGGAAGCGCGATCAGACTTCACCTGCCAGATAGAGAACAAGGCTTCCGACAGGCGTTCGAAGATCAAGCCGGTATCTGCCATCATGCTGTCTTTGAGCTTCTTCGAATTCGGATTCGTCTTGAGCTTCTCGACCCAAGCGAATGCGATCGGCGCCTGCGTCTGTGCGTCCATCTTCGCCTGTCTGACACTGGCGGTGGATTCGGCAACGAAGGGTCTCGTCACTGAGCGCAGCCTGTCACCTTTGAATCCTCCCCTCACGGTCATGGCCTTTCTGCTCATATTCATGTTCGGGCATACCACGCAGGTGATCGCGCTTTGTGTGGTTTCGGTCCTCTGCACTGTCTATATCGCCTTTGGTTGGACGGCGATGATCCAGCATGTGAGGCTTTGCAAGCTCGCTCCTCTGCGCGTGTATGCAAAGGCTCGCATGGTGGATTGGCTTGGTTTCGCAGCTGGCATAGGGTGCGGATTCGCCGCAGTTATCCTTCCGCCTGAATATGGTGCATGCTTGGGAGTGGCAGTCGCCGGTGCCTTCTGCCTGCTCTCCTTCTTCTGCCATAAGCCCCGCTTTCCCGAAAGCGGCTTTTCATCTGAGGGAGAAGCGGTACCGGAGGGAACCCGTGCTACTTGGGAGAGGCGATGCAAGGCGGTGGGAGAGAAGTTCGAGCTCTCGGATCGACAGCAAGAAGTACTCGTCTTGATGGCGCAAGGTCGCAACGCGAAATATATCGAGAACGCACTCACCATCTCATTGAGCACGGTGCAGACCCATATCCGCAACATCTATCGGAAGCTGGGGGTGCACTCCCGCCAAGAGCTGCTTGATCTCATCGAATCGACGAAGCTCTACGGAGAGGACTGATCCTTTTCGTCAGAAGCGAGTTGGGGGATCATCACTGTTCGAGCCATTCATCCCCTTGGTCTGAAAAGCCCGTTGAAGGGCGCATCATCAATAATTGAGTATGCTCATAAACCCTAATTCAGCGGTGATGACAGGGGTATGAGCGCTCTCTAGGCTTTCCTCATCGACTCATATCAGGAGTCGGAACGAGAAGGAGGAAAGCTTATGGTTGACTATCAAGGTTTCTTGGACAGTATCGACCGCAAAGCCTATCACGAGGGAGAATGGCAGTGGGAGGAGGACGGCTATACCGTCACCCGTACCTACAACTACAGCGCTCCTGGGTGCCATGACTCTTGCGGTGTCTTGCTGTACACCAAGGACGGGAAGCTTGCGAAGGTGGAAGGCGATCCGCTTGACCCCTATGCAAATGGCAAGCTCTGCATGCGCTGCCTCGACATGATAGAGATGGTTGAAAGCGACCAGCGCCTCAAGTATCCCATGAAGCGCGCAGGGGAGCGTGGCGAGAACAAATGGGAACGCATCTCTTGGGAAGAGGCTCTCGATATCATCGAGACCTATATCAAGGAGGAGATTGACGGTAAAGGGCTCGGCCGCGAAGCGATTCTCGTCGGTCATGGCACGGGCCGCAACATCAACTGGCAAGTACCCTTCATTGCTGGTGCCTGCTTCCGCACGGCGAACGTGGGTGGCATCTACTTTTCCGGTTGGTGGTGCTACATGCCGCGCGTCTGCGGTGCCGCCGGTCCTTTGGGTGACTATCCCATCGTTGACGCATCCGAGACGCTGCCGGACCGCTATGCAAATCCCGAGTGGCAGCCCCCCGAGGTGCTGGTGGTGTGGGGCAACGAGCCGCTGAAGTCCAACGGCGATGGATATCTGGGGCACTGGCTGAATGTCTGCGTGCAGGCCGGAACAAAGATCATCTCCATCGATCCCGTACTCACATGGTGGGGGGCGCGGGCTGAGTATTGGCTGCGTCCTCATCCCGGCACAGACTGCTGCTTGGCTTTGGCATGGCTCAACATCATCATGGAAGAGGACCTGATCGACCATGAGTTCGTAGAGTTGTGGTGCGCCTACTATGACGAACTCAAAGAACACTGCAAGCAGTTCACTCCCGAATGGGCTTCGAAGATCACGGGTGTTCCCGTCGACGACATCGTGGGGTCTGCCCGCATGTACGCCAACGCTGATCGTGGCGCTATCCAGTGGGGTCTCGTCTTTGATGCGGGCACCTCTTCCGCCATGCATTGGACTGAGGCCGTCTGCGATCTCATGGCCATCTGCGGAAATATCGAAAAGCCGGGCACACACGTGTTGGTGCACAATTCCTTCGATATCAATGCTGGCTATTCCTCAGTGGACCTCTATGCCGATGAGCAGGCACTTGCACGGAAGTTCCGCAAGTGGATGATCGGGGACGAGGGCATGGACTTCGTTGGCATGTCCAATTGCGATGCGATGGCTTCGGTCCTTGAGGCGGGGAAGATCCCGGTCAATGGTGAAGAGTATCCCATCAAGATGTTCTGGGCGCAGTCCTGCAACGCATTTGCGGGTCATGAGGGTGCTGCCGCCCGTGCCTACAAGTACATGAAGGAGATCCCCTTCATCGTCTACGCCGACCCGATGATCACTCCCACGATGGTGGCCATCGCTGATATGATCCTGCCGGTTTCCATGTCCGTTGAGCGTGACTCAGCCCGTACATGGTGGACGCCGCTTCGTGCCATGAAGAAGGTCACATCCTTCTATGAGGCGAAATCCGATGAGGAGATCGCTCTTTGGCTTGGCAAGCGTTTGAATCCTGAGTTGTTCCAGCGCTGGGACAAGGTTGAGGATTTCATCAACGACTACCTGCTGACCGACCTTGCGGTTGTAGGGGAGGACGGTCAGGTCAAGAAGGCGAACTTCTCCGCCGCAACTGATGAAGACTGGGGGCATACCTCGGTTTCCGAAGAAGGCGGCCCTTCCATCACCACGAAGTGCCCTTACACCTTCGACCAGCTGGTCGAAAACGCATGCGGTCATGCATATGATGATTGGAACGCCACCTACAACAAGCATGAGAAGGGTTTGCTGCGTCCAGATGGCCAAGTGGGATTCAACACTGCTTCCGGTCGCATCGAACTGGTTCCTTCCATCTTCACTGCCTGGGGCATTCCGCCGATGCCGGTTTACACTCCCGCACCTGAAACTTGGGAGACCACGCCGGAAATCATGGAAGAGCTGCCCTTCTACATGATCAATGGCGCCCGTTCCTATGAGTTCTTCCACACCGAGCATCGCATGGCTCCCACCATGCGCGAATTCCATCCCGAGCCTTTGGTGAAGATCTCCCCGAAGACGGCGGAGGAATACGGACTGCAAGACGGTGACTGGATCTGGATGGAGAACCATGAGGGACGTTGCCGTCAGATGGTGAAGATATTCGAAGGCATCCCTGATGATTGCGTTTCTGCCGAGCACGGCTGGTGGAAACCAGAGAAGGAGGCCGCGGCCCCCGTTCTCAATGACTGCTTCGAATACAACGTGAACAACCTGACCCGCAATTTCCAGGCAGGCCCTGGTGGCATCGGTTCTCCTATCAAGTGCACGCGTTGCCGCATTTACAAGTACCAGGAAGGCGATACCCCCGCTGGCGTCCAGATCGTTGAACGCGGTGGCTGGCGTGATGACTTCGAGCCAATGAAGCCGTAAAGGAGCGAATACCAATGAAGGGAATACTCATCAACTACGACTACTGCACGGGATGCCATTCCTGTGAGGTGGCCTGCAAGAAGCACCTTGATCTGCCGAAAGGCGAGTTCGGCATCAAGCTCACCGAAGTGGGACCCTATGAATACGAGGGGGTTCCTGCTCCCAACCATTGGGAGTGGACCTGGCTTCCGGTGATCACCAAGGCATGCGATATGTGCGAGGACCGCACCGCCAAGGGCAAGATGCCCATGTGCGTCCAGCACTGCCAGGCCTGGTGCATGTACTACGGAGACGTGGAGGAGCTTGCTCAGAAGATGGATGGCAAGACCCGCTGGAGCCTCTTCACCACAACTGCCGAGTAGCCCTCTTCGATAGGAGGGCGCAGCCCTTGAGCATGGCGCATCGCCATCTGTTCTCTCACCTCCCCCTTTGAAGTGCAGATGGCGTGCGCCGCGCAGCCCTCATCGATTGTGAGTTCCTGCCCTTCGGGCAGTGCTCAGCTTCTTTCTAGACCGTCCTTTTGGATTTCGCATCCACGAGAGATGAGGTTCGCAGGTGCACTTCCCAGAAGACGGGCATAGAAGCAAGCGGAATAGAGAAACAGTCATCAAAGGAGGAAGGTCAATGTCTACAACAGACATTCAAACACGATCGAAGTCACGAGCGATGCTCGTCTTGGTCGGTTGCTGTGTCATGCAGGCAGTCGGACTGGGCACGGTGCTCAATTCATCATCGGCCTATTTCGCGTTCATGCCTGTGCTGGCAGGAGTCGACATGGTGTCCTACGTCATGTGGATCTCCATGTACGGTATCGCAGCTCTCGTCGGAACGTTTTTGGGTGGCATCCTGCTGCCGAAGAACTCGAAGCTGTTCTTGTCCATTGATGTCATCGTGGTGGCCCTCTGCCTCATCGGGTTCACCTTCGCCACCCCTGAGTGGACGTGGCAGTTCTCGGCGCTCGGCGTCGTCATGGGTCTTTTCGGTGGACAGTTCTTCATCTATGCGTGCCCACTGTTCATCAATTCATGGTTCTCAGGCAAGATCGCCGGTCGTTATCTGGGCATCGCGAATCTGTTTTCCGGCATCGGTGGCGCCATCTTCCCGTTGGTGTTCACGCAGCTGTTCCAGTCTATCGGCTGGCAGGGCGTCTACTATGTGAACGCCGTGCTGGTGCTGCTCATCCTCATCTTCTCCCTTACCGTGTTTTCCACCGATCCCTCCAAGAGCGGGCTTGAGCCCTATGGTCCTGCCATGGACGCCGAGCTGGCAGCCGAGGGTTCCAAGCCTGGCGTTCCGCTGAAGTATGCGGTGGGTTCCGTCACCTTCGTCATCCTCATCATTGCCTGCATCGGCATTTCCTTCCCCGGCGGCTTCAATTCCTACATCCAGGCAAACTGCATGGAGGTCTTGGGAGCTGATGCGGCGACGTTCTCAGCTACGTTGATGACGCTTCTGCAGGCGGGTTACATCCTGGCATCCCTTTGCGGTGGCTATCTCTGCGACAGGATCGGTGCCAAGAATGTCACCATCATCCTGTTCGCCATCACCATCATCACGTTCCTTTGCTGGGCGTTTGTGGCTACCAATGAGGCAACCATGGCCGTCACCGCCTTCTTCTTCGGCATGAACAACGCTCTCGTCACCATCTCGGTGCCCATGATCGTCCGTCATCACTTTGGTGAGCGTCCCTTCGACAAGGTACTCTCCTACGCCATGATGGGCGTTGGCCTGGGTGGCGCTTTCGGTGCCCCGGTCATCGCGATGTTCTATACCTCAACCGGTTCCTATTCCGGCGCTTTCACGATAGGCGCGGTCATTGCTGCCATCACGTTGGTTCTCATCCTCATCACCTATGTCACTGCCAAGAAGACCAAAGAGCAGCACTGGGAGGCTGAGTAGTCGGTTTTGGCAAGGGTGATTCTTCGTGGATTCAAACAAAGGAGGTGCGATCCAATGACGTTGATGAAGACGATGATCCTCGGGAGCTTCAGCCGCGAAACAGGCCTTCATCTCCCTGGTCGCATGTGGTTCATGCCGAATTAGTCTGACAACTTGACAAGAGGGCCTTTTGGATTGCGATCCAGAAGGCCCCGTTTTGGAGGTGTTTCTCTTGACTGAGAAAAAGGGTGGTATCCATTACGCTTGGATCGTGATGATCGGCTGCTGCTTCCTGCAGGCAGGCGCACTTGGCGCCATCATGAATTCAGGCGGTATCTTCTTCGTCCCCATTTGCAGCGATCTTGGATTCGATCGTGGAGCACTTGCTCTGTACCTGACGTTCTACTTCATCGCGACCACGTTCACGTATCCGTTCGTTGCGAAGTTCTTGCCCAAATGGAATTTCCGTATCTTTCTGACCGGATGCTTCTTGATCATCGCAGCCACCGAAGCATGTATGGGCCTCATGACAGAGCTTTGGCAATGGTATGTGGCTGGAGTGGTCTTGGGCATCGCCGGTGCACTCGTGTTCGTCGTGGCTTCCACGGTGCTCATTGAGAATTGGTTCATCAAGAAGCGTGGAACGGCGCTTGGCATCGCCATGTGCGGCTCAGGCATCGGGGGTGTGATCTTCCCCATCCTGGGTACGTGGCTCATTGGTGAGATCGGTTGGCGCATGGCCTATCCTGCCATCGCGGTCATCATCTGCATCCTTGTGCTTCCTTGGACGCTCTTCGTCTTCAGACTGCATCCCGAGGACATGGGCTTGAAGCCCTATGGTGCGGATGCGAATGAAACTGTGGAAGAAGAGGTCAAGGACATCCATGGCATGCCTGCGAAGAAGGCCATCGTCACCTTGGCATTCGTATGCATCTTCATCTATGCAGGCATCGAGGCGCTCTTCAGTGGATACAACAATCATCTTCCCGGATTCGCTGAGTCACTTGGCTATTCGGCGGCGTTCGGAGCTGAGATCCTTGCCCTTGCACAGGCTGGCTATACAGTTGCAACGCTTGTCATGGGCTGGGTCACTGACAAGATCGGTGTGGCAGCTTCCACATATATCACGCTAGGCGTGACTGCGGCATCGCTTCTTGGGTTCGCATTCCTGCAAGATCAGGTTCCGCTCATGGTAGCGGCGTTTGTGTTCGGCATGAACTCGGTCATCATCACCATCTCCGTCCCCACGCTGCTCTCAGAGATCTTCGGCAAGAAGTACTTCGCGCAGATACTCTCCTACTCCCGCATGTCGGGCATCATCGGGTGCTTCGGTGCAGCTGCGGTAGGAGCCTGCTATGACGTGACTGGCAGCTACGTCGGATCGTTCTTCGGCGGTATCGTCATCCTCATCATCTGCGCGTGCCTCGTGGCCGTAGCGCTCACGCAGAAGAAGAAGATACGCGCGCAATGGGAGTAGGCCGGTTTCTCAGAAGGTCAAAGGACGGGTCCTAGGACCACAGGGATTAGTGCTTCAGATTACAGATTTAATCCTTCCGCGTGCACGATACCAGCCTCATCGGGGATTGTTGGTCGCGCGGGAGGCGCTCTAGGCTTCAAGGGAGCGCCTACGAAAGATGCGCTCCCCATACAAGATGGGAAAAGAGAAGGAGGAGACATGGCAGATTATCAGGAGTTCCTCAATGGTATCGACCGAAAGGCATACCATGAAGGGGAGTGGCAATGGGAGGAGGACGGGTATACGGTAACCCGTACGTACCATTACTCCCCTCCGGGGTGTCACACTTCGTGCGGCATCCTTCTGTACGTGAAAGACGGCAAGCTTGAGCGAGTGGAGGGCGATCCGCTTGATCCTTGCACGAATGGCAAGCTCTGCATCAAATGCCTCACGATGGACGAATCCGTCAATCATCCGGATCGTCTGAAGTACCCCATGAAGCGCGCAGGCGAGCGCGGCGAGAACAAATGGGAGCGCATCACCTGGGACGAGGCATATGACACCATCGAAGCCAAGGTGAAGGAGATCTGGGAAACAGATGGGGGCAATGCCATCATCTGCGTTCACGGCACCGGGCGCAACATCAACTGGCAGGTTCCCTTCTTCGGGCAGGCTGCCCTCAAGACACCGAACATCTCCACGTTCGGCTTCACGGGCTTCTCATGCTATATGCCGCGTATCTGCGGCTCCATCGCACCTTTCGGCGACTTTCCCATCGTGGATGCCTCCGAGACGCATCCAGATCGCTACAACAACCCTGAATGGGTGCCACCTGAGGTGATCGTAGTGTGGGGCAATGAGCCTTTGGCATCGAATGCTGACGGCTACATCGGTCACTGGCTCGTGCAATGCGTGCAGATGGGTTCGAAGATCATCTCCATCGACCCTCGTCTGACGTGGTGGGGGGCCCGCGCCGAATACTGGCTGCAGATCCGCCCCGGCACTGACGCGGCGCTCGCATGCGCGTGGATCAACGTCATCATCTCCGAGAAGCTCTACGATGCTGAGTTCGTCGACCTGTGGTGCGCGGGATTCGACGAGCTGGCGGAATCCGTGAAGGACATGACTCCGGAATGGGCCGCCGAGATCTGCGACTTGGACGCCGATGACATCCGTGCATCAGCGCGTCTGTACGCCTCCGCCAAACCTGGCGCCATCCAGTGGGGCCTTGCCTTCGACCAGCAGCTTTCCGCCATGGCTCTCACGCTTGCTGGATGCGATCTGATGGCGCTCTGCGGCAATGTCGATGTGCCCGGTGGCAACATCCTCGTGCACAATGCGTTCGAATGCAATGCGGGATACGCTTCGGGCGAGGATCTCACGCCTCCTGAGTGGCGTGCGAAGAAGCTCAACAATCGCTTCGCCCTCGGCATCGAAGGCGGTGACTTCGTTGCACACGCGTCCTCCGATGGCCTGCTTCAGGCGATCGAGACCGACTTCCCCTATCCCATCAAGATGATGTGGATCCAATCCTCCAATACGCTGTCATGCCCGTCTCAGGATGTGGCGCGTACGATGGAGGCCATGAAGCGCATCCCGTTCATCGTGAATGCCGATCCCTACATCACCCCCACCTCAGCAGCTCTCGCTGACATCCTTCTGCCGGTGGCCATGTCAGCCGAACGCAATTCTGCGCGTACGTGGTGGACACCTGCGCGCGCCATGGTGAAGGTCTGCGATTTCTATGAGGCGAAATCCGACGAGCAGATCATTCTCGAGATGGGCAAGCGCTTGAATCCTGAGGTATTCGATCAGTGGGATACTGACATTGATTGGCTGAATTGGTATCTGCATGATGGCACCGGTTCGTTCTCTGCGACCACCGAAGCAACTGATCAAGGTGGCGCGAAGAATTCCGGCAAGACGCTCTTCAAGCCCACTTGGGAGGAGCTGGTCAAGGACCCGTCCATGCTGGGTCATGCCTATGATGAATTCAATGGCACCTATAACAAGGCAGCCAAGGGCATGTTCCGCGCTGATGGCTCAGTTGGCTATGGTACCCCTTCGGGGCGTTTGGAGCTGGCACCGGCACTCTTCCAGTATTGGGGATTGAACACCACACCGTTCCACACCGAGCCACCTGAGAGCCCTCTCTCCACGCCTGAGCTGATGAATGAGTATCCGTTGATCCTCACATGCGGCGGACGTTCCTTTGAATTCTTCCATTCAGAGCACCGTCAACTGCCCACCATGCGTGAGCTCCATCCTCAGCCACGTGTCCTCGTGAACCCGAAGACGGCGGAGAAGTACGGCATCGAGGACGGGCAGTGGATCTGGATAGAGAACGATCATGGTCGCTTCAAGCAACAGGCGAAGGTGACGCCGGTAGTGAACGAGAAGACCATCCACGCTGAGCACGGCTGGTGGTTCCCTGAGACTGAAGGGGCGGCTCCGTTCCTCTTCGGCACGTTCGAGTCGAATCCCAACAACTGCACCAAGGCCTTTGTCACCGGTCAAGGTGGGGTTGGTTCTCCCATCAAGGGCATGATCTGCAAGATCTACCCCGTCAAAGAGGGAGATGAGATGCCCTACGAGGCCATCGCGAAGCACGGCAATTTCGCATGGTACGAGAAAGTCGAGTCTCCGCGAGAGGATGAGATCAAGAAGTACCACGATCTCATGGCTGATGGTGCTGAGTATGACCCTCTGTACAACATCATCACCACCAAAGACGGTATTCGCATGGATCTGAAAACAGACGAAGTCTTGGCGTAGCGACCGAAGGACCATGAGAAAGGAATACCAATGAAGGGAATACTCATCAACTACGACTACTGCACGGGATGCCATTCCTGTGAGGTGGCCTGCAAGAAGCACCTTGATCTGCCGAAAGGCGAGTTCGGCATCAAGCTCACCGAAGTGGGACCCTATGAATACGAGGGGGTTCCTGCTCCCAACCATTGGGAGTGGACCTGGCTTCCGGTGATCACCAAGGCATGCGATATGTGCGAGGACCGCACCGCCAAGGGCAAGATGCCCATGTGCGTCCAGCACTGCCAGGCCTGGTGCATGTACTACGGAGACGTGGAGGAGCTTGCTCAGAAGATGGATGGCAAGACCCGCTGGAGCCTCTTCACCACAACTGCCGAGTAGGCCAAGGAGGAGAGGGGAGCTTATGCTTCGGCATCTCCCCTCTCTCGATCAAAAGGAGGCCGATCATGGCCATGAGATCACTCTCAACCGATCTGACCGTACTGCATGAGCTTGGATTCTCCAAACCGCCAGTCGGTGTGTCCTTCTGCTTCTTCAAACCGGATGGCATCGAGCCGCTTGATACCCCTTTGGCGATGTGTGAGATGGTGACCGAAGCCCAGAGGCGTGGCGTGCCGTTCTATATGGATCGGAACAACGAGGACTGCATGGGGAAGGGGGCCATGGGCATGATGGAGGGCGGCGAGCCTGGATGGGCAGCAGCTGGCCTCATCGGAGAACGCATGGACGTCTTCAAGGATGCAGGCGCCAACATGCGTTGCATGCGCCACTACGTCACGTTCAAGGACGGCGCTGTCAACTATGTTGCCTTCTCGGCCCTTGAAGCGTTGACATTCGAACCCGACCTCCTCATCTTCACCGGACCGATGAGGGAAGTGGGGCTCATCCTTCGTGCTATGGCATGGTCGACAGGTGAGCTGATCGAATCAAAATCAACACCGGTTTTCCAGTGCTCCTGGATCTATTCATACCCGCAGCTTACCGGCAAGGTGAATTACGTCACGTTAGGTGCTGGATTCGGAACCACAGCCCGGAATGCATTCGAGCCGGGACAAGTGGTCGTGAGCGTTCCGTCTCCATGGTTCCCGGTGATCCTGTCGAACCTGAAGGAGATGAGGCGCGAGCCACGTGCGTGGGGATATGGCAGGGATGAATGGATCGAGGAAGAACGACAGATCTATGCAAGGCTCGCTCAAGATGCTGCAGATGCAGGGGTTTGATCTTGAGGTGTTCGTGAGCATCGATCGATATCAATAGAGCTTCTCCATGTTGGAGAACAGAGCTGTTAAGGAGAAACAATGTCAAGTACAGCTACAGGAGTGAAGCAGTATGGGCTGCCAGTGAAGGTAGCCGTCGTACTGTTGATCTTCGTCCAAATGACGCAGGCACTGTGCAATCCGTCCCTTGCGGGCATCATGATGGACTTTCCGGGTGTGCCCGTTCCTACGGTGCAGACCATCATCAATATCGCAACGTTGGTCATGATCCCGGCTGCGCTTGTCACCGGTCCCATCGTGAACAAGATCGGTTACAAGACCACCGGCATCATCGCGATGATCATCGCGCTCGTTGGCGGCGTGCTGCCTGCCTTCGTGCATCCCTCGGTTGAGTTCATGATCGTTGAGCGCGGCATCTTCGGCATCGGCTATGGCATGGTCTATACGCTTTCCATTGCCGCCTGTGGGGAATTCTGGCGTGGAAAGGCAACCACCGCCGTTGTAGGCGCTGTGAACTTCGGCGCTGGTCTTGCCGGCATCCTGTACAACCTGTTGGCAGCTTCCCTGGCATCCATGGGATGGGTCTACATCTACTACGGCTATTTCATCATCATCCCCATCCTCGTGTACTACGCCATCGTCATGCCGCAGCATTCTGAATTGGCGAAGGAGCCCGCTGTGCAGGCTGGTGCTGAAAAGAAGCAGAAGGTTACACTGGCAAGCTTTGGCACGCAATTCTGGCTCTTCATCGTGGGCATGGCGCTTGCGCTGATGGCAGCATGTGTGTTCATGAACAACATCGCGATGGTCGTCGGTGGCATGGGCGTTGGCATCGACCCGGCTCTTGCTGCTGATCCTGCGGCCGCTGCTGGTGCAGTGGGTGCATCCGTTGCGACCATCATGACCGGGTTCACCGTCGGCATGATGATCGGTGGTGCGGCATACCCATTCCTCTATGGCGCACTCAAGCGTGCTGCCATGGGCGTGTACCTGCTCCTTGATGTGGTCTGCTTCGTCCTCCTCATGATGTTCACCGATCTTGTGGCATTCATCATCCTGGCCGTCATCATCGGCATCGTGTTCAGCGGCTTGAATTCTGCTTGGGGTGATATGGCGAACAAGAAGGTCGTCGACTATCCGATGGCATCTGCTACGGGTACCTCAATCTTCATTGCCGTCGCCGGAGTTGCTCAGTTCATCTCGCCCTTCGTGATGACGGGTCTTGCCGCCATCGGTGGCCAGACAGAGGCGAACGTGTTCTATCAGTATTACCCAGCCATCATCATCTTGGCGGCTGGCTGCATCATCCTGTTCGTGATGGCTGCCATCAAGAAGAACAAGGTGGATTACGAGCGGGAGGAATCACCGGCTGAGACTGCAGCGGCTGAGGCTGCGGCAGAGGTCATCGAAGCGGACGAAGCCTAGGATTTGGGTCTGCTTCATCGTCACCAGTCAAGAAGAGGGTGCCCTATTTGGCACCCTCTTCTTTCATTCATAGACCAGAAGCACCCGAAGGCATGCCGTGCTTTCGTTAAAGCTTGTCAGGGAGCGCCTCGTTTGCTGGGAGGATATGGTATTCCATCATGATTCTCTCCCGTTCTTCGGCATCCTCCAGATCGAATCCGAATCTCTCCTGCATTCGCTTGATTCGATAGAGCAGCGTCGAGCGGTGTATGAACAGCTCTTCGCAGGTCTTGCGCACGTTGCGCTCGTGGCGCAGATAGCTGAAGAGGACCTTGGCATCGAAGGTGTCATGCTGAGCATCGAAGCGAGCTATCTTCGCAACGATCCCATTGCGGACGCTGTGTTCGATCAGATGATTGCTCGTGGTGGCGATGCTGGCCACATAGGATGCGAAGCTGTCGCCGAAACGATAGATGGGAATTGGGGCGGGTCCCTTCAGCTGCTGGGCAAGCGAGGGATGGTCCGAGATGGCAAGGGAGGCTGCTCCTCGAGCCTGCTGGAAAGCCGATGGGAAATCCTCGATGCGCTCGAAGGGTTCGGAGGCCCCCACGATGCACGGATTCATGTTGACGAAGGCCTGCAGCTGAGATGCCCGGGTCGTCAGGAGCGTTCTGTCGGGATCCAACAGGATCACAGAAGTGCCGTAGACCCCTACGTGACAGCTCTTGAACGCACGTTTGGCGCGGGAAGAGTAGTAGGAAAGGAACTGAGATTCTTCGGCGTTGTCTGGGTAGACCATCACCAGAAGCTGGAACTCGGCTTTTGAGGGTATTCCCACGGAAGCCAGGCGACGGGAGAGTTCGGAGCGGGAAAGAGGGCGACGAGATGCAAGGTCTCCGAAGAGGCGGGAGGGTTCGCCATCCAAGGGGAATCGCTCGTTCTTGTCCTGACGCACGCAAAGCTCGATGTGGTCGATCAGGATCTGGAAACGATCGCGCAGGGCAGCCGATGGTGGCACATGGTTGCATTGCATCACCACATGGAGAAAGTAGCTTCCATGGGTGCGGAAGACGTAATCCATGACGGGATGGGCAGTGATTCCCGCTGGCCTGACCTCGATCCGAGTCTGTGCTTCCCACGTGCGCATGGCGTTGTAGTTCTTGAAACGCTCGATGGCTTCCTCGTCATGGAATCCATTCTGCACCAGTCGCAAGGCGAAAGGGTCATCTATGGTGATGTGTTGGGTGTATGCGATGAGGCGAAACTCCGAATCGGAGATGGCGATGAAGTCACCCAAGATATCTTCACTGGCATCGATGAGGCTCTGGTAGGAACCACCTTGCAAGAGCGCTGTCTTCAGCTCCATGACCCAGGCGGTGGTAGAGGAGAGCAACTCATCGAGCTTGCCGAAGACGAGAGCAGGTTGCAGAGGGGTGCAGCAGAGAATGATGGCGCTCCCAAGTATCTCGGTGGCATCGAAGGAACTGTCTGGGTCATAGACGGCCATGGCCCATCGATCGGGGAACGATGCCTTGAAGACTGCCACTTCCTGAGGAGTTCCCACGTAAAGCCCATCTTTGACAGGATGGAAGGTGTCAGCATCTTGGAAAGGGACCGTGCACAGGCTCACTATGCGGCTGAATCGCTGGTTGCGGCCAGCTGGGAGGAAGGCAAGGGAGCAGTCTTCCAGATGCTCTTCTATCATGGGCAGAGTGATCATGGTCATGCTCCTTGGGTGTATGTCAAATATGATTAAATATCATCCATATTATATTGGATTTAACATATCCTTCTTCTCGCTGCCTTCTTAAAATCGTCCTCATCCGAGCAGCTGTCATTGCTTGAAGGAGGCAGCCATCTGCATCCATTTCATTCCCTGTCTCACATCTGGAGCTGAGACCAGCGGTTATCCCGGGGTCTATGAAGCTGTGAGTCATGCGATAGCGGAGAGGTCGAAGATCGATTTCGCTTGATCGTTTTGGACATGATGCTTGAAGCGTATGGGAATCCTGAGGAAAGGAGCTAGGCAAGAAGATGGAAAAGATCACCGAACGCGAGAACTTCTACCGGATGGTGGAAGGGAAGGAGCCGGCATTCATGCCGCACCAGCCAAGTCTTCTGCAGATGATCCTGCCCTCGGCCATTGGCGACCGGGCAGAGAATTGCGGAACGGGATATGACTGGTTTGGGGTGCACTGGACTGAAGACCCTGACATGCCCATGATGCCCATGGTCACGCCGGGGGTTGATCCGGTGCTTGAGGATATCGAGGATTGGGAAGAGGTCATCCAGTGGCCCGATTTGGAAGCTATCGATTGGGAGGCCTGTGCCAAGCGGGACGTACCGGAGAAGGATCCGACGAAGATCCTCTGCGCCATGATGGTATCCGGCCCCTTCGAGCGACTTCATGATCTCATGGGTTTCGAGGAGGCGCTTTGCGCTCTCGTGACGAACCCTGAGGAATGTGAGGCCTTCTTCGCGAAGCTCTGCGATTTCAAGATCGAGCAGATTCGCTATCTGAAGAAGTACTACGACGTGGACATGATCCATTTCCAGGATGACTGGGGCACTCAGAATGACCTCATGTTCCAGCCCGATATCTGGCGAAAGCTCATTCGCCCCCACGTTCAGCGCGTTGTGGATGCGGCTCATGAGATGGGCGTGCTCTTCGATCAGCACAGCTGCGGAAAGATCGATCGCATCGTAGGAGAGGTCATCGACATGGGCATCGACGTGCTTGATCCGGTGCAGCCGGTGAATGATCTGCCTGGGTGGGTTGATCAGTACAAGGACAAGGTCATCTTCATGGGCGGCCTTGATGCCCAGAACGTCATTGATGACCCTGCGGCCACCGACGAGGAGATCATGGACGAGGTCAAGGCCAAGATAGATCTGTTCGGAAATGCCGGTGCGCGCTACATCCCCTTCGTGGTGGCCCTCACACCCAATGTCATGAAGGCGCTGGACGATAGCTATATCTACGGACGCACATTCTATTCAGATGACTATGCCGATGACGTGAAGGCCTTCCAGGAGCAGATGGAGGCGCGGTCCGGTGAGCCTATGAAGATGGGCACCGTTCCGGGAACGGATATGAATCAGTAAGCAGGGTCGTGTCCCTAGGAAAGACAGATGCAGATGAGTACCGAAGCGGTGAGCGAAAGCGGAAAGGAAGCCCTATGACCATTCTTGAAGACATTTCGATTGCAGTGCAGCGTGGCAAGAAGAAGGAAGTGAAGCCGCTCGTCCAGCAGGCTCTGGATGAGGGCATGGACCCCGCAGTCATCCTGAACGAGGGACTCGTACCGGCTATGGACATCATAGGTGAGAAGTTCAGCGCAGGTGAGGTCTTCGTTCCAGAGATGCTCGTTGCTGCGCGGGCGATGACTGCAGGCACTGAGATCTTACAGCCGTATCTGGCTGAGGAGGGAGCGGAGCCCATTGGCAAGGCGGTCATCGGCACGGTCAAGGGAGACATGCACGACATCGGCAAGAATCTCGTGCGCATGATGATCGAATCGAAGGGCTTCGAGGTGACCGATCTGGGTGTGGATGTCGAACCCGAACAGTTCGTCAGCTTCCTGCGGGAGCATGAGGACACTGACATCGTCTGCTGCTCAGCTCTGCTCACCACCACGATGCCTGCCATCCAAGCGACCATCGATGCGATAAAGAATGCCGGTCTGAGGGATTCAGTGAAGGTCATGGTGGGCGGCGCTCCCATCACACAAGCCTTCGCCGATGAGGTGGGCGCCGATGCCTACACCCCCGATGCGGGAGCAGCCGCTGTGAAGGCTGTGGAACTGGTTAGTGCGTGAGCGCAAAAGCGCCGCTCAGGCCATCATCAATTATTAGGTATGCCTGAAAATACCTCACGCAGTACGTCGACAGGCAATCATCACAGAATCTAGCCTATAGCGTGAAGAGGCATGCGCGGATGAGGCGCGCAGGCCTTCTGAGAAGAGAGGAAGGATGTGACATGAGCGAAGACGATTTCTACAAGACTGCTGCAGTTGTCAAGCTCGATACGCTTTCCGACGTCAATGACATCGGAAAGCCGTGGCGTTATGAGGAGGACGGCCTCACGGTAACGCGTACGAGCCCGTGGTCACCTCCCGGATGCCATCCGGTAGGCTGTGGACTCAAGCTGTACGTGAACGATGAGGGTAAGCTCGTCCATGTCGAAGGGGATGAGAACAATCCCGTCACGCAAGGACGCCTCTGCCCCAGATGCATCGCACTCAAGGATTACATCTACAACCCGGCACGGCTCCTGCATCCGATGAAGCGTGACCCGAAGGATCGCGGCAATGCGGATGCATGGGAGCAGATCAGCTGGGAAGAGGCCTTCGATATCATCAAGAAGGAATACGATCGCATCACTGACAAGTACGGTCGTGAGTCCATCGTGGTGTTTGCAGGCACGGGTCGTGAGGGGGGCACCTTCGCACCCTATGGGACCATGTGCTTCGGCACTCCCAACTTCTGCTATTCCCAATCAGGCTATGCCTGCTACACCCCGCGTCTTGCTGCCATCGCCTACATTGGCGGCACCACCTACCCCGAATGGGACTACGCCGGTGCGCTGCCGGGTCGCTGGGATGATCCTCGCTATGATCTCACCGAGGTGCTCGTGGTTTGGGGCAAGGCGCCTCTGGAGTCCAATCCTGACGGCTTCTTCGGCCATGCGGTGGTGGATGCCATGCGTCGGGGTACGCGCCTGATCGTGATCGATCCGCGCGTCACCTGGTTGGCTTCCCGCGCTGATATCCATCTGCAGCTGCGCAGCGGCACGGATACAGCTCTTGGCATGGCGATGCTGGATATCATCATCAAAGAGGATCTCTACGATCACGACTTCGTGGAGTATTGGTGCTACGGCTTCGAGCAGCTGGCTGAGCGCGTGGCAACGATGCCCGCTGAGAAGGCGGCTGAGATCTGCGACGTTCCCGTTGAGAAGATATATGCGGCTGCCCGCATGTATGCGAAGGCAAAGCCAGCCGCCATCCAGTGGGGTCTGGCTGCTGACCAGAAGACCAACGGCATGCAGCAAGGTCAAGTCACGGTTGACCTCATGGCCATCACCGGCAATCTGGACGCTCCGGGTGGCCAGATCCTCCCCGGCACCGGCGCTGGGCACAATGAGTCCGGCTTCGGATTCGAGAAGGGCGTGGGCGAGGAGCTGCAGCAGAAGATGATCGGTCTGGACAAGTACCCGGCCTACTGCATGATCATCCTGAATGCCCATGCTGATCTCATGTTGGAGGCTTTGGAGACCGGCGAGCCCTATCCCATCAAAATGGGCTTCTATGCAGGCAACAATCTTATGAGCTGCACCTCCATGGAGCCGAAGCGCTGGCATGATGCCATCGTCAAATCCTTG
The DNA here is from genome assembly GCA_964462135.1 of uncultured Eggerthellaceae bacterium. GTDB lineage: Bacteria > Actinomycetota > Coriobacteriia > Coriobacteriales > Eggerthellaceae > MGBC163016. Next base: position 50,017 of record CAYWWK010000009.1, on the reverse strand, counting down.
GAATTCTGCATCGGCTTCGACACCTTCATGAATCCCTCCATCGAGGCTTCCTGTGACATCTTCCTGCCCCTGAAGACCATCGCTGAACGCGAGGGCACCGTGTTCACCCACTATGCTCCCTGCACGGTGACAGCAGGCTTCATGAACAAGGCCATCGAAGTGGGCGACTGCCTGACCGACTATGAGCTGTGCTATGAGCTCGGACGCCGCCTGCGCCCCGAACTTTGGGAGAATGAGTTCAAGTTCCGTTCCGCCAAGGAGTTCATGGAAGCTCTCCGTTTGGGTGAGCGCCAGAATGGCGAGTACTTCGACAAGGTATCCAAGTGCGTCGTCAGCCAGATTCCTGTCGACTACTACAAGTACGAGCGTGGTGAGATGCGTACCGATGGCGGACCCGGCTTCGCCACTCCTACCGGTCGCATAGAGCTTTGGTCCACCGCTTTCAACCAGTTCGGCGAAGATCCGCTGCCCTATTACGAGGAGCCAGAGTTCGGTCCGGCCGACCCTGAGTTGATGAAGGAATACCCCTATATCCTCACCACCGGCGCTCGCACCACGGCCTTCTTCCATTCGGAGCACAGACAGATCGCCCGCTTGCGCGAGCTCTGCCCCAATCCGATCACCGAGATCAACCCAGTCACGGCGAAGAAACTGGGCATCACCGATGGTCAGTGGGTGCGTCTTACCAGCCCCTTCGGTGAATGCGTGCAGAAGGCCCGGGTGAGCGAGATCGTGGATGAGAAGACCATCCACTCTCAGCATGCCTGGTGGTTCCCCGAGGAGGATGGCAACGAACCGAACCTCTACGGCAACTTCCGCTCCAATATCAACAATCTGCTTCCCAACTTCCATTTCGGAAAGCTTGGCTTTGGCGCTCCCAACAAGTGCTTGGTGTGCAAGGTGGAGCCCATCTCTGAGAACTATGACACCGATATGGACCTCATCTGGGAAAAGTTCGGAAAGCTGGTGTGAACATGGCAACCTATGGACTTTTGTTCGATTACGAGTACTGCACGAACTGCGGTTCGTGCCAGGTGACCTGCCAAGAAGAGCATGATTATCCGGTAGGCAAGACGGGAATCAAGGTCTTGGTCGACGGTCCTTGGAAGATCAATGATGAGCATTGGAACTTCAACAACTGGCCGATCGTGACGGATCTGTGTGACCTGTGCGCTGATCGCACGGCAAAGGGCCGTGAGCCCATGTGCGTGCATCATTGCCTGGCGAACATCATCACCTATGGGACCGTGGAGGAATTGGCGAAGAAACTGGCCGAGAAGCCCAAGCAATTCCTGGTCGTGCCCGAATATGATCCTATCTCCGCCAAGGGTGAGTTCGTTTCAACGAAGAAGGATACTCATAAGGCGGCGCACATCGAGGTTCAGGGAACTGGCAAGGCATCATATGCGGTGCATCGTCATGACACCAAAGTCGGGGAGATTGACGAGACAGAATAGAAGGATTGACCCTTCTGCCAAGTAGGAATCGATCTCATGGGCCGTGCATGGTGTGCGGCCCATGAGACGTTCAGGAAACAAGGAGCAACGCATGGGTGAGAAAGCGCACACGGGCAGTGTCGTCCATATCCTGTACAAGGGCGGCGAAGCAGGAGGTGAACTGCTTGACGATCGCTCGACGGGTGAGCCGCTTGTGGTCATGCTAGGGGACATGAAGCTTCCCCGCGGCATCGAAGAGGCTCTCTTGGGTATGGAGGTCGGCGAGGAGAAGCAGGTGCGCATCCCGCCGGAGCTTGGCTATGGCGACTACCAGGAAGCTCTTGCCCAATGGTATCCGAAGCAGATGCTTGATCAGGGCTATACGCTCAAGCTGGGAGATGTGATGTTCCGTGCCAACGAGGACGGAACGCGCCAGCCTGCTTTCGTCACTGATCTCACCGAAGATACGGTGCGGCTGGATTTCAATCATCCCTTTGCTGGCAAGACCCTGGACTACTGGATCAAGCTCGTCGGCTTGGATTAGGGGCTGAGGGGCATGTGCTATCCCTGCACGCAGTGTGGTCGATGCGGCAAGTACAAAGAAGACAGTGTCTTCTACGTGCCGCCAGCAGACATACCCTGTCTGAAGTGTGGTGGCATGGTCGATTCCGCCACAGGCATCTGCAGCGGCTGCGGGGCTGTGGCATTCGTTCCCGTGCAGGAAGCTCTGGGAAGCATTCACGAGAAGCATTGAAAGACAGGCGAGTGAAGTGGCAACCTTGCTGGACGAGATAGTCATCACTGAAGGAAACCGAGAGGCATTCGAATCCATCCTGACCATTGGGAGGAATGAGGATGCGCCTCGACGGCTGTTCGTTTGGGGTCCAGTCGGATCCGGGAAGTCCTCAGTCGTGCAGGCCCGTGGCAGAGAACGGGATCTGCTCTCGACGCGCCAGATCATATCCTGTCATGGTCAAGAGATCATCGCCATACTCAAGAGTGGTGTCAATGATGAATTCCTGAACAAGATCGGGGAGGTTGATATCCTGCTCCTCGACGGATTCGAAAGCCTCTTCGATGACGAGGTGGGCGTTGAAGTGGCGCGTCTTCTTCTGGCGGCCAGGAACCAAAAGGGTCTCGAAACCGTCGTCGTATCCGATGTTCCCTCAACGGATTTGGATGTTGAAAGCCTGAAGGGTGCCCTTGATGGTTTCACTGAGATTGAGGTGAAGCCGCTCGACAATGACGGGCGTGTGGATTTTGCCCGGAAGATCCAGGCTTCGATGCGCAGGGGCAATGACAAGGCTCCCTCGCTTGATGAAGATGCCTTGAGATACATTGCGATCGATTTCTCCCAGAGTCCTGGAGATATCAGAAACGCCATCACGTTCCTGCTGAGGGAAACGGAGCAGTCGGATGGCGCTGTGATCGGTCTCGAGGAGGCAGTGAAGCTGCTTTCACAATGATGGATTGCACGGTGGGTGCAGCTGCTTTTCGGTGTCTTAAGCACCGATAGGTATAGACAATGGAAGAGAAAGGAACACACAATGAGCGAACTGGACAAAGAGGTAGCCATCAAAGAGGATGAATCCGTGAAGGCAGAGGCTATGGAGCGCGAGTACAACGCTCGCGAGCACGATAACATGGGCGTGTTGGGCAGTGCTGGCGAGGCTGCCGCTGCGGCCGAAGCCTACGGGCGTGCCGAGCAAGCCGAGGAGGCTCTCAAGAAAGGCGAGGAGGTTGCCAAGGTAGCGGCTGAGGACGCTGTTCGCATTGGCAATGCTGCCGACAAGGCATAAGAGCCTTCAGTTATAGACGAACAGACAGAAAGGAGAAGGGCCCTACCCGATCGTGCAGGTGGGGTCCTTTTTGATTGGCGCTTATGCGCGGGTATTGATCGAACTTGAACGGCCTCCGTCGCTTTCCGTCTGCATAACCGGTATCCTTCGTTTTGCAGGGTGAGCGATAAAGCGCAGCTATTTCGTGCCGAAGATGCGGTCGCCGGCGTCTCCCAGGCCGGGGATGATATAGGCGTTCTCATCCAGGCATTCATCGATGGCGGCAACATAGATATCCACATCGGGGTGCGCTGATCGCACCGCTTCGATGCCTTCAGGTACCGCAATCAGGTTCACAAGGCGAATATCCGTGCAGCCTCGTGCTTTCAGGCTGCTGAGAGCATCCACTGCGCTGCCACCGGTTGCCAGCATGGGATCGACTACCATGACCGTGGAGCGTTCGAAGCCTTCGGGCATCTTGCAATAGTATTCATGGGGTGTGTGCGTCTGCTCGTCGCGAACGAGGCCGATATGTCCCACGTGTGCAAAGGGCATCAGCTCAAGCAGTCCATCAACCATGCCAAGCCCTGCTCGCAGGATGGGCACGATGGTGAAGAAATCATCACGCAGCGTGGGGAATGATCCGCGGCGAAGCGGCGTTTCCACTTCGACGGATTTGGTGGGGAAATCCCGTGTGATCTCGTATCCCATCAGCAGTGATATCTCTTTGAGAAGCGTGCGAAAATCCTGAGACGAGGTACTCGCATTTCTCATGCGCGTCAGCTTCGCTTCGATGAGTGGGTGGTCTATGAGATGCACACTTGCCATGTTACTGTTCGTTTCCTAAGATCGTGTTCGCTATTTCCGTGAGGGCTGCATCCGTTTCATGTCGTTCCCGACGTTCGTCCTTCTCATCATATTCAAAAGATGCATTACCTATGGCAATTTCGCCATACTTGGTTATTTTACGTACGTATTTTAGCCAATCGTGGAGATTTCCATAAGGGTAAGGCGAAGGAAGAACGTGTCAAAAGTGAACGTCTCCTGACACGCTAGCACTTCTGTGCGTCAGCGTTGCTCGGTCGTGGCCGTTTCCTTCAATTGATGATCGATCACCTTCTGGCCGATCATCTTGCCGCGATTCGCCTGCTCTTCCCAAGCATTCTGTGCGGGGATGGCGTCAGTATGCGGAGTGGCACTGGCTTCGGATTCCTTCAGCGCCTGAGTGCGCTTTCGCGCACGTTTGCGCCTCCAGGCTTCAAGATCGGCTTTGAGCGCTTCTTGGGAGAATGGACGATCGAAGGCTGCGCGTTTCCAGAAGAGCCACACGAACAGCACAAGGCAGGCTACTCCCACCTGCCACGTTCCCTGGAACAAGAATTCGCAACCGCCGATGAGCACGAGTGCGCCGACCGTGAGCGCCCAAGCCGTGCGGAATCTGAAGATGAGTCCCACCGCGCATATCATGAGAAAAAGGGAACTTACGATGAGCGGAATGCCCACGAAAAGCGAACTCATGTCAATCCATGAGGTGAGCATCGTGTAGGGGGTGAAGGCTTCAGGAAAGAACACCGCGCCGATGTTCACGATGCCGACAAGGAACACACACGTTCCCGATATCCAGGCGATATCCTTGTGCTTCTGCATCTCGGTGGCCGATTTTTTCGACTTGAAGAATCCTGCCTGGGAAAGCATGACGGCGCCGATGCAGAAGGGAATCCAGAACATCACGCCGCGGTAGACAAGCGCAATGGCGGCCGCTGTGGCCACGCTGCATCCATAGGCGGTGAGAATGGCGGTGATCATGGCCTCCACGACACCCACCCCTTGGGGCGTGGGACTCAAGATGACGGATATGGCGCCCACGGCGAAGGCCGCCACCAGTGCTTCGACGTTCTCGAAGCCGAATGCGTAGCCGATGGCCACCAGGCATGCCATGTTCAGAATGGCTGAAAACGAGGCGTAGGCCACTGTGATGACCGACCCCTTCGGGTTCTTCGCCAAAAGATCCGATGTGCTCACGAATGAGTGGGCCATAGAGCGACCCCATCCGGGTTTGAGCGATTTCCTGAAGATGCCCAGCACTTTGTTGATGATCTTCTCCAGTACGAGAAACACGCGATAGAGCGCGCGCGGCCTAAGGTGTCCCACGAAGAAGAGGCTCGAGAGGATGACGAGCACCCCTGCAAGCGCCAAGCCGCCGACCAGGAATACCGTGTTCATATGGCCGGAAATCCACATGGTGATGAAACCGATCACGGAAATGACGAACACCGCGGCGAAATAGCCGATCTGGGAGAGGATGGCACCTCCTGTGGACTGTCCGGCATCGCAACCCTCCCGATGGGCATCATCGATGATGAAGGCAACCCCTGTGGCACCGCTGAAGAGGCAGAACGTGTTGATGAACACGAGCGAGAAGATGAGCACGACATTGTGCCAAAAACCAGTGGCATGACCCACGGCATCGAAAGCGGCATCATAGGAAGCGGCTTGGACGAAGTGGCGTCCCAGCATGAGAAGAATGGCGATCACCATGGGGACGAGCGCACCGGTCATCATGGTGTTGAAGAAATCAGCCAGATAATCAACGTTGGCGATGATGAAGCACACGGCGACTATGCCCAGAAGGAGCAATAGCGCTTTCTTCAAAAGAGACCCCTTGCTTCGCGGTTACACACGCCGAATGCGCCTATTATACGACGAAGAAGGGCCGAGGCGTCAGGCTTGTGCGTTTTGCCGCGTTCGATGCAGCCTGTCAAAGGCATTGAACAGGAACTGGAAGACGATGATGTCCACGATGCCGATGATGGCGAGAATGGCAGCCATGGAAGGCGTGAGCGGGGCGATGTTGAACAGCGGTGCCAACCACGTGCATCCAAGGACAAGGCCGCCAATCACCACGACCAGCAACGCGGCACGAATGGGAGTGTAGGGGATGGAGAGGCGGATGACCAGCATGACGCCTGTGAGAGCCGTGAGCAGGACGCAGAGTGTGGAAATCTGTGCATACGAGAGGTCTAACCAGGCGTAGCCGACGATGCTTGCACTCAAGATGCAGGCAATCACGCAGATGGCCCCTGGTATGGATCGCATGACGCAATTCTTCAGGAAATGGCCTCGCACGAGATCATGATTTGGCTCCAATGCCAGCACGAAGGAGGGCAGGCCGATGGTCATGGCGCTTACCAGTGTCATCTGGATGGGCATGAAGGGATACTGCCAGGGAAGGAAGATGAACAACACGGCCATGACGATGGAGAAGATGGTCTTGACCAAGAACAGGGATGCTGACCGCTGTAGGTTGTTGATGGAGCGCCGACCCTCAGCGACCACCTTCGGCATGGAGGCGAAGTCGTTGTTGACCAGCACCAACTGGGCAACATTGCGGGCGGCATCCGAGCCTGACGCCATGGCGACGCTGCAGTCGGCTGCCTTGAGAGCCAGCACGTCGTTGACGCCATCCCCGGTCATGGCAACGGTATGGCCCTCTTTTTGAAGCGCCAGCACGAAGGCCTTCTTCTGTTCGGGGCGTACACGCCCGAAGACGCTGTAGTGAGCAACGGCCTTCTCGATGTCCTCTTGCGTATTGAGTGTTGAGCAGTCGATGAACTGGTCAGCGTGGGGGATGCCCACCTTCTGTGCGATGCCGGAAACGGTATGGGGGTCATCACCTGATATCACCTTGAGTGCGACACCCTGCTCCTTGAAATACTGAATGGTCTGGGTGGCGGTATCGCGGATCTCGTCTTCGAGGAGAACGAATCCAAGAGGTGTGACCGATCCTTGGATGCGCCCATCGCCGTCGAAGGATGCAACCTTAGCAACAAGTAGGACACGTGCGTTTTCCGTGAGCTCATCAAGCTGGCCTTGAAGGCGTGCAAGCTCTTGGGGGTTGTGGGCAAGCACATATTGTGCTGCCCCCATGGCGAAGGAGGTGCCATCGGGAAGAACCGCTCCGGAGAGCTTGGTGTCAGAGGAGAAGGGGATGGAGCGCACATCGTCTGCGTGAACCCGAGCGGAGCGGGAAGTGCTTCCGGACGTCTCTTTCGCGAAATAGGCGCGAATGGCAGAAGCGGTATCGTTGGGATCGGCATCTGCGAAAGCGATGGCTGCAGCTGCCTCACCTGCCGTCTGGGACGAACCTCCGTCAATGCCCTGGATGCTGGCAACCCTCATCGCCCCGGTGGTGATGGTGCCTGTCTTGTCGAGACAGAGGACGTCAACACGGGCAAGCGTTTCTATGCAATAGAGTTGCTGGACGAGTACCTTGTATCGCGACAGACGAATGACTGCCACGGCAAGCACTGTGGATGTCAGAAGGATGAGCCCTTCGGGGATCATGCCCACCAACGCAGACGTGGTGGAGAGGATGGCGCTTTGCCAATCGATGTGCTGCAGGAAGAACTGGCTTGAGAACAGGAGTGCGCCAACGGGGAACAGCGCGATGCTCACATACTTCACGATGCCATTCACGGAGCGCATGATCTCCGAATTGATCGCTTTGTGCCCCTTAGCCTCAGCGGAAATCTTTGCCGCGTAGTTGTCGGCGCCCACATGCTGAACGCGGGCGAATACCACCCCTGAGTTCACAAAGGATCCGCTCATCAGCGTATCTCCCGGTTCTTTGAGAATCAGGCGGCTTTCTCCCGTGAGGAGGCTTTCGTTCACTCGGCATGACCCTTCGATCACTTGGGCGTCAGCGGGAATCTGGTCTCCCCGGGAAAGCCGGATGACGTCTCCCAAGACTATCTGGTCGACGGGTATCTCGCTGAGAACGCCATCGCGGACTGTCTTCACGTGTGCAGCAACCACGATGGCAAGCTTGTCGGTGAGCTGCTTTGACCGAAGCTCCTGCACGATTCCTATAGCCACGTTCACCACGATGATGACCATGAAGAGCATGTTCTTGTAGGAGCCGGTGAAGAAGACGAGAACAGCCAAAATGAGGTTCACGAAGTTGAAGAGCGTGCAGATGTTGTCACGGGCTATCTCGCGCAGGGAGCGCGTCTTCACGCTGGCATCGACGTTCACCTTGCCTTCCTGCGCAAGACGCTGGGCCTCTTGAGTGGATAACCCTGTCGGCAGCTTCGCTTGGGTCTCTGAGATGGTTTCAGACATTCGCCTACCTTAGCATAATCGGTTCGGCTTGGATGGCATGCACATGACCGTCCATAGAACATGACCAACTTGAAGCTATCGGGAAAAAAGTTAACTGTGTCTTCCAATTCGTAAAAGTTAGTGATAGGATACTTTTAGTTATCCAAAGTTAACTCGTTTTGAGGGAGGATCCGAATGCAGAATGCAATGGTCTTGGAGGCGCCTCTGTCGCACTGTGCCAGTGGAGGATCCATTCATCAGCAGCTGCCACTCACATTCCTCCATGCGGGAGAAGCTGCTCGGGTCATCAAGGTCCGCGGCAAGGGAGTGACCAAACGTCACCTTGAGAACATGGGCTTCGTACCAGGAGCACCGGTGAAGGTGATCACCCAGCAATCAGGAAACCTGATCGTAGAGATAAAGGGATCGCAAGTTGCCCTGGATAGAACATCTGCACAGAAGATCATCGCTGGATAGAGAGGGAATCATGACTGAAGCAGAGAAGACTCTTCGCGACGCGCCCATTGGCAGCACGGTCAAGGTGGCGCGCCTGGTAGGCAGTGGAGCCGTCAAGCGACGCATCATGGACATGGGGCTGACGAAGGGCACGGATGTGACCGTGCGCAAGGTGGCTCCCCTGGGAGATCCCATCGAGGTGACCGTCCGCGGTTTCGAACTCTCCCTTCGCAAGGACGAGGCGCAGAACGTTTTGATCGCCTGAAGGCGCTGGGTTACAGGCCGAGGACCTGTCAAGCGGGCGCTTCAGGGCGCAGCCGTCTCTTGAGGACAGAAAGGCACCGGAGCAGGTGCCATTTTTCAGAGAATGAGTTACCTATAGCTAACTATTATCACAAAGGTAATCGGACAAGGAAGGAACAAAGGGGATGAGTATCAACATAGCGCTTGCCGGCAATCCCAATTGCGGCAAGACAACCTTGTTCAACGATCTCACCGGAGCGTTCCAGTACGTGGGGAACTGGCCCGGTGTGACCGTTGAGAAGAAAGAAGGCAAGTGCAGACGGGACAAGGACGTCACCTTCACTGATCTGCCAGGCATCTATTCGCTGTCTCCCTACACACCAGAGGAGATAGTGACGCGCGACTACTTGATGAGCGACAGCCCTGATGCCGTCATCAACATCATCGACGCGACGAACATCGAACGCAATCTGTATCTGACCACGCAAATCCTTGACTTAGGACTTCCCACCGTGGTGGCTCTCAACATGATGGATCTCGTCAGGAAAAACGGTGACAGGATTGACGTCGAAGAGCTCTCGAAAAAGCTCGGTTGTCCCATCGTCGAAGTGTCCGCTCTGCGCAGTGACGGCGTGGACAAGCTGGTGCAGATTGCACTGGAGGCGGCCAAGGCAAAAGCGGCGCCCGATTGCCATTTGCGCTTCGCGCCTGAGGTCGAGACCGCTCTGACTGAGATCGAAGGCATGATCCAGTCACGGGTGCCTGCGCGCTCCATACGTTGGAGCGCCATCAAGCTGTTCGAGGACGAGCAGTTGACTATCAATGCTCTGCAGGTCCCAGCGGACGACTTGGCCAAGATCTCAGCCGTGCGTGAAAAGGTCGAGGCAGCCTTGGACGACGATGCTGAATCGATCATCACCAATGAGCGCTACGAGGTGATCACCCATCTTTGCGACGAGTACGTCAACCGCAAGCCGCAGGGACTCACTACTACCCAGAAGATAGACCGCGTGGTCACCAACCGCGTGGCTGGCATTCCCATCTTCATCGTCATCATGTTCTTCGTGTATTGGCTGGTTGTTTCCGTCGGAGGCGGCATCGTCACCGACTGGGCCAACGACGGCATCTCCGGTGACGGTTGGCTGTACGGCGACATCTGGATTCCCGGTCTGTCTCCGGTGGTGACCGATGCTTTGGAATCGGTCGATGCAGCACCTTGGATCATCAGCTTGATCGTCGACGGCATCATCGCTGGCGTCGGCGCGGTCATCGGCTTCATCCCACAGCTGATCATCCTGTTCTTGCTGCTCGGCTTCTTGGAGGGCTGCGGCTACATGGCCCGCGTCGCATTCATCATGGACCGCATCTTCCGCCGCTTCGGACTTTCCGGCAAGAGCTTCATCCCCATGCTCATTGCTTCCGGCTGCGGCGTGCCTGCCGTCATGGCCACCAAGACCATCGAGAACGAGAAGGATCGCCGCATGACCATCATGACCACTACGATGATCCCCTGCGGTGCGAAGCTGCCTATCATCGCGCTGGTATTCGGTGCGCTGGCGGGCTCTGACTATGAAAGCACCTGGTGGGTGGCACCGCTGTTCTACTTCATGGGGTTAGCGGCCATCATCATCAGTTGCATCATCCTGAAGAAGTTCAAGGCATTCGCGGGTGCAGTGGCCCCCTTCATCATGGAGCTTCCCCAGTATCATCTGCCCACCGTGAAGAGCGTACTGCTCTCCATGTGGGAGCGTGTGAAGAGCTACATCGTGAAGGCCGGAACCATCATCTTCCTGTCCACCGTCGTCATCTGGTTCCTGATGAACTTCGGCGTGTACGACGGCGCCTTCGGCCTGCTCGACTCCGAGATGGACGGTTATCTCGATTACAGCTTGATGGCCGGTCTTGGCAGCCTGCTTGCTTGGATCTTCGCTCCGCTCGGGTTCGGCAACTGGGAGGCTACCGTCACGTCCATCACGGGCCTGGTGGCGAAGGAGAATGTGGTTGCCACCGTTGGCATCCTCACGCAACTCGGCGAGGTTGGCGAGACGGACCCAACTCTCTGGGAGAGCTTCGGAGTGATGCTCGGCGGCGGCTCGGCGGCGATCATGGCTTTCTGCGCCTTCAACCTGCTGTGCGCTCCCTGCTTTGCCGCCATTGGCACCATTCGTCGCCAGATGGCCTCAGCGAAGTGGACTTGGGCGGCCATCGGCTACATGTGCGCCTTCGGCTGGTGCGTGGGACTCATGATCTACCAGTTGGGTGGCTTGGCTGCCGGTGAGGTGGCGTTCAATATCTGGACCGTCATCGCTCTGGCCGTTGCGGCGCTCATGCTGTTCCTACTGTTCCGTCCCATGCCGAAGTACAACATGGATGAGAATGCGAAGGCTCAGCGCGCTCTGAATGCGGAGGCTGCATGATGAGTATCTCAACCATCATCCTGCTTGCCCTCATCATCGTCTGTGCAGCTTTGGCTGTCCATCGCCTGGTGAAGCGCGGTATGTGCGACTGCGGAGACCATTGCGATGGCCACTGCCACGGATGCGGCAAGCAGAACGATCCGCATTCAAAGGATTCCTGCGTCAACTGCGAAGCTGTCAAGAAGATGGCAGCGACTCTCGATAATGCCTGAGGAGCATAGGCTCCCCCTCCTCTCTCCCTTATCTTCTCAGGCGAACATGACAGGCACTGGCCGTATGGTCGGTGCCTGTCGTCATGCCGATACCTAAGCGGACAACGGGGACGCCCACGGTCCGACCCAGTCGATTGGGTCGATTGGGTCGATCTCCGCTTCGCTCGGATCGACCCCTACGGCTCGGATCGACCCCTACGACGTTGAAATCAAGATGCTGTATCGCCTTCCTTGTCGAAGGCTTGTAGCGCAGGCTTCAGCCTGCGTCATGCGAAGCACGCAGCTTGCCAACCTGGTGCATTCCGGGGGACACGGCGAACAACTGTTTCGGGGCTGTGGACTTCCCCGGGTGGGATATACTCGCACACGACGATAAATGGAGAAAGGGCTGCTCTTGGCGTTTCTGCTGGGCTGCGAGAAGGCATGTGTGGAGGTGCCGTCGAAGACGGTCCTAGCCGAAGTGTCCCTGGGGGTGGACAGCGGTCAGCGTATCGGTATCGTCGGTCGGAACGGGGACGGCAAATCTACGCTTTTGAATCTGCTGGCGGGAAAACGGGAGGCGGATTCGGGGCGCGTCATTCGTACGGGTGGCGTGAGCGTGGGACTGCTTGCTCAGGCCGATGTCCTGGTTGACACTGATTCCGTGCGAACGTCAGTGGTCGGTGATGTTCCTGAGTACCTTTGGGCATCGGATGCCAGGATACGGGCCATCTTCGACAACCTTTTGGAGGATATCTCCTGGGATGCGCAGGTGGGGACGCTTTCAGGTGGTCAGCGGCGTCGGGTGGACCTTGCCCGTGTCCTGGCTCAGGACTGGGACGTGCTCATGCTTGACGAGCCGACGAATCATCTGGACATCCGTGCCATCACATGGTTGGCCCAGCACTTGAAGGGTCGGTGGCGCAAGGATGCGGGTGCGCTTCTGGTGGTCACCCACGACCGATGGTTTCTGGATGAGGTGTGCAACACCATGTGGGAGGTGCATGCAGGACGCGTCCTTCCTTTCGAAGGGGGCTTCTCTGCCTATATCATGCAGCGGGTCGAGCGGGAGCGTCAGGCGGCGCTTGCTGAACAGAAGCGGCAGAATGCCCTGCGCCGGGAATTGGCATGGCTCTCCCGCGGGGCACGCGCTCGAGCCACCAAGCCGAAGTTCCATGTGGCGACCGCCAAGGCGCTCATTGCCGATGTTCCTGAACTGCGTGATGACATCCAACTCAAGCGCATGGCAATGGCTCGCATTGGAAAGCAGGTTGTTGACCTGGAGAACGTCTCAGTCAGCTTCAAGGGATCAGACGGCATGCACCGCGTTCTCGATGACATCACGTGGGCGATAGGCCCGGGTGATCGTATTGGCATCGTCGGGGGAAACGGCGCTGGCAAGACCACGCTTCTGCGTGTCATCGAAGGGGCGATGGCTCCCACGCGTGGTCGGGTCAAGATCGGTCAAACCGTACGTTTCGCGGTGCTCTCGCAACATCTTGACAATCTTCGCGCGTTCGAAGGGGATAGGGTTCGCCAGGCAGTTGCGCGCTTTCCCCATCGCACGATGCTGGATGGCAAGGAAGCAACCTCAAGTCAGCTTCTGGAACGGCTCGGTTTCGACAAGGCTGACTTGAACGAGCCGGTGGCAAGCCTTTCTGGTGGTCAGAAGCGGCGACTGGCACTGATGATGATTCTTCTGGAAGAACCCAATGTGCTCATCTTGGACGAACCGGGCAACGACCTGGATATAGACATGCTGGCCGCGGTTGAGGATATGCTTGATGGCTGGCCCGGCACGCTCATCCTGGTGACGCATGACCGCTATCTGATGGAGCGGGTGACCGATCATCAGTTCGCGCTTCTGGACGGCCACCTTCGTCATCTGCCGCGGGGCGTGGATGAGTACCTCGAACTGGCAGCTCACTCAAGGGAAGCCGCGGATGCGGGCCAGGCTTCCGGGACGCCTGCCGTGCAGGAGCAAGGCCTGTCGTCCGGGCAGAAGGCCGGAGACGATGCTCGTGAGAAAGAGGCGCCTGCGAGGCTTTCTAACAAGGAGCGGCAGCGTCTGAAGAAGCTTGTGGCGTCCCTTGAGCGGAAGATGGAGACGACAACGGCTAAGATAGAGGAAGCAAACGCGGCCATGGGATTGCTTGATCCCACTGACTACCTTGCCTTGTCCGAGGCAGAGGGGCGGGTGAAGGCAACCCAGGAGACGCTTTTGGCGCTCGAGGAGGAATGGCTTTCGGCCACTGAGCAGCTTGAGCGTGGTGAGGATGCATGAGCGCGTGGAGAGGATGAGGCGCAATGGAGAAGAAGATATCCCCCTCCCATGAGGATTATCTGGAAGCGATGGTCATGATCGGCGGCAGCAGGGAGCAGCCGATACGGGCGGTGGATGTGGCGGAAAAGCTTGGTGTGTCCAAAGCCTCGGTCAGCAAGGCAGTGACCATTCTCAAGGAGAAGGGACTGGTGACCCAGCCCTATTATGGTGACATCACCCTCACGCCAGCAGGGGAGGCCTATGGCAACAAGGTATTGGATCGGCATCGGGCCTTGACGACGTTTCTCAATCGGGGGCTTGGCATCGATGCGAAGACCGCTGAGGAAGAGGCCTGCATGATGGAACATGCCATCAGTGACGAATCCTTTGAGAAGTGGATGGCCTTCATCGACGGACTTGACCTATAGATGGCTCAAGAGGGGTTGGAAACGTCGCCGGATGATGGTACCCTAACCAACAGCTTCATTGCATGAACGAACCTTAACCGAACCAGTTGCAACAGGAGCGCTTCCTTTGGCTCAGCAATCGAACATCGTTGCCTTTGATGACGTCCGTCGCACCATGCATGCGTCATCACGCAGGCGTTCTTCAGAGCATGATCAGCCTGTCTTCTCTCGGAGGCAGGACAGCGAGAACCTCAACAACATCTTCAAGCTTGATTTCGGCGAAGAGGCTTTCAGCTCTTGGCAGGAGCGTCAGGATGATGGTGTTCCACGCTCCGCCATCTTCTCGGAAGAGGACCTGATCGAGGAGGAGAGTGGCCAAGAGCCGGCTTCGCAAGGTGTGTTCGCCTCTTGGTCGAAGAAGTGGCGAGAAGCCCGCAAGGCTCGTTCGAAGAGCCAGGCAGAACGGGCATTCGAGAGAAGCTATGGGGGTGATGAGGCATCCTTCCCTTCGGAAGGCGCACCGCGGGCGGCGCTGCATGAGCCGAAGATGACCTCATCCCAGAAGAAGGCGGCTCGGGTGCAGGGACGGCATGGAAGTGGCGCTTCGGGTGCATTCGCCATCCCAGGCCTTTCGCGCATCAGCCTTCCACAGCTGTCATCCCGCTTCAAACGCAATGCCATGGTGCTCATCTTCGCCTTCTTCGCCGTGATGCTCGTCGGTTCAATCTATACACCGGCCCAGCAATACTATCAGCAGGTGCGTGAGCGCGACAGGCTCTCGGCGGAATATGCAGCCGTCCAAGAGCGCAACGATGCCCTTCAGTCCACGGTGGACTATCTTTCCACCGAAGATGGCCTTGAGGACAAGGCGCACACGGAATTCGGATTGATCAAGCCCGATGAGGAAACGGCAAGCGTTATCGGCATCGACGTTGATGCGAGCCCCGATTTCCATGCCAATGTGGCACCGGGAAGCGTGGCGGCTCCTGAAACCTGGTATTCCGGGGTCTTGGATATCCTCTTCGCATACGACCGCGGATAGGCTGGCGGCATATCCCATGGGCATGGAGCGTTTCGCGGCTATAGACATCGGAACGGTAACCAGTCGACTTCTGGTAGCGGATGTCGATGGCGGCCAAGTCCGGGATGTGGTGCGCGCCTATGAGGTGACGAACCTGGGCGAAGGAACGGATGCGACCGGGCGCCTGAATCCACGCGCCATAAACCGGGTGGCTTCGGCCCTTGACGGGTTCCTGCGCCTTCGGGACGAAGCGTCAACACCCTCTGAGCCGGTTATCGCCACGGTCGCAGTCACCACGTCAGCCGCTCGGGATGCCAGCAACGCCGAGGAGCTCCGTCGCATTTTCACTGACCGAGGGTTGAGCCTTGAGGTCATCGATGGGAAAACGGAAGCAGCGCTCACGTTTCGTGGTGTATCGGCAGGAACATACGGGGAAGATGCGCTCATGGTGGTTGATGTGGGTGGCGGTTCCACCGAGATCTCCTTCGGGTATGCGGGGTGCTCCCCTGACTTCTTCCGCTCCTTCGATGTGGGATGCCGAAGGTTGACGGAGCGCTTCTTCGAAGATGATCCACCCTGTGCAGCTGACATCGCACGGGCCAGTGCCTGGGTAGATGGGCAGATCATCCCGTGGGCAGCCACCCTGCCCGCTGCCTTCGCCTCAGCACGTCTCTTCGCGGTGGCTGGCACGGCCACCAGCGCCATCAGCATGCACGAGCACATGGAAACCTATGATGCGGCGCGCGTGCATGGAGCACGGCTTTCCCTTGATGCCTTGCAGGCGCTGTTGCATCGGCTTGCCCTTCTGTCGGAGTGCGAGCGTGAACAGGTGACCGGGCTTGATCCGCGCCGCGCGCCGGTGATCGTGGCGGGATTGCTCATCCTTTCAAGGGTCATGGAGGCGTTCAATGTCGGAGAGTTCACGGCCAGCGAATCTGACATCCTCCAGGGAATGATATTATGGGCGGCACAACATCATGGACGCAGCCGGTAAGTCAGGGAATATGGAAACCATCACTGAGATCTTGGGCTCGGTTGAGCGCCAGCCGACGACATTCGAAGAATACCTTGATTGCTACGCGAACCGGGTTGGGGGGCTCATCAACAGCTTCATCCCTGCAGGAACGCATCCTGATATGGACCGCTATCTGTATGGCCCGCTTCGCGTCTATTCCGACAATGGTGGAAAGCGGCATCGCCCCTTGATCTGCTTCGCCGCCTGCCTTGCCGTGGGGGGGAATGCCGATCTGGCCACCTCTGCAGCGGCCGCCATCGAGCATTTCCATACCGCTGCCCTCATCCATGACGACATCGCCGATGAAGCGGAGTTGCGGCGGGGTGAACCGTGTCTCCATCTGAGCGAAGGGCTGGGGCTGGCCATCAACATGGGAGACCTTGCGCTGTCACTGGTGAACGGCACGGTCATGCGCGATGCGGGCCTTGATGATGCGACGAAGGTGCGCGTGGTGACCGAATTGGTGGAGATGACGCGACGCACCGTGGAGGGCCAGGCATTGGACATCGGTTGGGCCCGCGATGCGCGCTACGACATCACACCCGAGGACTATCTGGTCATGGCCACCCACAAGACCGCCCATTACTCAGGGGCGGTTCCCTTGGCCATAGGTGCCATCATCGGTGGTGGAACAGAATCAGAGATCGAGGCGCTGCGCAACTACGGGCTTGATACGGGTCTCGCATTCCAGATCCAAGATGACCTGCTCAACCTGGTGGGTCGCGAGGAAAGCACCAAGAAGGATTTTCGCAACGATATCACGGAAGGCAAGCGCACCTTGGTCGTGGTCCATGCCCTTCAGACTCTGGAAGGCAATGAGCGAGAGCGGCTGATAGGCATCCTGTCCTCCCGGTCAAAGGAACCGCAAGTGCTTGCTGAGGCTGTTGATCTCATGACCGAAGCGGGAAGCATCGATTATGCTCGCTCATATGCCGAGAACCTGACTGAGATCGCAAAGGTTCGCCTGAATGAGATGCTCAAGCCAAGTGATGCGCGGAATATGTTGGAATCCATGGCGGACTGGTTCGTGAACCGCCTGCGATAGGGGCATTCGTGAAGATCATCAAGCAGGGAAATACCGGTGTTGCCGTTGAGGATGTGCAGCAGCGGCTTGCGTTGCTCGGACTGCTGCCCCAGCAGGCGGTGGATGGCATCTTCGGCGAGGCGACCGCTGACGCCGTCCAGGCATTCTGCGATACCTTCGGATTGGATGTGCGCACGGAGGTTGACGCTGAGGTATGGCAGGCTCTCGTGGATGCGTCCTACAGTCTGGGGGATCGCACGCTCTATCTGCGCATGCCGAATTTCCAGGGACATGACGTGGAGGAGCTGCAGCAGGCATTGGGGGCCTTGGGATTTCTCATAGGCGGCGAAGACGGCGTCTTTGGAGCCCATACTGAAGATGCCCTGCGCAAGTTCCAGATGAATCTCGGCCTGCCATCTGACGGGATAGCCGGCGCCTACACCTTCACGGCCTTGCGCAGCCTCGAGCATTCCTGGGCGGGAAAGGGATCGCTTTCGGGCAGCAGGCATCTGGGTTTCGCCCGCGCAGCCGATGTCTTGGAAAAGCATGCGCTCTGCCTGTTCGGGATGACCCCCTTCACGCGGTCGGTGGCATCGCGTATGTCGAATCTGGCATTGGCCACCAATCCCGCCAGCAAGCTTGTGAGTGCTGACGCCCTCTCGGTGGAGCCGGATGCTTCCATGATCTTGGTGCAGATTGCCATGAAGGCAGAGGGGGATGGCGTCCCCACCGTTTCCTACATCGATGATGATTCGCTGTCTGTGAGGCTTTCAGGGGCATTGCAGAGCGCCCAGGGAAACCAACCTCGCCGCATTCGCATCGTCGTGCCGGGAGAGAGCTGGGAAGGCGCGGGTGAGGATCGGAGCGCCCAGCATTTCGCCATCACGCTTCTGGATGCACTCTGCGCAGCCTTGTAGCCGCCTGACACCCTTTCTCCTAGATCACGCGTTTGGCGAAGGAGGGCGTGTAGGTGCTGATGTTTTGTATGCTGACCCCTTTGCTGGCTGAAGCGTGGATGTATTCGCCATCTCCAAGATAGATGCCCGTGTGATAGACGCCTCCACGGCCTCCCCAGAAGATGAGATCTCCCCGCTTTGCTTCGTCAAGGGACAGTTCCTCACCCAATTCCGACTGGGCTGCTGCAGACCGAGGCAACTCCATGCCGAGCACCTTGTTGTAGACGTATCCGGTAAAGCCGGAGCAATCGAATCCTGATGGGGTGGTCCCTCCATAGGCATACGGGGTTCCCAGATGGGCGTAGGCCTCATCGATGAGCTGGTCAGCCCATACTGCGCGCGCCTTGTCGGCGTCGTGAGTGGCAACGTCCATGAGCGAGGCGCCTGAACCAAGATCAAGGTTGAGGGCATCCGTGCAGGCGGCAAGTGAGGATTCCGCCAAACAGGTGGAGGGAATGGCTTCTTCGGTTGGCTCTTCCGGCACTTCAGAGGCGAAGGCGATGCTTGCTCCTTGGGTGACGGCTGCCGTGCTTACGCTGAGCATCAAGGCCAAGGATGCGTGGGCAAGCCCTTTCTTGCATTTGATTGCGGTTGCGGTGCGTTGACTGATGCGGGCATGCTTGCCATGCTCCCATTTACGATTGCCTTGCGTACTCAAACGTTGTCCTTCGCTCCGGGTCTGCGCTCCTGCGCCTTGCAGACGGTGATTCGTCCATCCTGTTGGCTCTCAGATGGGCATCGACGCTCATTCTCGCGAAGGCGGCGCGAGTCGTTTCGGGTAGGTGTTTCCTCAAGGGAAGTGCGTTCGCGTCTCTGTGGGTCAAGAGATTACGTTTTCGTGACGGAATGGTTCATTGGAATGGAGGACTCTTCACAACTTCGGCGAAGGCGGTTCGCAAGATGTTCACAAACAGTTCAAAGAACCGTGCGTTTTCACAGAGCGTTCATAAAGATGTGGAGATGGCTTCACAAACGAGATGGATGGTAGGGACGCAGGGACTCGAACCCTGATACCGCGAGGTGGCGGATTTTAAGTCCGCTGTGTCTGCCAATTCCACCACGTCCCCACAGGCCGCAATTCTATCATTCAAGCTCAGACGCGCCCACCCTCTGAGTGCTAGAATCACCCGCAGTTCGCAGAACGGAAGAGCGAAGGAGCGACGAGAAGCCCATGACGCGATCAATGACCATGGCTGAAAAGATACTGGCAGCCCATGCCGGCTTGGATGAGGTTGAGCCCGGCCAGCTTATCGAGTGCGATCTTGACCTGGTGCTGGCGAATGATGTGACGGCTCCCATTGCCATTCGCACCTGCAGCGACATCACCGATCAGGTATTCGACAGTGACAAAGTGGTGCTGGTGCCTGACCATTACGTCCCCAACAAGGATATCAAGAGTGCCGAGCAGGCGAAGGTGGTCCGTGAGTTTGCCCGCGAACAGGGCATATCGCACTTCTATGAGGTGGGATGCATGGGGGTTGAGCATGCATTGCTGCCCGAGCAGGGGGTTGTGGGTGCGGGAGATCTGATCATTGGAGCGGACAGTCACACCTGCACCTATGGTGCCTTGGGGGCCTTCTCAACAGGCGTGGGGTCAACGGATGCCGGTGTGGGCATGGCGGTGGGCAAAGCCTGGTTCAAGGTGCCGGAGACCATCAAGTTCGTAGTGAACGGCACGCTTGCCCCTGGAGTGACCGGCAAGGATCTCATCTTGCACATCATCGGCAAGATCGGAGTTGACGGCGCTTTGTACAAGGCCATGGAATTCACTGGCAGTGCCATCGAAGCGCTTTCCATGGACGAGCGGCTGAGTGTGTCGAACATGGCCATCGAAGCTGGAGGGAAGGCGGGCTTGATTCCGGTGGACGAGGTCACGCGCCAGTATCTGGAAGGTCGGACCGAGCGTCCCTTCACCGCCTACTATTCTGATCCGGATGCGCAATTCGCAGAGGTCATCACTATTGAAGCTGAAGACGTGGTTCCAACGGTGGCCTTTCCGCATCTTCCGTCCAACACGCGTCCGGCTGCCGAGGCGCGGGATGTCACGATTGACCAAGTGGTCATAGGATCATGCACCAATGGCCGTCTCATCGACATGCGCCAGGCGGCAGAGGTGTTGTGTGGGCGGACGGTGCATCCTGATGTGCGCTGCATCATCATCCCCGCCACGCAAGCGGTGTATCAGGCTTGCGTCGATGAAGGGCTGATGGATGTCTTCCTGGCAGCGAACTGTGCGGTGAGCACTCCCACCTGCGGTCCCTGCCTAGGCGGTTACATGGGCATCCTGGCGGCAGGCGAGCGTGCCATCGCCACCACCAACCGCAACTTCGTTGGGCGCATGGGGCACCCTGAAAGCGAGGTCTATCTGGCAAGTCCTGCCGTGGCTGCTGCCAGTGCGGTGCTGGGGCATATCGGCTTGCCGGATGACCTGCCACACCGAGAACAGGTACCGCCTGATGCGTCAAGGCGGCCAAAGCGGACGCTTGACCAGTCTTTGCAGGAATCCGGTGTCACGTTCGTGAATCTCATCCAACAGGACGCTGCTGCAAATGAGGCCCCTGCCCCTGCCCCGGAGGGGCTTTTCGGCGGAACGATCAACATCAACCTGGCTGAATTGAACTAGCGCGCAAGGAGGTTCACGCAGATGGAATTCAAAGGCACTGCATTTCGATATGGCCGCGATATAGACACTGACGTCATCATCCCCGCTCGCTATCTGAACACGTCCGATGCCCAGGAACTGGCCGCGCATTGCATGGAGGATTTGGATGACACCTTCGTCGAGCGTGTGCAGCCGGGGGATGTCATCGTGGCGGAGGAGAACTTCGGCTGCGGCTCTTCACGCGAGCATGCACCCATCGCCATCAAGGCGGCAGGCATCGATGTGGTCATTGCGAAATCCTTTGCGCGTATCTTCTACCGCAATGCTATCAATACCGGTCTTGCCATCATGGAATGCTCTGAGGCGGTGGATGCCATCAAGGAAGGGGACACGGTGTGCGTGGATACGAATGCGGGCACCATCACCGATGTGACCACCGGTCAGGAATTCAAGGCACAGCCGTTCCCGCCCTTCATTGCCGAGATCATCGAAGCGGGTGGGTTGGTGAACCGCTGGAAGGAGAAGTTGGCCCAGTAGCAGTCCGAGTGCTGGCAAGCCAGCATCTACGGATATTCTGCACCAAGGCTTCGTAGGTGCCATCTTGGCGGCACACCAGGCCGAAGGCCTGACATCATGCAAGAAAGGAAGTCCATGAAGACCTACAAGATCTGCCTGCTGCCAGGCGATGGCATCGGACCTGAGATCATCGCCGAGGGGGTGAAGGTGCTTGATGCCGTGGGTGCGAAGCATGACACCGCCTTCACCTACACCGAAGCTGCTCTGGGCGGCTGCGCCATTGATGAATTCGGTACCGCTCTGCCCGAGAGCACCCTTGAAGCGGCCAAGGCGGCGGATGCTGTTCTGCTGGCGGCGGTAGGGGGTCCGAAATGGGATACCACCGACCCTTCCAGCCCTCGCCCCGAACAGGGGCTTCTGGGAATACGGAAGGGCTTGGAGCTCTATACCAACCTGCGACCAGTGCAGATATTCGATGCGCTTTCCCAGGCATCCACGCTGAAGCCCGACGTCATCGATGGAGTCGATCTCATGATGGTGCGCGAGCTGACAGGTGGCGTGTACTTCGGAATGCGTGAGCGGTTCTATGACGAGGAGGGGGCAGGTCCGAATGGTGCGCGTGGCCAGCGTGCCTACGACACCATGGAATATCGGGAATACGAGATAGATCGCATTGCCCGCCAGGCCTTCGAGGCGGCACGCAAGCGCCGAGGCAAGGTCACGTCAGTTGACAAGGCGAATGTTCTGGAGTCATCACGCCTCTGGCGTGAGATCGTCCACGCGATCCATGATGCAGACTATGCGGATGTGGAATTGGAGGATCTGCTGGTGGACAACTGCGCTATGCAGCTGATCACGCGCCCAGCTGATTTCGATGTCATGGTCACGGAGAACATGTTCGGTGACATCCTCTCTGACGAAGCGGCTCAGATCACCGGTTCATTGGGAATGCTGGCCAGTGCCAGTCTGGGGGATGGCACGGCTCTCTACGAACCTTCGCACGGCAGTGCCCCTGACATCGCTGGCAAGGGAATCGCCAACCCTCTGGCCCAGATCCTCTCCGTTGAGATGATGCTTCGCTACAGCTTCGACATGCAAGGAGCTGCTGACGATGTCCGCCGTGCTGTGACCTGTGTGCTTGATGCGGGATGGCGAACCGGCGACATCGCCGATGCCTCCACTCCCCGGGACAGGATCGTGGGAACGGTCCGCATGGGCGATCTTGTCGTGGAGCATCTGTAGCACAGCGGGGGCCCAATGAACCAGCCGGGCGATTCATCAGGAACTGCCCTTTCGAAAGATCAAGGAGACGAACATGGCGATCAATGCCCCTGAGGGTACCTTTGACATGCTGCCCAGTCGCAAGCTGTTCTGGGAGGAGTTCAAGCGCACGGCCCAAGAGGTCTTTGGACGCTATGGCTACCTGCCCATAGAAACGCCCATCATGGAACGGACGGAGCTGTTCGTGCGTGGCATCGGCGAGGCGACCGATGTCGTCAGCAAGGAGATGTTCACGGCTATTTCGGGAGCGAATCTTGCGAAGTTGCTTGACGGAGAATCGCTGCCCAGCAAAAGCCGCCTCTCCCTGCGCCCTGAGGGGACAGCGGGGGTAGTGCGCGCCTGCGTTCAGCATGATCTCGTCCCCCAAGGGGCTCCTCCTGCCAAGCTCATGTATGCAGGCCCCATGTTCCGTGCCGAACGTCCCCAGAAGGGGCGTCAGCGCGAGTTCAACCAAGTGGGCATCGAGTGTCTGGGAGCGGATGCTTCCGCCATCGACGCCGAGGGCATCATCATGCTCATGCGCTTCTTCGCTGAAGTGGGTGTTCCTGAAAGCTCCATGACGCTTCTGGTGAATTCCATGGGCTGCGAGAGATGTCGTCCCGCCTATCGCGATGCGGTGCGTGGCTATATGGAGGACCATGCTGAGCAGCTCTGTGAAACCTGCCTTACGCGCATGGCGCTGAATCCCCTCCGTGCCTTCGATTGCAAGAATGAGGATTGCGCCGCCGTGATGGTGGGAGCACCGAGGATCAGCGACTATCTGTGCGAGGAATGCGCCACCCATTTCGACGAGGTGCGCACGCTGCTCCGGCTCGCGGGTATCACGTATGTGGAAGATGCCCGGTTGGTGCGGGGGTTGGACTATTACACCCGCACCGTCTTCGAGGTGCAGGTGGCAGGTTCTGACAAGGCGCAGAATGCCATTGGCGGCGGTGGTCGCTATGACAAGCTGGCCGAAGAGGTTGGAGGCCGTCCTACTCCGGGATTCGGATTCGCTCTTGGCTTCGAGCGATGCGCGGATGTCTTGGAAAAGGCCGGTATCAGGCTTCCTCGCGTGAAGGCCTGTCAGGCTTTCATCGCCTGTGTGAATGATGAGGTGCGCATTGATGGATTCGCTTTGGCCCAACTGCTTCGCGATGCAGGCATCGCGGCCCAGACGGATTGTCAGGGACGTTCGCTGAAAAGCCAGTTCAAGCTGGCAGACAAACTGGGGGCGCAGGTGGTGGTCATCCTCGGCCCTGATGAGTTGGCGGAAGGCGTGGTCCGTGTTCGGGATATGGATTCCCATGAGGAGCGCACCATCGAAAAGGACGAGGCGGTGGGTTTCATCCACACCATGGCGCTCTAGCAACAGGGACGCACAAGGGGGAGATGTGGGCATCCCCGCGGTCCCTCGGAAAAGGCAATGTCGTGGTGTTCGCCGCATATTAGCGTACAATGTTGCAGTTTTGAGCAATGACTGAAGGGACCGTATCAAGATGGCTGATCTCATCAATGAATACAGCATGCATACTGCCACCTGTGGGCAGCTGGACGTGGCAGACGACGGCAGGCAGGTGACGCTTGTCGGTTGGGCATGGCACAACCGCGACCACGGCGGCCTCATCTTCATCGACTTGCGTGACCGTGCGGGCTACACCCAGATCGTCGTTGATCCTGACTGCGTCAGTGCAGAGGATTTCTCCTGTGCCGAGCATATCGGACGTGAGGATGTCATCAGGGTGGAGGGTCGGGTGCGCCTGCGTTCTGAGGATGCCGTGAACCCGGATATGCCCACAGGCAGAATAGAGGTCCTGGCCAACAGCATCCAAGTGCTGAACAAGTCCCTCACTCCGCCCTTCGCCATCGAGGATGGCATCGAAACCGATGAGACCACCCGCATGAAATGGCGCTATCTAGATCTGCGCCGTCCTGAGATGTACGCCAATCTGAAATTGCGCCACACGGTCATGCAGGCCATGCGCCGCGCGCTTGATGAGCGAGGCTTCGTGGAGGTGGAAACGCCCATCCTGGCGAATTCCACTCCTGAGGGTGCTCGCGACTACATCGTGCCTTCGCGCCCCAATCCCGGGAAGTTCTATGCGCTTCCCCAGAGCCCCCAACAGTTCAAGCAAATGCTGATGGCGGCGGGAGTGGAGCGTTACTTCCAGATAGCCCGTTGCTTCCGAGATGAGGATCTGCGTGCTGATCGACAGCCAGAATTCACCCAGGTGGATATCGAGATGTCCTTCGTCACCGAAGACGACGTCATGACCATGATGGAAGACGTGCTGCACGAGGTCTTCCAGGCGGTGGGCCTTGACCTGGCATTGCCGCTTCAGCGCATGCCCTATGCTGAGGCTATGGACAAGTACGGCTGCGACCGTCCTGACACTCGGTTCGGGATGCTGCTTCACGACATCACTGACATCGTGCGCGACACGGGCTTCAAGGTATTCGCCAGCGTGGCGCAATCAGGGGGTGTGGTGAAGGCCATCAATGCGAAAGGCGCTGGTGACTGGAGCCGGGGGGATGTGGAGAAGCTGGCCAGCATCGCTGAGGCCAATGGCGCCAAGGGGATGGCCTGGGTGGCGTTCACCACAGCGGGTGAGGAGAAGAGCCCCATCAAGAAGTTCTTCACCGATGACGAATGGGCTGCGCTCAAAGCCGAGATGGAGGTGGAGCCGGGAGACCTCCTGCTCTTCGCGGCCGACAAGCCTTCCGTTGCCAATGCGGTCCTTTCCGCTCTGCGTCTGCACATGGCTGACCTTCTGGATGTTCCCCGTGAGGGTCATGCACTTCTCTGGGTGGTCGACTTCCCCATGTTCAAATACGACGAGGATGAGAAGAAGTACGCTGCCGAGCATCATCCCTTCAGCAAGATATGCCATGAGGACATTGACCTCATGGAAACCGATCCTCTGGCCTGCGGCAGCTATGCGTATGACATCGTCATGGACGGCTATGAGATGGGCGGTGGCTCCATCCGCATCCATGACCCTGAGGAGCAGCGGCGTGTTCTTCGTGTCTTGGGCCTGACGGATGAGAACATCGATGAGAAGTTCGGGCATCTGCTCAATGCGCTTTCGCTCGGCACGCCTCCGCATGGCGGCATCGCCTTGGGTCTTGACCGTTTGGTCATGCTGTTGGCCGGCAAGGAGTCCATCCGCGATGTCATCGCATTCCCGAAGACCTCCAGTGCGGCTGACCCCATGACCGGGGCACCCTCCGAGGTCACGGCACGTCAGCTGAAGGAAGTGGACCTGCGCCTGCTGTAAGCGAGGGATGTCATGCTTCATCAAGACTATATCGTCAAGATGCTGATGGATTTGGCAGCTGCGGTCGTGCGCACTGCCACCCGTGATTCCGGCAAGAAGGACCCTCAGGAAGCGGCGCGATTTCTCGAACAGGCGATAGGCGAGGCGGTAGCCATAGATGGCGAGTCCTTCCTCGCACTCACACCTGACTCCATTGCCCAGATCATGCAGGTCATGGGAACCGATCCTGAGGTCTCAGAATACGTCGCTCGTTCCATTCTGCTGGCTTCAGCCTATCAGGCCGAAGCGGGAAACGATGAAATCGCCGCTCTTCGTCGCAGTCAGGCATGTGCGATCGCGTCCGCCTATGGACATGACATCTCTGACATGCAGGGTGGCCCTGAAACCATGATGCCTCAGATCTTGGAAACCATGGCGGCCTATCTTCCAGATGAGCCTTCAGAGAGGTAGAGCAAGGCCTCTTCAGAATATACCTTGAATGTATAAAGAGAAGGGGGCTCCGCTCAGAAGCCACGCAGCCTTCGCTCCACCCTTCGTTTTATACATGACAGGTGTATCAGGACGGGTCCTTCCAAAATGCATACAGGGAGGCGTTTGATGGAAGTTGTCAGTTTGGCAACGAGTTCAAGGAAAATCAAAGTGCTTCAAAATCCTCTCACAAAACAGGTTTCATTTAGCGTATAGTGATGCATGCTCCATACAAGGGGGCATGCTCAAACTGCGAAGGTGACAGCTTGAGCGTCGGTTGTAAGGTCTTGCGAAAGCATGACTTTAGGAAAGAGGATTTAGCATGGCGGAAGGTACTGTTAAGTGGTTCAACCCCGAGAAGGGCTACGGATTCATCTCTCAGCCTGATGGCGAGGATCTGTTCGTTCATTTCTCGGAGATCCAGATGGACGGCTTCAAGACTCTGGACGAAGGGGCAGCGGTTTCCTTCGATGTGACCACCGGTCAGAACGGCAAGCTGCAGGCTAGCAACGTCTGCAAGCTGTAAAGCAAAAACACGATTCCAAAAGACCCTTGCTTCGCAAGGGTCTTTTTTTTATCCAAGGATTCATTGTCATTTACAGGATCAGCATGGCGTCGCCAAAGGAGAGCATGCGGTAGCGTTCGGCTATCGCATGGGCATAGGCAGCCATGATCTGATCACGGCTGGCGAAGGCTGACACCAGCATCATGAGCGTGGAGCGGGGCACGTGGAAGTTCGTGATGAGAGCATCCACCACATGGAAGCTGCTTCCCGGCAAGAGGAAGAGGCTGGTGGACGCGCGACCTTTGGATTCAAGGCCTACGAACTGGCTGTCCGCATCCCGACAGGCGCTTTCCAGGGATCGCACGCTGGTGGTGCCCACCGCCACCACCCGACCACCCGATTCCTTCGTCTGCCTGATGGCATCCACCGTGGCCTGAGGCACGGTATAGCGTTCGGTGTGCATGGTGTGGCTTTCGGCGTCTTCCTCATCCACGATACGGAACGTGTCCAATCCCACTTCGAGCTCCACGGTTGCCCAGCCAACGCCCTTCGCCTTGCAGGCTTCGATGAGCTCAGGGGTGAAATGAAGTCCTGCCGTGGGAGCGGCGGCTGAGGATTCGCGGCGGGCGTAGACGGTCTGATAGAGTTCCTCATCTCCCGCATAGCCCTTGATGTAGGGAGGCAGCGGGGTTTTGCCAGCTGCATGGAGGGCTTCATCAAGGGAGGAAAGCTGGGTGGAGATGCGCACCACGCGCTCACCCTTCTGGGCGTTTGGCGTCCAGTCAACCACTTCGGCTGACAGCACGACACGTCCTTCGGCATCTAAGAAGTCAACGATGGCACCGTTGCCAGGCTTCAGACGCTTGCCGGGGCGCACGAGCGCCTCCCAGAAGGCGACCTTGTTCGTTCGCGCCTCGGGCCCTTGGGCTTCGCGAAGGAGGAACACCTCGGCTGCGCCCCCGCTGCCACGCTTCTGGCCGATGAGGCGGGCGGGAAGCACGCGGGTCTCATTGGCAACCAGAAGATCTTCCGGTTGCAGGTAATCCAGCACATCTCGGAAAATGCAGTCTTGCAGCGTGCCCGTTGCCCGCTTGAGCACGAGCAGGCGGCATTCGTCGCGCGGCACGTGGGGCGTCTGGGCGATCAGCTCTGGAGGAAGGTCGTAATCGAAATCAGCGGTCTTCATAGCAAGCCATATCTCCGATAGCGATCCAGCATTGATTGGAGCATCACCTTGTTCGCGGTCAACTGCTGGAAAGTGGCCGTCTTGATTTTTCCAGCTGCGCGGAGGCTGTCAAGCTGGGTGACCGTGCGATCATATTCGGCAACCATATCATCAAGCATATTCCTGAAACGCTCAAGCTGGCTATCTTCCATGGGTGATCCCGCTTTCCGATGACTGCGTGCGCAGCGCCTTCAGTATGGCGCGCCTGTGAGCCTTCTTGGCCTCCCAAGCGGCGCGCTCTTGGCGGCGTTGGGCGGATGCAGCCTCCTCCGCCTTTCGAGCGTGTGCCCGCCGGGCTTTTCGGGCCTGTCGCTCTTCTGCCCGCTGGGCACGACCAGCATCCGCTTCCCCCTTCGAGGGGAGACAGCCGCAGTAATCCTGTCGGTAGAGCCCCGCTTCCTTGGAAGCGGTGATGGTCTCGGGGTAGAGGGGAGAGTAATCCTCGAAGAAGGGGACGATGCCCGCCTCGGCGCATGCCCGCTCCAGTTCCTCCTGAATGATGTGCGTGTACTGGTAGGGGCTCACTGAAAGCGTCGTGCCCAGGGCGTCGAAGCCGTGGGACGCCGCGAAGGCTGCCGCTTCCTCGAACCTGAGCCGATAACATGCTCGGCAGCGCTCCTCAGGGGGCGTGATGCCATCAGTGGAGACGCGCTTGTCTTCAGGGATGGCACACATGGCCTCTGCCCATCGTTTCGGTTCGTAGGTTCCTTCGGCAAAGGGCAGCCCCAAGCTCTCAGCGTAGGCCTGGGCGGTATCCCGTCGATGCTCGTACTCAGAGCGAGGTGCGATGTTGGCATTGGCGAAATGAAGATGGACTTCCACGCCGCGCTCACGCAGGGTGCGCAAGGGAGCAGTGGAGCAGGGGCCGCAGCAGACATGCAGAAGCAGCCGCTGTGGAGCTGGCAGGGGATGGAATGTTTCAGACGGATGATCCATGCAGGGTATACTAGCACGTCATACGAATACCACGATGACAGAGGAGAATCATGACTGATGCGAAGCGAGCCTATCGTGCCATCTGCTTCGATTTGGATGGGACCTTGCTTCCCATGGACATCGATGAGTTCATGGCAGCCTATTTCAAACGCATCGGATCATTCATGGCCCAGCAGGGCTATGATGCCGCAGCGTTCATGGAGGCGCTCAAGCGCGGCACGCATGCCATGGCGCTCCATGATGATGACCACACCAACGAAGAGGCATTCTGGGAGGCGTTCTTCGTCTCGTTCGAAGAAGCGCAAGGCCGACCTCTGACTGATGGGGAGCGCGAACGGATGCGTCAGAAAGCCGATGAGTTCTACGCCACCGATTTCGCGCATATCGGGGATGGGTTCACGCCGAATCCTCTGAGTTCCCAGATCGTGGAGGCATTGCGAAAGAAGGGATACCCGCTGGTGCTGGCCACGATGCCCATGTTCCCTCGGCAGGCAGTAAAGCATCGCCTGGCGTGGGCCGGGGTTGACCCGCAGGCCTTCGATCGGATCACCAGCTACGAGAACTCGAAATCCATCAAACCCAAGCAGACCTACTTCGCCGAGGTGCTTGCGGCCATCGGTGTGCCGGGAAATGAGGTTCTCATGGTGGGGAACAACACTATGGAAGACTTCGCCTGTACAGACTTGGGCATGGATGGGTATCTGGTGACTGATCATCTGCTGAACCCTATATCGATGGACATCAATCAGATGCGAAACGGCTCCTTGGCGGAACTGGCGACATGGGTGGCAGAGCTGCCTTCCTGCGCGAGTCCCGCTCAGGGCATCGCCACCGGCCCTATTCCCCATGCGAAGACAGAGCAGACCTTGGTGGAGAATGCCGTGATACCCATCGATCAAGAGGCGGCCTTGCGCAAGGCGGCTGCGGTGGTGGGGGCTGTTGTCAGCGACCATGAACCGGGCGAGGCTGCGTCATTGCGCGTGGAGCCGTGAGGCCCATGACCTTGTTCGAATGTACTCTGGATGCCCAGTCGGGCCATGCCCGGGCACTCACCTACCAGACTGCTCACGGAGCCTTCCATACGCCCATGTTCATGCCGGTGGGCACCCATGCCACAGTCAAGGGCATAACCCCTGACCGCCTTGAGCAATTGGGCGCCCAGGTCGTGCTTGCCAACACCTATCACCTTGCCATGCGCCCAGGAGCGGAGCTTGTTGCCGAGGCGGGAGGCATCCACGAGTTCATGCACTATCCCGGCCCCATGCTCACGGATTCAGGCGGTTTCCAGGTTTTCAGCCTGGCTGACACGGTGAGGCTCACCGATGATGGCGTCGAATTCAAGAGCATCTACGATGGCGCGCGCATCTTCTGGACCCCTGAGGAGAACATGCGCATCCAGGAGCTCATCGGGGCAGATATCATCATGCAGCTTGATCAATGCGCACCGTATCCGGCTGAGCGCGAATTCGTTGCCCGGGCCGTGGATTACTCCTCTGTGTGGGCCAAGCGCTGTTTGGCTGCCCATCAGCGTGCGGACCAGACGCTCTTCGGCATCGTGCAGGGAGGCATGCACCTTGATCTCAGGATGGAGAGCGTCCGCAGACTGCGGCAGATCGAAGAGGAGTCCTTGGCGGCAGGCGGCAGGCGGTTCGGCGGTTTTGGTATCGGTGGCTATTCAGTGGGAGAGAGCCATGAGGTGATGTTCGAGACGCTGGGCGATGTCGCCCGAGCGCTTCCTGAAGACCGTCCGCGCTATTTGATGGGGGTGGGCAATCCCACCACCTTGGTGCGCGCTGTGGGAGAGGGCGTGGACATGTTCGACTGCGTGCTTCCCACCCGCACGGCGCGCATGGGAACAGCCTTTTCCAGCATGGGGCGCATGAACATGCGCAACGCCAGGTTCGCACGGGATTTCACGCCGCTTGACCACGCATGCACCTGCTATACCTGCACGAATTTCACACGCGCCTACCTTCGCCATCTGGTGAAGCAGGATGAGATGCTGGGCGGCATCCTGCTTTCCATCCACAACCTCCACTTCCTGTTGGACCTCATGAGACGCGCACGGGCGGCGGTCCTGGCAGGCGAATACGACCAGTTCTTGGGAGATTGGATGGCATCTCCCTCGGCACAGGATTATTAGCGTCAGTTTGGGCTGGAATTGTGGCAAAATATCGAAGTTACTGCGTAAAAGCAATCTAAGGAGCAAGCTTCCATGGCATTAGAGCGCGCAAAGACGCCGAAGAGGAAACCAGTCAGGACGAAGGAGCGTCGCAACATTTGGCTTCTGGTCATCTCCGCCCTTCTGATCATCGGATCCATCATCCTGTTCACGCCTCCGCAAGACAAGATCACACAAGGTCTGGACATTCGCGGTGGCCTTTCGGTGGTGCTTTCCGCGAACCCTGACGAGGGCCAGGAAGTGACAACCGAGGACATGGAGCAGGCACGCACCATCATCGAGAACCGCGTCAATGCGTTGGGCGCTTCGGAGGCCACGGTCCAGGTGCAGGGAACCGATCAGATCCTCGTGCAGATCCCCGGTCTTGAAGATGCCGAACAGGCGTTGGAGACCATCGGATCCACGGGCCAGCTGGCGTTCGCGCGCTTGGATTCCTTCACTGACGATACGGTGGTGCAGGAGATCCAGAATGGCAATTACGGCGACAATGCCACCATCAAGGATGACTTCGGCTATTCGTTCCCTGCTGAGGAAGGCAAGGAGCTCAAGGTTGACCCCAGCACCTACACCACCATGTTCACCGGTGACAATCTTGACCGCGTGACGGTTGACCGTGCCAGCCAGACGAGTGCCTACTACGCGGT
Organism: uncultured Eggerthellaceae bacterium; assembly: GCA_964462135.1. Lineage (GTDB taxonomy): Bacteria > Actinomycetota > Coriobacteriia > Coriobacteriales > Eggerthellaceae > MGBC163016. Next base: position 18,094 of record CAYWWK010000009.1, on the reverse strand, counting down.
CAATCTTGACCTTGATGCCACGGCCACCCAGGCGTTCGCAGATGCCACGCGCGATCTTGTGGTCACGAAGGGTCAGATCGTCATCCTTCTGGACAACAACGTGGAAAGCGCACCAGCCGTGCAGGCCATCATCTCAGATGGCAACGTCTCCATCACCGGCAACTACTCCGCCGATGAGGCCAAGGCGTTCCAAGCTGTACTGGAAAGTGGTTCGCTGCCCGTGAACTTCGAGTTCTCCACCAGCCAGGTGGTGGGACCCACGCTTGGCCAAGACGCGCTCTATGCCGGTCTCATCGTCGTGCTCATCGGCCTAGCCCTGGTCATGCTGTACCTCCTGTTCTTCTATAAAGGGCTTGGCATCATCACGGCCAGCGCCATGTTGGTATTCGCGGTCATCTACCTGGGTATCCTTGCGGCTCTTTCCGCCTTTGGCCTGTTCAGCCTGTCCTTGGCGGGCATCGCTGGCATCGTGCTCACCATCGGCATGGCCGCTGACTCATCCATCCTCACCGTTGAGCGGTTCCGTGAGGAGATCCGCATGGGCAAGAGCGTGCGTGCGGCCAGCCAATCAGGCGTCAAGCATGCCATCTTCACCTCCATTGACGCGGACTCCGTGACGTTGGTATCGGCTCTGTGCCTCTTCTTCCTGGCAAGCGCTGGTGTCAAGGGGTTCGGACTCACGCTGTCATTGGGCATCTTCTGCGATGTTGCCATGATGCTTCTGTTCAAGGCGCCGCTCATCCGTCTGCTGGCTCCGCGCTCCATCGCGAAGCATCCCGGGTTCTGGGGCATCAAGGACTGCGAAGCCGCTGCTGCGGGCTATGAGGAATTGGCCGCAGCTGAAGGCGTGCCGGTGGCTGAGGCGGAAGCGGCTGAGCAGATGGATCCGGAGGAGTCACTCGAGGTCATCGAGGAGAGAGAGGGGCTGGCGAAGGGTCAAGCGGTGGCCGAAGAAGCCACGAAGAAGATTCGCGGCCGCTTCATCAAGCGCGACATCAACTTCCTGGGCATCCGCAAGATATTCCTCTCCATCGCTGCGGTTGCCATGGTGGCCTGCTTGGCGGTGATGGGCTTCAAGGGATTCAACTTCGGCATCGAATTTGTGGGCGGCTCGTCGGTCACCTACACGAATACGGGAGATGTCACCACCGATCAGATGCGCGCGGCCTTCGAGGAGGTAGGGGAAGACGACGTCTCCATCCAGACCACGGTCACCAGCGGAGAGAATGGCTTTCTGGTGCGCACGGCCAACGCCGATGCGGCCGACATGAACACCAAGGCGAATGACGTTGCAGAGGCATTGGGCATCGCAAGCCAGGACGTGGGCGTTGACACCATCGGCCCTGACTGGGGTGCGAGCGTCATCAATTCCTCGCTTCTGGCCTTCTTCGTCTCGCTCGTGCTCATCATCATCTACATCGGCATACGCTTCGAATACAAGATGGGCGTGATAGCGGTTGTGGCGCTTCTGCATGACCTGATTCTGGTCATGGGCATCTACGCCTTGGTCGGACGCGAGGTGAATCCGAACACCATCGCCGCCCTGCTCACCATCCTGGGCTATTCACTCTACGACACCGTGGTGGTGTTCCACCGCATCAACGACAACATGAAGGCCGAGAACATCCGCTGCACCTTCATGACCATGGCCAATCACTCCATGAACCAAGTGTTCGTGCGCACCATCAACACCACGCTCACCTCCCTGGTTCCCGTGCTTGCCATGCTGCTCTTCGGTGGCGAGACCCTGAAGGATTTCGCCTTCGCCATGGTCATCGGCTTGGTGGCTGGCTCCTATTCGTCCATTGCGGTGGCAACGCCGCTGTACAGCATGTGGAAGACGCGCGAGAAGCGCTATGCCAAGCTGGCGAAGAAGTATGGGCCCGAGATTGGCATCTTCTCCTTCGACGCTGCCTATGCCACGGGTATCGTGCAGGTGCCTGTGGCGCGTATCGAGGCGGAGAAGAAGGCAGCGGTTGAAGCTGGACGTGCCGCGGTTGCCGATGATGGTGCTTCGGGAGAGGGTGCGCAGGCATCCGGCAACTCGACGAAGCACGAGCACCGGCAGCAGAGTCGCAATCATTATGGTCTTCCCGCCAGCAAGCATAAGAAGGGACCGAAGGATGTGCGGCGTCCTGACAAGACGCACAAGAAGGGAAACAGCTGATGTGCGCTGACGTCCGTCACGGCAGTCACCCCGATTTCTGTCCTCCGGTCGAAGAGGGCATCACGCTTGTCTTCGAGGATGAGTCCGGTGAGACCGTCAACCTTGAGTTCTTGGGGATCGTCATCCTGGATGGGCGTGAATACGGTTTCTTCTTCCCCGTTGATGAGAGCCATCCTGCGCTCTCATCGGGAGAGGTCATCGTATTGGAAGTGCTTGAAACTGATGATGACGGCATTCCGGAGAGCTTCGAACTGGTTGAAGATGAGCATCTGAGCAATCAGGCCTATCAGAAGTTCCAGGACGCCACGAAGGATCTGTACCGGTTTGCATAGTCAGCCTGTCCCTTTGGGCGACTGTTCAGAACGGTTCCAGACACCGGCCATCGCATTTGACCGCGTCTCAGTCTCCTACGAGTCGGAACATCCCGTGCTCACCGATCTCTCCTTTTCCGTAGTCCCCGGAGAAGTGGTTGCGATCACAGGGGGCAATGGGTCGGGCAAGTCCACGATTGCGAAGATGATTGACGCCTTGCTGCTGCCGGATTCAGGAAGCGTTCGCATCTTCGGCATGGATACAGGCGTGCGCGAGAATCTGCCTTCCATCCGAAGCGCGTGTGGAATGGTGTTCCAGAATCCTGACGATCAGCTGGTGTGCACTCTGGTTCAGGATGAGGTTGCGTTCGGCCCACGCAATTTCGGTCTGGATGATGCGGCTGTTCATGAACGGGTAGAGGAGGCGCTTCATCTGGTTGGCTTGGACGCGCTCAAGGATGCGGATGTCAGCGCGCTGTCGGGAGGCCAGAAGCAGCGTGTGGCGCTGGCGGGTGCGCTTGCTATGCATCCTCGCGTTCTGATTCTCGACGAAGCCACTTCCATGTTGGATGCGTCTGCGGTTGCGGAGGTGGTGGAGGTGCTCAAACGCCTGAATGATGAGGGGACAACGCTGGTTCTCATCACTCACGAACGGCGTTTGGAGGGATTGGCTGACAGGGTCATCCGTCTGGATTCCGAAGAGGATGACGCTTCTCGGGGAATCCGCCGTGTCGCAACCCTGCAGCCAAAGGAGCGGTTGGCGGACGCTTCGGTCATTGAATTCGATGACGTCACATTCTCGTATGCGAATGGAGCGCCCCCTGCCCTGGAGAACATCTCTCTTTGCATCCAGAAGGGTGAATTCGTCTGCATCACCGGCGACAACGGCAGTGGCAAGAGCACGCTGTTGAAGCACATGAACGGTCTTCTGCAGGCGCAGACAGGAGAGGTTCGCGTGTTCGGTCGCGTTCTGGCCACCAGGAAGGCGCGCAACGAAGCCCGTTTGCACGTAGGCCTTTCTTTCCAGTTTCCTGAGCAGCAGCTCTTCAAGGAGACGGTTTATGATGATGTGGCTTTCGGGCCACGCAATCTGGGGGTTTCAGAGGAAGAGGTGCAGACCCGGGTGCGTGAAGCGCTGGGGTGCGTGGGCCTTCCGTTCGATGAGATATACCAGCGAAATCCATTCACCCTGTCCGGAGGGCAGCAGCGGAAAGTGGCCATCGCGGGAATCCTTGCCCTGCGAACTCCGGTTCTTGCGCTTGATGAGCCGTGTGCTGGACTTGATGCTCGCAGCAAAAGGGACCTCTTGAATCTTCTCGTCCTGTTGAACGAACAGGCAACGACGGTCATCATGGTGAGCCATTCCTCGGATGATGTGGGCGCACTCGGTTGCCGCGAGATTCGCCTGTGAGCTCTGTTCGGGTTTGTGCCCTTCGCCGAAGTTAACAGGCAGGCAACAAGTGACAGAAATATAATCAGGCTGCTTGAGCGCCCATGCGCTCGATCTGCAGGATGCGGGATCAGCCACGTTCAGAAGTCTCACAGCCGTGCGCTTCGCCATTCCGACCCTGCGGATGCTGGGCATACCAGGACAATGTGATTCACAAAAAGGAATGCGAATGGATATTCAAGAGATCATCGGAGCAATAGACGATTTCGTGTGGGGCATTCCCATGCTCGTGCTTCTGTTGGGAGCCCATGTGTTCCTGACGTTCAGGACCGGTTTCATCCAGCGCAAGCTCGGCCGTGGCATCAAGCTGTCCGTCACCAAGGATCCGAATGCTCCCGGAGACATCAGCCAGTTCGGTGCATTGTGCACCGCACTTTCGGCCACCATCGGCACAGGCAACATCGTGGGTGTGGGAACCGCCATCATGGCAGGAGGTCCGGGAGCCATCTTCTGGATGTGGATCACTGGTGTCTTCGGCATTGCCACCAAGTACTCTGAGACCTTCGCGGCGGTGAAGTATCGTGTCAAGGACCACAATGGCAACATGCTGGGAGGCGCCATGTATGCATGGCGGCGCGCCTTCACCCGCAAAGACGGCAGCATTCCCTGGTGGGCATTGTTCGGGGCTGGCGCCTTCGCGCTGTTGGCGGCCATCGCCTCCTTCGGCATCGGTGCGGCGGTGCAATCCCAGGCGATGACCTCTGTGGTTACCACGAACATACCTGGTGTGCCGGAATGGGCAATGGGATTGGCCATCGTGGTTTTGGTGGGACTGGTGGTACTGGGCGGCGTGCAGGTGATCTCGCGTGTCTGCGAGAAGCTGGTGCCGTTCATGGCCATTGCGTACACGGTCGGCTGCATCGTCATCCTCTGCATCAACTGGGCCTACGTCTGGCCTGCGCTCGTTCTCATCATCGAGTGCGCATTCACGCCGAAGGCGGCCTTCGGTGGCGCTTTGGGCAGCGGCGTCATGATCGCCATGCAATACGGCTGCGCCCGCGGTCTGTTCTCCAATGAATCAGGTTTGGGTTCCGCTCCCATCGTTGCTTCAGCTGCCTCCACGCGCAATCCAGCCCGCCAGGCGCTGGTGTCCATGACAGGAACCTTCTGGGATACCGTTATCGTCTGCGCTCTCACCGGCCTGGTTCTGGTGTCCACCATGCTGAGCAATTCCGACTTGCAAGCCCAGATCATGGCTGGCAGCATCACAGCTGGCGCTGAACTCACAAGCGCCGCCTTCGCTGAGATTCCCTACATCGGCACACCCATTCTGGTGGTGGGTATGATTCTGTTCGCCTATTCCACCATTCTGGGGTGGTCATACTATGGCAACCGCTGCATCACCTATCTCTTCGGCAGGTACGCCATTCGTCCGTATCAGATCATCTATCTGATCGTCGCCTTCTTGGGAGCCATCGGCGTGGGAGACTTGGTCTGGTCCATCTCGGATATCACGAACGCGCTCATGGCGGTGCCGAACATCATCGTGGTGCTTCTGCTCTCCGGCATGATCGCCCGTGAGACGAAGCATTACGTCTACGAGGGCAATCTGGATGAAGAGGATACCGATCCCATCCCGCAGGTGGAATCCAAGTAGGCCTTTCGCACGCGCATCCCAACCTGTACTAGGGACGCCCCAAATCGCAGGTCGTCCTGTCGGTCGCACCCGCACAGGGATCTCGCCTTGGCATCGGGTCTGCGAAACCCATGATGATGTATATCATGGGTTTCTTGCCCTGCTGAATCGGCTTCGACCCCTCTGCGGGTGTTCCCTCATGTGATTGCATCAAGCCCAAGGGGCTGGCGACGGTCAGAAGCTTCGCTGGCTCGCACGTATGCGTTCGCTATAATCCCAAGCTATGTATGACGTGGCTATCATAGGGGGCGGGGCATCAGGTCTTGCCTGCGCTGTCGCTGTGTGCGAACGTGCCGTTCAAGCAGGATGTCCCGTTCCTCGAATCCTCATCTTGGAGGCGGCGGACAAGATCGGGCGTCCTATCCTGCGTTCAGGCAATGGCCGTTGCAACTTCTCCAATGCCGATATCCGGCCTTCGGCCTACAATCATCCAGAGCCTTTCAGGAAGGTCGCTTCAGCTCTGCAGCACTGCACCCCTTCCGCATCCGATGCTCTGAACCCTGTCGTTGGGTTCTTCGAGCGATTGGGGCTTCTCTGGCGTGAGGAATCGGAGGGGCGGCTCTATCCGCTTGCGAACAAGGCCAGTGTTGTGCTGGATGTGCTGCGCTCACCGCTCTTGCGCTTCGGCGTTGAAACGCGAACAGGGGCCTCTGTGGAACGTGTGGCCGTGCCCCAGTCAGAGCGATCCCACTTCACCCTACATCTGCAAGGTGGCGAATTGGTGCGATCGCATCGCGTGGTGGTGGCAGCTGGGGGCGCGGCTGGTCCGCTGGGTCTTGAAGGGCTGCTTCCCTATGCTGGGCCAGTGCCCGTGCTTGGACCTCTTGCCACAGATACTCGCTTCACACGCCCGTTGGACAACATCCGGTTGCGGTGCAGCGTGAGCCTTCTCAGGCAAGATGAGCGCCTCGCAGAAGAGCGTGGGGAAGTGCTGTTCCGCAAATACGGGGTTTCTGGGATAGCCATCTTCAATTTGTCACGCTTTGCCCAGGAAGAAGATGTCGTTCGCATCAACATGCTTCCTGACATTGCTGATCCCGTTGGCTTGATGCTGGCGCGTCTTCAGGAATCGGGGCAGGTCTTGGACAGAAGGCCATCGAATTTCGAGGTGTTGCAAGGAGCAGTGCTTCCCTTGGTGGCCGATCAGGTATTGAAGAGTCTGGGGCTGGAAAGCACGCAAGCCGCCACGGAGAAAAGCGTCAGAAGCATAGCGGGGCGACTGATCGCCTTCGATCTCCCTGTGAAGGGGATTGGGGATGAAAGCCTCTGTCAGGTGCGTCGTGGTGGCTTCGACCTGGATGCCTTCTGCCTTGATGCCATGGAAGCACGCGAAGTCCCAGGGCTGTATGTGTTGGGAGAGGCGCTGGATATGGACGGCGCCTGTGGCGGGTTCAACCTCCACTGGGCCTTCGCCACGGGGATGCTGGCGGCATGGCATATCGTCGAGCGTTGGTGGCGCACATGCTGATCCAAGCGAACAATGTGCAGGCATCGTTGGATTCGATGCTTCCGGGGCACGAAGAGCTGCTTCGGCAAGAGATAGCGCGCGCTCTTGGCGTGAAGGCGAGCCGCGTGCACGATGTGCGCATCATCCGCAAGGCGGTGGATGCGCGCAAGAAGAGCAACGTGCATTTCGTGGTGAACGTGCAGGCATCGGTGAGTGGCATCACCCATGTCGGCAACCTGCATCCCCGCAAAGACGTGCAGCTGATTTCGCCAGCACGTGCAATTGGGACGTTCCAAATTGCACATTCGAGCACTGCTGATTCTGAAGCTGCAGGGTGGAGTGCGTTGCTTGCAGACCAGTCGCTGCGTCCCATCGTGGTGGGTGCCGGTCCAGCCGGCCTTTTCTGCGCGCTGTGGCTTGCACGGGCCGGGCTGCGTCCTTTGGTGGTTGAGCGAGGCAAGCCTGTCGAAGAGCGCATGCGTGATGTCCAGATGTTCGCGGAGGGGGGTGCCCTGGATACCCAATCCAACATTCAATTCGGCGAAGGCGGCGCGGGCACGTTCTCGGATGGGAAATTGACAACGGGCACGAAGAGCCCCTTCGCTCGTTTCGTGCTGGAGGAGTTCGTGGCCTGCGGGGCTCCTGAGGACATCCTTGTGGATGCGAAGCCTCACATCGGAACGGACTATCTGCCGAAGGTCGTGCAGAATTTGCGGCAGCGCATCGTGGATGCGGGAGGTGAGGTGCGCTTCTCCACGCAGCTCGTTGGGATTTGTTCCCGTCAGGGAGACCGCAGCGAAGGCTTCAGCCATCGTTCTGAGGGAGGCTGCCAAGAAGACCGTAGCGAAGGCTTCAGCCTTCGGCCTGAAGATGAAAACCAGGAGGACCGTAGCGAAGGCTTCAGCCTTCGTTCGATGCAGGATGGAACCTGTGTCGTTACGATCAAGGATCTGACGACCGGTGCCGAAGAGTCCATCGAAACGAATGCCCTCGTGCTTGTCGTCGGCCATTCGGCGCGAGACACCTTCCAGATGCTGGTGGACGAGGCATTCGCATTGGAGCGCAAGCCCTTCGCAGTGGGTGTTCGCATCGAACACGACCAAGCGGCCATCAACCGGGCGCAGTACGGCCCCGCTGCGGGGCATCCCGCTCTTCCCCCCGCGGATTACAAGCTGGCAGTGCATAATGCGGACGGCCGGGGTGTCTATACGTTCTGCATGTGCCCGGGTGGAAGCGTGGTGGCTGCAGCCAGCGAGGCATTCGGCGTGTGTGTGAACGGCATGAGCACCCATGCACGGGATGGGCGCAACGCAAACAGTGCCCTTCTGGTGGAAGTGCGCCCTGATGACTTCCCCCAGGAAGAGGGAGTGCTTGCGGGGGTTCGCTTCCAGCGGAAGCTGGAGCAGGCAGCCTTTGAGATGGGAAACATGGCTTTCGCTGCTCCTGCCCAAACGGTTGGCGACTTCTTGAATGGGGAGTCCAGAGAAGACGAAGACCCTCTGCGTTCGGTGCAGCCCACCTACCCACGCGGTGTGCGCTTCACCGATCTTCACACGGTGCTGCCCTCCTTCGTGGCGGAGGCATTGGAAGAGGCCCTGCCGAAATTGGGGCGCAAACTTCTGGGCTTCGATGCGCCTGAAGCCATCATGACGGCGGTGGAGGCGCGCAGCTCAAGCCCCGTGCGCATCCTGCGGAACAGGGAGACCCTTCGATCCGTCTCGCATCCATCCGTCTATCCTGCTGGGGAAGGCGCCGGATATGCAGGGGGCATCATGAGCGCTGCCTGCGACGGCATCCGTGTGGCCGAAGCGGCCATTGCGGACACCGCCATTCGGCAGACCGCCGCTGCGCTGAGAGCGGGAAGGCCGGCAGTCTTTCCCACCGATACCGTGGTGGGCATCGGTGTGGCCATCCATCACAGCGATGATGCGAAGGTGCTTGCACGCATCAAGGGCCGCGATGAGGGGAAGCCGGTAGCATGGCTGATAGGCTCGATGGGTGATCTGGAGCGTTATGGGGCGGACGTGCCCACGTATGCCTCTGACCTCGCCCGTGAGGGCTGGCCGGGAGCGCTCACCCTCATCGTGAAGGCCAGTGATGAGGTGCCAAGGGCCTTTCAAAGCGTGAAAGGCACCATCGGGCTTCGCATGCCCGCTTCGAAGACGGCCTTGCGCCTGATAGAGGAAGCGGGGTCTCCCCTTGCCACCACATCGGCGAACCTGGCCGGTGGATTCGCGGTTTCATCACTTCGTGAGCTTGATGCGGATTTCGTGAAGCGCGCTCAGGAGGCAGGGGCGCTGTGCGTATTCGCTGACGATGTATCCACCGGATGTGCCTCAACGGTCATCGATTGCACGGGGAGCGAGCCACGCGTGCTCCGCTGAACCAGACAGGCGCTTTATAATCTGGATGCATCGATGGAGAAGGAGGCTCTCATGCGCGTCAGTATCGGAAGCGACCATGCGGGATTCGAACAGAAGGAGATGCTGATCGGATATTTGGAAAGTCAGGGGGTTGATGTCATCGATCGGGGTCCCGCTTCCGATGATCGTGTCGACTACCCGGATTTCGCTGCATTGGTGGCGAATGATGTGGCTGGTCACACGGTTGACTTCGGCGTGCTGGTGTGCGGGACAGGCATCGGCATGGCTGTGGCGGCGAACAAGGTGCACGGCATCCGTGCCGTCAACATCGTACGTGAGGACTTCGCATGCCTGGCGCGTGAGCACAATGATGCGAACATCATCACGCTGTCTGGACGATTCGTGCCCTTCGAGGAGAACTGTCGCATTCTGGAAGCGTTTCTGTCCACGCCCTTCGGCGAAGGTCGCCATACCGGTCGTGTCGCCAAAATCATGGCATTGGAAGACTAGTTGAACGAAAGACACGTCCCCTGTTCAATTCTGACCTTTGTATCCTGTTTGCGCTACCATAGGTGCGCACATTTCAGACTGCATCCAACACGCACATAAAGGAGCCGCCATGGCTGACAGCATCCTTCGCACGCAAGACCCTGCCATCGCTGACATCTTGGAAGAAGAGCTCACCCGTGAACGTGGCACCATCGAGCTCATAGCCAGCGAGAATTTCACTTCACGGGCCGTCATGGAAGCAGTGGGCAGCGTGCTTACCAACAAGTATGCCGAGGGGTATCCGGGCAAGCGCTATTACGGCGGTTGCGAGAAGGTGGATAAGGCGGAAAACCTGGCACGTAGCCGCGCCTGTGAGCTCTTCGATTCCCAGTTCGCCAACGTGCAGCCCCATTCCGGCGCTCAGGCGAATTTCGCCGCTTACATGGCGCTTATCAAGCCGGGGGACACGGTGATGGGCATGAGCCTGGATCACGGTGGCCACCTGACACATGGCTCCCCGGTGAATTTCTCCGGTTTGCTCTACAACATCGTTCCCTATGGCGTGAGTTCGGAGACGGAAACCATTGACTACGATGAGCTCGAGCGCCAGGCGCATGCGATCAAGCCGAAGCTGATCGTGGGCGGCGCCAGCGCCTATCCGCGCACGATAGATTTCGAGCGCATGGCAGATATCGCGCACAGCGTTGGTGCCTATCTCATGATAGACATGGCGCACATCGCCGGACTCGTGGCGGGTGGCCAGCATCCATCTCCGGTGCCCTATGCGGATGTGGTCACGTCAACCAGTCACAAGACGCTGCGCGGGCCGCGTGGTGGCTTCATCCTCACGAATTCAGAGGAGTTGGCGAAGGCCATTGACAAGGCGCTCTTCCCGGGTTCGCAGGGCGGTCCGCTCATGCATGTGATCGCTGGTAAGGCCGTTGCATTCGGAGAGGCGCTCAAGCCGGAATTCGCTGAGTATGCACGCAATATCGTGATGAATGCGGCGCAGCTTGGCCAAGGCATTGCAGATGGAGGCCTGCGGTTGGTCTCTGGTGGCACGGACAACCATCTGTGTCTCGTGGATCTCACCCCAGCTGATGTGACCGGGAAGGATGCCGAGCGTCTGCTCGAAGGCGTGGGTCTCACCGTGAACAAGAACACTATCCCCAATGAACAGCGAAGCCCCTTCGTCACCAGCGGCATTCGTGTGGGGTCTGCGGCAGGCACCACACGCGGCTTCGATGCTGATGACTTCTACGAGATCGGGCAGCTCATCTCCAAGGCCGTGTTCGGCCATGATGACGAAGTGGTCATGGCAGGTGTAGCGCAGGATGTGGCATCTCTGTTGGCGGCCCATTCGCTCTATCCTGAGTTGGGGTACTGAGATGGCAGCGGAAGAAGTGCAGAGCAGCGCATCCGGCACGCATGCCGATGAGCGTCCATGCTGGGATGAGTACTTCATGACGCTGGCGAATCAGGTGGCCAGCCGAACCACCTGCCTGCGAAGGGCCGTGGGTGCTGTCATCGTGAAGGACAGACGCATCCTTTCTACGGGCTACAACGGGGTTCCTTCCGGCATTCGCCACTGCGCGGAAGTGGGGTGCCTGCGTGAGCAGCTGGGTGTGCCGTCAGGGCAGCGCCATGAGATCTGCCGGGGGCTCCATGCGGAACAGAACGCCATCATCCAAGCCGCCCGCTTCGGGACGGACATCGACGGCGCCACCATCTATGTGAATACCCAGCCTTGCGTGGTCTGTGCGAAGATGCTCATCAATGCCGGCATCAAGGAGATCGTCTATCAGAATCCCTATCCGGATGAGCTGTCCCAGCAGATGCTTGAGGAGTCTGGCATCCTCTGCCGGGAATATCAGACCGAGGAGCGTTTGTAGCGGAAGTGCTGTTTGAGATGCCTTGGGCATCTCAAACGCAAGCTTGCCCTCGCTACGATAGGAAAGCCCTATCCGAGTAGAGCAAGACGCCGCTGCGCGGACGTCTTACGTTACAGTGGATGGCTTACGCCGCAGGGGAGATGCACCTCGTATCTGGGTCGGACAAGCCATGCGTTGCTGCGTGAAGGCTTACCCCGCGAAACTGATCTGCATCAGATTTCGGGTGAGAGAACCCTTGGGACCGCTCACCCCTTTTTGTTGCCGCTCTGTTACCCATAAAATCCATCTTGGCTATCATACGGAATGGTTTGCGCACGACTGCGCTTGGATTCGATTGAAAGCAGGCTATGGCACTGGCAATCCTTGGTGGAGCACTTGCGGGAGTCGTTGGATTCCTGCCATTGCTCATAGGGTTGCGCATGACGAAGAAGGTGACGGCAACCAGCAATTTCGGGCATATGTCCATCTTGCTCGTCAGTCTTCTGATCTCCTTCGTCCTCATGTTCGCCTTCGCCATCCTCTGCATCAATCTGGCGCGCGAGGTCGCAATGCCCTTTGTGCTGGCGGAAGCGGTTGCGCTTTCCGTCGTGGCGATAGTCTTCGGGGTCAGACGGACCCTGAGTGGCAGGAAAGAGAAGGAGTAGACGCGTGGGAGCTCTCGAGTGGCTATCTGAGGAAGTGCCTCATCTTCAGGCATCTTTCAACTCCGTGGTCGTCATCGGCAACGCCGAATTCGGAATCACCAGCTATATCTTCTGGATGATCATCTGCTGGATCATCACCTGTGCGGTGGTGCTCATCAGCGCACGGAAGTTGACGCTGGTCCCCAAGAACAAGTTCATCAATACGGTCGAATACGGGTATCAGTTCGTCCGCAATGATATGGGCGAGAGCGTCATCGGCCATGGTTATAAGAAGCACATCCCCTTCTTGGCCACGCTGTTCTTCTTCATTCTCATCAGCAACTTCGTGGGACTCATTCCGGGATGCAAGACCCCAACGGGAACCATCTCGGTCACGTGGGCGCTCGCCCTCATCTCATTCGTGTACTTCGTGTTCTGGGGCATCAAGGCCCATGGCGGCTTGGGGTATCTCAAGTCCCTGGCTCCGTCCGGGCTTCCCGTGGTGATGGTGCCCATCATCTGGTTTTTGGAGCTCCTCTCCACCATCATTCGTCTACTCACGCTGGCAGTCCGACTCTACGGCAACATGTTCGCAGGGCATATGGTGCTTGGCATCTTCGCCTTGGCTTCCAGCGTGTTCCTGCTCACCTGCATCCAGTCAATCGATGTCGTCTCCGGTGTGCTGACCATTCCGTGGTTCCTGCTGCTGATCGTCATGTATGCCCTCGAGACGCTGGTCGCATTCCTGCAGGCATTCGTGTTCACCGTTCTGAGTTCGGTGTACATCCAATTGGCCACCAGCGCTCATTAGAGACGCACCGCGACGGCCTTCCAGGCCTCACCCGATTTCGGGCTTATCCGGGTTCCACGCCCGGTTGCCATAAAGAAGAAGGTTTTTGAGAAAACAGGCTCAAAAACGAAAAAAGGAGGAAACTGTGGAAATTACAATGGTACTCGCTGCACTGAAGGTCGTCGGCTACGGCCTCGGCGCCATCGGACCTGGCATCGGCATCGGCATCGCCTGCTATGGCTGCTGCGTCGGAACTGCTCGCCAGCCTGAGCTCCAGGGCCGCCTCTTCACCAACTTCATCCTTGGTGCTGCATTGGCAGAGGCACTCGCCCTCATCGGCTTCGTGCTCGCATTCATCATGTAGCTTCTGGTCTTATCTAAGGCAAGAAAAGCAAGCCAGATAAAGGCTAGAAGGAGGAAGCACGTGAAGACAAGAGCGAGAAAGAAGGCTTGGATCGCAGGCGCTGGCGCGTCTGTGCTGGCCCTCTGCCCGTCGCTCGCGTTCGCGGCCGAAGAGGAGGCGGAAGGCGGCATCACCGCCATTCTCCCCGACATGATGGAATTCATTCCCATGTTGGTCGCCTTCATCATCCTCTGGATCATCCTCGCGAAATTCGGCTGGCCCATGTTCGCGGGCATGCTGGAGAAGCGTGAGACTACGATCAGGGAAGCACTCAAGCAATCAGAGGATGCCAAGATCGAAAGCGAGCGCGTGCTTGCGGAATACAAGAAGCAGCTTGCTGATGCGAAAGCAGAGGCAGCCAAAGTGGTGGCGGATGCCCGCGAGACCGGTGAAGCGGTTCGTCAGAGCATTCAAGAGAAAGCCCAGGCAGATGCTGCCGACATGATCGAGAAGGCTCGTACGACGATAGCTGCCGAGAAGAAGGCTGCCATGGCAGACCTCCAGGCATCCATCGCAGACACGTCGGTGAATGTGGCTGCGAAGCTGATCGGCAACGACCTCACCGAAGGCGAGCATCGCGCCATCATCGAGCGCTATGTCAAAGAGGCGGGAAGCTTCAATGGCAACTAACCGTCTCGTGCAACAGGGCAAGGTCACGGTCTACGCTGACACCATGTTCAACGCCGCCAACGATGCGGGTGGCGCAGATGAGGTGGTCGCAGTCCGCAATCAGATGGCCCATCTTCGCCATCTGATCTATGCCGACATGGACCTGTCCATAGCCCTCACCGATGTCAGCTATACGCCGGAGCAACGCTATGGCCTGGCGAAAGCAGTGTTTTCGGATTGCGAGACAGCGCTTTGCGAGACGCTGGCCGTCATGGCAGAGCAGGGAGATACCGATCTTCTGGGTCAGGTCTTCCATGCCTATGAAGATGTCATGGCATCGGCCTTGAAGCTTTGCGTGGTGGATGTCACGACAGTGGTCCCCCTCGATGACAAGCTTCGCGAACTCATCAACAAGAAGGCAGAGGCTGAGCTGGGATGCAGTGCTGTTTTGAACGAGAGCATTGATCCATCGATACTCGGCGGAATAATCATGAGCGTGAACGGCATGCGCATTGACGCCAGCGTTTTGAGCCAGCTCAATCATGCCCGTTACGTTCTCAAAGAAACAGATGGAGGTGATAGCCAGTGACAGAGATCACCGCTCAGGCGATCGATGAGGCGCTGCGCAAGCAATTGGCAGCACTCAACGTGAACATCCAGTCCAGAGAAGTGGGTACGGTCATCCAAGTGGGTGACGGCATTGCCCGCGTTGATGGACTCCGCGACGCCATGGCAGGCGAGCTTCTGGAGTTCACCAGCGGAGACGGCAAGACCGTCTACGGCCTGGCCCAGAACCTGGAAGAGGACGAAGTCGGCGCCGTGCTTCTGGGTGACGTCACAGCAATCAAGGAGAACGACCAGGTGAAGACCACCGGTCGTATCGTGGAGGTGCCTGCAGGTCCTGCGCTGCTGGGCCGCGTGGTGAACCCCTTGGGCATGCCGATTGACGGCAAAGGCCCCATTCAGGCTCAAGGTACGCGCCCGGTGGAATTCAAGGCACCTGGCGTGACTGCCCGTCGTCCCGTACATGAGCCGATGCAGACCGGTCTTATCGCCGTGGACTCCATGATCCCGATCGGCCGTGGTCAGCGTGAGCTCATCATCGGCGACCGTCAGACCGGCAAGACCGCAATCGCCATTGACGCGATCATCAATCAAAAAGAAACCGACATGATCTGCATCTATGTCGCCATTGGCCAGAAGGCCTCTACCGTTGCAGGGGTTGTAGAGACCCTTGAGCGCCATGGCGTCATGGAGAAGACCATCATCGTCTCAGCAAGCGCTTCCGATTCTGCCCCGCTGCAATACATTGCACCGATGGCAGGCGCCGCTATGGGTGAGTACTTCATCTACAACGGCAAGGATGGAAAGCCCGCAGATGCGAACAACCCGGGGCAAGCCGTGCTCATCATCTACGATGATCTGTCCAAGCAGGCTGTTGCCTATCGCCAGATGTCGCTGACCCTCCGTCGTCCTCCGGGGCGCGAGGCCTATCCGGGTGACGTCTTCTACCTGCATTCACGTCTGCTGGAGCGTGCGGTCAAGATGTCCGATGAGAACGGTGGCGGTTCCATGACGGCACTTCCTATCATCGAGACCCAGGCTGGCGACGTCTCGGCGTACATCCCGACCAACGTCATCTCCATCACCGACGGCCAGATCTTCCTGCAGACAGACCTCTTCTTCCAAGGTCAGCGTCCTGCAGTCGATGTGGGTATCTCCGTTTCCCGTGTTGGTGGCTCTGCCCAGATCAAGGCCATGAAGCAGGTTGCTGGTTCTCTGCGTCTTGACCTGGCCAGCTATCGTGAGCTGCAGGCCTTCACCCAGTTCGGTTCTGATCTGGACAAGGCAACCCAGGATCAGCTGACCCGTGGCTCGCATATGACTGAGCTTTTGAAGCAGGGCAGGTACATGCCTATGCCCGTTGCTGAGCAGGTAGTAGCCATCTATGCTGGCAATGAGGGCTATCTTGATGACCTGCCGCTGGGCGATGTCGTTCGATTCCGCACCGAGCTTCTGGACAGCATCCGCGCGAAGAATGCCGATATCTTCGATGACATCAACACGAAGAAGGCGCTTGATGATGAGATCAAGGCGAAGATGAATGCCGCGATCGAATCCTTCAAGCAGGCATTCGCCCCGACAGAGTAAGGCTAGGTAAGACATGCCCAACCTTCACGACATAGAAAGGCGAATCAACTCCGTCACTTCGACGAAGCAGATTACGCGTACCATGGAAATGGTGGCGGCTGCAAAGATCCGTCGTGCATCAGAGCGCGTGGAGAACGCGCTTCCGTGGGCATGCTCCATCTCGGATATGCTCATCTCCACGGCGAAGTACGCACCGCTTTCATCTGAGCCTCTGCTTCAGGTTCATGATGAGGTGAAGCGTGCACTCGTGGTGGTCGTAGCGTCTGATCGTGGGCTCGCAGGGGGCTTCAATTCCAGTGTGCTCAAGCATGCTGACAAGCTGATCCATCGGCTGGAGAGCGAAGGCGTCGAGGTCGAGGTGGCTGCCTGCGGCAAGAAGGCCATCGGATACTTCAACTATCGTGGCATCAAGCCAGTCTTCGAATTCGCAGGGCATTCCGCTGATCCCACCTATGAGGAGGCGGCGGAGCTTTCCCTGTATACCGGAGACGGCTACCACTACGACAAGCTGGATGAGGTGTTCATCGTCTACAACCATGCGAAGAATGCCGCAGAGCAGACCTTGGTCGAGCAGCAGGTCCTTCCCATCAAGGAAGAATCCTATGCTGACCTCTTGGGCCTCAATGAGGGCGAGAACGTCTTCAAGCAGTTCCTTGAGCAGGATCTGGAGAAGCTGCCGGGAGATGTCGATTTCGAACCTGATGCGGAATCGGTCATGTTCTACCTCATGAAGGCCTATCTTCGCAATTGCTTCTACTATGCGCTCATCGACTCCGCTGCTGGAGAGCAGGGTGCCCGTAGGAATGCGATGAAGTCCGCGACGGACAATGCCAACGAGATGGTGTCCACGCTGACCCGTTTATACAATCGTGTACGTCAAGGCGCAATCACGACCGAGATCAACGAGATCGTCGGCGGCGCCGCAGCTTTGGAGGAATAAATGGCTGACACTATTTACAAGGAAAGGAGTCAGGGCACGGGTGCCACCGGACGTATCGTCCGTGTTGTCGGCGCTGTTGTTGATGTCGAGTTCCCGCCGGATCAGATGCCGGCCATCTACAACGCACTTACCGTTGATGCTGAAACGCCGTCTGGGCACTTCAGCACGGTGCTGGAAGTTGAGACTCAGCTTCCCGGCGACATCGTACGTACCGTTGCCATGACTTCCACTGATGGCCTTGTGCGCGGCGTTGACGCCGTTGACACGGGCAATCCCATCATGATGCCTGTAGGCCAGGCAACGTTGGGTCGCATCTGGAACGTGCTGGGCGAGCCAGTGGATGGCAAGCCCATGCCTGAGGACGTGGAATGGATGCCCATCCATCATCCGGCCCCGGCCTTCGACACCCTCATCACCTCCACGGAGACCTTCGAGACCGGCATCAAGGTCGTCGACCTGATCGAGCCCTATGTCAAGGGCGGCAAGACGGGCCTCTTCGGTGGTGCTGGCGTCGGCAAGACCGTTACCATCCAAGAGCTCATCAACAACCTCGCTCAGGAGCATGGTGGCACCTCGGTCTTCACCGGCGTAGGTGAACGCACCCGTGAGGGCACCGACCTCTACCTCGAGATGGAGGAATCCGGCGTCATCGAGAAGACCTGCTTGGTCTACGGTCAGATGAACGAGCCCCCAGGAGCGCGTCTGCGCGTTGGTCTGGCGGGACTGACCGAAGCTGAGTACTTCCGCGATCAGGGTCAGGACGTTCTGCTGTTCATCGACAACATCTTCCGTTTCACCCAGGCGGGTTCCGAGGTATCGGCAC
>CAYWWK010000008.1:0-80264 GCA_964462135.1 uncultured Eggerthellaceae bacterium | reverse complement strand
GCATGTTGCGTCATTTCGTTACCCCCATCTCTTTCTCGTAGTCAACGGGATCGACCACGGGAGAGTCGGCGGGACGCCACGTCTCTTGGACGGTGAACTCTTCCTGGCGGCTCTTCTCGAGCACGATGTGGTCAGGCTCATTCGGGCCACCGAGGCTGTCTGCCTTGCGGATGCCGCAGATCATGGACTTGAACGTGTTGCCGAAGCCCGTCTTCGCATTCACGCTGTTAGGCATGAGCATGTTGACGTTGGACTTCCAGTTGCCGAAGAGGTTGGGTTCTGCGCCTTCTTCCTCGGGGTACCAGAAACCATGCATGCAGTGGACAACGCCACGCTTGATGATGGGTGTGACGCGGGCCATCTGACGAATGCACCCATAGGGAGAGAAGACCTCTACCCAGTCGCCCTCTTGGATGCCGTACTCAGCAGCATCTTCAGGATTCAAGTCAACCTGCGGCCAAGGAGTGATCTGGCGCAGGGAGGGAACCTGCTTGTGCTCAGAGTGGAAGAAGTTCTGCACACGAGCACCGGTGGTGAGCACGAAGGGATACTTCTCCTTCATCATCTCGGGCATGGTGGTGGGACCATAAGCTGCCGGCTCGTAGTAGGGCAGCGGATCCTCGTCAAAGCTTGCATAGGCATAGGAGTAAAGCTCTACGCGGCCGGTCTGGGTGGGGAAGCCCACTGCCCCGTCTGGGCGCAGTTTGCCTTCCTTGTACTTGTAGTACGGCTCGTTTGACATGGTAACCACGTTGTCGCGAAGCCTGTCCCACGGAAGCCAGCTGCGGAACACATGGAAGTTGTTGTATGCCTCGTCATCTTCGAAGCGATTCCAGAAGTCAGGATAGGTCTTCTTGCCCACTTCGATCATGATCTCAACGTCAGACTTGCACTCGCCCACCTGGACGCACTTGTTCTGCGCGCCATAGAAGGAGGCATTCAGGCCATAGTGGGTGACCACCATGCCGTCATGCTCGATGGTGGAAGCCACAGGCAGGAAGACATCGCAGCATGCCATGATGGTGGGGTTCATGAACAGGTCAACCGCGAAGTTGAAGTCGAGGCGCTTCAGCGCACGCCACCAACGCTGCGGCTCCGCACCGATGGCAGTGCCGACGGGGTTGGAGGAGACGAATCCCGCCATGTGCATCTGATACGGGTCGTCCGTTTCCAGACACTTCAGGAACTCGTCAGGCTGCACCGTCCAAAGGACTTGGCCGACACAGGGGTACTTGTCAACGCCGATGCGCTTGGTGTACCAGGTGTCAGGGGTCATGATGCCATTCTTGAGTGCCAGCTCAAGCGTTGAGTCGGTAGCGTCATCGACCTTCTCATCAGCGGAGATGGAACCACCGTCGCGCACGACGTTGCCTTGGTCATCACCCATACCAAGCGTGGTGCCGCCCGGAGCATCCAAAAAGCCGGTGATGGACATGAGAGCCACGAGGCACATGCCCAGCTGGGCGCCATTGGTGGATTCGTCAGTGGCCAAGCCCCAAGCAACGCTTGACGGCTTCGCCTTGCCATACATGCGGGCAGCACGCCAGATCTGCTCTTCGGGAACACCGCAGATCTCGGCAGCACGTGAGGGAGGCATCTCCTGCACACGCTCGACGAGTTCGTCATAGCCATAGGTCCACTTCTCGATGAAGTCATGGTCGACGAGGTCTTCCTTGGCAAGCACGTAGATGAATGCCATGGCAAGAGCGGTGTCGGTGCCGGGAAGCACCTGGAGGATTTCCTCAGCACGGGTGCCAAGCCAAGTGATGCGCGGGTCAACCACGATGATCTTGGTACCGAACATGCGCATCATCTCGATGACAGCATGACCATACAGGCCATCAGGATTGGAGCGCAGCGGCTCCTTGCCCCAGATGAGGATGACCTCAGGAGCAACGAAGCGCGGGTCATCATAGCGATCAGGGAATTTGGCAGCGTAGTCGATCTCAGGATAGCCGCCGCCCATCATGAATGCCGTATTGGTCATACGCGGACCATAGCAAGACCAGCCAGCCTGGGCGTAGACGGAGTTCGGGGTGCCGAAGACGAGATTGGCCCACTGGGGATACCAGTTGTTGGCCTCACGCCCAGTGCCACCGAAAACAGCGATGGTCTCAGCACCATACTTCGCCGTGATCTCCTTGGCAGCATTCGCCACCAAGTCAGTGGCCTCGTCCCAAGAGCACTGCTCCCACTTGTCCTGACCTCTATCCTCTTTGGCACGCTTCATTGGGTGAATGATGCGGTCAGGGTGATAGATGTACTCTTTGAGAGCAAGGCAACGGGGGCAAAGAGAACCGCGGGTGATCGGATGATCGGGGTCACCCTCGATTTTCGTTACCTTCCCATCTTTGACATGAACTTGGAGACCGCAGCCCACGGGATGGCATCCCGGAGGTGACCAAGCGCACGTTCTGAAGATGGTTTCGTCGCCTTCCTGGCGTTTCCATTCTTGCATGTACCTCTCCTCTCCCATTCGCGAGAACCTCTACCGGTGCGATGACCCGCCATGGCTGTGCGAGACATGGCTGGAGTCGTCTGCACGTTTCGATTCTGTTACGGAAGCGTTGAGGCGAGAAGATGGGTCATTTCTCAAAGTGACAAAACCAATTTGACAGCAAGCAAGGGCCTCAACCGCTGGTGACATGGGCGGCAGCCTCAGCCGCAGAGACATAGCCCTTGTCACCTTCGAAGGTATCCTGAATACCGCGAATGAGCTTCGCAATGGTACCGAATTTCTTCACGTCCATTTGGAAGAGAACATAGAAATGCCAGTCAAGACGAGGGTCGTCAATGGGTATGGTGCGAATGTCCTTTGGTGGCTGCACGGCGAATTTCCTTGAAACCAAGCCCATCACCCGATAGCGGCGCACCATATGCACCATCGAACTGGTAGAGGTGATGACGCTGATCTCGTCTTGATTGAACCGAAGCTCATTCATCTGCGAGAAGAGCGGCTCATACTGGAAAGGCGGCTTTGACATGAGCAGCAGCTTTTGATCCTGCAGATCCATAACGGAGAGCTTTTCTTTGTGGGCAAGCGGTGAGTCGGCATTGACCACGGCGTACGTCTGGGAACTGGCGATCTCGCGAACATTGCATTCAGGAAATTCCCGCTTCATGCACATCACGATGGCAAGGTCGGTTCGTTCATCCCTCACGAGTTCGTAGCACTTCTCGCAATCGCATTCACGAATGCGAAGATTGTCGGAAAAGGAATGGATGAACGCATCCGTTGATGAGGGTATGCCAGCGAAGAGGTTGTTGCTGACGGCAAGTGTGAACATGTCCGAGACAAGGGAATTGTCAGCGAACATGACATCGAAGTTCTCCACCTGTTCCACGATCTCTCGGGCTGCCCGCACCGCTTCCATCCCATCGGATGTCAAGATCATCTCATTGCCCTTGCGCTCGAAGAGTACGGTGCCGAGCTTGCTTTCGATGACCTTCACGGAATGCGCGATGTTCTGACGGCTGGTGAAGCATTTCTTCGCAGCCTTAGCAAAGCTGGCGCTCTCAGAAGCCGCCACAAGATGCCGCAGATGCTGTATTTCCATGAACCGAACACCCCCCATCCCAACCAGCATGAGGTATCGACCGACAGAAAACAGGGAACGCGAGACTATCCCCTCTCATTTTTGTACACAGGGATGCGGCAAAGGTGCTGATTCTGGTTACGGGAAGGCAAAAAAGTTTTGTCGCAAAGGATTCCTTGCAGCGAAGGTCAGCTTGGAGCCCCCCCCCCGCATTCTGCAAGGCGCTTGCATACTTGGCAGTCGTGGTTGCTGCGCCACATGTATCGTCTCGACCATGCACTCCCCCTTGCATCGTGGCCAAGCACGTCCCATTCTATCTCACCGGCAGGGACCCCACTTCCACATCAGGCAGGCACCGTGCATCTCTATGTCGTTGCAGCCAGCAGAGAGCGTCCAAGGGCAAGGTAGATCTCAGGGGAAAGCGTCTCGCCGCGCACGCGGGAAGAAACGCCTTCCCGCTCGAAGATGGCAGGCAGCGACGCCACGATTCTGGCTCCCGTGTCCCCGCGCCCAGCGAAATAGGTTTTGCAGGAGTTCATGATGGTCTTCCGGCGAGATGCGAAGGCGGCATCGGCCATGACGCACGCGGCTTGGATGACCGCCTCATCTGCCCAATCGGGAAGATCGGATCTCCGATCCAAGCGAATGACCGTGCTGTCCACATGAGGAGCTGGATGGAAATTGCTCCGATTCACCGCGAACGACCCTGCTGGCACGGCCCGGAATGCCAGCTTGACCGTGTAGGCACCGTAATCCTTGCGACCTGGGACAGCTGCCATGCGCTCGGCCACTTCCCGCTGCACCATGACCGTGGCACTGTCCAGGAAGGAAAAGCGTTCAAGATAGTCCAACACCAAGGTAGCGGCCACGGCATAGGGCAGATTCGCAACAAGCTTGGAGGGAATATGATCTGCCAGGTCGGCGACCTTCAGATCAAGCGCATCCTTCCTTACCAGATGGAAGCGGTGGAGGAATTCAGCCAGCGTGTATTCCAGCACTTCAAGCAATGACTCATCCCGCTCAACCGAGATCACGAAACCGGCATACGCCAAAAGGGCATGGGTGAGCGTGCCGATCCCGGGTCCCACCTCAAGCACGACATCCGCTTGCGTCACATCCGCCAAGTCGATGATGCGGCCAACGACTGAATCACTCACGAGAAAGTTCTGCCCGAAGGCCTTCTTGGGTGCCAGCCCGAAGCGCTCGAGGACGGCACGCGTGGCGGTGGGAGTGGCAAGAGCGGAGAACTCAGTCATGGGATGCCTTGCCATCGAATGCGTACTCCTCAGCATCCGCCAAGATCTCTCCTGCGGCCGTTATCCTTCCCACCCAATCGAAGGCATGGGTGAGTTTGAACCCGCAGGTGCCGAGGGCAGAGCGCAAGGTACCGATCAGGGGATCGAACCCATAGGGATTGTCAGACTCCCCCACCACATGCGCTTCGAAGGTGCGCCTGCGGTCAGTACGGCTGCGGATGTCAGACCAGAAATAGGGCTGCAGCCGATCGAGCAGTGCCTTCAGCTGGGCAGGAGGCCCCGCGAAATAGAGCGGGGACACCACGATCAGATGATCGGCCGCATCCAGATGCCGACGCACCTCAGCCATGCCGTCTTCCATGAAGCACTGATGGGCGGTAGCATCGCTTCTGAAGACCAGCGGATTCTGTCGCAGAAGGTCATCTTTCTCGGGAATCGTCGGATAGCCAGCCGCGTCCTTCGGCAGGGCATTCCTGCATCGGTCGCATCCGACGCAGGGGCCTACCCCCAACCCCGAGACGGATACCATCGAAAGCCCATCTTGGGGACATTCGTCAACGCAGGCATCGAATATCTCATCGGCAAGATGGGCACTGCGGCCGTCTGGGCGCGGAGAGCCCACAAGGATGGTCCTATGCATGATCCACCTCCGCCATCTGCCAAGGAGTGGGCGGCCTGTCCAGCAACCCCAAGGCATTCGCGTAGGTGGCCTGCAGCAGAGACATGCGCTCTGTCTGAGGTGCATTCTGCCCCAGCAACTCATCAAGGGCATGTTGGACCGTGAAGATGATCTGGGCGGGTTCACAGGTCGTGCCGCGCAGAGGGACGGGCGCCATGAAGGGAGCGTCTGTTTCGAAGAGAAGCCGATTCAGGGGAACTTCATGGATGGCGGCCCTGATGTCATCAGAGCGACCGAACGTGAGCGCTCCACCGAAGGCGATGAAGCAGCCAGCATCCACCCAGCGCTTGATCTCAACGGCATCTGAGGTATAGCAATGCAAGAGGACTCCTGCTGGGTTCCATCCCGCCGCTTCCATGATGCCATACCCGTCGTCGAAGGCTTCACGGATGTGGAGGGCCACGGGAAGGTGAGCCTCTTGAGCTATGCGAACCTGACGGGCGAAAACGCGCCGCTGATCTTCCCGGGGAGAGGAGTCATAGTGGTAGTCAAGGCCTATCTCCCCCACCGCACTCGTGCGTGCATCATGGAGGCATGCGATGAGACTGCGTTCCACCTCTCGGGTGTAATCCTTCGCGTTATGGGGATGCACGCCGCAGGCAATGCGGACCCGAGGCACGTTGTACGGTGCCTGCCCACAGCAGAGTGAACCCATCTGACGCACTTCCAACTGGGATGCGCGAATCCATTCATCAAGATGCTGATAGGTCAGGGAGTCAAGTCCCCCGTCCTCGGCCACGTCCACGATGGTTTCCACGAATTCAACCTCATGGGCGCCAGCACGCGCCAAGGCGTAGGCCGGATCATCCAGCATCTGCAGGTGCGCATGACTGTCTGCAACGGATGTCAGCAGATGGGGCGCATTGACGATGGAGACGCTGCCATTCTTCTTGCACCTGCGGAAGTGCTCGTCTCTGGGCGTCATTCGAATTCCGGAAGGTTGTCCACGTCCAACCGTGGGAAGAGGGGATCTCCCACTTCGATGGCGTTGCCTGCCGGAAGCTGGCCCCAGCCGCTTGCGGCCTTGATGTCCTCCACCGTCTGGATATCCCCCAGCCCGAGCCTGCGGTAGACCTCAGCAGAGGTATTCGGAGCGAACGGTGCCATATACAGCGCGATGATGCGAATGGCTTCCAAGAGGTTGTACATCACGCAGGAAAGCTCATCATGCTTCTCTGGATCCTTGGCCAGCTTGAATGGTTCGGTTTCCTCGATGTAGCGGTTGGCCCGGGCTGCCAGTTCCTGCACGGCAGCCGCAGCAGCCGTGAAGTCAACGTTGGCCATGGCGGCATCGTAGGTTGCGTGGAGTCCCTCTGCCAAAGGACGCAGGGGGTTCTCGCAGGCGCATGCGCAGGGTTCGGGCACCTTCCCATCGAAGTACTTCCTGGTCATGTTCATCACACGGCTGACGAGGTTGCCCCACGTGTTCGCCAATTCGTTGTTATAGACCTGCACCATGCGCTCCATGGAGATGGCTCCGTCGGCGCCGAACTGCACATCAGACATGAAATAGTACCGATAGGCATCCACCCCGAAGATGGACACCAGGTCAGCTGGCTTCAAGGCGTTGCCCTTGCTCTTCGACATCTTCTCGCCCTTGGTGAGCAGGAAACCATGGCCGAACACGGTATACGGCACGTCCATCCCTGCCGCCAGCAGCATCGCTGGCCAGATGACGCAGTGGAAGCGGATGATGTCCTTGCCCACGAAGTGATATTGCATGGGCCAACGCGCCTCGAATTCGCCAGCGCGCTCTTCGCTGCCATACCCGATGCCAGTGAGGTAGGCCAGAAGCGCATCGGCCCACACATAGGCCACATGTCCCTCATCGAAGGGCAGCGGCACACCCCAGTCGAAGGTGGAACGCGAGATGGAGAGATCCTTCAGGCCGCGGCTCA
The DNA here is from genome assembly GCA_964462135.1 of uncultured Eggerthellaceae bacterium. GTDB lineage: Bacteria > Actinomycetota > Coriobacteriia > Coriobacteriales > Eggerthellaceae > MGBC163016. The sequence continues at coordinate 72,895 of CAYWWK010000008.1, read as the reverse complement.
CGAAGGAGACGATCTCGTTCTTGCGTGTTTCAGGACGGATGAAGTCAGGATGGCTGGCGTAGAATTCCAGCAGTGGCTGCTGGAATTCGGACAGCTTGAAGAACCAGTTCTCCTCCCCTGAGGCCATCAGCTGGACTGGGCGTTTGCAGTCAGGGCAGACGAACTGACCTTCCTCGTTCTTCTCAAGGTCTGACTCCGCGTAATAGGTTTCCTCATGGACGCAGTACCATCCCTCATAGGCACCCTTGTACAGATAGCCCTTGTCGTAGAGCTTCTGCCAGAACTGCTTCACGGTGATGGCATGACGCGGTTCGGTGGTACGAACGAAATCCGTGTACTGGATATCGAGCGCCTCCCATGCGTCCCGGAAGGCTGGCTCCATGGAATCGCACCATGTCTGGGGGTCCATGCCATGGTCGGCAGCCGTGTCCGCCACCTTCTGTCCGTGTTCATCCATGCCGGTAACCAAGGCGACATCCTTGCCGTTCATGCGCTGATAGCGGCAGACCGTGTCAGCGGCGATGGTGGTGTAGGCAGTACCCAGATGCGGGGCTGCATTCACGTAGTAGATGGGGGTGGTGACCGAATAGGTTTCCTTGGGCATGACCTCTCCTGATGCGCGTTCTTGGGTTGTCTCACAGATAGGGAAGATTCTAGCACGGCAAGGCCGCATCCCAGACTTGCAGCGCGACGCTGCACGCGATAGCTGGATCCGCATCTGGATCTATGCATACCCTCTCTTGCGATACGGTGCCGATCACCATCCATCAAGCGCATATCATGGTCTCGATGAGCCACTGGTGCGCCTTCTCACGTCGCACATGCTCTTCGATAAGGGGCATCTGCCCTGAGAGGATGAACGCTTGTCGTCCTTCGGCATCAACTTTCGGTATCATCATATCCAAGACCTCATCTATCTCCGCTTTGGTGATAAGCATCAACCTGTCCCTGAACAGCGCATCCAAGGCAGTCATCAAGCATACCTCACGACGAAGGCCCTCCCTCGTCTGCCTGCCACCAGCTTGCTCAAGCGCGAAGTCCAAGAGCGCATCGGGAATGGCAACGTCAAGCCGCTCGATCAACGCATCCTCTGCAGCCCTCACGACATCAAAGCCGCCGAAGCCCCATGCACCCGCCATTCGATCGAGCATCCCATGCGAATCAGCTTCTGCATCAGGGACCACAACGCGAACTTCGACAGGATCAACGGAAGAGAGCGTTCCCCTTGGCAGAAGATAGGTGCATAGCGAATAGACCACGTCCTCGTCGAGAGAGAAGCTGTCAGGAACATGCACCTTTGGCGCGCATGCCACTGGCTGGTCGAGCACCTGCAAAGCCGAGGTCATCGTATGGTCGATGAACCAACCAAGGACTGCACGCTGCGCTTCCTGCTCACCAAGAGCACGAACAGCGCTCGCATATTCGGTCACCTCATCAAGACAGCGTTCGGCTGCGATATCCGACAGGCACGCATCCATATGAGCCGCAACCGTATGCGCGGGTATCCGTGCCTGGACCTCAACGGAACCTTCTTCGTCTGTGCGCTTCACCTCAGCTTCGATCCTCATCATCGCTTCCTTCCAACGCCTTCTCCTCCTCTGCTCCATCACCGATGACCATGCCGCCACATCTCGGGCAGCGCCCGTCCTCGATCGCCCATAACAGCACCATCTTCGAGCATTGTGCGCACTGGATGAACTCAGGATGATGCGTGGCATACAGCGGGCATGCACGACTGCATGTTCCTCCATAGCATGCCATGGGATCCCTCCATCTGATCGAACGACTTCAATGCAAAGGCGAGCGTCCAGCTCCAAGGAGAACTGACCGCTCGCATCAAGGGGGTGCTTGCCCGTCCTGACCATACTCAGCACGGGCAACCGAAGTTCGAATGCCTAGCTTTCCACCTCATCAGTGAGTTGGTCCAAGCTCTTCCCCGCATATTCGCGCCGCACAAACACCATGGTGCAGATAGCGCCCAAGATGCAGGGGATGGTGAGGAACAGGAATGCTTCTGAATACACCGGGACCATGGGTGCACCGCCGACGGCCATATCCACATGACTCTGTGAAGCCAGCATGCCAAGGATGGCACCCAACATCATGGGGGCCAAGGCGCCGCCGAACCTGCCGAACGCCTGCGCCCACGACACACCCGTGTTCCTGAACTGGGTAGGATACGATTCCGCCATCATCGGCTGGATAATGGTGATGGTGTAGTTCACCGAGAAGCCCAGGAACACCATCATGGCTAGCGTGCCGCCATACCCGATGACATCGTAGTGGTTGATACCGAACGACACGGCCACGATGATCACGATGGTCATGATCCAGCCGAGCATGAGCGACTTCTTACGCCCAAGCCCCTCTGAGATGAACCCACATACCGCATTCGCGATGATGGCTGCCGCATTCTGCCATACGGCAAGGCCAGCACCCGTCGCCGCATCTCCCGTGACGGCAGTCATCATGGTGGGCAGCCATAGATTCAGGCCGAACACCACGACCTGTCCCAAGAAATAACCTGACCAGACAGCACAGGTCGCGAAGATGTACTTCTTCGAGAACAGCGCCAAGGGGCCGGATTTCGCGGGCTTGGGCGGAATGATCAGATTGTTCGCATGGAGCTTGTCGACGATGGCCGTCGAGCCCGTGCCCATTTTCTCGATCTGGCGGAGGCGCTCAAGGGTGTCTTCCTTGCGGCCCTTGCTGGCCAACCAGTGAGGCGTGTCATGCATGATGAAGAGCAGCAGTATCGAATAGAGCAGCGGCACCGCACCGATAACGTAGCAGATCCTCCAATTGTCGAAACCGCTGATGATCTGGCCGGGGGTGTTCGTGATGCTGCTGCCAACAATGCCCGCCAACACCCAACCGACGATCATGAACGCCATGCCCAGCGTTACGAAGATGGCGCGATAGCGCGTTGGCGTAGATTCGGTGAAGCAGGTGGACACGGTGGGTATGCACGCGCCTAAGCCGATGCCTGCGCAGAAGCGGAAGAACACGAAGACCTGGAACGTGGGAGCAAAGGCCTGTGGAAGCGTAAGCAACGCATACAGGAAGATGGCGACCACCAGCGTCTTCTTGCGCCCGAACTTGTCTGAGATGATGCCTGAGACCAAGCCGCCGATGACCAAGCCAAGGGTCGACCATGATGACATGGAGCCCATGAGCACTGGATTATCTGAAACACCAAGCGAGGTGGCTGCCGGAACCAAGGTATACGACATGATCATGTAGTCGTATCCATCGAAGAGCATCGCGAAGCCTAGCACGAAGAACATGAACCAAGTGAACTTGTTCATCCCGAATTCGTCCATGACTTCCGATACGGTGAAGCCTGGAGCATTTTTCTCCATCTCGTCCTCCAAAGAATAGATTCAATCAGAAATAACCGAGTCGCTTGCAAGGAATACACATGCGGCCCTGCAGCGTTACTGGTTCTTCAGGATCTCCATGATCTGCTCGGAATTCACCTTGATGTGAGCGAGCGTCAGCTTGTCCGGATAGGGAAAGCCGCTCCAGGTGATCCCTGAACCATCGTCCTTCAAGTGAATGTTGTACTTCTGGATGAGCATCTCAAGATCGCTTTTCGTCTTATCATCCATGATCGTCCCTTTCTCATTGCCTATGATGAATCTGGACAGTCGTCGGAATATAGGCAGCCGCCACCTCATATGAGGCTGTGCACATCGTCATCTCAAAGCGGAGGCGACGACCACCGTCTCATATGAGGCTTAGACCGGGAAGAACACGCCTTGCTGTGGCTTGCGCGCGATCTCAGGCATGAGCTCCTCTATAGTTCCGTACTCCAACACCGCTGCCTGGCAGTGGTGTACGCATGAAGGGCGCTTCCCCATAGCTACGCGATCCTCGCACAGGTCACACAGCTCTGTCGGCACTGCAAGATAGCGCCACACATAGCGCTTATCATCATTCTCGGGATCGATCAGGCGCGGGCCATCTTCCATGATCTTGATGCCATAGGTCCCCACGCCGAATCCATGCTCTTCCCGGCACGCCACTTCGCATGAATGGCACCCGGTGCAGTATTCGTAATCGATCAAGAGTCCTTTTCTGTTCTCTGCCATATCCCTCTCCTAACATCAGCTCTCGAAATGCGTACGGATGCTTGTGCTGTGCGTCTGTCATCAGATGCAGGCGCACAGCTTCTGGCCTCGCCGAAAGTTGGCTGCTAGTTGCCGCCGCCCATCGTGCGATCCTTGATGGTGGTCTCCTTGTCCCATTCCTCCTTGGGCATGCCGGGCACCTTGCCCTTATCGCCCATGCCGTAGTCAATGAGGCCATCCTCAGGGGCAACACCGTAGTTGCCATAATTGCCATAGTTGTTCTTGCGCCAGTCGCTGTAGTCATGGAAGCCACCTTGCTCCATGACCAGCTTCGTAGGCGTTGGCTCCATGTTCTCAGGCGTCACGGGATAGACCTTCGCCAGCTGGCATTTGTAGGGAGCACCATAGCCGGTTGGACTGTTATGGAACATGGGAGTGAGGTTGTTGATGTTCGAATCGAACACGCGATACAGATCCTCTGCATCATCTTCGGGGAACCACCAACCATGCTCGGCGCGGATGACGCGCGGATCGAGTGTGTCGTTGACCTTCGCGATCTGCTTGCAGCGACCCAGATCGTTCTCGATCCAGACCCATTGGCCCGGCTGGACGCCATACTTCTCCATGGCTTCGGAGTGCATCTCCACCAGCGGATAGGGGTGCTGATAGCGGTGCACCTTCAGCTGGCGATGCTCAGAGTGGAACCACTCCCATGAGCGGAAGCCAGTCGTGAGCACCAGCGGATATTCCTTGTAGAGCTCCGGGGTGGAATAGGGACTGCGGCTGGGCTCCACATGGTATGCCACCGATTCGTAGTTCGTCGATTCAAAGAGCATCGGGGAGAGTTCGAACTTGCCGGACATGGACCCAAAGCCTACCTCGCCATCCTCGCGGAGGAGGCCCTTCTCATACTTCCTGTACTGATACAGGAATGGATCGTACTCGAACACCTTGTCGCGTAGGTCATACCAGTTGCCATCGAAATCGCCGTCACCGGTTAGGTTCCAGTTCAGGTAGTCGATGTCATTCTCGAACTTGCCGAAGACCTCGGGATTCAGACGCTTGCCCAATTCCACGATGATGGTCTCGTCAGACTTCGCCTCATAGTATTGAGAGCACTTGGTGATAGCGCGCAGCGGCGTCCACCATACGCGGATTGAGTTGCGCTCGCAACTCATGGCACAGGGAAGCACCAAGTCGGCGAAGGCGATGGACGTAGGCGTCATGAACACATCCACGTTCACGATGAACGGTACCTTCTTGATGGCCTCATAGACGCGAGGAGCCTCTGCGGCCATGTTCGCGATGGGATTGGTGGATTGCATCCACAGCATGCGGATTGGATAGGGCTCTTCCATCTCGATTGCGCGCAGGACCGAGTCTTCTTGGGCGGTTACAGAGCCGTATTGGTAGAGAACCGAGAGGTTGGCACCCAAACGCTTGTCCCAGACTTCCGGATCGATATGCTCGACACCAATGCTGTAATGGATGGACATGTTGAAGCCATTGCGCATGATCATGTTGCCGCCCGGTACATCCAGATTACCCGTGATGGCCGTAAGCGCTGCGATGCCCTGAGCTGCAGCGATGCCGTCAGGCTGCTGGTCGATGGCCAGGCCCCACTGGACACCAGCTGGCTTAGCGCTCCCATAAAGCCGTGCGGCCTTGCAGATATCCTCTGCATCAACCCAGCAGATCTCAGCGGCTCGCTCCGGCGGCCATTCAGCAGCACGTTCTGCAAGCGTATCGAAGCCATAGGTCCACTTGTCGATGAAGTCATGATCGAGTAGGTCCTCTTCGATGACGACGTTCTGGAATGCGAGGGCCATGGCCCCATCCGTGCCTGGACGAACACGAAGCCATACTTCCGCCTTCGCTGCCAACCAGGTGAGAGCTGGGTCGATAACGATGAGTTTGGTACCCAGCTTCATCAAGTCGACGATCCAGTGACCCAAGAAACCGTCAGGGTTCGAGCGAAGAGGCTCGTTGCCCCAGATAAGAATGACCTCAGGTCGTGTATAGTCAGGGTTATCGTAGCGAAGCGGGTTCATCTGGGATGCGTCCAGGATCTGCTGTTCGCCACTTTGGACTGCCGCCGCTGCGGAGCGCGGCAGGTAGCATGCAGAACCAGAGAGAAAGCCGAGCGAGAAGTTCGGGCTCTTGAATGCGGCGTGGCACAGATAGGGAACTTGCCAGATGGCGTTGCGGCCGGTTCCCTCCATGGCGACGATGGATTCAGGGCCATAGTCCTTCCAGATGGAGCGGACCTGTTCCTCGATCTCATCATAAGCCTCATCCCACGTAATGCGCTCCCATTTATTCTCGCCACGCTCACCCGCGCGACGCAGGGGGTACTTGAGACGTGTGGGATGGTTGACTGCCTCTGGCATGTTCAGGCAACGCATGCAGAGCCTGCCATTATTGTATGGTGATTGCGGATCGCCCTCTACTTTAACGAGCTTGCCATCCTCGTCGGTGTAGAGCAGCACACCACAGCTGTCATGGCAACCTGGTGCAGACCAATGGGCAGTGCGCGTGACCGTATACGGGCCCTCTTTGTACTGCCAATCCTTCTTGTACACATCAGTGTTGACCTGATCGGGCATGAACGGTTTCAGTGGCATTGCATTTCCTCCCTCTTCAAGATGAGCTTGTGTTCATGCAGATTCGCACGCGGTGCAACGAGTCCTCCCCCTTTCGATGAGCGCCGCCCACGTGATGGAGCTTTGGATCGCGGAGAGGGTAGCCTGCATGCAACGTCAAGCGGAAATCTCATTAAAGACACGGTGATTGGCTTTCGCTATAACGGCGCGCTTTTCATAGCGAATCGACACTCTATAATCAGAAAAGGCGATAACGGCTGGAAGGACTGGTGTCATGAAGGTCGAATACTTGAAGGAGTTCTTGATCCTCAGCGACAAGCTGAACTTCTCCACCGCGGCACGCATTTGCGGCATCTCCCAACCGGTGCTGAGCACGCATATCAAATCCATGGAAAGCGAGTTGGGCATCCCACTGTTCGAACGGGACAGGCACAGCGTCCGCCTGACATCCTTCGGAGCATCGGTGGTTCCGCAAGCCACCATGATCGTCCATCAGTACGAGATCATCGAACGTGCGGCGAATGGCTATCTGCAAGAGCTCTCCTCCAAGCTTGATGTAGGGTATCTCTACTATGCCTATCGCGGCCTCTTGCCCAACCTGTCAAGTAAGTTCTCCAACCTCTACCCCACCGTTAAGCTCAATCTACACTCATTGGAATACCAAGATGGCATACGAGCGCTCCAAGAGGGAAGCCTTGACATCACGCTCACCATCGATGTGGATGACCGCATCCTCGAGCGGTGCAACATGCTCAAACTGGGAGAGGACGATATCTGCTGCGTCGTGCGCGTTGATGACCCGCTTGCCCAGCTTGACGTCGTATCCCTCTCCGAGCTCAAAGATGAGCCATTCATCCTGCCCGACCCCAACGATTCAGGAGCCTATGCGCACTTCATCGAGATGCTGTTCGAAGAAGCAGGATTCAAGCCAAGGGCCGCAGTGCTCTACCACGAGGTAGACACTCGCTATTTCGCCGTGGAGGCCGGAGAAGGCATCGGACTCATCGGCAAGCATTTCCAGAAGCACATGAGCAATAACCTGAAGTTCATCCCGCTCAAGGAGAAGCGCAGCCGCTACAACATGATCGCGATCTGGGATCGGGCGAACCGCAACGAGAGCATCCCTCGCTTCTTGGAGCTTGCCAAGGCCGCACATGAAGGCAGCAAATGAGCTCGATGGCGGTGCTGCAGACGTAGAGATAACAGACTACCATTGAGGTAATGAGCATGACAAAGACGGAGTATTACGTTACGCCGATAACCCCAGGAGAGATACTCAAAGAAGAGTTTCTGGAGTCCTTGGGGCTTTCCCAATACAGACTAGCTAAAGAGATCGGTGTGCCTGCGGGCAGGATCGGACAGATCATCGCCAACAAGCGTGCTATCACAGCAGATACCGATCTGAGGCTTTGCAAGTTCTTTGGCCTACCAGAGGGGTATTGGCTGAGAGCCCAAGCTGCCTATGATATCGATGTTGCTGCTCATGAGCTTGCTGATGAGATAGACAAGATCACTCAATGCAATAAGATATTCCCTACTACAAACCTTTCTGACCCGGTTCTCATTATTCGCGAAATGCACTCCGAGCGCACCGATCAGCTTTTGTCAAACCTACTAGGCAACGAATAGCTTCAAGGAAAAAGCAGCCGCAGAGTCGCTCGTGCATGATCAACCCATCTACGGCGTGTTCTACATCGTGTTGGCCAGACGCAATGACTACACTCTCTTCACATCAGACAAGAAGGTGCAAGCCCTTTGCCGCGATATGGGAGTGAATTGCACCGAACTGGTGGATTTCTGAGCACTGTTCGAACAATGCCAACATCCTCTGCACCCATCCCTAGGTTGATGGATGCGTCTGAGATGGTGTTCAGACTATGTCGAACTCATGGAAGAGGTGTTCTCTGAAGACCGAATCCTCGGCCGAACGCTTGAGGTCATCAAATCGTTTCTGCTCGAGCAGCTTGTCAACCAGAATGGCATAACGGGCCTCGCCCTCGGCGCGACCCTCTTCGCGTCCCTGTTCAAGTCCCTGTTCAAGGCCCTGTTCAAGGCCTTGTTCGAGACCTTGTTCGAGACCTTGTTCGCGTCCCTGTTCAAGGCCCTTCCGGATAGCTCCTCTCATCTGTACGCGATAATGATGCTCCAGTGTCATGAATCCCATGGCATTCCTCCTCCATATCGCGTCAGCATTCACGCTCGAAACAGCGCAGTCGAGTTCAGCAACGAAGGCATCCTCGCCGACACTGCCGTCAAAGATGTATTCTAGCAGGGATGATAGTCTGCCGTCTTCGGTTTTGTCCCAAGCAGAAGCGTTTACCAAGACCCAGTGCGAGGCATCCCCTATCCTAGCCATGGGGGCCTCCTCGCAGAACCGTTCGAACCAATAGAGAGGAAGACCACAACCGCAAGGATCACTCATACAGATGAAGATCATATAACTCTCGGCAAGCAGATCGTAATCGTCTCCTTTATCGAGGGAAGATGTATCCATGGAGGCTTGATAATAGCGCATACGACGTCCCAGCTCCTCCACATCAGCCCTTTGCATCTCTATGTTGAAAATGCGCTCGCCGTCTTTAGCGAAGACATCCAGCCGCACCCCCTTCGCATCCGTTGCCGGATCGAAGGCATGCTCTGTGTTCAGATACTCGATGCGTCCAATAGGAACACCCAAGATGCGCTCAAGCACCCCTCTGCAGATGTCCGCATCCCTCATCACCCGCCCGAACATAGGCGCATCCTTGATCTCAAGCATACCGTCTCTCACCTTACGTCCTTTCCTCGTTCGTACAAAGAAAAGCCTAGCAAGAGGACCTGGCAGATATATGACGGCCATTTGTTAGGGATCGTGCATACATCCTCAGAATTTCAGCAGAAGATCAACACCGATCTGCACAGGATCATCAACGATATGAAAAGGAGGGTTGAGGGGAGTGTTCAATGCTCGCTCGAGATGACGGTCAGGCGTTAAGAGAGTCCCCCTGACAGGCGGTTCAGGCGGCGCATCTCCCAGAGGATGAATCCAATGGTGATGGAGATGGCCACCGCGTCTGAGATGGGATTCGCGAAGTAAAGCGCATCAAGCCCGTCGAATTGCGGAGCGATGACAGGCAGAACATGCGGCAAGATGAACAGCAGAGGCACCAGAAAGATGATCTGGCGCGTGAGCGTCAGGAAGATGGATTTCGCTGGCTGGCCGGTTGCCTGGAAGTAGTTCGATCCCACGATCTGGAAGCCAACCAAGGGGAACACTGCGAACTGCACGCGCATCGCGAAGGAAGTGAAGGCCATCAACCGCTCGTTGGTGATACCGAAGGCCGTGACGATGGCTTCGGGGAACAGCATGATGGCAAGCCATTCTATGGTGGCGATCGTCAGCGCCAAACCGATGCCATACCAAAGCGTCTGCTTCACACGACCGATCAACTGTGCTCCATAGTTGTAGCCCAGCAACGGCTGGATGGCAACAGCAGTGCCGATGATGGGCATCACCACGAAGGAGGCAATGCGATTGACCACGCCGATGGATGCCAATGCGTCCACAGCCCCAATCACACTGAGAGCCCCATAGGTGGTGAGCTGATAGTTCAGTACGAAGTTCACCACCGCCATGCCGGCCTGCACCGCAAAGGATGGGAAGCCGAAGGCAAGGATGGTGCCCACGAAGCGCAGCCGCAGCATCAGGAAGCGACGGCGGATGCGGATGGGGACGCCTTTGGTGAACAGGAAGTACCAGAGCACCGCTGCCCCCGAGCAGGCCTGCCCCACCAAGGTGGCCAAGGCGCTGCCCGCAACACCCCACCCCAACACCAAGACGAATAGGTAATTGAAGACGGTGGCGACCACCAAGCCGACGATCATGGTGCCCAAAGCCCGATTCGGCGCACCGCAGGTACGGATGAAGTTGTTCACGCCCATGCCGATGCTCTGCAGAATGAATCCATAGCAGAGGATCTGCATGAACGTTCGGGCATACGGGCGTACCTCATCAGTGGCACTGGATATGGTGAGCAGCCATTCCATGACAGGCGGGAAGGAAACCCCTATGGCTACGATCAACCAGAGAATCACACTGAGCGTGATGACATTGCCCAGCGAACGTTCCGCACCCTCCAGGTTCCCTTCGCCCAGACGCAAAGCTGCCAGCGCATTGCCGCCGTTGCCCACAAGCATGGCGATTGCCATGAACACGATCATGATGGGATTCGCTACCGTTACCGCAGACAGGCCCACCTCCCCCATGGCATGGCCCAGAAACATCGAATCGATGATGTTGTACGAACCGTTCACCAGCATCCCAACGATGGAGGGAATGGCGAATTCGGCGATGAGCCGCGGGATGGAAGCCGTCCCCATGCGCACGACACGCTCTCCCTCGCTGCGGCGAGCGGCACCAGAGGAAGAAGGGGTGCTCTCTTCAGCATCCCTTCCTTGTTGCAGGTCAGTTCCCATAGGCCGCAAGTTTACCCGAAGAGGCGCTTCCAGAGGGACTGCTTCTTATCCGGTACGACGATAGGCTGTTGCGGCTCCTCAGACAGAAACGGGCTGCCATCCGCCGTCGGCAATGGTTCATAGAGTGGCTGATCACTGGAGGCGGTTTGGACGACTACCGCAGATTGCGCCCTTGGCGTCTGATAGGCAGGGAGATTGGTTGATTCAGGCTGCATCTGCGCCATGATGCCTTGAGGCTGATACTCGGCGAAGCCGGGGGCGGCCTCTTGCACAACCGCCGCAGCCGCAGCGACAGGCTCAGGAGTGGTAGTGGCCTCTGAAGCGGCTTCGACGAACGAATCAACAGAGAGCTCTTCCGCTGACCCCTCCCGATTCTCCTCAACCGCCACCTCGGCCTCTTCCGCGACATCCACAACATCCGAAGCGCTTGGGGCAGCATTCGCATCCGCAGCAGACACCGGCGCTTCGGTGCCCTCCGCAACGACCTGGTCGGAGGTTTCCTCTGCGTATCCCACGATCGTTTCCGTTGGCTGCGGTTCGAACTCCGACGCCTCTTCACCAAACGCCTCTTCGATCAAGTCCCGACGAAGTGCTCCCCGTGCGTTCGCGATATCCCATGGTGTCGCCGCCACCTCAAGCTCCTCAGCCTCAAGATGCTTGCGCTCAGCCTCGGCCATGAGGAATGCCTGGGAATCGAAGAGGTTCACATGGCCATGACCATCTTCCTTCGCGAAGAAGCCAAGCGAGGTGTATTCCTTGTTCGGCAGTAGGTCACGCAGCTTCGCCGTGTCCGCCATGCAGGTGCCGATGTAGCCAATGACCAGCTTGCGCAGCTCTTCGTCGAGCAGCGGCCACGCGATCTCAATGCGCTTGTCCATGTTGCGTGTCATCAGATCAGCGCTGGACAGGTAGATGTCCACGTTTCCATCCAGCGGGCCAAACGCATAGATGCGGCTGTGTTCCAAGAGCCTCCCCACGATGGATACCACGCAGACGTTTTCGGTGTAGCCCTCAACACCAGGGACGATGCACGAGATGCCGCGTACGAGCAACGTGCACTGCACGCCTGCACGGGAGGCCTCCGTGATCTTGTCGATGACATCCTTGTCCGTGATGGAATTCGTTTTGAAGAACAGCCCTGCTTGACCGCCGGACTTCTTGATGGAGATCTGCTCATCGATCTTCTTGAGGATGTTCTGCTTGATCTGCAGCGGTGCCACCCAAAGCGTCTTGTATTCGTCAGAGGTGTTCTCAAGCGCCATGTTGCGGAAGAAGCGCATGGCATCCTTGCCGATCTTCGGACTGGTGGTGATGAAGGAGAAATCCGTGTAGAGCCTTGCTGTCTTCTCGTTGTAGTTGCCCGTGCCCAGCTGCGTGATGTGCTGCAGCCCGTCTTCAGTCCGTCGGGTTATGCAGCATATCTTGGAATGGACCTTGTAATTGCGAAAGCCATAGATGACATGGCAGCCAGCCTGTTCGAAGCGCTGGGACCACTCGATGTTGTTCGATTCGTCGAAGCGGGCCCGCAGTTCGAAAAGCGCTGTGACTTCCTTGCCGTTCTCTGCCGCCGCAATGAGGGCCTCTGCCAAGTGCGACTGGCTGGCCAGGCGATACAGCGTGATCTTGATGGAGACCACCGCAGGATCGTATGCCGCCTCTCGCAGAAGCTGCACGAATGCATCCATGGATTCGTACGGATAGTTCATCAGGACTTCATGTTGGCAGACCTGCTTGATGATGGATTGCTTGCGTTTGAGCATGGAGGGCCACTGCGGCGTGAAGGGAACATACGTCAGCCGTTCCCGAACCTCTGCAGATACCCGCGAAGGCAGGGAGAAGACATAACTCATGTCCAGCGGCACCGAAGACGTGAACGTTTGATGCTCTTTGAGCCCCAACCGGCTGAGCAGCTCGCGCTTGACCGTCTGCGAAAGCTCCCGTTCGCTTTCCAGGCGCACCGGTGCCAAACGAGATCGCTTCTTCAGGATGCGCTTCATGTGCTCACGATAATCCTCGCCCTGCTCTTCGCCGCCTTCCGTGGCGTCCAAATCAGCATTGCGCGTGACGCAGATGATGTTGGTGTGCTTCACCTTGTACATGGAGAAGATCTTCGCGGCATTCATCTCGATAAGGTATTCCAAGAGCATGAACTGCAAGCCATCGCCCGGAAGCGTGACGATGCGTTCACATTGGCGAGGCAGCGGGATGATGCCAAGCGTCACCCCCGTCGCCCCCAGGTTCTTTGCTTCCTTGTCCTCTTTCGCTGCCTTTTCCTTGGATTTCTTCTTCTGCTTCGGCCCCGCTTCCTCATCCAGGCGCACGACGATGTACAGACCGCCATTCTCCAAGTGCGGGAACGGATGGCGCGCATTCACGATCTGCGGAGCCAAAAAGGGCATGACGTTCGATTCGAAGTAGTCATCGACGAAGGATGACTGAGCCTCGTTGAGCTGCTTGGGCTTGAGGTTGACGACGCCCTCATCCTTGAGTTCGGAACGCAAGGTCTTGAAGCACGTCTCATAGTAGGGATAGAGCTCATGGCAGCGAGCGTAAACGGCATCAAGCTGCTCGGAAGGAGTCATGCCGCTCTTCGAGTCTATGATGGTCTTCTTGATCAGCTCCAAGTCGGTCAGGCTTCCCACCCGCACCATGAAGAACTCTTGCAGGTTCGACCAGAAGATGGAGATGAAATTGAGCCGCTCGAAGAGAGGCACCGCAGGATCGGCTCCTTGGTCCAGCACGCGCTTGTTGAATTCAAGCCAGGAAAGCTCACGATTCTGCATATACGGTGCCGGCTTGCCATGCAGAGCAGCGCTCTTGACCCCCGTCGCGCTCTCACTCTTTTCGTGCCTGCCACTCTGACCCTGCATACCCTTTGTTGCATCTGCCATGAAAAACGCCCCTTCGCTGCGGTCTCATTGCATTATGCTAGTCAGTATACCGCGCAGAGATTCGCTTGCGAACACCATGCGGGGCGCCTGTACGAAGTCGCCAAAGGAGTGAGGAGCCGTTCATGCTAGAGAAGGTCTGCTTTGCTGACGAACCAGTGGAAAAGGAAGTGTACAAAGCGGAATACGACAAGCTGATTGAAAAGCTGGTGGTGCTCCAACAGCGCGCCGTCACCGAGGGTGCCGGACTGGTGGTGCTCTTCGAGGGCTGGAACGGTGCAGGCAAGGGCAGTCGCATCTCAGATCTGATGTACAACTTGGACGCGCGTGCCACCAGCGTGTACGTATCCCCCGATGCTGATACGGAATCGGCGCGCGAGCTGGCAGCCCTCGGGCAGGGAGTCACCGGGTATTACCCGCTCATGCAGGAATACTGGAAGGCGCTCGGTGAGCGTGGACACATCACGTTCTACGACCGCGGATGGTACACGAAGGCAACTGAGTTGCTCTTGAACCGCAGACCCAACGAGCTCGTGCTCCCCAAAAGCGGAACGCGTCATTACCTGGAATCCATTGAAGACTTCGAACGGCAGCTCGTGCGCGATGGATACGGCGTGGTCAAATTCTTCATGCATGTGCGCAAGAAGGCGCAGAAGAAGCGTCTGGACCGGCTCTATGACGACAAGGCGACCCGCTGGCGCGTGCCTGAGAAGAAACTGGTATCCACCAAGGATTACGATGAGGCCTACGACCTGTACGACAAGCTGCTTGAGGGGTCTGACTTCTCCTTCGCGCCCTGGGTCTTGGTCAACGGCGAAGACAAGCGTGCGGCAAACCTCCAGATTGCCCGTACCTTGGTAGAGGCCATCGAAGAGGCGCTGTCGGCAAAGGCGCGCGATGGGATGATTGCCACAGATGGGCAGGCCACGCTTGAGGTCAGGACCGACGCCGCTCAGGACGTTGCTGAAACGAAGGCCGATCAGTGGAGTTGCCCAAGTCCTGATGATACGCCTGAGGTTGCCCGTGCGAAGGCTTCGGCGGCTGCCCAGCACGCCTTCGCCCCCGAAAGCTCACGATTCGAGATCGTGAAGGATTATCCACGTGTCGCCACGATGAACCATGGCTTGACCCTTCCACGCGATGAATACAAGCGGGAGCTCAAGGATCTGCAGAAACGTCTGTTCCGACTGGAAAACCTGATGTATCAGGAACGGATACCGTTGATGCTGGTCTATGAGGGATGGGATGCGGCTGGCAAGGGCGGCAATATCAAGCGTGTTGCACAGGGCCTTGACGCACGCGCCTACAACATCTTCCCTTCTCCAGCACCCACCAAACCTGAGTTGGCGCACCCGCATCTTTGGCGCTATTGGACGCGCTTGCCCAAGGCGGGACATGTGGGCATGTACGATCGCAGCTGGTATGGACGCGTGTTGGTTGAGCGCACTGAGGAGATCACTCCTCCTGAACGATGGGCGCAAGGCTACGATGAGATCAACGAGTTCGAACATGACCTGGTGGACTGGGGAGCCATTCTGCTGAAGTTCTGGGTTGACGTTTCCCGAGACGAGCAGTTGGCGCGCTTCGAGGCGCGAGAGGAAAACCCGGCCAAGCGTTGGAAGATCACCCCGGATGACTGGCGCAACCGTGAGAAGTTCCCCCAGTATGCAAGCGCCATCGACGACATGTTCCGTCTGACCTCCACCACCTATGCCCCTTGGATCGTGCTGGAAAGCGATGACAAGCGCTACGCCCGCGTCAAGGCGCTCCGCATCATCGTAGAGGCGTTGGAGCAACGTCTGGGAAAACTGGACTCATGACATCTGCGAACCACTGATGCTCCAAACGTGACAATGGGGATGGCGAATCGCTGCGTGCTATGAGACGCCGCGATGCAGATGCCCTGAGGTGGTATTGGACATCTTGGGGACCGAACCATTCCCTTCCAAGGCCAGATTCAGAGCCTGCTTCAGACGCCCCACTGCCTGCGCCGTCTGTTCAACATCCATGAGCGTCGAGTCGATCATGAAGCAGGAAACGCCCGAAGCGATGAGATCAGGAAGATCAGGAACGAGATCCGTGGTCACGGCGTTGTAAAGATGACTGCGGCCAACCTCGTCGGTGGTGATGGGAAACAGGTAATCCTTGCGGTCTTTCAGGCCGAAGGGAATGCGTCTGCGCTTGCAAGCTGCACAGTCTTCCGTGCAGCTGCCTTGACTGGAAAGCAGGCAATGCTCGGTGACCATCAACTCCTGAGCCCCAAATACCTTGATGCCCACCTCCACTGGTGCAGAGTGTGTGATCTGGGCGATCTGACTGAGATTCAATTCCGGCGAAAGCCACACCCGCTGGGCACCGAAGGCCCGGGCCACCTGAAGCGCCTCATGATTCACCAATGGCAAGCGAGAACCCACCTCGATGCTGCACCCCAGCTGGGCTGCATGTTCGAGGGCAGCCAGAGACTCAACCAGCACGGATGAGTCCGGAGCAACGTTCTTCCATACATCAAGACCGTGTTTCGCTTCGGCAGAGTGTCCGACTGGGTCGTGTTCGATGGAGGGAAGAGAGATGATGCATCCTTTTGGATAGCCAGCCTGATCAGCCTCGTCAGCCTTGAGCCCTGCCACCTCGGCTCCTCCTCGCTGATAGTTGAAGGCAGGGACGTATATCGTCTCAGCACCCGTGCGCTTTGCGGCCCGCGCCGTCTCAGGACTCGTGGCAAGCACGCAGATGGCATACGATCGCGGTGGGTTTGCTGGATGATAGACAGGTTCAAACGTTTGAGGCTGGGGGCGATCCCGCCAGGGACGAAGCAGCTTATATTCAAGATCCTCGAGTGCGTGCGCGCGACACGCATGAAGCTGCGAAAAGCCGATGCCCACTCCCTCTTCCAGGTGGATATCCAAAGCAGCCAATTGAAACGGCGTGGAGCCCATCCGCGCAACGTGCTCTTCCACCTCCAAGGCAGTAACGGCCTTGGTGCGGGCTGGCTCAACCACGGACCCTTCGGCCACGCCCTCTACAGCCACCAATCGCTGATCTGAGGCACGCGCCACCGAGAACTCCATGCGCAGAGGAGCGTCCTTCTGCAAGCGAACCATACCCTGCACGGGAATGCGCGGCTGAGAGAGGTCGAACTTGAAGGCGGCTTGAGCCGATCTGATGCGGAAAACCCGATCACCAGCACGGATCTTGCGGGCCTCCTCAGCCACGAAGCGCAGCGCGCGTTTGGTAAAAGAGGCATCCTCGGGCACGACGATGCGGACATTACCCTTGCGTGTCCAGAATTCGAGAAGATCGCCCGGGACCATGTCGATCTCTTGGGTGATGGAGATCTCCTCCCCTGACACCGCCTTCACACGCCCTGCGAATTGCCCACGATTGTTGGGCCGCTGGAAGCTCATGAGCTCAGAGCCGCTTTCGCCATCAAGATAGGCATCGGTGAAACCGCGGGAGAAGACCGAACCCAAAGCCTCTCGATCGTCAGGACCCAAGATGCCGGAGAACGTCTCAGGACCGCCCTCATCCGACTCAGCCAGCAGACGATCGCCAAGCTGATTGAGAGCCCGACGATAGACGGATACCACCGCATGCACGTACTCTGCGGATTTCATGCGCCCTTCCACTTTGATGGATGCCACGCCAGCTCTCACCAGTTCTCCCAGACGCTCAGCGGTCATGAGATCCTTCGGGGACAGGAGATGCTCACCCGGACACCGGAGTTCCTTGTCAGGCTGATCCCGCCGCACCAAACGGTAAGGCAGGCGACATGCCTGGGCGCACAGGCCACGATTGGCCGATCTGCCACCGATCATGGATGACATGAGGCACTGCCCCGAATAGCAGACGCACAGGGCGCCATGGGCAAAGACCTCGCACTCCACGCCAAGTGACGCGCCTTCACATGCCAGATGGGCAATCTCATCCACGGAAAGCTCTCGTGCCAAGGTTACGCGAGAGGCTCCCAACTCAGCGGCAGCGCGCATCCCATCGATCGAATGGATGTTCATCTGCGTTGAGAAGTGAAGCGTTTCTGGGGGAAGAGTGCGTGCCACCTCGGCAGCAAGACCAAGGTCCTGCACGATGAAGGCGTCCACTCCGCGATGGTAGGCCTGACGACACAGCGTCGCCGCCTCTGCCATCTCATCCGGCAGGATCAGCGTATTCGTCGTGAGATAGACCTTGACACCCCTCAGGTGCGCATAGTCACATACCTCACCCACATCATCCATGGTGAAGTTGTCAGCATTGCGGCGAGCATTGAACTTGTCCAACCCCAGATAGACTGCATCTGCTCCAGCCCGCACAGCCGCGTTGAGTGCAGGCCAAGCGCCTGCAGGGGCAAGCAGTTCGGGTATCTGCATGGAATCAGTTGCCTTCTACATTTCGGTGGCAGCGCTGTCGGCGTCCTGCAGTGTCTGGACGGCATCGTCATAGGTCTGCTGGACTTGGGCGATGCGGTCAGCATAGCTGCCATAGTCGAAGGGTTCCCGCGCGGATGCCGTATCCATCTCAAGGTAAAGCTGGAGATAGGCGTTGAGTGAATCCTTCAATTGAGTGCACCCATCAACGTAGCGCTGCTTGAGATCGTTCAGCTCTTCCGGACATTCCAACTGGGAAATCTGATCAATGATGGCGAAGGCGGCATCAGCCTGGGTTTGCATGGAAACGAGATCCTCACGGGAGACAGCATCAGTGAACGCGCTCATCCTGTCAGAGAGCTCCGCAGAGGCCTCATTCACATTCGCCATGAAGCTGCGGGAGGTGGGAGCTTCTTCGGCCTGGGACGAGGATTGCGCATCCAAGGGCTGCGCGCAGCCCGCCAGGGCCAGGCATCCGGCGAAGACGGCCACAACGGTCATTCTCGTCATTGATTTGATAAGGGCAGTCAAGGGCATGGGGTTCCTCTTTCGCTGATGGGTTAGTCTGAGGCCGGTGTCTCAGGGGATGGAGGATCTGGATTCTCAGGAGGCGTGGGAGGCTCTGGTTCTGGTTCCGTGGGGGTGGTAGGCTGGTTGCCCCCTTGGTTGCCACCAGCATTGCCTCCTGAATTGCCTTCGGAGGAACCGCCCGTCTGACCACCTGGGTCTTCGCCTTGATTGGCGTTTCCACCCGTGACGTTGCCGTTGGCATCCACTTCCATATCCTCTTGCCAACCAGACCCCTTGCCACCGATATGGTTCTTGGAGTCGCGGTAGTCGGCCAGGTACTTCGGCTTGTCAGCCACTGGGAACTGCTCTATGGGCGTGTATTCCAATACGCGATTCATGAAATAGGCGAACGTACTGGCCGCCGATGCCCACGAGGGAATGACCGATGCCTCAGCATAGGTATCCGCCCGCTCTCCCAGCCAGATGGCCACGGAAAGCTGCGGGGTGATTCCCACGAACCAGCTGTCCTTCTTGTCATCGGTAGTGCCCGTCTTGCCTGCCATGGGCTGTTCAGAGGAAATCTGGGCAGCAGTGCCCGTGCCCTCATAGACCACGCCCTGCAGGCCTTCGACGGCGGCCGCGGCGATCTCAGGTGAGAGCACCCGTTCTCCTTCAGGGGACGAGTTGTCCACGATGACCTTGCCTGTGCGATCGGTGATGGAGATGATGCATTCCGGATCGTAATGCGTGCCGCCATTGGCAAGGGTGGCGTAGGCATCCGCCATCTCAAGAGGCGTGATGGAATCGATGCCCAACGTGATGCCAGCCACATTCTGGATGTTGGAGGTAACGCCCATGCGTTCAGCCACATCGCGAACGTTCTCCACGCCCACCGACATGATCAGACGCATGAACGCCGTGTTCGAGGAGACCGCGAGAGCGCTCTTGATGGGACGCGTGCCGAAGTTCATCTTGTTGACGTTGAACACCTCGTTGGCGCCATCGAGCTTCACCGAGTAGCCCGCATCGATGAGCGTGTCGGGGTCGATTCCCTGCTCCAAGGCCGCCACATACGTGAAGGCCTTGAACGTGGAACCCACCTGGCGACCCGACCCGCCTTCACCGGTGGCCATGTTCACCTGCTGATTGTCATAGTCATTGCCACCGACCATGGCCTTGATGTAGCCATTGTCTGGGTCGACGGCGCAGAGGGCCACTTCGAAAGGCTCTCCCACCTCTTCCACCTTCTCAGCTGCCGCAGCCTCTGCCGCCTGCTGGTCCCTGACGTCCAAGGTGGTGATGATCTTCAGGCCACCCGCGAACAAGTCCGCGGTGGAGAAGGCGTACTTGCCCTCTTGGTTCATCAGCTGATTGCGGACATAGCTGGTGAAGTAGGGATAGGCCGTAATGCCGGTCATGGAAGGCTCCGTTGGGTTCAAGACGATTTCCTCGGCCTTGGCCGCCTCAGCCTCCTCTTCTGTGATGTATCCATTGCTGACCATCCGGGAAAGCACCGTGTTGCGGCGCGCCTTGCAATTCTCCATGTGGTCAATGGGATTGTTGTAGGTGGGAGACTGGGGAATGCCCACCAGCGTTGCCGCCTCAGCCAACGTGAGCTCAGAGGCAGGTTTGGAGAAGTAGCGCTCGGCAGCTGCCTGGATACCATAGGAACCCGAGCCGTAGTTGATGGTATTCAGATACATCAGCAGGATGTCATCTTTGGAGTAGGATTCCTCCAACTTGGTGGCAAGTGCCATCTCGCGGATCTTGCGCTTGAAGGATATCTCGGACATCTCTTCGGACAGAACGGTGTTGCGCACCAGCTGCTGGGTGATGGATGAGCCACCTTCACGGCTCCTGCCCAGCAGGTTGTTGACCGCAGCGCGCACGGTGCCCATTAGATCGACGCCGTTGTGCTGATAGAAGCGCTCGTCTTCCGTGGCTATGGTGGCATCCTTGACGTATTGGGATATTTGATCCATCTCCACGGGTTCCCGGTTCTCAAGCTGGAATTCAGCCAAGACCGTTTCCCCGTCAGAGGCATATACCACTGATGTCGAGGAGGTGCAGAACTGATCGGCGTTGGAGTAATCGGGCAGATCCTCAAGCCATGAATTGGCAAGCGCTATGCCGCCGATGCAGAAGGCGGCAATGACGGCGATGATGACGGCAAGGATGGAAAGGCCGATGACCTTCCCCGACTTCTTCTTCACATGATAGCGGCCCTTAACGGCACGAGACGCCATACACACCTCCTGAGATATGTTTGGGAGATTGTAGCATCGTCATCGAAGAGGTTTCCATCTGGCGTCCTTCATCGGCGCACCCTCGAGGCCAATCTCCATAAAACTCAGAGCAGCCTTGACAATTTCTCCACAGCTTCGCGCACGTGCTCCTCTTCGCAGATCAATGGAGGCAGGAACCGCAGGGTGTGTGGCCCGGTGGCGTTCATCACCAGCCCCTCGCCCAGTGCCTGCGTCGTCAAAGCGAAGGCATCGAGGCTCTCATGGATGTCAACTCCCACCATGAGACCCTGCCCGCGCACGTTCGTGATGGCTGAGATGGTCTCCATCTTCGCCCGGAAGTCTGCACCGACCCGCCTGATGCGGCTGCACACCTCAGGGGTGTCAAGCTGCTCCAATGTGGCCAGCGCCACTGAAACCGCCAGGTTCGACCCTCCGAAGGTGGACCCGTGCTGCCCGGGCTGGAGGATATCGCCCGCATCCCCGCGAGCGGCACAGGCACCGGCAGGGATGCCTGAAGCGATCCCCTTCGCCATGGTGACGACATCAGGCACGATGCCGGCCGCCTGGAATGCGAAGGGATGCCCGGTTCGGAATATGCCGCACTGCACTTCGTCCAAGATGAGAAACGCATTCTGCTCTTGGGTGAGTCGACGTGCCTCCTGCAGGAATTCAGGAGTGCAGGGATTCACTCCTGACTCACCCTGGATGGGTTCCATCATGACCGCGCATACCGAAGGCCCGACGGTCTCCATCAGATGGCGGAGTGCCGCGATGTCATTGATGGGCGTGGGCAGAAAGCCTTCCGGCAGCGGCTCAAAACCCTGATGCAGCCTGCTTTGGCCCGTGGCGGCAAGGGTGGCAAGCGTGCGGCCATGAAAGCTCTTGACAAGCGTTATGACCAGAGAAGGTGCGGTGTCCGGGTCCTTGCCTTCCGCTTCGAAGCGCCGCTTGGCTGCCAAACGGGCCAGCTTGATGGCGCATTCATTCGCCTCAGCGCCCGAATTCACGAAGAAGGACTTCCATGGCTTCCTCTCAGCCTCGGGCACCTCGCGCTCAAGCAGCACCGAGAGCTTTTCTGCAAGCTGACCGCGATGCTCTATGTAGAAGTAGTTGCTCACATGGATGAGCTTCTCGGCCTGTTTCGTCAGAGCCTCCACCACTGCAGGGTGGCAATGACCCAAGCTGCACACCCCAATGCCAGAGAGCATGTCCAGGTATCGCCTGCCCTCATCATCTTCCAGATACATCCCCCGCCCGCTGACGAATTCCACATCCTTGCGGGCGAATGTGGGCATCACGTACTTCTCTTCGAGATTCTTCTGTTGCTGCAGGGACATGATGGACATCTCCTATTCGTTCACGATGAGCTTGGCAGCGAATTTGCCCAGAGGGGCTGGGTCGAAGCCCGCAGGTGCCTCACGGCCGGTCACCATGGTGCCGATTCCCTTGTTCGTGAGCGTCTCGAGGAGCAACGCATGGGGAATGGTGCCGTTGATGATATGCGCGCGGGAAACACCGGCCTCCAACGCCCGCACGCATGATTCCAGCTTGGGAATCATGCCGCCGGCATTCGATCCTACTTCAACGATGTGACGTGCCTCCTCCAAAGTCATGGCGGACACGAGGGAATCAGGATCGGGATAGTCAGCGAAATAGCCATCTATGTCAGAGAGGAAGATCACCTTGTGGGCGCCAATGGCGGCCGCAAGATGCCCTGCCGCCACATCGGCGTTCACGTTATAGCAGCCATCATCCTCACCAATGGCGATGGAAGCGATGATGGGAATGTAATCAGCAGCCACGAGGTCCTCCACGAGTGCCGGATTGGTGCGCGTGATGCGCCCCACCCGACCAAGATCCGGAGAAGCCGCCTCTGCCACCAGCACGCCCGCATCCGCCCCACTGATGCCCACCGCCATGTTGCCATGTTGGTTCATGGCCTCCACCAGTTCCTGATTCACCTCACCAGTGAGAACGCGACGGACGATGCCCATGGCCTCATCAGTGGTGACCCGCTGACCACGAACGAAGGTCACTTCGATGCCTTCATGCTGCATGGCGGCACTGATGGCCTTGCCGCCTCCATGCACGATGACGGGATTCACTCCGATGATCTTCAGCAGTACGATATCGGCCATGACCTTGGCGCGCAGATCGGCATCAACCATGGCTGCGCCGCCGTATTTGATGACGACGGTCTTGCCGGTCACGTGCTTGATCCATGGCATCGCCTCGGTCAGCACCTCCCCGGTGATGCTGGATACGCCATTCGGCCGCGTTTGGGCATTGAACTGCATAGTCTTCCTTTCCTCAACCGAACGCCAGAAGGACATCCGGCTGCATCAGGTTCGATAATCAGCGTTGATGGAGATGTAGTCGTGAGTCAGGTCGCAGGTCCAGAGCGTGGTTTGGGCATTCCCCGCACCCAAGTCCACGATGATGCTGATTTCCGGATCCTCGAAACGCCGCAGCGCTTCATCCTCATCGAAGGGAAGCGTGAGGCCGCCTTTGCAGACCGGGATACCCAGTATGGAAATGTCCACATCCTGTTGGTCAAACGCGGCACCCGACCGGCCCAGAGCTGCTGCAATGCGCCCCCAGTTGGCATCATGGCCCGCGATAGCCGTCTTGACAAGAGGGGAATTGGCCACCGTGCGAGCAGCCCTGTCTGCGTCTTCAGCCGTTCGGGCCCCTCGCACGGTCACGTTCACCAGCTTCGTGGCTCCCTCGCCATCCTTCGCCATATCCTTCGCCAGACAGACGCACACCATCAAGAGCGCCTCTTCGAAGGCGGCGAACGCCTCTGTCCCGGGTTCGAAGGCATCAGCATCCAGAGAGGCGGCGCCTGAGGCAAGCGCGATGCACGTGTCATTGGTGGATGTGTCAGAATCAACGGTGACCTTGTTGAAGCTTACATCAGCCGCCCGCTTGAGAGCAGCATGCAGATCAGGAGGCTTGATGGGCGCGTCAGTGGTGATCACGGCTATCATGGTGGCCATGTCAGGCATGATCATGCCTGAGCCCTTCGCCATGGCACCCACCGTGAAGGTGCATCCCTCATACCCAAGACCATCCCCTGAAAAGGAACAGGCCGCCTGCTTGGCATAGGTATCGGTGGTCATGATGGCCTGCGCTGCATCGGCTCCCCCTTCGCGGGAGAGGCGCGCGAAGACCGAAGGCAGGCCCTCGCGATACGGTTTCATGGGCAGTTGCACGCCGATGACTCCCGTTGAAGCGACAAGCACCTCATCGGCAGGACAGCCGACGACATCAGCGGTCAGGTGAGCCGCCTCGAACGCCGCTGCTAAGCCCTCCTCCCCCGTGGCCGCATTGGCATTTCCGGAGTTGATCACCACCGCTCGAGCATACCCATACGAGCGTCCGCCATCATTCGCTTCCAGGATGTGCCGACAATAGCGCACAGGAGCCGCACAGAACACATTCTGGGTGAAGACGCCCGCAGCTGCGACGACCTCATCAGCCACCACGAGCGCAAGGTCCAGCCGATTCGGATTGGCGCGAAAGCCTGCATGAACCCCTGCCGCGGTGAATCCTTGAGCGGAGGCAACTCCTCCGCCCTCTATCCATCTCATGGAATGGACATTCGATTCGTTGTTCGATGCATTGGTCATACCGGCAACGCCACGCTTTCCAGGCCTGCGGATTCAGGCAGGCCGAAGACGATGTTGGCGCACTGAACCGCCTGTCCCGCAGCGCCTTTGCACAGATTGTCGATGGCCCCCGTGGCGATGAGCGCACCGGTGCGAACGTCCATGGCCACGGCCACCTGAGCACGGTTCGAACCGGCTACGGCTGCCGTGCGCGGTTGCTCACCCAAGGGAAGGACGGACACGAAAGAGCAGCCTTCATAGAAGGTGTAATACATCTCCCAGATGGCCTCGGGGGACTCTGCCTGCGCACGGTCCTCAAGGGGTATGGTGACCGTCGAGAGCAAACCGCGATTCAGCGGGGCAAGATGGGGGGTGAAGACGAGTCGATCCGGTATCTGCAGGATCTGCTCGATCTCTGGGATATGACGATGCATGGACACGCCATAGGCTTCCACGTTCTCATTGGCGAAGCAGAAATGCGTTCGGGCGGAAGGCTTCTTCCCTGCGCCGGTGACCCCCGAGATGGCATCAGCCACAACAAGGCCATCCCGCCGAAGGAAGCCCGCCCGTATCGCAGGTGCCGCCGCCAGGGAGGTGGCCGTGGGATAGCAACCAGCACAGGCGACGATGACCGGCTCATGCCTTTCGTGAACATCGGCTGCCGCCGCCAATTCCTCAGGATACAGTTCAGGCAACCCGAAGACAGCCTGCGCCAGAAGATCCACCTGCGTGTGAGGGGTTCCGTACCATGCCTCATAGACCTTCGGATCGCGCAGTCTGAAATCCGCTGAAAGGTCTATGGCTACCGCCCCGCTTTGCACCACCTGGGGCGTCAATTGCAGAGAAGCGGTATGGGGAACCGCCAGGAAGACAACGTCAAGTTCCTCTTCGATGAGATCCTCACTCCGACAGAAGGTGATATCCGTCACCGCGTTGAATGCGGGATACACCTCGGAAAGCGGAAGGCCAGCCAGGGAATCGGATGCGATGGACACCAATTCCATATCTGGATGGCTGCGAAGGATATGGACCAGCTGCACGCCAGCAAAGCCTGCCGCTCCCACCACACCTGCTCGTATCAAAGCTCCTCCTTCTCCACCCATTTGCAAGAGCATCGAAGCCACAACCGTTCACGCGTGTGGAAGGGCTCCAATGTATTCAAAACGGTCACAATTCCATCCCGGTTTCAGCTGATGGGTTTTTCAGCACCGCACGTTTTGCTACCATTCCTTCCTCGAAAGAGCATTTTACATAAGGCGCGCGTCAATACGACCGCGCTGAAAGGATTCGGACGATCAACATGGGAAAACAGCCCGCAAGGGACCGGAACAGAGAGGCTCTCGTCGGCTATTTTGAGAGCGGATGCAAGCCTTCTGCACGAAATGTCGGCATCGAGCTTGAACACACCCTCGTCCACCGCAGTGGCCAGGCTGTCTCCTATCTGGATGCGGACGGACAGGCGGCCATTCTTGAGAGGATGGCCGATCGCTATGCAACGGTCGTCAAAGACGACGAAGGCCATATCACCATGCTCTCAGACGGCAACGCCAGCGTGACCATCGAGCCTGCCGCCCAGATCGAGATATCCGCTGGCCCGTTCAGTGATCTCTCCCAAGCCGCAGCGTGTCTGGACACATTCCAAGATGAGCTTGAACGTGCTGCAGGAAAGGACATTGATGTCCTGTGCGTGGGCTACCACCCTACCATGAAGGCCATCGACTTGGCACTCATCCCAAAGAGGCGCTACCAGATCATGAATGAATACCTGGGAGGCATCTCGATGTATGGCATCTGCATGATGCGGGGGTCTGCCGCCACGCAGGTATCCATTGACTATCGCTCAGAGGAGGATTGCCTGCGCAAGATGCGCCTCGCGAATGCGCTGGTGCCCCTTCTGTCCCTTATGACCGACAACGCTGCGGTATTCGAAGCGTCCCTGCGTCCCCATCAGATGATGCGCACCCAGATTTGGAATCATTGCGATCCCGAGCGCTGCGGCACGGTTCCCGGTGTCATGGAAGAAGGGTTTACCTGGGAAGCATATGCGGAATACATCCTTGATACCCCTGCCATGGTGGATATCTCCACCGGCGAGCCACGCCTGTCCACCAAGACCTTCGGCGACATCTATGCCAACCGCATCATGACCGAATCCGACATAGAGCACGCCCTTTCCGTCTTCTTCACCGATGTGCGCCTCAAGCGCTATATCGAGATACGTCCCGCCGATGCCATGCCTGCGGAATATACCATTGCCTATGGCGCGCTGATCAAAGGGCTCTTCTATTCCGATGATTCCCTTGACAATTTGGATGCGCTGTTCGGTGGAATCACCGCCCAGGACATCGCCTCGGCGAAGGATGCGTTGATGGCCCAAGGCTATGAAGGGCGGGTCTACGGCGCATCTGCGGCAGCCCTCTGCGACCAGCTCATAAGCCTGGCTGCCACAGGGCTTCCCGCCCAAGAGACCCATCTACTGAAGCCGCTTGCAGCATTGACAGCATCTCGATGCACGCTTGCGAGCTTGCAGATAGAGCGTGCTCAGATAGACGACTGAGCACGGCAGGAAACGGACAAGGAAAAACAGGAGGATACAGCCATGAGCAACGAAGGCAAGATGGTAAAGATTCACTATACCGGTTCGCTTGATGACGGAGAGGTATTCGACACTTCCCGTCTCAGCGGCGAACCCATTGAATTCGAATGCATGGCTGGCACGGTCATCAAAGGCTTCGACGATGCTGTCAAAGACATGGAAGTGGGACAGAAGAAGCATATCCATCTTGAACCCGAAGAGGCGTACGGCCCCATTCGCGAGGACTTGATCCAGACCGTCCCCGTTGCCGTCATCCCCAATGCCAAGGATCTCCCAGTGGGAGAGACGGTATCCATGCGTGATCCCAACGGCAATGCCTTCCCTGCAAAGGTGGTCAGCATGGATGACGAGAACGTCGTCTTCGATATGAACCACCCCATGGCAGGAAAGCCTTTGAATTTCGAACTTGAATTGGTCGAAGTCAGAGAGAAATAGTATCCTGGACCGTCAGGCAGGAGGCACATTGCCGCTCGGCGCCTCCTGCAGGCTGCGCCGATGACAGAACCACGGCCCCCGATCACCGCAGCGAGGCATCCGATTCCTCCAACTCATGCACCGCTTCCTGAGCTCTGTGACGATGTTGGCCATGCGCAACCTTGAGCGGGATGTATTCGCTGAAGATGATGCCGCTGAAGATGAGTGCGAAGCCAACGAAGGCGGCAGGATTGGGCATCTCCCCCAGAAACAGCACCGCGAACAGAACGCCGAAGACCGACTCCAACGACAGGAAGAGGGACGCTTGGGCCGGTTCGGTGTGGGCGACACCGATATTCTGCAGCAAAACCGCAATGCACGACGCGAATACCGCCAGATAGATCAGGTTGCCCCATGTCTCAGCGCTGAATGATGCAAAGTCAGGCAGCGGTTCGGTGAGGATTCCGAACGCCACTCCCAAGACACCGGCTATGAGGAATTGCAGGATGGTGAGCACGGTGACGGAGCGGTCTGGTGCCAAGCGAGCCGTCATGATGACATGGAGGCTCAGGAAAAGCGCAGAGAGCAGCGTGACCGCATCTCCAAAACGCAAGCTGAATCCGGAGGAACCCCCATAGGCCACGAATCCCAGACCCCCAAGGCAGAGAAACGCCGCAATGATAGTGAATCGCGTCGGGCGCGCCTTCGCGATGGCCCAATTCAGAAACGGGATGATGACCACGTAGAACGTGGTGAGGAAGGCGCTGTTGGAAGCACTGGTATCCGTAAGGCCCAAGGTGTTGGTCTCGTAGGAGAGGAAGAGCAGGATTCCCAGCACCGCGCCGGAGAACAGATGGGGCCGATCCATGTGATTCAACAGCTTCGGGGCCATGACAGCCCCTAGGATGAGGCCCGCTGCCAAGAAGCGGATGCCAACGATCCAAGCGGGACTCACGTCGCTGACCGCTGATTTCACCACGACGGTTCCCAAGCCCCAGACTGCGGTAGCCAGTATCATGAGCGCCTTGTAGAACCACGAGGGGAATTGGGATGCCTTCACTTTCATAGGTGAAAGCATAGCATTCTGGAAACCCTTCTCTCAACACCACACGTGCCGTGAGCTCAGCTGGTATACAGCGAGGCATATGGTCTTCCGCTGGCAGGAATCAGCTTGATGAATTCATCTTCAGTGACTGCCGTGGTTGATCTCAGATCAGAAGAGAAGTAGCCATCGTAGCGCATGAGCAAGTGGGTAAGGATTGCCTGGTCATCGGTATCAAGCGCCTCTGCCACGGTGCCTTCCGGAATAGCGGCAAGATTCTTCCGCTTCAGATAAATGACCCCTCCATGCATTCCCGTTGCCATGTATTCACCAGGTTGTCCCAGCAGCACGATGATGCCACCCGCCATGTATTCCCCCAAGAAGCTTCCAGCATTGCCACCAATGACAATGACAGGGCACTTGTCCTGGTATTGCTTCATGTGAATGCCCACCCGCCATCCACAATCATCCCGGATGAAGATGTCACCACCTCGCATGGAATAGCCTGCGGCATCTCCGCAACGCCCATGGATGATGATGCTGCCAGCGTTCATGGTGTTCCCAATCTGATCTTGAGCGTTGCCGAACACCTCAACAGCGCCTCCATCCATGTAGGAGGCCATGTCGTTGCCTGGCGTGCCATGGATGAGGAGGCACTTTCCCTCAGGCATGGCGCACCCCAGATAACGCTGAGCATACACATTGTGCAGTTCCACCACATCATTGCCCTCAAGCAAGGTACGAACCTGCTCATTCGCTTCCTTGAAATGGGCCGTTCCCAAACTGAGGGATGCAGTAGCTGCTTTTGCCTGCTCCTGAATCATGAAGCCCCCTTCCAGCCTTGCATGTCCAAACCTTCCGGATAGCATTTGTGCAACCGCTCCCAACGCTGATCAAGAGGGAAATCCAGATTCAGAGGCATGTCCTCAAAGATATTCGAAGAGAGGGAATCGAGAGGGATCCTGTTCTCTATGATGGCGGTGTATATTCCTGCGTTGGATGGGCGATTCAAAAGGATGTAACCGCAAAGCAGACCATCTTTGACAACGAATTTCGCATACGTTGCCTCATCTGAAATGACCGTCTGCTCATACGGGCCATCTTCAGGCGGATTTATCACACCGGCTGTGAGCAATGAGACATCGAAGAAATCCACGGCATTGACCGCAAACGACCCGAGGAACGCTGGCGCGTCTTCGCTTCCTGCCATATTGAGACCCGCGAACCTTCCCTGCCTCATGGCATTCGGCCAGAGAGCCAAAGGATGCGAAGAGCCATCCAGCACATCAAGCACCTGCACGACATCACCTGCCGCATACACGTCAGGAAGCGTGGTTCGAAGGGATTCATCCACGATGAGTCCACGACCCTGTTGAGCCCCCGCCTCAACGGCAAGCTCAGAGTTCGGCCTCACACCCACGGCGGTGATGATGACATCGCAATCAGTCTCACAGTCATCGGTGAGGATGAGGTGGTGCATTCCACCGACACTTTGCACCTGCTTGGCAGAGATGCCGGGCAGGCAGATGATGCCATGAGAGGCAAGCGCATCCTGAAGAAGGACAGCGCCTTCACTGTCCAACACGGCTGGCAGAATGCGAGGAGCCAGTTCCAGTACGACCACTTCATCAGCATGATAGGAAAGGGCTTCGGCGGCCTTGAGGCCTATGAGTCCTGCCCCTATCACCACTACGCGACTCGTTCTGCCTGACTCATGCGCCTTTTTCGTAGCTGCCTCCACCGCCGCCCATGCAGCCTTGGCATCATCCAAAGTCATGAAAGGATACACGCCTTCCGCCTCTGCCAGTCCCTCGATGGGCGGCACGAAAGGCACAGAACCCGTAGCCAAAAGGCACTTGCCGTATTCGATGGTTTCCCCACTGCGCAGCTTGACACGGTGATCATGCGCGTCAAGCTCCGTCGCCTTTGAGTCGCGACCGAAGGACGTTTGGATTCCCAAGCGCTCATAGAATGCGTCATCCTTGAGCCAGATGGCATCTTCGGTGGTCTTGCCTTCAACCAGATAGGAGATCAAGGGGCGGCCATAGGCCGGATACGGCTCTTCTGAGATCATGAGAATGGATGAGGACGGACTGGCCATGCGCAGGTTTTCCGCTGCGGTGACGCCTGCTGCCGAATTGCCGATGATCAGGTAATCAACGCTATGCGTCATATTCGCACCCGCTTTCCACATAGATGAGCGCCTTGTTGGGACAAGCCGCGACGCAGCTTGGATTCCCCGCTTCCCCCAGCACCTCTCCGCAAAGATCGCACTTATAGGCAAAGCCCTTGCCTTGAACCTCTTCCACCCTCACCGCTCCGAAGGGACAGAGGGATTCGCACGTGCGGCATCCAACGCACTTCGCAGGATTCGATGTGACCACCCCGGTAAGAGGGTCTTTGGTCATAGCTCCTGAGATGCACCCTTCCACACACTTCGGGTTCTCGCAATGACGACAGTTCACTGCGATGGAAAGCAGCTTCGTGCCTTCCACCCGCACCCGATTCTGCGGGTCAGGATGCTCGACCTTGAAAGCCTTCACGGTATCTTTGCTGGTGGAGTGGAATGTCTTGCAGGCCACTTCACAGCGCCTGCAATTGATGCACCAGCTTTCTATGGCATAGATGCGTTTCATCGCATGCATCACTCCCCTGCGTGCTTGACGCCTAAGATATCAAGCTCTTTTTGATTGAGTCCGACACCGCGCAGCATGAGCCTGTTTCCTCGAAGGCTGTCTATGGAGTTGATGCCCATGCCACCCATCATCTCTTGGATCTCATGATTCCAGCCAGTGATCAGATTCACCACGCGACGAGCAGCTATTTCAGGATTGAGCCTCCGTGTGAGCTCAGGGCGTTGGGTTGCAATGCCCCAATTGCACTTGCCGCTTGAGCAGTCTCCACACTGATGGCAACCGAGCGCTATCAAAGCCGCAGAGGCGATATAGACAGCATCAGCACCCAACGCGATGGCGCGCACGACGTCAGCGGAGCTGCGAATGGAGCCGCTGGCAACCAGACTGACCGTTGATCTGATGCCCTCTTCCCGCAAACGTTGATCCACCGACGCCAACGCCAGTTCTACCGGGATACCCACGTTGTCTCTGATCCTTTTCGGCGCTGCCCCCGTACCGCCACGAAAGCCATCGATGGCTATGATGTCAGCTCCGGCGCGTGCAATGCCCGACGCGATGGCAGCAACGTTGTGCACAGCGGCTATCTTCACAGATACCGGCTTCTTGTACCGCGTTGCCTCCTTGATGGAGAAGATGAGCTGCCTGAGATCTTCGATGGAATAGATGTCGTGGTGGGGTGCTGGCGAGATGGCATCGGTGCCTTGGGGAATCATGCGTGTGCGAGACACCTCCTCATTGATCTTCTCGCCCGGAAGATGGCCCCCGATGCCGGGCTTGGCTCCTTGGCCGATCTTGATCTCGATGGCGGCACCTGCGTTGAGGTAATGAGGATCGACCCCGAAACGGCCTGAGGCAACTTGCACGACGGCATGGTCAGCATACCCTTCCAAGTCTTGGTGCAGCCCTCCTTCCCCCGTGTTGAAGAAGGTTCCCAATTCGCTTGCCGCCATGGCCAAGGACTTCTGGGTATTCAAAGAGATGGATCCGAAACTCATGGCTGAGAACATCAAGGGAACGTCCAGCCTGAGTTGTGGAGGCATGTCGCTCACCACCTGTTTGTTCCGCTCGTTCACTTTAAGCATGCCGGGGCGGCTGCCCAAGAACACTCGGGTTTCCATGGGCTCGCGCAAAGGGTCGATGGAAGGATTCGTGACCTGGCTTGCATTGAGGAGCAGATGATCCCAATAGATGGGATACGGTTCAGGATTGCCCATGGAAGACAGAAGAACCGCACCCGTTTGAGCCTGCTTGGCAATATCTTGCATATATCCAAGCGTCCAATTGCTGGATCCGGTATCTGCCTGAGGCCATCTCGAGATGGAAATGGCCCTTGTTGGGCACATGACCACGCAGCGCTGGCAATTGACGCATTTGCCATGGTCAGCCACAACGCGCCCCAGTTCCTGGTCTACATGGTGGACTTCATTGGAGCAGGACCTCTCACACACGCCGCACTCGACGCACATATCCTTATCACGCACCACCTTGTAGCGCGGCAGCACATAGTCAAGCATGGATGAGTTCCTTCCTGCGAGGAGGCATCACGCCTGTTTCATGGGTGAGCAGGACGTCTGCCGGTTCGTTTTCCGTTGACTCCTCCCGCTTGCGCGCCGCCACCTCATCGAGTTGAACGACGAAGGGCACGCCGCCTTCGACGGGACGCACATTCTCTGCCTGAGGACAGACCACTTCTATGGCTGCCTGCTCACTTGCCAAGTACACCATGGGTCCTTTCTCGGCCACCATGAGCGCCCTGAGTTTCAGACGATCATTCAAGGCAAGGAGCCCCTCCTCTGACCCAACGATGATGGAGAAGGGACCGTTCACCAGCGCACTCGAATAGGTTGTGCGCAATGCGGCTTCGAACGCCGCTTGATCAGGTGGCATGCGATCTATGTCATCCCAAGAGCTTGCCGTCATGATGTGGGCTGCCATCTGCTGGGAAAAGCCATGACGACGAGCCAGAAGATCGAACAGGTACGTGATGACCTCGGTATCCGTCTGCAGTTCACATTGGTATCCGAACTGCTCCACGTAGCGTCGGTTGGCATCGTAGCTGGATATCTCGCCATTGTGTACCACTGACCAATTCAGCAGGGTGAATGGGTGCGCGCCGCCCCACCATCCAGGCGTGTTGGTGGGGAAACGGCCATGAGCCGTCCAAGCCCATGCCTGGTAGTCTTGAATGCGGTAGAACTCCCCGATGTCCTCTGGGTAGCCCACGCCCTTGAAAGCGCCCATATCCTTGCCTGAAGACGCCACGAACGCACCGTCTATGCCCGCATTGATATGAAAGACGTGCTGCATGGTGTATTCCGCTTCGTCCAAGCCACTCATGTTCAGCTTCATGGGATGCACAGCGGCGAAGTAACGCCAGATATCGGGCGGGTTCTTGATGGCCGGGACATCTTGGGTGGGGATGCGTTCTTGCTTCTCGACGAGGAAGTAACTGCCCAGGTACTCTTCAGCAGCCGTGCGCGCGTCCGGGGTTTCATACATGATATGGAAGGCGTAGAGATCCTTGTATTCGGGATAGATGCCATAAGCGGCGAAACCGCCACCCAAGCCATTGCTCCTGTCGTGCATGAGCGCAATGGATGTCAGGATGTCAGTGCCATCATGACGCTGACCTGATCTGTCCATGATGGCTGCAATGGCGCACCCGGAAGGTATTCGCACCTCTCCTTCTCGCTGCAACTTGATCATCAGAACACCTTTCGTTATTGATTCAAAGCATCACAAAGAGGTATTGCGCTCAAGGTTACCGGTGTTATGTTTCACAGGGATGTGTCTTCTGTTTCTATCTGATTAACCAAGACAGACTACGCACAGCGCCGAAGCGATTCCGATGCATTCATGGCATCAATCAGACTGTTGTAGTTGAACAGCTCCGCCAACCGAGCCATCTTGATCTGCTGCTCTTCGAAGAACCACGCATCATCCTGCCGCGCATCATCCTCATCATCAAAGGAGATATCGGCTTTCCTGCAATCAAGCGCTGTTTCAGCGAACCCATTGAACGTCATGACCCAGAAGATGCTTGCACAGAGGGAATATCGCTCATATTCCGTCAGGTGGGATGGACACCACAGAGCATGGCCAAGCACATGAGCCCAGGGTGTGCCTATCAGCGTTCCTGAAGAGGTGATGCATGCAGCCTCGAATTGGGAAGGATTATCTTCGGAAGCATTGACCTTCTGAAGGAATTCCGGAATGGAGAGCGCATAGTCAGCCTGTCTGCATGAATAGGCAGATGTCTTTGACACATCAAGGATGACAGAGCGCATCTTGCGTGTGAAGCCGTTGCCACACCCGGCGTATTCGAATGTTTGCACCGGAATGATGATACGGTTGAAGGAAGCCGAGATGTCGGGGTCGAAGGCATACATGAGATCAAGGGTTGAAGAGGTTCTTGCAAGCAGATGCCGCCTGACGCTGCCGGTAAGCAAACGGGGATCAATCCTCCAAGCCAGTTGATCCTGCAGAAGCACTCCAAGCAGCTTCTTGGGATCAAGTTGCTTGAATGCCGCATGAACACAGGTGATGTCTTTGGGGTCAACGTGGGTTTGCGTGAAACAATACCTGATGCAGCTTTCGTTCTTCGATGCCATGATACGCACCTTCCCTTCCTGACGGCCTGTGCAAGCGTTTTGGCTGGGCTTGGACAAGCCCGGCAAGCTGGGCGCCGGACACCTGCGGCCAATCAGGAATGGGTGCGCTTGCTTTGCAATATGATGGAAGGATTATAGCACAGAACAAGAACAGATGTTCGTGAATTTAGTTCTACTTTCGCTGGAATGTGAGCGCATTGATCTCCTTGCGGGCGCGGTTCCAGCGACGGCTTCCATAGCCGGCAAAACCCGCTGCCACCAATGCGCAGATGAAGATGGCCATATTCGCCACCTGGGAATTGGCCCACTCGGCCCCTTGCATGGCAAAGGTGGTCTTGACAATGATCAAGACCACCATCACGACAAGTGACACGACAACCTGGACAAAACCGCTGCGCTTCCGAATCTCAAGTTCCTGAAGCCGCTTCTCCAGCCTTCCCTTGCCCTTCTTGTTGCCCATGTGAACCTACCTTGAATACCGAAGCATCAACTGTCAGCTTTCCTGCTGCGCGATATCTGGATCGACCTCATAATCGAAGCCCTCGATGTTGTCAGACGGCGGCATCTTCTCAGTCAATTCAGCCAGCGAATGCTGAGCCTTCTCGATGTGCACCTGATGGATGGGCTTGCGACCGAACACCCAGTTGTAGATCCAGAAGGTGAACAGAGCGGTAAGAGCCAGTCCGCACACCGCCAACGCGAATGAACCGAGATGGATCAAACCCGCCATGGCATGCTCTCCACCCAGGAACAGATCCATGCCGATGTTGTAGGTGTTGTAGCCGCCAACGGTGATCATGACCGAAAAGCCCTGACCCGCGAAATTGGCGAGCGCGCCGGAGATTCCGAACGGCGCAAGGATGGCTCCAACCATCCAGGCCGTCATCAGGATGTAGAGCGGGGTGGTCTTGGGCGTAATGGATTTGCAGATCAAGAAGAGTATCTGGAAGACAGCGGCAAGCAGGCCACCCACCCAGAAGGCGTTGAAGAACAGCATCCCGCCTTCGGTCTTGGGAACTCCCAGATTCTGTCCAGGCTGGACACCCATCATCCCGCAGACATACCCGATGGCCACGCATATGGCCATGAACAACACATTGAACCAGACGACGAACCACACGCAGTTCCAGATGCACTTTCCCATGGATTCGTTCTTCGTGGTCCAAGGCCCTACCGCCTTCATGCCCACGGCCATGGCAAAGCCGGAAAATGGAAGAAGGGCTCCAAACGTAGCCCACTCTTCGACGTACTGATAGATGGCCAAACCACCCAGAATGCAGCCGATGACGCCCATGGAAACAAGCGTCGCACCGCCCATGAAGAACTCCATGGGCGTGCCTGCCAGCATGACTTGCCAAAACGAGAGGATGGTCTGCGCAATGAGCGCAAACAAACCTCCCACGAAGAAGCTGTAAATGACGGTCTTGTAAGGCTTCATATTCCTCTCCTTGATATTTGCAGCTGGATATTTGACGCCAGCTGCGTCCCCCTTCATTGCGCTTCAAGCGCATCAGATTCATCGATTATAGAGTAAGGTCTCAGGCAAGCCGCTTCCAGCAGTCGTTCATTGCAGCTTCAGACGGCGAGAGGGCCTTATCCTTGGAGGAACAGATCGACGAATTGGAAGGTCGTGCAATCCACGAGACCGCGATTGGTGAGACGAAGCTCTGGCAGGCATGCCAAGGGGATGAGCGCCATGGTCATGAAGGGAGATGGCATCGTACAGCCGATGCGGGCCCAGGCATCCTCCAAGGCATGAACCTTCCTGCTCATCTGCTGGGCATCCAGATCGTCCATCAACCCCGCAATGGGAAGCTGCACCAAGCCAAGCACATCACCGTCTGCCACGACCACCATGCCCCCACCGCATCCAATCAGGGTATTGGCGGCAAGAGCCATGTCTTCGTCATTGGTGCCCACCACCAGCAGATTGTGGGCATCGTGGGCCACGGTTGAGGCCATGGCTCCTCGCTTGATGCCGAAACCCTTCGTGAATCCCATCCCGCACGTCCCCGTGCCGTGGTGGCGTTCGAAGACGAAGGTCTTGAGTGTGTCTTGGGAAAGATCGCTTTCCAGCTTTCCTTCCACGACAGGCAATTCCAAGGTCGTCTCGAATGTTCCCACCTTGCCCGGGATGATCTCGATGGCGCGCACGGCAACGGCCTCCTGATCAGCCAAGGCATCAGGCACATCCACCGCAAACGACGAAGGAGTGATGTCGCGCCCCACATGCATCGAGCGGGTGACCCATTCAGGATAGCGATAGGGATCAAGCTTGAAGAGGACCCTCCCCGCCTCTGCCACCACCTCTCCATCGATCATTGTCCGCAGGACACGCAGGGTATCCAGTCCATCAAGGAACACGATATCGGCGCACTTGCCCGGTGTGATGGAACCCAGTTCGTTGTCCATGCGGAAGCAGGTTGCCACATTGATGGTGACCATCTGGATGGCCTCGATGGGCGAGATGCCACATTGCACCGCCACCCGCACCACATGGTCAAGATGACCATCTTCCACCAGGGTATGGGGGTGGGTATCATCGGACACCAGGTTCGCGAAGCGCGTGTCTATATGGGTGTCGGTGATGGCATGGGCAAGCTCGGGAAGGTCATGCCAAGCTGACCCGTAGCGAAGTTGTGCATATTGACCCAAGCGCATCTTGGCCAAGGCATCCTCGGCTCGCGTTGATTCATGACAGCAACGCACGCCTGAGGCAATGTAGGCATTCAGACCCCGGTCGGTTTCAGGAATGGAATAGTGGCCCGTGATGACCTTGTCTGCCTTGAGAGTTTCAGCCAGTTCATCATGAGCATGGTCGGTGCCATTCACCACGCCCACGAAATTCATCATCTCGCCCAGACCCACGACCCCATCCCACGTCATGGATTCCGCGATCTCATCAGGACCGATGAACGAACCCGTGTCCTCGAATCCGGGAACAGCAGGCACGCAGGACGGCGTGGTCACCATGGCCTTGAGCGGCGTGCGGGCTGCATCATCCATCATGACCTTCACCCCATCCAAGCCCAGCACGTTGCATATCTCATGGGGGTCCCAATAGATTCCCACCGTGCCGTGGGGAATGACCGCACAGGCATATTCGCCAGCACCCATCATGGAGGATTCCACGTGGATGTGGCCATCGAGGAAGCCGGGGGCGATGTAGGCACCATCCGCATCGATGACGGAGGTACCCTCCCCGATGCAATGATCTGCGTGGCCGACATAGGCAATACGCCCGCAGGAGATGGCAACGTCCATATCCTCTTGCACCTCAGCCGTGCACACGTTCACCAGCTTCGCTCTCTTGATGACGACATCGGCGCTCTTGCGTCCTTGAGCCACCTCGACCAGCGTGCGGCTGCACTCCCAAAGCGGCATCTTGCAGAAGTGATTGATCATCGCTTTCCTCCCTGTCTCAGCATTGTCTCATGATGCGTGAAACGCGCTCATGCGAAAAGCGCCCGCACATACCGGCGGGCGCTTGCAGGCATATCAGACCATCCGCTCTCAGTTGCCTTGGGCTCGGGCAGCCTCATAGGCTTCCACCAGCTTCTTGGTCACGTCATGGGGAGCTTCCTCATACCCTTCGAGCTTGATGGTGTAGGAGCCGGACCCACGGGTAAGGGAACGCAGATCCTTCGTGTATTCGATCACCTCGGCATAGGGCACGCGCACCATGATGATCGTGTCACCCGCTTCCCCCGCATCGGTGCCGATGATGCGACCACGACGGGTGGAGATGTCTCCCATGACGGTACCGGCATATTCCTCGCCCACGGTGATGTTCATGGTCGCCATGGGTTCCAAAACGACCGGATTCGCCTTTTCAGCTGCTGCACGGAATCCGATGCGGGCCGCTGTCTTGAAGGCCATCTCATTGGAGTCGACCGAATGGTACGAACCGTCGAAGACGGCGCACTTGATGTCAACCATGGGATACCCCGCCAGGAATCCCTCGGCCATGGCTTCCTGCACGCCCTTGTCCACCGCAGGAATGAGTCCGTTGGGGATGACGCCGCCCTTGATCTCATCCACGAATTCATAGCCAGCATCAGGATTCGGCGTGAGGCGCAGCCAGCAGTCGCCGAACTGCCCAGCGCCACCCGTCTGCTTCTTGTGACGGCCTTGGGCTTCAGCCTGCTTGCGAATGGTCTCGCGGTAGGGAATGCGGACCTCGACCAATTTGGCATCGACACCCGTCTGTTCCTTCAAGCGCGACATGAGCATATCAACCTGGGTCTCGCCCATGGCATGGAGGATGGTCTGGTGCGTCTGTTCATCCCGAGTGATCCGAATGGTGGGATCAGCCTCTGCGGCGCGGGAAAGGAACGTCCCCAGCTTATCCTCCTCGTTCTTGTTCACCGCTTCGATGGCCACCGGATAGAGCGGCTCGGGCAGGACAAGGGGCTGGATGGCGATGTCTCCTTCGACTGAGAGCGTATCCCCATTCTTGGCATCCGCCAGCTTGGGAACCACGACGATATCGCCCGCCTTCGCGCTCTTCACATCCATGGGCTCCTTGCCCATCATGACCTGGATCTTGCCCAGACGCTCCTTCTTGCCAGTACGGGAATTGATGAGCTCGATTCCCGGCTCAAGATAGCCAGAAAGCACCTTGAGGAAACTCAGGCGTCCCACGAAGGGGTCGGAGATGGTCTTGAAGATGAAGGCTGAGGGGCGCTTCGTCTCATCGATGGGAATGGTGACCCCATCGGACATCTGCTTGAAGCCACCATGGCTGCGCGGATGCGGGAAGTACGTGGCGATGTCTTCCATCAGGTTCTGGACGCCCTGCATGATGATGGTCGATCCAACGAACACCGGGATGATGAGTTCCTGGGCAATGGCCTTGTCCAAAAGGGATTCCAGCTCTTCCTGGGTGAGCTGCTCCTCGCCATCCAGATACTTCATCATGAGCTCATCGTCAGCTTCAGCCACCAGATCACACAGCTTGTCCCGAGCAGACAGAGCCGTCTCCATATATTCAGCGGGAATGTCCTCGACCACCTCTTCGGTGCCCTGAGCGCTGTGGTAGCGAGCCTTCATGCGGATGACGTCGATGACGCCTTGGAAATCCTTGTCCACCCCCATGGGAATGGTGACGGCGCCCAACCGCGTGCCGAAGCGGGCATGCAGGGTGGCCATGGCGGTATCGAAATTCGCGTTCTCGCGATCGATGTGATTGATGTACACTGCACGGGAGAGGTCCATCTTCTCCGCCTCGCGCCACAGGCGAGTAGTCATGACCTGCGGGCCTGCAACTGCATCGACTACGAACAATGCCATCTCAGAGGCCTGCATGGAAGCCAGCGTGTCACCGATGAAATCAGGATGACCCGACGTGTCAAGCACATTGATTTTGAAGTCCTTGTAGGGAATGGGTGCAACGGAGGTGTTGATGGTGAACTTGCGCTTTATCTCTTCGGGGTCGTAGTCAAGGTAGGACTTCCCATCATGGGTTGTACCCATGCGCGGGGTCTTGCCGGAGACATAGAGCATCGCCTCTGCCAGTGATGTCTTCCCGGCACCATCTTGGCCGACGAGAACGATGTTCCTTACGTGCTCTGTTGCAGGTGCTGCCATGTTCAACCACCGTCTTTCGCATCCTGCGCCTTCCCTTCATTGATGCCCTTGACAAGGCATGGAGTCAGCGCGCAAACAAGAGTGCGCCACAGCATGGAAACCTCCTGTGGCTTTGGCTCTTGATTCTACCGTATAAGCGCGTTTCGATACAGGACGGAGGGGTACATCATGAAGAGCTTTCGGATTGAAACCACCAACCTTCCAGCAGCCATCAAGCGAGGAGAGGCGATGCTGCTTGCCTTGATCGCGCTTGCGGTGGTCACATCGATTGCCCAGAAGGGTGTGCGTGTGGTCCAGGACTGCATTCATGCAGAAGGCGAGATGACCAGGAGGGAATTGAGCAGGGAACCTTCTGCGCCGCCGATCCCTCCCGAGCACGGGGCCGCTTTCCATTGGGCCGAATGCCTGCGCAAGCTTGAAAGCGGAATGCATGATCTGGGAATGACTGACCGCCAGGTAGAGGTTTCCATTGGCATCGTGCGTCAGGAGACATATGAGGCCATAGCGAAGAGGCTGCGTGTGAGAGAGCGCACCATACGCAGCCATGCCTCTTCCGCCTTCCAAAGGGTAGGATGCACCAAGAAGGCCGATTTTCTGATCTGCGTGCTTCGGGCCATCGAAGCGTCTGATGGCACCCCTACAGCTCAGAGAGGATGCGCTGGGTGCGCGCAGCCACCTCTGCCTTGACGCGATCAAGATCAACGCCGGGCCATTCTCCCGCCTCGTAGATGACGTCCCCATCACACATCGTAAGCATCACGTCGCTGCCATCTCCAGAGAAGACCACGTTGTAGACCGGTTGGGTGAGGGGATGCCATTGCGGTCCCGTCGTATCCATGATGGCGATATCGGCCTTGAAGCCCTCCTTTATCAAGCCGCAATCCGCGCGTCCTTGGGACAGGGCGCCGGTGCGGGTTGCGGCACGCAGAACATCCTTGGGGCTCACCACGGCCGGGTCCGAAGCATATCCCTTGTAGATGAGTCCCATCACGTAGAGATCGGAATACAGGTTGTGATTGTTGTTCGAGGCCATGCCGTCCGAACCCACACACACGTTGATACCCCGGGTAAGCATCTCAGGGATGGGAGCAAAGCCGCTTCCCAGCTTCATGTTGGAGACGGGGTTGTTCGCAACGAAGACCCCTTTGTCCTTCAGGATGGCCATGTCGGCTTCATCCACCCATACGCAGTGGGCCGCCGTGCAGGGTATGTCGAACGCACCAAGGCTGGCGAAGTACTCAACTGGAGAGAGGCCCTCATGCCGCTCGCGGCATTCCACCACTTCCTTCTGGGTTTCAGAAAGATGCAGATGAAGACGCAGGCCCTTCTGTGCCGCCACCTCAACCACATCTCGGCAAACCTGCGGGTTGGACGTGTATTCCGCATGGATGCAATAGTCTATGAGGATGCGCCCGTTCTGCGTGCCGTGAAGGGTGCGGACCAGCTCTTCGTTGAGGGCGGCTTGGGGATAGTCCGCGAAGGGTTTCGTCTCGAAGGCGATCAGACCCTCACAGAGATTCGCCTTCATGCCCGCCTCGGCCACGGCCTGCGCCCGCTCGTGTGTGGCATAGTACATATCAGAAAACCCGACCACGCCGTAACGGGCCATCTCAGCGCACGCAAGCGCGGTTGCCCAGTAATTGTCCTCTGGAGTCATCTTCCCCTCAAAGGGCCAGCACTTCTCCTCAAGCCAGCGCTGCAGCGGAAGGTTCTCAGCATAGCCACGCAGAAGCGTCATGGGAGCATGGGCGTGGGCATTGTACAATCCTGGGACCATGAGCTTGTCCGCACCGTCATAGATGCGTCCGAAGCGCCCTGGATCAACGGGCGGATCATCAGTGATGGAGACGATCCGATCCTCTTCGATGGCAACCCATTTCGATGGTTGGAATTCGAAGTTCTCATCCAGAATGGCGATATCCTTGAACAGCATCTGCGCTCCTTAGAACCAGTCCGGCATCCTCAATTGGATATAGTCTCATACTTGCATGGAACATCGTATCAGGAAAATATGTCTTCCATGTTTTCGAACCTGCGAACGCAACACGCATTCTTTATGCTATAGTGTTC
This sequence comes from uncultured Eggerthellaceae bacterium, assembly GCA_964462135.1. Classification (GTDB taxonomy): domain Bacteria; phylum Actinomycetota; class Coriobacteriia; order Coriobacteriales; family Eggerthellaceae; genus MGBC163016. The sequence continues at coordinate 30,190 of CAYWWK010000008.1, read as the reverse complement.
GAGCACTTTTTCGGGGCATTAGCTCAGCTGGGAGAGCGCATGGCTGGCAGCCATGAGGTCAGGGGTTCGATCCCCCTATGCTCCACCATCAAAAACAGGCCGCGCAAGCGGCCTTTTTTGCGCAAGGATACCGTATGCCCGGACTGGCGGCTGAGGTCTGTGCGCATGCGGAGGAGGATCATGAGGGCAGTCATCCAGCGCGTGAGTAAAGCTTCGGTAACCATTGATGGGGAAACGGTTGGGTCCATCAATCAAGGCTTTGCCATCCTGCTTGGAGTCGGCCATCACGACACCGAAGAGGATGCCTCCAGGCTGTGGAGCAAGATATCCAAACTGCGCATCTTCGATGATGACCAGGGGAAGACCAACCTGAGTTTGGCGGATGTCAAGGGAGAGGCCCTGATCGTGAGCCAATTCACGCTCTGGGCGAATTGTCGCAAGGGAAATCGACCATCCTTCACTGAAGCCGCTCCTCCTCAGCAGGCCGAAAGGCTCTATGAGCATTTCATAGGTCTGGCCAAGGCAGATGTTCCCCATGTCCAGACAGGCCGATTCGGAGCCGACATGAGCGTGCATCTGACCAACGATGGCCCCTTCACCATCTGCTTGGATACCGATGGGATGGGATAGTCTGAGCGTCAACTGCTTCTGCAGCAGATGCGCAAGGAGGATGGCGATACGCGCCATCCTCCTCGTGTGCCATGAGTGGCATTCCGTAATGTTCGAAGGTTAAAAGCCTTCGCTGCAGGCCTTCGCTGCGCAAGGCGCGGTCTCAAGCCTTCTCGATGGCTTCGAGGATACTGCTCAAGGCGCCATCGGTATCGTATTCATACACCTTCCCCGCATCCACCTTCTTCGTGAAGGCCGGGTCGATGGGCAGCGTGGCAACGGCCTCGATATCGTATTTCCTCGCCACCGCTTCTCCCTGCGGCTCTCCGAAGATGTGATGCTCCTTGCCGCAGTCATCGCACTTGAAGTAGGCCATGTTCTCCACAAGACCGATGACGGGCACTCCCATGGAATGCGCCAGATTCACCGCCTTGCCCACGATCATGCCCACCAGCTCCTGAGGGGCGGAAACGGTGACAAGACCGTCAATGGGGAACATCTGGAACACGGTCAGGAACACGTCTGATGTGCCCGGAGGCATGTCTATCAGCAAGACGTCCAGATCGCCCCAGTTCACTTCTGCGAAGAATTGGTTCAGGATGTTCGTGACCACGGGCCCACGCCATGCAACGGGAGTGTCATCGGAGGGCAGAAGCAGGTTCACCGAAATGATCTTGATGCCTTCCGGAGTGACGACCGGATTGATGCCATCGGCATCCGGCACGGGACGTTCAGTGACACCGAATGACTTCGGGATGGAAGGACCGGTCACATCGGCATCAAGGATGCCGACTTTCTTGCCTTGACGGGCAAGCTCAGAGGCCAGCAGGCTGGTCACCAATGACTTTCCCACGCCACCCTTGCCGGACACCACCGCGATGACCTTCTTCACATCAGACCGGCTGTTTGGCTCATACTTCGCCGGTTCCGTGCGCGCACCACATCCCTCAACACCGCAGCTGCCACAGGAGCCGCCACAGTCTTCCGGTGCTCCCTCAGGTGTGTTCTTCTCTTCTTCAGTCATTCTTCCTCCTCAAAAAGAAGCAGCTCGGATGAGCTGCTTCAAACGGTTTTATTCGATTGTATACCGAAAATCCTCGCAGAGTGCAATAGCCCGACGGCTATTTCACGGAAGCGTAGAAAACAGCGTCTTCGAAGACGTCGGATATCGCCTTTCCCTGATTGAATGGGAGGTCGAGGAATTCCGCGATGGTAGGAACAAGCGGGCTGCAATCGACATAATGACCCTTCTCGTTCAGCTCGTCGGTGTCCTGCACACGCCAGTACCTGTCGTTGACGTCGGTCAAGTAGTAGGTCTTGCCATCTAGATCCATGTACACCGAATGGTTGGCATGGAGGTAGGGCTGGAGCTCTTCAAGGGTGATATCAAGCGCCTCTTCTGCTTTTGCTCCCATGACTTCTCTCCCTTTCGTCGGGTTTTCATGTATTCCTATCATAACAATGATGGGATGGGTATGGCGCGAGAAGTCTCAAGGCGTTTCGAACTTTCTCAGTGACGCGCCGACCTGCGGTAGGTGCGAGTGCGAAGGAACGAACCCGGGCAGGGGACGTCGTCGCATTCAAAGGAATAGATCTGGCAGGAACGGTTTGCCACCGGCACCGGTTGTGGCTGGGTAGCAGGCTCATCCCCATCGGATTCCGGGTGCCAGCAGAGTCCCTTCACTGCTATCTGCCGAACAGATTGATGGGGTGCAAGCACTTCAAGCACATCCCCCTCAGCGAATCGATTGCGGCAGCGCACACAGATACGCCCTGGCCGGGCTGATGGCGAGGCAACCACATCAGCCACATGCATGGTCTCCTGCTCATACCCATCGAAATCAGCTGCCTGTTCAGCTTCCCCGAAATAGAAACCGGTGCCATAGGGACGGTGCGAGATGCCGAGCAGTTCCCGTTCAACCTCAAAGGAATAGCCTTCATCCAAGGCGCGCCTGTAGGCGGCCACCACACAGGCCACGTAGAATGCCTTCTTGTTGCGTCCCTCTATCTTGATGGAGTCAACGCCTGCCTCGGCCAAATCTCTCAGATGGGCCGCCATGTTGAGATCCTTCGCGTTCATGATGAAGGTTCCCCTCCCATCCTCCTCGATGGGAAAATGAACCCCGGGGCGCTTCTCCTCTTCCAGGGTGTAGCTCCACCGGCATGGTTGCGTGCAGGCCCCCTGATTGCCTGAACGGCCGGTCAGGTAGCTGCTGATGAGACAGCGGCCTGACACTGCCATGCACTGCGCTCCATGCACGAATGCCTCTATCTGGAGGGACTCCGGGACCGCCTTTCGCATGGCGGCGATGTCGGCGAGGGTCATTTCCCGTGCGCAGACGATGCGCGAGGCCCCCAGCGAATGCCAGAGCTTCGCCGCCTCGGCATTCGCCACGGAAGCCTGCGTGCTCACATGCAGCTGGCAGGCTGGCGCATATTCCTTCGCCAGAGCGAACGCCCCCATATCACTGATGATGAGCGCATCCACCCCTGCCGCCTGCACCTGTTCGAGAAAGGCGGGAAGGGCGCGGATATCCTCCTGCATCATGAGGGTATTGCAGGCCAGATGCACCGCCACTCCCTGCCCGTGGGCACGCTCCACCACCTGCGGCAATTCCTCAAGCGTGAAGTTCGACGCCTTCGCACGCATCCCAAAGCGCGTCGTTGCCAGATAAACCGCATCGGCTCCGAAAGCCAAAGCGGCCTCCAGCTGCTCGAAACCACCAACTGGTGCAAGAAGTTCCACAGAACGACCCTTCAAACCCGCAGTTGCGTCAACGGATGAAGTTCGTTCGCGCCGGCGGCTCAACCGGTGGCAGGGGCACCCCTGCCGCATCGGCTGCCTCCCGACAACGCAGGAAATAAGCCATGTTATGGGCAAGTACGCGCATGGTGCGCAGCCCTTCTGCGTCCTGCTGCGCCTCGGCGGCGTCAGTGCCATACACCATGTTCCAGTAGGCAGAGGAGATGATGGGCATCTGGAGGATGGTGAAGTACTTGTTTATCTGATCAAAAGTGGATGAGCAGCCTCCCCGTCTGGCCACGACCACGCAGGCGGCAGGCTTCAGTGAATAGAAGTTGATCCCACCCATTGCCTGGGAGTAGCAGGACCGATCCATGAAGGAAGTGAGGGCGCCTGATGCTGCAGCATAATGGACAGGAGTTCCGAAGATGTAGCCATCAAAGTCAGCCGCCAGTGCATTGAATTCGTTCACCACGTCATTGCAGACGCATTCCCCACCGTGATCACGGCAATAGCCACATCCGAGGCACCCTGCGATGGGCTTGTTTCCCACCCAGAAGCGTCCCAACCCAATGCCTTGCGCCTCAAGGGTGTTCGCGATTTCGTCCAGAGCACGATTGGTGGTGCCCGACTTGTGGGGGCTTCCGTTCACAAGCATGACCTTCATGAGTTCTCCTTAGGACGCTATCCTGATCAAAGGCATTGTAAACGAGAACGAACGCCCCAGAAGATGAAGGGCGCTGGCGAAGAGGAGCAGGGATGATCAATCAACGGATGTATGACCTCGGAGCTGAACCGAACAAGATCAGAGAACTCTTCGCGTACGGATTGGCTCGCAAGGCTGAGATAGGGGCCGACAATGTCTATGACTACAGCATTGGCAACCCCAGCGTACCAGCTCCGCCTCAAGTCCTCGATCAGTTCGAGGCTCAACTGGCCCAAGACCCCGTGATCGTGCACGAATACACGCCCTCTCCAGGGGACGCCCGTGTTCGGCAGGCGATCGCCGATGACATCCATGCCAAATTCGGCATTCCGGCAACGCCGGGAAATGTCTATGTGACCTCAGGAGCCTCCTCGGCCATCGACATCGCCTTCTCAGCGATCAGCAACCCCGGAGACGAGATCATCGCCATCGTCCCCTATTTCCCAGAATACAAGACGTGGGCGAACACGGCCGGATGCACGCTTGTCGAAGTGCCGGCGCTCTCGCCTTCCTTTCAGCCGGATGTGGACGCCATCGAAGCCGCCATCACGGACAAGACGAGCGCCATCATCATCAACTCTCCCAACAATCCCGTCGGCACCGTCTATACCCGTCAGTCACTGCAGGCACTCAGCGACATGCTCACCCGCAAGGAAGAGGAATCGGGACGCCGCATCATGCTCATCTCCGACGAACCCTATCGGGAGATCGTCTATGGAGCAGAGGTTCCCTATGTTCCTTGCCTCTATCAAGACACCATCGTATGCTACTCATTCAGCAAGTCGCTGTCGCTTCCGGGAGAACGCATTGGGTACATCTATGTGTCAGACCTGATGCCGGATGCCGCTGAGGTGTCCGTTGCCATCGCGGGAGCAGGACGCGCCCTAGGCTACATCTGCGCTCCCGTGCTGCTGCAGCGCGTGGTTGCCCAGTGCCTTGATGTCCCTTCCGATGTGGCAGCCTATGAGCAGAACAGGAAGCTGCTGACGGAGGGGCTTGCGAAGCTCGGGTACGAATTCGTTGAACCGGAAGGCGCCTTCTACCTCTGGGTGCGCTCCTTGGAACCTGATGCGGTGGCATTCTCGGAGCACGCGAAGGATTTCGAGCTTCTGCTCGTCCCATCGAACAGCTTCGGCACTGAAGGCTGGGTGAGGCTTTCCTATTGCATTGCCCAGAAGACCATCCAGGATTCCATGCCCGCGTTCGAGGCGCTCATGCAGGCGTATCGGCAGAAGGCGTGATAGTCGGATCGGTCTCAGCGCGTTTCTCCGAAGGCGACTCCACGGATGCATTGAGCGGCTCGATCTGAATGCTTTGGCGAGGAAGGGACTGCACCGCAGGGGCCGCGTGCGCCTCTCCTTCAGGCATATCCTTGCCTCGCTCCTCACCGTCCTGCAAACCAGAGGACGTGGCAGCCTCCCGGTCTGCCGCAGCGGTGCCAGAGGTGCCAGATGCCGCTGCGAGGGCGCGCGCCTTGAAGACATTCTTTCCCAAGGCGACCATGCTCCCCAGGAGTACCGGTGCCAGATATATCTCCGGCAGGCAGTACCTGATGTCATAGACAGGGCCGATGAGGCAGAACCCTGTCACCACCACGAATGGCATGAAAAGAATGCCGCCCTTCAAACGGTTTCGCAGACAGAAGAACAGCAGTGCTATGGGAATCCAAAGCGTATAGGTGCAACCATTGAACAGCCAGCCGATCACCGGTACGCGATAGAGGAAATTCCAGAGTCCGTAGATGCCATCCTTCATCCAATCCGTTTCTTCGATATGCCAAAGCATAGGTCTGTCATTATCGAAGCTCAATTCCCAGTGGAAGGTCTTCGTTGCTGGCTCGGTAGCCACCACAGGCGCAAGATATCCTGCAGATGAACCCAGCATCGCCTCAATATACGATGTCGGGAATCGCATCCCCATGGCAATATACGCTTTCAGATAATCAGCAAACTGCTCATCGGTCATATCTGCCCGCACGCGTATCTTGATGGGATCATGTGTCTTTGCCTCATAATCCCACTCGATGTCACCCACGCGCATGATAGCTGCGATGGCCGCTTTTTCTTCCTGCGTGAGCGAATCGCGTCCGTAATCCATCATAGAGCGCACGGTTTGCTGGAACATGAATCCAAATGCCTCAGCCTTGCTGCCCGGAGCGATATTCAAGGCAGGGAAGATGGCGTAAGGAACGATTGCGAACATCAAAAGGGCGCAGATGCCCCCTTGCATGAAGAAGGCCCATGCAGATGACCGAGGGTCATTTGCCACCTCCTCACGCGAAGCCGCCTTTTCCCTTTTCAGCGCGATCAGGCTTGCGATCAGGCCGAAAAGCGCTGTGGCTCCCACCACGTAGACACCCGTCTTCTTGGTCAGGCACATGAACACGGCTATCAGCACGAAGGCCACGATGGCACGCTTGCGCTTGAACAGGGCACCTCGCGTCAATACGCATTCGACCAGCATGAGGAAATAGGGGATGAAGAACAGCGCGAAGACGCAGTCCTTCATGATCATCGCAACGAAATTCGGCACGATGGGCAAAAGGCAGAAGAAGAGGAGGGCCGTCAGACACAGTGACGGTGGAGCACCCCTGCTTCGCAGGTAGGCGACTGTGAACGAGAACACGCCTGCATACAGGATGGTCTGCAAGATCATCAAGAAGGCCAAGCCCGGCATCCAGTTGCCGAACAGCGCATCCGATGCTGAGGCGACGGCACCGTAGAAGAGTGTGAGCGCGAAGGGGTGATGATCCACCAGCCATGCATCGGTCACGGTGATGTCCGATGACTTCTTCTCATAATCCTCCAACTGTGCATAGAGCTCAACTTCCTCATCGCTCAATCCAGCATTGCCGCCAAACCGGATATTGAGCGGATGGGCGCCTTCATAGACCTGCTGCATCTGCACAGCGGTGTCGTTGTAAAGCACGCCAGGGAAGACCGCTACCAGATACGGCGACCAGAACACGACAATGATGAGAGCGAAGAGAGCCACGCTTCTGGGCGTGAATTTCGGAAGCACCTTATCCAGCTTTGACGGTTCATCCCCTTTATTCAAGGAGCGATACGCCAATTTGGTGAGTCCTGCATTCACCAACAGCAGCACGAAGGCGGCCACGACGCTGGCCACCACCGACAGAACCAATTCGAGAGGTGCATCAATGCTGGCAGACCCACCTGTCTGGCTCTTGCCATATGACCAGCCGAACACTCCACAGAATCCGATGATCATGGAAAGAGCGATCAACACGAGCCATGAACGCAGGCTCATCGATCTAACGGTCTTTATGAACATGGATACGAACCCTCTCTTTCTTCTCCTTGGCGTCTAGATGCTGTCCAATTCCTTATGGGAATTCTCGTGGGAAAGGATCATGGCGATGAGTGCGATCAGCGAGATGATCACCATGTACCAAGCCGGTGCTATGTTCGACCCCGTCGCAGCGATGAGCGCCGTCGAGATCATGGCTGCCGTGCCACCGAAGATGGCGTTGGCCAGATTGAAGCTGAGTGCGAAGCCGGTATAGCGGACATCGGTGGGGAACGTTTCGGTGAGATAGCTTGACAGCGTGCCGTCATTGATGGTCAGGATGAAGCACATCACCAGCTCAACACCCAAGACGATAGCGAAATCAGCGGTGTTCAACAGCATGAACGCCGGAACCGTCAGCACGACGAACAGGACGCAGGCCGTGATGAGCATCTTCTTGCGCCCAAACGCGTCGGAGAGCTTGCCCGAGATGAAGATGAAGGCGACATAGGCGACAAGCGCGATGGTGGTGGCCATCTGGGAGGACTCCGCCGGCATGCCCACCGCCGTTTCCAGATAGGTGGGCAGATAGGTGAGTACCGCATAGAAGCCAACCGCGTTCAGCATGCAGGCACCGAACGAGACGATGAGTTCTCGCAGATGATGCTTGAACAGGCTGCGTACCGGATGCTGAGCGGCGTGCTCCTTCTCGGACAGCTGCTCCTGCATGGCCTGATACGTAGGCGAATCCTCCAGTTTGGTGCGGATGTAGTGAGCCACCAGGCCGAGCGGGCCTGCCAACAGGAAGGGAATGCGCCAGCCCCAGCTCAAGATGGCATCCTGTGAAAGGAAGATGGTCATGAGCGTTGCCAGCGTGGAACCAACCAGCAGCCCCACCGAAGTGGATGCCGGCACGATGGAGCAATACAGCCCGCGCTTCTTCGCGGGAGCATATTCGGCCAGAAACGTGGCGGCACCCGCATATTCACCTGCCGCCGAAAACCCTTGGATCATGCGAAGGAGAAGCAGCAGCAAAGGTGCGCCCAGGCCGATGACCGCATAGCTGGGCAGGCACCCAATGAGGAAGGTTGCCCCCGACATCAAGAATATGGAAACGGAAAGCGCCCATTTGCGGCCTTTCTTGTCCCCCAAGCTGCCCCAGAACAGAGCACCGATGGGACGCATGACGAAGGACACCGCGAAGACGGCGAAGGTGGATATGAGCGCAACGGTCGGATCTTCCGAGGTGAAGAACACCGCGGCGATGATGGTGGCGAAATAGGAATAGGAACCGTAATCGAACCATTCGATGAAGTTCCCCAGAAATGACGAGACGGCCACCTTCTTGATGACATTGCGCGACAGGGGCGCCTGCTCTTCAGAAGAGCCTTGGGTGGTGGGTGCAGAAGCACCGCTGGCAGGATCTGACATACCTTCTCCTTCTTTCTGGCCTCTCCCAAGCACACCAGACCTGCCCAGGGAGACCCTCTGCAGAAGAGACTTGTCAAACAACCAATTTACGGATCATTGCCCAGCGTCTGCAACGCGACACCCTTCCTTGGCCAATGAGCTGCTAACTGGCTGTTGACTTGACTCAAGCCTCAGCCACGATGATACAGGGGTAATCCTGAGAAGATGTGAAGAAACTGCGCGGTCGGGGGTAAATGGAGGAGTTTCCATAAAAAAAAGACCCCGCATGGGCGGGGTCTTCGAAGCGGACGGAAGCAGAAGCGCTAATCCCACATTTCAGGTCGAACCAACGTCGAGTCCTTGACGCGATTCGGGAAGTAGTCCTCGCATCCACCTTCGCGATAGACATCAGCCGTGCAGCAGTGTAGGCCGCCGCCAAAGGGATAGGCATCCCGCAGATCACAAGGAATGACATTCATACCCAGCTGGTCCATCTGTTCCATCTGGTATTTCTCAGACGCTTCCACCACAACCGTCTTCGGATCAAGCACGAGGCAGTTCATGGACAGCCAGACGCTTGAGTAGCAGAGCGCAGGCGGTTCGGTATGGGCCGGCTGGGCCGCATCGACGATCTGCCAGTCATTCGCCTCGAAGATGGCCCGTTGCTCCTGAGGAAGCGGACGGACCGGATTGTTGATGATGAGACCTGGGCGCAGCGGCACGAAGGTGGCATCGATGTGGATGGGATAGGGATCGCCCGGGAAGTTCACGGCATGGATGCGCAGGTCTGGATGATAGCGCTGCATCCAGTCCATGGCAGCGCGGTTGGTGGTCAGACCATGCTGGACGAAGATGTCGCGTCCCATGCGCATCCAGTCTGCAGCATCCCACATGGGTTCGACCTCAGTGGTGACGAAATCCTTGTTGGCCGTGCGCACCAGACGCTCTTCGATGGAGATGGACTCATCGTAGTAGTTGTGCTTGTAGGATTTGTCGGTCAGACGAGGACGGGGAGCCTGCGTCCAGATGAAGTCCGGGTCCTCTTCGAAGTATTTCTCCATGAGCGGCCAATAGGCCAGGTACTCGAAATAGCGGCTGCGGAACGATTGGGCTGCGGCCATGATCTCGTTGCCGATGGTAAGCAGCACGTCACGCGGGGGCATGCAACCCATCATTGAATCGTTCGTGAAGTCAGGGGTTCCAATCTTCTGGTTCCATTGCAAAGGCGTCGGCCTGTCAACCTTGATGCCTCGATCCTCCAGGATCTTCACCAAACGCTCAAGGGCGGCGTTGCCCTTCTCCACCGTTTCGAGCGGACGAAGGCCCCACATGCCGCGCATGTCAGAGTCCACTGGCACCTTCTCCGAGGAGGCAGGTTCCTCAGGTGGAATCATCCCATTGTCGCAGCGACCCACGATCACGTGCTTCAGCGGATCCCAGTCATTCCATGAATTGACGATCTTAGGCATGGAGTTTCCCTTCTTTCAACTTCACCGATTTAGCCGTAGCGATTATAGTTTCGTTGGTATCAGGCTTCAAGGGATTCATGTGGAAATGACCGAGGTCGCCTGCTTCTGCACTTCATCCTCAGCCAGATCGACCGCCACTCCCGCAGGCGTCTCCAAGGTTGTCGTCAAGCTCATCTGCTTGGCCTGCTGGACAGCCGTCGGCTTGGGGTGGGTCTTGTTTCCCTCCAAGGCATTCGCAAGTATCTGCATGCGCTTCTCAACCCCACTGATGATCTGGGAGCATGCCTTCAGTTCGGTGCTGACATCGATGCCTTCTATCTCATAGACCGATTTGTATTTGAGATCATGCTCGAGGCTTGCCCAGAAGTCCATGGCGATGGTACGGATCTGGATCTCCACCGGGATGGATTGCTTCCCGTTCAGGAAATAGACCGGTATCTTCACGATGAGATGCAGGCTTCGGTATCCGTTCTTCTTCGGCTGAGCGATGTAGTCCTTGACTGTGACCACCTCAAGGTCATCCTGGTGCTCAAGGTACTCAAGGATGGAATACGCGTCCTGCACGTAGGAGACGATGACCCGCAACCCAGCAATGTCCATGATGTAGGTTTCCATGGCCTCAAGGGTTGCGTCCTTGCCATAGCGCTCCAGCTTCTCGAAGATGGAGGGAACCGACTTCATCCGCGACTCGATATGATGGATGGGATTGCGGCTCTTGCGCAGCTTCAAGTCCTGGTCAAGCGTCTCCAGGCGGGTTTCCATCTGGCGCATGGCAGCATGGTACTTCTGAAGGATGTCCTGTGCGGCATACTCCAGCACGGTAAGCGCATCGATGTCATTGTTGGTGAGGATGCGGTTCTGCGTGAGCTTGCTGGTGACCTCTTGGGCCGAGGACCTGTGTTCCCGCTGATAGAAGACCGAAGCATTCATGCGGATGTCATTCAGAGAACCTGGAGTGGTCATAGGGATTCACGCCTCGTATCCTTGCTCGGGAACCGCCATTCCCTGTCTGCCAGACGCCTGTGTACCGCAAGGCTGGCTGTCAGGGCTCCTCATCGTCAGGTGTCCTATTCTAGCTCACCTTCACTCAATTGCCCGAGACCAACGGACTCTCTCAAAATGCGACAAGCTGGCTGGATGAGTGATCGATTTCAGGCATCAGAGGGGCGTTCACGGTCTATCCAACGGGAAAAATAGCCCCTGTTGAGTCAATTTTGGAAAATTCTCGACGCAGGAGAAGGATTTTGCTTTACCATCTTTACACTCACACAGGACGTGCGCATGTACTTCAATCGCACTCACGCGGACGACCGAAATGACCGATGCAACGGATTCGCACTGCAGTTTCACTCGATATCCGTTGCCTTAGAGAAAGAGAATGATATGGCAGCACCTACAATGACCGCTGAACAACGCGCAGCCGCTCTGGAGAAGGCCCGCATCGTCCGCGCAGCCCGCTCTGAGATCACCACGAAGCTTTCCACGGGCATCATGAGCCCCGAAGAAGCACTGAACAAGGCTGACGATCCTGTTGTTGGGCGCATGAAGGTCAAGTCCTTCATCAATGCTCTGCCAGGCTACGGCAAGGTCAAGACAGAGAAGCTCATGGAAGAGCTGGGCATTCCTGAGACTCGCCGCATCCAAGGCTTGGGCAGCAAGCAGATGGAGAACCTGAAGAAGGCGCTGGCCTAGATCTGCAGTCTCCCTGAGAGTCCAAAGACCTCCGCAAGGAGGTCTTTTTCTTTGGGGTAGAATGGATCACGGTCATTCTGGATGAGGAGGCAAACATGCAAACAAGCCATTCATCGCTGATTCGGGGACTGAACATCGCAGTGGTCGTCCTGTCAGCACTCAACCTCATTGCCTCTGTGGCCATCTTCTCATTCCTGGCGAACAGCAAGGACATGATCTACGACTATGTGGCCTCCGACGGCTATTACACCCTGAAGGATTCCCTCGACTACGATTACGACTACGATTATCTTGACGATCTCTGGGATGACTATGACTATGGTCATCACGGTGATCGCTATCACACGGGCCTTCATCAAGCCCAGCAGGCACCATCAGCCATCTCGCACACCCTGCCAGCCGACTACTACGACTATAGCTATTACCTTGATGAAGACGATATCGTAGCCCTTGATATCATGTTCGGCATCATAGACGCTCTCCTCATCTGGGAAATGATCGCATCTGCAGGGATGCTCGTATTCGGCATCCTGGGACTTGTGCGTGCGGGAAAGCCTGAGAAGCTGGGGCAGGTCATGGTGTTCGGCATCATTGGCGCCGTTCTCTCGTTCTTCGCTGGACACATCATCCTGACGGTTCTGTTCATCATCTCCGCCGTCATGGCGAACAAGGATAAGAACGAGATCCTCGCGGCCCCCATCCCACCTGCCGAGCCACCTCACGTTCCTCCGCAGGTTCCTCCCCAAGGAACCTATCCCTTCTAGATTACTGCCAGACCAGAGCCCGCAGGGGCGCATCCTTGCATGCGCCCCGTGTCGCAACGCCCTTTGCCCTGTCAGGATGAGCGGAAGCGCTCGAGCAGGGCGGCGCGCTCCTCGGGCTTCGATATCTCGAGAAGCTCAGGCTCAAGATCATACAGACAAGACAAGGAGACCCGAGAAGATACCTCCAGGCACTTTCGCAGGCAAACGTCGCGGCACAGACCGCATTGGGTGCACAGCTCAGCTGAGAACTCCAGATACTTCCGGTCTTCCCGTTCGGGAACATCGAAGGAGGCATGGGAAAGCGCAGCCGTCGGACAGAACAGGACGCAGAGCCCGCACCCTGAGCAGGCATCTGGATCGATGGAAACCGATCCGAACCGCCGCGTCTCCACGACGCTCGTCGATGCCACCAGTTCTTCAGGGTGTTCTGTCATCTTTTCCAGGCATTCCAATATCCTGAAGTTCTCCGTCGGCTTGAACGTTGGCATCCGCCCAGACCTGCCTGCCGTGAGACGGTCCTTCAACGTGCGTGGCGCATCCTTGCCCGCGCCCAGCTTCTCCTCTACCGTCTTCTTGGCCACATTGCCAGCCACACTGCGCACATATCGACCTGTCTGCGCCAGCAGCCCACGTCTGTCCTCGCCCCTCAGGTTTGCATGCTGGGATGTCCGCACCTCCGTGGGAAAGGATCTCGAACGTGTGAGAATGACAGAAGCATCCACTGCTTCAAGCAAGTCTGCCGCACAGTCCAGCGCCTTGGCGATCAGCTGGTCAACCGCACCGTATCTGCACGTCCGGCAGTCGCCGTCGACCAGTACGAGATCGTCAAGCCCGCAGGAAGCCAACTCCAGAAGCTCTGATTCCCCCACCGCCCCAAGACAAGGCACCTCCGCATATCGTTCAGGATCCGCCTCATGTCGGGAAGCGGCGCGGGCGCAGGCGATGACAGCCAAGCCGCGTGGCCTGTCAGCGGTTTTCAATACATCCGCGATCAAGGTGGAACGGGTGGGTTCAAGCCAGGAAAGGGCCGACGTGGGGCAGGTGGGAACGCAGCCACCGCATCTGACGCAAGCGTCCACATCCACAGAGATCTCATTGTGCTGCACCGTAATGGCGTCTGCCAGGCAGGCATCCTGGCAACGCCGACAGGTTGCGTTGCGATTGCGCACCGCAACGCATCTATCCTCATCGATGGCAAGTGGACTGACCTTGAGATAGTCAGCATAGCTGAGCACATCGGCAACGGATGGCATCAGCTATTCATCCTCGTAATTGCCGAAGTTCGCCTCAAGGTGCGCCAGCTCATCAGGTGTATTCGCGTTGATGAAGCATCCGCCCAAAGGCTCCACCTCCAAAACACGCCTCTGGGGAAACTCCACGATCTTCAACACAGGGGACCCGTAGATGCATTGCACCTTGCTCTGCCCTTGGCCAAGCGCCTCTTCCACTGCCGCAAGACACGAGGAGCGACGATACATGGCATGGAAAGGCTCGAAGCCGTGATTGTTCACCGGCACGACCACATCGGCATTCTTATCGGCCATCTCAATGGCTTCAGCCACCACCAGAGGAGCAGAAGCGAACACCATGTCGCATGCCACCACGGCAACATAAGGGTTGGTTGCTGCCGCAAGGGCCGTATGCAATCCCGGCAACGCACCGCGGAAGTCATGCCGATCACGGACAAGCACAGGATGAACATGAGGGAATTCCTCCTGCAAGAATCCGAGATTCTCGGGTTCATTCGTCGTGATGATGAGCTCATCGGCTACGGGAGAGAGTCTGCGGACCAAGCGCGAGATCAGAGGTTTCCCCGCAAAGGGCACCGTCGCCTTCGACCTGCCCATGCGTCGGCTCTCACCCCCCGCCTGAATGGCCACGCTCACACGGGGGCGCACATAATGCTCCTCAAGGAAGTCCACGATGCCGTCGATGTCATCAAGTCCGAACGACGGGATATGGTAGAGCTCCGCTGCCTGACGGGCCTCGGGAATATCCGTCACCACCGCCACCGTGTTCGCATCAGGCATCTTCTCCGCGATATCCTTCGCGAAGGCATCGTCTCCTCGTGAGCGCTGCACGCTGTCCTCCGTAAGCGCCCTGCCTGATTGGGCGTCTTCCAGAAATACCCGAGCCACAGCGGCGTCAGCCTCATTGCCTTGGCGCATGATCTCTATCGTGGGCAGTCCGCTCTTGCGATAGCCCTCTACGACGATGATGTCGTGACCGGGCATGGAGCGCACTATCTGGGAGCATTCAACCTCGTGCTTGAGCGTTTTCACCCGCGCCAGCTTGGAGGGAGAGGCTATGACGGTTTCCGTGGCACCTGCCTCCCGCTGACGATAGGAGTCCTTGCCCGGATAATCTATCTCGAACCGGTCGTGGGAGTGATGCTTGACCGAACCGACATCCAACCCATGAGCCGAAAGTCGCGAGATGAGCTTGACGACCAAGGTGGTCTTTCCCGAATTGTGCCGCCCGACTATGCTGATAGCGGGACTGGGAATCTCAATCATAGAAGCATGTCTCCTTCGTTCCTCTCAAGGCTACAGATCCAACCGGCCCTCCATGGCTCTGCCCAAGGTCACCTCATCAGCGTATTCCAGATCGCCCCCCACCGGCAGGCCGCTGGCAGGTCGCGTCACACGCACCCCGAGCGGCTTCACCAGACGCGCCAGATAGGCAGCCGTGGCCTCACCCTCGACATTGGGGTTAGTGGCAATGATCACCTCTTCGACCTCATCTGATGAAAGGCGGCGAAGAAGCTCCGCTATCTTGAGCTCATCGGGCCCGATGCCCTCAAGAGGCGAAAGCGCTCCATGAAGCACATGGTAGACCCCCTCGAAGACTCCGGTGCGTTCAATAGGAGCGATATCCTTCGGCTCTGACACCACACAGATCTGCCCGTGGAGCCGAATGGGACTTGCGCATATCTCGCACTGAGGCCCTTCAGCGTAATTGAAGCATGTCTCGCAAAAGCAGACCGTTGCCTTCACCTCATGGATGGCATCCGCCAATCGGATTGCCTTCGTGGCATCGGTGTTCAGGATGTAATAGGCAATGCGCTGGGCAGACTTCGGCCCCACGCCAGGAAGGCGCTCCAGTTCATCAAGAAGCTTCTGTATGGAGGGAGCGGAATGCATGAAGGCGACCAGCAGGGCGAATGGGCCTAGAATGGAAGATTCATGCCACCCATGATGCTGCTCATGCGCGCATTCGATGCCTCTGAGGCGCTGCGAAGAGCCTCGTTGACAGCAGCGACGACGGTGTCTTCAAGCATTTCGACATCCTCAGGGTCAACCGCATCAGGGCTGATCTTCAATGCCTTCAGTTCGCCGCCGCCCGTCACCGTTGCCTCAACCATGCCTCCGCCCGCAGAAGCCGTGAACTCCATCGCGGCGATCTCTTCCTGAGCGGCCGCGGCGTCACGCTGCATCTTCTGCGCCTGCTTCATCATCTTCTTCATATCCATGGAAAGATCTCCTTCACCGTTTCGCGTAGTCCGAAGTGTATCGTATAGATATGCACGACGTAAGGGATGAAGGGAAATTGGCTGGGACGCTAGGAATCAGGATCCATGCACGCTTCTTTTCCAGATGCCTCAGATTCGCGTGAAAGCGCGCCTGAACGCACGACGCTACGCGAGGTAGAAGCGCTTGGAACGTGAAGATGGAGTATATGGGAAAGAAATTGGCTGGGGTACCAGGATTCGAACCTAGATAGCTGGCACCAAAAACCAGAGTCCTGCCGTTGGACGATACCCCAGCGAAAAGCGTGACAATGGTATCACACCGTCATTGTACGAAGAGGCAGCTTCCGTAAAATATCCGCTTCGGCCTGACGGTTGTCAGAGAGGTAGAACTGACAGAATCCCTTGAGACTTGGATTCAGGCAATCATCCACTGAGGGGACCCCTCCGGGATGGAAGAGCAGCTCCACATCGCGTCCCTCACGGCCAGCGCGCCCGACCGCATCACGCAAGAAGTCCTCATCAGCCACATGCTGCATGCGCCCCGAAAGGGCCAACCCATAGAACACGGCCGGGTCGGGCAGAGAAGCCGGATACTTTGGAGCGCATCGCCTCCAAAGCCCATTCAGAAGCTGGTTCTTCACGATGTTCACAGCACTCACATGGCGACGCGTCCCAGGCGCCTTCAGATAGGGTGAAAGCGGCTCTGCTGGAATCCGCAGATACTCCAACGTGCAGCCCTCCTCTTCCACTGCAGCCAAAACTCCTTCGAAGACCGCAGGGATCAGATGGAAGTGCTGGTGGCTGTCCAAGCGCAGATGCTCTTGAAGTGTCGGGAACAGGCGCAGGAACTCACGAATCTGCGCACGCGTCTCCCTGCAGACTTCGCGCATGAGCGTATCGTGCAGAGGACCGGCGGAGACCGTAAGCGTTTTCGCGAAGCTCATCTGGAACCGCCCATCGTCCCCCACAAGCAGAGGAGCCTCCTCAGGGGATGAGAGCGCAGGACCCTCCACCAAGTTCAGGTGCAGTCCCATGCGAATCAGGCCCGCATCCACGAATGGACGGGCAAACTCCGCGCATTCTCCAAAAGCGGGAGACGTCACCAGGGCACTGGTGGAGTTCAACGCCCCTTCGCCGCCGCATCCCTCAGAGCAGGCGAGGATATCCTTCGATTGATCCAGGGTTATGCCGAAGTCATCGGCATGAATGATGATGTCCACTCGCATCCTCCATCATGGGCTTGCCTGTCGCATGCAGTCATGAGCGTAATATAATGAACGGAACATGGATCTCACTCTTATCATACCGTGCCACAACGAAGCGGAGAACATCAATCCGTTTCTGCAACGTACCTGCACCTGCCTCGAAGAGGCTCAGGATGCGCCATCAGCGCTTGAGCTGATCTTCATCGACGACGGCTCCTCAGATGACACCTTCGCGAAGATCGCGGAGGCGATGGGGTCATCCTCCAACGCTCGAGTATCCATCCAGGCCATAGAGCTTTCGCGCAACTTCGGCAAAGAGGCCGCCATGCTGGCAGGGCTCGAGCATGCAACCGGCGACATGATAGGGTTCATCGATGCGGACATGCAGCAAGACCCAGCTCTTTCCCTTGAGATGTACGCCTACCTGAAGACGCATCCCGAAACTGACTGCGTTGCGGCAGTGCAGGAAGAGCGCCGCGAAGGCAGGGTTCGAACATGGTTCAAACACCATTTCTACAAGGCCTTCAATGCCGTAGGAGATGTGGAACTGCCTGCCAACGCCAGCGATTTCCGCGTCTTTCGGCGAAACGTGGCTGAAGCGCTCATGGCCATGCCTGAATACTTCCGCTTCTCGAAGGGTCTGTTCGCATGGGTGGGGTTCAGAACCCATACCATTCCCTACATCCCTGCCGACCGCTACGCTGGCAACACCTCATGGTCGTTCAAAAGCCTCATGGGCTATGCCTTGGGCGGCATCGTCTCCTTCACCACCTGGCCTTTGCGTCTCATCCTCTACGTTGGAATGTTCACCTCACTCATCTCCATCATCTATCTCTTGGTGGTGGTGTTCGAGTACTTCATCGTCGGCATCAACGTGCCTGGATATCCCACGCTCATCTGCATCACGCTTCTGTTCGCCGGCATCGTCATGCTGGCTCTCGGCATCTTCGGAGAATACCTGGGACGCATCTACATAGAGGGAAAGCGCCGTCCTACCTACATCGCGCGCAGGACCATCCAGCAGGAAGCAGACCCGTCTGCAAAGAGCGGAGCGGATGATCCTTCCTGATGAGCACCGCCAAGACAGTTCTGTTCTGGTTGGGCAGTTTCCTGCTCCCCATTGGCATCCTCTGTCTGGGTGCCCTGATTGACGGCATCTACCCGTTCGGGCCATTGTCGTTCATGGAAGCGGACCTGCGGTTTCAGTACGTGGATTTCTACGCTTGGTACCGAGACGTCCTCATGGGAAATGCTGATCCGTTCTATTCCTCAGCCCAAGGACTGGGAAACAGCACGGCGGCGCTGTTTGGCTATTACCTTGCCAGCCCTTTCAATCTTCTGCTTCCCCTCTTCGAAGAAGGAGCCATACCTCTCTTCTGCTTCATCGTGGTCTTGTTGAAGGTAGGATGCGTCCAGCTTTCCACCATCTTCTATCTGCGCAAGCGCTTCGCTTTAGGCTATCTGTGGTCTTGCACACTGGCGCTTGGGTTCTCGCTTTCGGTTTGGACGCTTACCCAGCTGAGGAATCCCATGTGGCTCGATGGGCTCATCCTGCTTCCTTTCTGCGCTTGGGGCGTCTGCCTCCTCTTGCGGGAGGGAAGATGGCGCCCTTTGGCGCTGGCCTATGGCATCTGTGTTCTCACGAATTGGTATATGGGGTATATGGTCGGCTTGTTCCTGTGCCTCTATGTCATCTTCGAGGGCTATGCGCTGGGTTTTGAGGGCGTGAAGTCGTGGGGGAAGGTGCACCGCAAGCGGCTTTTTCTGTTCTGTGGGGCGATGGCATTGGGACTGGCGCTGTCGGCCGTCGTGTTCCTGCCTTC
The DNA here is from genome assembly GCA_964462135.1 of uncultured Eggerthellaceae bacterium. Taxonomy (GTDB): domain Bacteria; phylum Actinomycetota; class Coriobacteriia; order Coriobacteriales; family Eggerthellaceae; genus MGBC163016. The sequence goes on along the minus strand of CAYWWK010000008.1, from coordinate 11,048 downwards.
CGTGCTTGGCATCATGTCAAACGGCACCAGCGTCGACAGTGGAGAGCAGATCCAGTCCATCGTTGCGAAGAGAGCGCCTTCCCTCTCCTCGATTCCCCTTTCGTTTTTCTTGGCAGCCGTCGCTATAGGCATGGTCGTCTTGGCAGGAATCGTATCTCTTGTCTTTCGCAGACAGACCGTGCGCAGAAAAGCGGCTATCTGGCTGTTCGTCATGCTCATCTGCTGCTTGGCTCTCTGCATTGCGGTGCCTGCCATGCAGCACGGTACATTCCCAGATGTCATGGAGGGGCTTGCCTACGGTGCATGGAGGGACAGCTATACGCCTCAGCTGTTCGGCAACTTCATCGTCCTTCTGGCCGCCTGCGTGCTTTTCATCCTGAAGCGCGTGCCACTCAAGCTCAAACTGGCTGCTGGACTGTTCCTCTTCTTGCTCTTGCTGAGTTCATGGCTGTTCCCGCTGGCCTACATCTGGGGCGGCTTCCGGCTGCCAGCCGGCTATCATACCCGCGTTGGCTTCCTCTTCATGTTCATGCTTCTGTGGTGCGCGGCCTATACCTTCCGTACTCTCACCACAGATGAAGGTATGCAAAGGGTGCAGCATGCCCTGTCCCTTCGCTTTACCAAGATCGCCGCATTGCTGGCGGTTTCCACTGGGACTGCCATTCGCACTGCTCTGATCTGGAAGACGATATTCGGTTTCATAGCCTTCTCTGCGTTCGCGAATTACTCTGATGCCGCCACAGTGCAGGTGGAGGAGCTTGAGGAACGCGATCCGGGCATCTATCGCGTTGAGAAGACCTATTGGAAACTGGGAGATGAGAGCCTGAACGAGGGAATGTCACTGGGAATCAACCAGCTCTCTTCCTATACATCCACCGGCGATGGCAGCGTCATGGCCTTCCTGACGGCGCTTGGATGCGGCGACGGCAAGTTCTTCACCTATGAATCCTCCCCCTCTCTGGCAACGGATTCGCTCATGGGTGTGAAATACCTGTCATCGCAGGAACTTCCACCGGGATACCTTGACGTTGGCCTCACCTCCATTGAGATTCCCGAAGGCGCTCGCTTCTATGAGAATCCGTATGCGCTCAGCCTTGCGTATGGTACGCCTGAGACCATCGCGGATTTCCAGATGCCCGAGGGCAGCCGGTGGGAATGCACGAACGCATTCGCGAAGGCTGTGTGGGGACAAGACGTTGACCTTTACCCCGACGCCAGCACTGCCGAACACCCCGAATTGGACACTGAGGCATTCCAGCAGATGGTCGCTGACATGAAACAGCATCAGTTCATCTTTGAGGAATTCGGTGGCTCCCACATCTCGGGCACCATCGATGCCACAGAGAACCAGATGCTGCTCATGACCATTCCCAACCAGACAGGGTGGTCGATCACCGTCAATGGAAACGAGGTCACGCCTCAGGATGTTGCAGATGGCGCGCTCATGGCCATTCCTGTGGATGCGGGCATGAACCAGGTAGAGATGCGCTTCACTCCCCCGGGACTCATCCCCGGTGCTATCCTGTCAGCCTGCGCCCTGCTGTTCATCATCGCGTTCCCTCGCAGGAAGAAGATCCAGTAGTGGCTTTTCAGTGGAAAAGACTTATCCCTTGGTGCGTATGCTTGGGCGTAGCTGCGTTGGGCGCCTCCTTTGAAGTAAGCGGCTCGGGACAGATTCTCTTCGAAGTGAACTCCTTCCGAGCGTTGCTCGTATTGGCCTTGACCATCTTCTTCAGCACGCGCCTTGTCTTCGCTGAGAAGCCAAGATTCCATGCAAGTGCCATGGTCCTTGCAGCCTTCTTTGCCTTGGCAACGCTTTTGGGTATGCAGATTGATGCAACAGGCACCCTTGGCGCCTCTGAACTCATCTTGGACGAATCAAGCACTGACAGCCCTGTTGCCATCACCCTCGCTCTCGCTGTCATGCTCATCAGTTATGTCATCTTCTACTACACGGCAGTCGCTTGGGCCTTCGAGAAGTTGGCAACCGTCCATCTGAAGAGCAGCGAAACCCCAACGACCCTCTTTGGCAAGCAGCTTTCCTATCGCCTGTGCCTGACCATTCTGCTCATTGCATGGCTTCCCTATCTGATCATTTTCTTTCCCGGTGGCGTCACCGCAGACACTTCACGTCATCTTGCCCAGTTCTTCGAGGTTGGCGGGCTTTCCCTCGATACCCACTTCCCCTATCTTGAAGCCGTGATCTTCGGAGGGCTGTACGAGTTTCTGCTTCCCCTTGACCCCTCTGGCTACCTGGGCGTATTTGCAATGGAGCTGCTGCAGACGGCGGTGGGCCTCTGCGTCTTTTCCACTGTCGTCATGGCCTTGGACGATATCCGTGCTCCAAAACCCTTGGTCATCGGAGCGCTTGCATTCTTTGCGGTATTCCCGCTCGTTCCCGTGTATGTGGTCTCCATCAGCAAGGATACGCTGCACGCAATGCTCTTTGCGCTTTTTGCCTTGCAGCTTCTCATGCTGTTTGCCCCATCCTCTTCCAGTAAAAGACCCAAGGCGTTGCTGCTCGCTTCAAGTCTCCCTGCCCTGCTCGTGACAGGCTTGCTCGTCTCGCTTCTTCGCAATGGAAGCATTGTGGTGGTCGTTGTTTCCCTGTTGGCGGCAGGCATCGCGAAGAGAAGTCCCCGGCTTTTCTCCTTGACCGCTTTGACGGCAGCGCTGTTCTGCTGCTTCCAGTTCGTGATCACGCCCCTTGCGGGCGTAAGCGGTGAAGGTCCCCAGGAAATGCTTTCGACGCCTGTTCAGGTGATTGCCTCTCAATCCGCTGAGGAACTTGAGCAAAACGAGGAAATGAACGCTGCGCTGGCCGATCTCTTCGACGTCCCTCCTGAAGAGGTTCCCGGACTCTACGATCCATTCCTCTCCGATCAAGCGAAAGCCCATCTGAGCATTGAGAATATCGAAGGGGCGGCCAGACTCGTTGGTCTGAGCCTCAGGGCCGTTGCTGATGATCCGGTACCTCGAATGGGAGCAGCTCTCGCCACGACATACGGGTTCTGGTATCCCTTCTACATAGGCACCTATTTCATAGAGGATGCACCCTATTTCTGTGAAGGAGGGCATGGGTGGTCAAAACCGGAGTGGTTCGCCTCGGTAGATGATCTCGCTTCACGGGAAAGCGCGATAAAGCCCTTTCAGCAGATCCTGCATTTCGTACACTTCACACCGGTGATTTCCCTGCTCTATTCCCCAGCAGCCTATCTTTGGCTCATTCTGTTCGTCTTGGGTTTCAGCGTATTCTCGGGCAGAAATCGCAAGCAGGTCCTCATTGTTTCTCTCCCCTTCCTCATGCTTGCCTTGATCTTGGTCGCAGGACCGTGTGCATCACTGAGATATGCGCTGCCCTTCGCATTCTCCTTGCCCATACTCATTGCAATGCTGATTGGCTGCTTGGAGAAAGACAAGGGGCAGGGTGGGCATGCCCTCGATCTGAACGCCACGCCTCCTCAGACCCTGATGGGGGGATGTTGAACCGACGTGCATTCTCTATCAAGCATTTGGCCAATGGGAGAGGATCTGTCTCTCAAGGACCGGAATGTCCGAGGAAGCGAACTGATAGGTGACGGTTTGCGGCATGCCATCTTCCAATTGCTCAACCCGAACGAACGTGGCTTTCACCGTGCAATACCCTGATCGGAGAAGCGCATACGCGTAGCATCGGGCCTGCAGCTCATGCTTGGCACGGATCTGCTCGGCGCTCTCCCGCTTGCTGCCGCCTGTCTTGTAGTCCACCAAGAAGGCGGCATTCCCCTTCGTGGCAAGGGCATCGATCTCACCTTCAAGATAGAGTGACTCATCTTCCGGGCCTGACAGCTGCACCATGAAGGGAACCTCTGCATCAAGTGCATCATACGAGCAGAGCTCTTCTGCTTGCGGACTGGCAAACCAGGCCTCCAGCGCCGTGTTCAGCCGAGCCTCTTGGGACTGTGTGACGTCTAGTTTCCGCACTTGCGCTTGGACGTATCCTTCGAGCGGAGCCTTCAGACAGGGCACACCATTGGCATTCCTCTGGATGATGGCAAGCTGAGCCAATCTATGGAAGGCCGTCCCCAAGGCTGTGGCATCCTCCCCTGTCTCGCGAAGAAGCAGACGGGCATCCCCCGCCTCCCCTTCATCAATAACTGCCTCTTGCAAAGAGAGAGGTCCTTGATGGACAAGAGAAGAATAGGAACGCACATTCGATCGCTCGGCTTGGAATGGAATCTGGCGGGGCATCCCGGGAATGCTTCGTACCGGCACCTTGAATGGTGCAGCTTCTCCCCCATCCTCAGCAGGCTTTTCTCTGGTGTCATCGGACATCTCTGCCTGTTCTTGAGCAAGCCGCACCTCGCGCTCTTCCGTCAAGTGTTCGAATACCATGCGCAGAGGATGCGTACCCCCATAGTCATAGCGCGTCTCGTCAACATAGTATTCTGCATCAAGGTCCCATTCGAAGGCCTCATACACCTCACGCAGAATCCCTGCGTTTTCATAGGGTTCCTTCTTCTGTGACCGCGGTCCCCTTGAAAGCACGCAACTCACATAAAGCGACTTCACCGCACGGGTGCACCCAACATAGAACAAACGCCGCGCCTCATTGCGAGCCTCCTCCTTGGACACTCGTTCCAGGATGCAGCGGAGTTCTCCTGGCGTGCGAACGTCGTGAAGCGTCGCCACGCCGGCCTCATCAAGCATCTCTGCAGCCACCGCGCGTGTCTGCTCATCGATGCCAAGGCCCTTCTTTGACAAAGCGAACGTCGCATCTCCCTCGTTTTCCACCATGAAGTCAGGTGCCTTGTCGGCACCGTTCTTTATCTCCGCCAAGGCAACATGATCAAATTCCAAGCCTTTGGAACCATGGACGGTCATGATCTGGACGAAATCGGATTCCGTCACTGACAGCAAACCGGGCGCTTCCTTCGCATTGGCCATCTTCGCCTCAAAGGCAGCAGCTCTCAACGCAATGCCGGATGCCTCACGCTCCACATCCTGCAGCATGGCTGTGATCTTCGAGAGGTTTCCCACTGACGCAAGGCCGTTCACGCCCCTTGCCCGTGCTCGATCCAGGTAGCCAGACTCGACGAACGCTTGACGCAATGCCAGCGTCAATCGTCCGCGGCGAGCACGCTGGGCGAACCGATCGAGCACCTGCTTCGCCAGTGAAAACGCTCTGATGTCAGCTTCAGGAAGCTCAGAGTCCATCAACTCATCCAGATGTTGAAACCCCCACGAGAGATTCCGGTGGCACCACTTCTCCCCTCGTCTGTCATAGGCAAGAGCCAAAAGCGCATCATCGGAAATGGCGAATAGGCTTGAGGTCAAGCACTCCAAAAGCGGCTGCTCATCCTGAGGGTTGACTGCATAGCGCATAAGAGCCATCACGAGCTTCGCCTCATCAGTGTGCATGAGTATGGAACCTGATGTCATCATGGATTCCAGTCCCGCATCGCGCAGCGCGTCGATATAGACTTGAGCGTTTTTCGTCTTGCCCAAAAGCAGTGCGAATGTCTGCCGCTCCTGCACTTTGGCATCAGCATAGGCCTGCTTGAGAGATGCGAAATGCTCAGCGATGCGTCGGGCTGAATCACGCAGCGCCTGAGACGCCCGAATGCCACCATCTCCTACCGCATAGTGCTCAATGTCAAGCGTGATGCGCGGCTGTCCATCCATGACTGGATCAATGATCTCATTGATCGCACCCTTGGGTGACAGCTGAAGATAATCCGCTCCAAACGATGTGTCTTGGCTGAAGACCGCATCCACAAAGGCAAGGATGTCCCGATGACTGCGAAAGTTCTCAGACAGCTTCGGTTGCAGATCCTTTGCTTCCATAGTCGGGAAGCTTTCAGTCAACTCATCACGGTAGGCTGTAAACGATCCCACATCGGCCCCACGGAACCGGTAGATGCTCTGCTGCCCATCCCCCACCACGCAGACATTTCCCATCTGCGGCTGGGCGATGAGACGGATGATCTCAATCTGCACCTTGCTTGTGTCTTGAAACTCGTCCACCATGATCAGCCGAAAGTGGTTCCGATAATGCTCGGCGATGGAAGGATGCTCACGCAGAGTGCGCAGGCAGAGTTGCAGCAGATCCTCATTGTCCATCAAACCTGATTCGCGCTTCAAGCGGGCGAATTCATCATCCACCATCTGCGCCAGCTGAACTGCCCCCTCAACGGCCTGCAAGCCCAGCATGGCATCAATCTCATGGATGGTATGGGCGTATACCCGCTTGTAACGATCTATGATATCGGCGTCTTCCTCATGCTTCTTGCCAAAGGAGGGAGTGAGCAGGGGGAAAGCGTCCAAAACCGAGATCAAACGAGGCGCATCGAAGGCTGGATCACTGATGCCTGTCTGCGCCTGGCCGCTTTCAAGCCATGCACGCGCACCGTCGTTCGCTCGCGCCAAGGCCTCTATCTTCGGAAGCTCCCAACGCTTGTGAGGATTGACCCAAGCAGACGCAGCAGAGGCAAGTGCTTGAGTCACAGCCTGCATTCCTTCGACGAGACTGCGCGGTGAAGATGCGGCATCAACGTGGGCCAAGGCAGCCAATCCATTCGGCATGGCACAAGCCTTCTGGATCAAGCTGTCCGCATCATCAATGAGCCCAGATTCAAAGTCTCCGCGACCCACCATAGGCCAATTCCAAGAAAGATGTCGCAGGAAGGGGTTTTCCTCCTGGGCCTTCCGAAGCGCCAATTCCCGCGCCTTCGCCTTGAGCTCTTGGGCTTGGTATTCAGTCATCATCGCGAATTCCGGGTCCAACCCTATCTCAAGCGCGTTCTCTCGCAATATGCGAGAGCAGAACCCGTGTATGGTGGATATCCAAGCACTATCCGCCTCCAAGGCCTGATCAGTCAGACCTTCTAAGAAGAGCGTATCTTTGATGCGGGAGAGCAGTTCCGCGGCGGCCTTCTCGGTAAAGGTGATGGCCAGCACCTGATCGATGGAATCAACCTTGAAGCCGCTCTCGTTTTCAAGGAAGGCATTCGCTGTACGCAACTTCAGCGTGAAGGTCTTGCCGGAACCCGCGCCAGCCGCAACGAAGAGAGGGCCTGGCAGCGTTGCGATCACGCGCTTCTGCGCTTCATTGCACCGTGAGATATCCAACTACATCACCGTCCTTTGAGGACAGAACGTCATCTCGCAGTAGGTGCATGCATTCGGAAGCGGATCAGGAGCGATATCCCCCCTGAGCATGCGCTGGACGCACAGGGCCAATTCCGCTTCCACCTGATCCAAGAACTCTTGGAAATCCATCGCAACGTTCGATCCCTTGTTGCTGACCAGCGTGCTCATATCGTAACGGACGCCGTCAAAGGAGCCCGCGGAGAACTTCCTCGCCTCAGCAGCGCGGTAGCCCAAATACATGGCTCCCACGCAGGCCAAACCTGCAAATGCCGTCGTACGGGCAAGGCTCTGGGCATAGATGAGCGCCTGTACCTTCGCTGGCAGACCACTCCAACCATCCTCTCCCACGCCAGCAGCGTAATCAGCGGCGGAGCCCTTGTAATCCAGCACGACGAAGGCGCCCGCATTGGAAGCATCCACACGGTCCACAGAGCCATTGATGATGGCTCCGGCATATTCGATGCCTTCTTCAACGGTCAGCTTGAATTCGTTTGCCTGCACCTCAAAACCATTTGGCATCTGCTGCATGAGATCGATGGAATCCAGGATATTCTCACGCATTCGCTGCATTTGAAGGCCATCTTGGGTGGTAGCAACGACACAGCGCTCACCCGGCCTTTCGCTGGTCTGCTCAGCAAGGAATGAATCGAACTCAGCAGCTGCCTTGGTCTTGATGTGCTCTACGGTATCCGCTGTCACGGCCCTGATGCCTTCCTCAGCAACGCTGTTGAATGTCCGCTTGAACACCTCGTGCGCGAAAGTGCCCATATGCAGGCCGTCCAGCACCTCATCCATGCTACCTACGCCCACCTTGCGTGAAATGAACCATCGGTACGGGCACTGATGATAGAGTTCCAGCTGCGAGGCTGAAAGGAGAGGAAGCGGCGGAGTTGCACCGTTCGTGGCCATGAAGTCAGCTAGAGAAAGGGTTGTCAAACATCCCCGTACGGGCACAGCGAACTCTTCGGCTCCGTCAGGCTTTGAAAACGCTTGGCCAAAACCACCCACCACATCCATCTCATCCAGCACACGATATGCTTCACGTGCGCTTGCAGGTACCTTGAACAATCCATGCGGGTCACCTTCGAACGTGTCACCTTGAGATGCGGCCTCGACCCATTCATCATAGAGAAACGAAGGATACTGTTCCTTGCCCGTCATGTCCCGCATCGAAGCAATGCAGGTCACCCATCCCCGTGATGCTCCCACCGCGCTTGCAAAGGCAGCACGCCATTCCTTGCGGCGATCCCGCTTGTCTTGCAAGCCTATCCGCTCTGCCAAGGCATCCGTTGCCGACTTGGCTTGCGGAAGATGAAATGCCTCCTTCGTCATATCGGAAAAGATGACGGAATCCACGGAAAGACCAGGCAGGCAGTCCAGGGCATCCATGGAGAGAAACTCCACGAACGGACGAGCGGTGCGGTCCTCAGACGTTTCCCGCGAGAGCATGAACGAACACTCCCCAAGCAAATCGAAAACCGTCTCGGAGCAACCGCAGGCCTCGACATCTTCAACAAGCGAAGCAAGCGCAGTGAATGCAGCCGCTTCCTGCATCTGCATTGAGGAGGGGATGAGATTCATATCATCCAAGGCATCCTTGAGGGCTTCCATTGACTTCAAGGAACGATCATTCGCAAGCTGCTGAAAGAGGGGAAACGTCGGGGAAAGCTCCTGTAGCCGCTCTGTTCCTTCCGCTAATTCCATGAGCCCGTTTTCCCGCAAGCAGCGATTCAACGCTTGAGCCTCCCATGCTTTCATGCCTGAGAGCGGGGAATAGGCGAAATCTGTTGCCAGCTGTTTCCAATCAGGATCGCCCTGCATCATCCTCAACACCGCTTGGAGCGAGCCGCCCAACGCGGTGTCCAAGAACTGGACTTTCGCTTGACAGGCTGCGCGCATCCCCTCCTCTGCCAGATAGGGGGCCAACGCCTCATACATCCCTTGGGCATCCACTGCAAAGACAGCTATCGTGGCATCAGGGTACATCTGCGCCGTCACCCATTCGATCTCTTCCTTGACGGCCTTCACAACTGATGTTGCTCCCGTGCACAGGACAAAGCGAGACTGCACTTCTGTGGCAAGGGAAGAAAGTGGAAAGGCCGCCTCCTGTTCGGAAAGCGATTCGGAAAGCCACTGATCAACAGCTGGAACAAGAAACAGAGGCTCTGTTGTGGAAACCGAGCACGGAATGGACGCACGATCGAGGAAAGCTGCTGCGTCGCCTGATTCAATGAGACCGATTTCCTCACAGCGTTGAAGATAGCCTGAGACCACCTCCAAGGTCTTCGCCAGACCGCCGCTGAGACCGAATCGGCCAAGGGCATCGCCCTCTTCACTGACTCCGACCGCGTCTTTCAGTTCCTGCGTGCCTGCGAAGCGGGACACGAACGATGCCAGAAGCCCTGCCGTGCCAACCGTTGGATTCAGTCCATCAGAAGAGCCCGCCTTCTTGAGTTCGGAAAGCATGAGCGCCACTCTTTGAGAGGCGCTTATCAAGTTCCTGCCATCACCCCACAGCTCCCACGCTTCCTGAAGCAAAGCAGCTGGCGTTGTCACGTCATGGCCCAGCAGAGGGGCGTCTTGAGCCTGCTGTTTCTGCATGCCCAGCGCACGGGAGGCATTCCGTACAAGTTCAACCGTCTGACCCATCAATCCCTTTCCCATTGGAATCATCATCGTAGTTTAACCATTGCGCTTGAATTGATGCAATCCGCGCCCCCTGATTTCGAACCGTCTATACCCAAGGCATACATTGCACCTAAAAGGGGCGGCCCTTTCGGAACCGCCCCCTTCAACAGGCTCAATATGTGGAGGAAACGCCTATCTCTTAAGCGTTGTTCTCCTTGTAGGCGATCTGCGTCTCATACCAATCCAAACGCTTGCGGCTGACACGAAGTTCGACGCTGGGCTGTTCACCTTGCTCTTCTTCGAGCTTGGCGATGTGCTCACGCATCCCTTCGGCCTTCTTGCGAACCTCATCGACGTCGATGTTGTCGACATCCACGCCAAAGCGGCCGAGCACCGTCAGGATGTTGTTGAACACCTGGCTTGCCCCTTCGTAGAGCAGGAACTTACGTTGCTCTTTACCAGCTTCATCAAGGTTCAGCGTCAATATGCCGCCGTTCTTGTTCGTTGCCACGATCATCTCGTGTCCCGGCAATACACCATAGGAACCCTCGGCGGAGGGAACTGAAGCGTAGGCTATCTCGCCCGAGAACAGCTCACGCGTTGGGATGCAGACGACGCAACGAAGGGCAGCCATTTATGCCTCGTCCTTCTGCATGGCCTCATATGCTGCGTAGACGTCCTCGATGGGCCCCTTGTTGACGAAGCACTGCTCAGGAATATGGTCGCATTTGCCATCCAGAATCTCCTTGAAGGAACGGACCGTATCCTCGATGGGCACGTACACGCCCGGAAGACCCGTGAAGACCTCAGCCACATGGAACGGCTGACCCAGGAACTTCTGCACCTTGCGGGCACGGTTGACCGTGATCTTCTGGTCCTCGGAGAGCTCATCCATGCCAAGGATGGCGATGATGTCCTGAAGGTCCTTGTACTCCTGCAGGATCTGCTGAACGCCGACTGCCACGTCATAGTGCTCTTGGCCGACGATCTCAGGGTCAAGCGCTCGGGACGTGGAGTCCAGCGGGTCAACTGCCGGATAGATGCCAAGCTCGGCAATGCCACGGGAAAGAACCGTCTTCGCATCCAAGTGGGTGAACGTCGTTGCCGGAGCCGGGTCAGTCAGGTCGTCAGCGGGAACATAGACAGCCTGCACGGAGGTGATGGAACCGGTGGTGGTGGAGCAGATGCGCTCCTGCAGGTCACCCATCTCCGTAGCCAGCGTCGGCTGATAGCCCACCGCGGAAGGCATGCGGCCAAGAAGTGCCGATACCTCGGAACCCGCCTGGGTG
>CAYWWK010000007.1:0-86700 GCA_964462135.1 uncultured Eggerthellaceae bacterium | reverse complement strand
CAGGAAATCGCTAGGCTTGGTCGCTTAGCGTCTCCAGTGATTGGGGCGCACCCCCCCTTCGCTACAGCGGCGTGGCCGCGCTACAGCGTGCCCTCCAGCCTCATCTGCTCAACGACATCCAAGGTATCCATGGCGATCATCAGTTCCTCATTGGTGGGGATGATGAGTATCTGAACCTTCGAATCGTCCCGGGATATCTCACGTTCTCCCCGTCCGCTTCTATTCTTCTCCAGATCAAGGGCGATACCCATGGTCTGGAGACCTGCGAAGATCATGCGACGCATCTTCTCGCAATTCTCGCCCACGCCAGCAGTGAGGACGATGACATCCACGCCGCCCATTTCAGCGATGTACTGCCCCAGATACTTCTTCACGGAGTGGGAATACATCTCATAGGCCAGTTGAGCGCGCTCATCACCCTCCTCAGAAGCCGTGCGAACGCTGCGCAGGTCATTGGAGATACCTGAGATGCCCAAAAGCCCAGACTGCTTGTTCATGACATCGTTCACCTCATCGAATGAAAGGTCCTCGTGTTCCATGAGGAAGGGAACGATGGCTGGATCAATGGAGCCGCAACGGGTGCCCATCATGAGGCCATCCAAAGGAGTGAGTCCCATTGAGGTGTCGATGGCGATCCCATGGTCGATTGCCGTCATGGAGCATCCATTGCCCAGATGACACGTGATCATCTTCAGGTCATAGAGGTTCTCGTCAACGAACTGCGCCGCACGCTCAGCCACGTATCGATGGGATGTGCCATGGGCACCATATTTGCGCAAGCCGTATTTCTCGTAGTACTCATAGGGAAGGGGGTACATGTAGGCTTTTTGAGGCAGCGTCTGGAAATAGGAGGTGTCGAAAACAGCAACCATGGGTTTTCCAGGCAATGCGTTGCGACAGGCGTAGATGCCCATAAGGGCCGCCTTGTTGTGCAAAGGTGCTAGTTCAGCCAGCTCGTCGATCTTCTCGATCACGGAATCATCGATGAAGACCGATCGATCGAAGTACTTGCCTCCCTGAACGATGCGATGCCCGATGGCGTCGATCTCATCAAGCGAATCGATCACTTTGTTGGGGCCGCTGATAAGCGCTTCAAGCACCAAAGCCATGGCATCATTGTGGTCCTTCATGGGGGTGTCGATGACCAGCTCGTTCTCGTCGATGCCATGCTTATGGAACGCCTCATCGGAACCGACCCGCTCACAAATGCCCTTGGCCAATACCTCGCGCTTCTCCAAATTGATCAGTTGGTACTTCAATGACGAAGAGCCGGCATTGATGACGAGAACATTCATGGAAAGGCTCCTTAGCGTTCGTGGCTTTCCTTAGATTCTAGTTCAGAGGGGAAGCGCCTGCGGGGCTTCCCCACCTGTCCGAATGGACGATTTCGGCGAAGGGCATCTATTCAGCTGAGGGGTTCCCGTCATTCATCTTCTTTCCACCCAGGACGTGCACATGCAGATGGTGAACGGTTTGGCAGGCATCATCATTGGTGTTGGCGATGATGCGGAAGCCGCTTTCCTTGATACCTTCGATCTCAGCCACCTTGCCCACCGCGTCCATGACGGCAACCATGTCTTCGGGCTGGACGCCATCGGTGATGTTGTCATAGTGATTCTTCGGGATGACGAGCACATGCACGGGCATCATGGGATTCAGATCCCTGAAGGCAAGCACTCGATCATCCTCATAGACCTTCGTCGATGGGATGTCTCCTGAGACTATCTGACAGAAGATGCAATCATCCTTGTGCATGGGATTCCCCTTCCTCAAGCCTTTGACAAGGTGCTGTCCTGCACCTCATCGTCAGGAGCAGCCGCCAGCTGCCCCATGAGCACCTCGATCTTCTGTTCGGCGCGGTCGAGCTTTCCCTGCAATGCCGTCAAAAGCTGGACGCCCTGTCCATAGCGCTCCAAACTCTCCTCCAATTCCAGCTCTCCGGATTCCAATGACGAGACGATGCCTTCAAGCTGGGCCATGGCCTCCTTGAATGTGAGCTGTTCATATTGGTTGGATGTGCGTTCCATCAGGCTTGTTCCTCCTTGATCCGTTCCTAATCGGCGTCTATCTGCTCAACACGGCATTCCATGGTGCCATCAGATACCTTCACGGCAATGAGGCTTTCGACGGAAACCTCATTGACCGAGGAGACGACGTTCCCTTCAGGAGTGAAGACGGCAGCGTAGCCTCGGGAGAGAATGGCAAGCGGCGAAAGCCCCTCGAGCTTCGCTGCGTATACCGATTGCCTTTCCTGGAAGGGATTCAAGAGGCTCCGCGAAAGACTCATGAGAGCCGCTTTGCATTCAGCAGTCTGCAGCACACGTTCCTTGAGGAGGACGACACCTATCTGGGACAGCCGAAGACGCATGGCTTGCACTTTCTGGAGCGCAAGAGCCAGCTGGGCTGGCAGCGCCGCTTCCAGACGGTTTGTGATCTCATCCAAGGCTTGAGCCTCATCACGGATAGGCGCCATGGGATCAGAGAGCACGGGGTTCGACTGCAGGCGCGAAAGCGACTTGCGCGCCTGATTCAATGAAGCGCTCTGGGCGAATCCCAAGCGACGTGCAAGGGCATGCAGCCGTGATGAGATGTCAGTCAGCGAGGGAGCCGCCGCCTCAGCGGCTGCGGTGGGTGTGGAGGCCCGCATATCTGAGACCATATCGGCGATTGAGGTGTCAGGTTCATGGCCGATGCCCGTGATCACCGGCACGGGCATGCCTGCGATATGACGGGCAAGGCGTTCATCATTGAAGGGCATGAGATCTTCGAAGGACCCTCCTCCGCGCACCAGCAAGATGACGTCCACGCCTGCCGTCTGCACCTCATCAAGACCAGCGATGAGGTGATCCGGTGCATCCTTGCCCTCCACAGGCACCCCTGCCACCAGCACCTCAGCCAAAGGATATCTGCGGCGAAGGGTGCGCAGCACGTCATAGACAGCAGCCCCTCGAGGAGACGTTACGAGCCCTATGCGACGCGGAAAGGCCGGCACGGGTAGCTTCGCCTCCGGCCTCATGAGCCCTTCCGCCTCAAGCTTCTTCGCCAGCTGGGCAATCCGCAGACGGATATCCCCTTCCCCCGAGAGCGTCAGGGAAGAGACATCGAAGTTCATCCGTCCTTTCGGCGCATAGAGACTGAATCTGCCTGTCACCTCGACCAAGGCGCCAACCTTGAGGCTGACATCTGCCGCCTTGTATCGGTTCATCCACATGAGACAGGGAAGCGCAGCCTTCTCGTCGCCATCCTTCAAGGTGAAATAGACGGCTGAGTATCCTGGCTTGTTCGAAAGCTCTGAGACCTCACCTACGATGCGCAGGGATATGCCTTCGAGCCTGCCCTTGGCAAGAGCGAGGGCTGCAGCGACGCTGACCGCCTCAGAGGATGCCTGGACCATGGGCTCAGTCCCTGCTCTGGCCAAGGAGCCAGAGCAGTTGCAGAATGGAAGTCAGGGCAGCTGCCACATAGGTGAAGGCGCAGGCCCTCAGCACATCGAACGACCCTTTCTGTTCAGCGGCCGGAAGCCCGATGCTTCCCATGTAGGCCATGGCGCGGCGAGAGGCGTTGAACTCAACCGGCAGGGTGACCAGCTGGAAGAGCACGACAGCCGCATACATGATGATGGCGAGGTTCACCAAACCCGCCAGATTCATGAAGATGCCGATCATGAGGAGGAAGATCCACGCATTGGAGGCCACATTGGCAACGGGTACGATGGCGCCCCTCACCTTCATGGGAGTGTAGCCGAACGCGTATTGGCAGGCATGGCCCACTTCATGGCAGGCGGTTGCTGTTGCGGTCACCGAGGTGGAATCAAAGGCCTCAGGTGAAAGCGTGACGGAATTCGTGCGAGGGTCGAAGAAATCCTGTCCTGGTCCTCCCCGGCGAACCTCCACGTTCTTTATGCCGTAATAGGCAAGCATCCCATTGGCAGTTTGCGCACCGGACAGACCCGTTGAATTGGCAACGCGGGAGTACTTCTTCAGGCGACCATTGACATAGCCTTGAGCGCCAAGGCCGATGATCAGCGTGACCACCACCAACAATGCATAGCTGTAGGTCATATATGACTCCTTTCGGACAGTCCTATCATAACATACATCTGTTCGGTATATCGAGGCTCTTTCATGGCAGGGATCGAACCTTCAGCTCGCCCTCCTCAAGAGAAAGCGCAAGCTTTCCCTGAAGGAGCATGAGCAGCTTCTCCCCTATCAGTTTGCGACGCCATCCCCGCAGAAGCCCTGACTCATCTCCATGGCCACGGGCAAGATTGGTGAGATCGGCATTGGAGGCCAGAGTCTGCATGGCTATACCGTGCTCCTTGGCAATGAGCCGAGTCAGCGCAAGCATCATATCCAAGGCGCTGTCCACGTTCGGCTCGCTTGCAGAGCCGCGCTCAAGCTCGGGAAGCTGGTCTGGTGGAAGATGAAGCGCCTTGTCGATGAGCGCAGCCACCTGACGCGCGTCCTTCACCGGCAGCTTCTCCCTCATGCCCCGGATCAAGTACAGATCATCGATCTTGCGGGCCTCCTTGCGACACACCTCGACCACCTGCTCATCAGAGAGAACCCATTTGCGGGGGATGTTCACTTCCTGGGCGCGCTTCTCGCGCCAGGCCGCCACTTCGCGTGCCGCAGCCAGCTGGCGTCGATTGAGCTGGTTCGCCCGCTTGAGATGCCTGAATCGCTCATACGGGTCAACCAGATAGCGCTCTGAGCGAGCCAGTTCCCTGAAATCAGGCTCAAGCCAGTCAAGGCGTTCCTGATCGATGAGCATCTCACGCATGCACACATACAACTCAGGCAGAAAGGCAACGTCTCCTGATGCATATTCAAGCTGGCTTTTGGAGAGAGGGCGCAGTGACCAGTCCGTGAAGGAGTCAGTCTTCTTCAGCGTGACCCCGCATATCGAACTGACCAGTTGCGCCAAGCCCACCTGGTGGCTGAATCCCAGAAGCGCTGCGGCGATCTGCGTGTCGAACAGGGGCCAGGGAACGCTTCCCACCTCACGCAGGAGTATCTCGATATCCTGGGTGGCCGCATGGAACACCTTCATGATGCTTGGATCCTCAAGAAGGGCGGACAGGCAGGTGAGATCTTCTATGGCGAAGGGGTCGATGATGGCGATGTCATCATCGGTGGCCATCTGTATCAGGCAGAGCTTGGGATAGTAGGTCTTCTCGCGCAGAAACTCCGTGTCGCAGGCAAGAATCTGCGACCTTTGGGCTTTGGCTATGAATTCCTCAAGGGATCTGTCGTCTTTGATGTATTTCAATGGAACAATGGATCTTTCCGCAATTGCCAACCTTTACTCTGTAATACTATCAGTCATCAAGCGAAAGGGAGTGCTCAATGAAGCTGCTGGTGGTGAACAACCTTGCAGCAGGTCTGGGAGATGGGGCTATCTTCGACTTCATCCGGGCCTATGCTGAAGATGCCGATGAGGTGGTCATCCGTTCAAGCGATGGCGCCACGGATCTGCGCACGTTCCTCGCCGATGCCGACCGCTTCGACTGCGTTGTCGCTTCGGGCGGTGACGGCACCCTCGCCACCGTCACGCATCTTCTTGCTGACACGGGCATACCCATCCTCCCCTTCCCCGCCGGTACGGCCAATCTCCTCTGTTCGAACCTTGCCAGCCCCGCAGAACCCCACGCCTTGGCGAAGATGCTCCGCGAGGGTCGCGTCATGGATTTCGATCTGGGTGAGATAACCTTGAGCGATGGAGAGCGGTTCGGCTTCATGATGATGGCTGGAGCCGGATATGATGCCACCATCATGAAGGACGCCGAGAATGGCAAGAAGCTGTTGGGGCAGATGGCCTACTTCACGTCTGCCGTGACCAATGCCCTTCCGCAGGTCTCAACGTTTCGACTCACGATGGATGACAACGAGGTCATCTGCGATGGCGTAGGGGTCCTCCTGATCAATTTCGCCAAACTGCAATTCGACATCACCGTGGTTCATGAGAACAAGCCACGGGACGGGATGCTTGATGTGGTCATCCTGCGCACCAAGGATGCGTTCGGCCTGATACCGGCCCTCTTCGCCGCGATCCTGGACAAGGATGGCGGGTTTCCCACCAGAACCGATGCCTTCGACATCTATCAGGCCCGGGAAGTGTCCGTCGTGGCCGACCCTCCGCTTCGCATGCAGTTCGACGGCGAAGTGACCGACAGGATGACGCCTTTCAAGGCGCGGGTCCTTCCCATGGCAGCCCGCTTCGTGGTCTCGGAGGAATGCGT
Source organism: uncultured Eggerthellaceae bacterium (assembly GCA_964462135.1). Classification (GTDB taxonomy): domain Bacteria; phylum Actinomycetota; class Coriobacteriia; order Coriobacteriales; family Eggerthellaceae; genus MGBC163016. Next base: position 80,459 of record CAYWWK010000007.1, on the reverse strand, counting down.
CAGGATCTATTCCTGACTCTGATCGCGCCCCTCTGTCTGCAAAGGAGCGTCGTCGGCTTTGAGGCTGGCACGATACTTCTCAAGGTTGGTGTTGTATCGCATCTGGATGAATTCGAGCACGATAGCGAAGATCATGGCGAAATAGACCATGAGCTTCTCAAGGTGCATGTCAAGCAATTCCACTCCTGTGGTGATGCCCAGGGAATCCAAGACGAGCAGTATGCCGATGGCAACGATGAAGACGAGGGCCAGTATCTTCATCTCGGCATGGGCGTTGATGAAGTCAGAGATGGGGTCGATGAAGATCATCATCAGCACCACGGCTATGATCACAGCGGCTATCATCACGATCAGATGCTCCGCCAAACCAACCGCTGTGATGACAGAATCGATGGAGAAGACGATATCCATCACCATGATGGTCCCCACAGCCTGGCCAAGACCTATGCGATGGCGCATCTTGTGCTCTTCGGAATGCTCCGCTTTGACTTCCGTGAGCAAGAGCATCTCGCGCACCTCGACGATTCCCTTGTAGATGAGATAGGCACCTCCAGCAAGCATCACCACATCACGGATGCTGAGGCCATGGTGATACCCGCCCAGATTGATGTCCACCAGCACGAAGGTCATATGGACAAGCCAGCTTGCAAAGCACAGGAACAGGCAGCGCATGACCAGCGCACCCGCAAGACCAAGTTTGCGTCCGATATGCTGCTTTTCCTTCGGCAGACGATCCGTCGTGATGGAGATGAATACGATGTTGTCGACTCCAAGCACGATCTCCAAGAAGGTGAGCGTGACGAGACTGATCCATGCTTCAGGCGTTGTGAATATCGAAAGATCCATGGCCAAACCCTATCAAAATGAAGTCGGAAGCTCAATGATATAATCCAGCGGTTATCGAATTGAAGGGGAACGGCAGCGGATGACAGAAGAATCGAAGAACCATCCAGAGGGAACTGAAGCTTCTCCTGATGATCTCACGCCTGAAGAAGAAGCCTCCAAGAAGCAGCGAGAAAATCCCATCTCGAGCATCTTCAAAAGCGAAAAGGACATCAGATCTTCCAAAAGGAGGCCTGATGACAAGGTTCTCTATCCCAATGCCGATGTCCTGACAAGGCCTCTTGATCCTCCCCGCAACGTCAGGCGAGGCACCATCGTGTTCCTTGTCATAGCCGCTCTGATAGGAGCGCTGTTCCTGGCATGGTATTTCGATGGGGTCGTCAATGAGCCCAAACGCCAGGAGCAGGCAGTCATGGACAGCCTCTCCCAAGAGGTGTCCTACGATCTGCCCCAGCTGTACTCGCTGATGTCTCTTGACAATGCTTCCATCCTGGCAACGCTTCAGGCAGCGGGTCTCAATATCTTGGAAATGCCCGTCAAGGAAAGCAGTTCCATCTATGAGCTTGTCAAGCTTCCTGCTGACGTCAGCGCCGCTGAGGCGGGGTCGGTGTATCTTTCCGGCATAGACCATGCCAGCGCCGCTGAGGCCGCGAAGCTTCTGAACGGAGCATGGAATCTGCAGATCGACCGCGAAAACGGCGTGAACATGGTTCTGCACTACGCCGACTTCACTTCGAAGAGCGTTGATGCCGCCGTTCAGGCCGCCATCACCGCGGAGGGGCTCAACGAAAGCACCATCGAGAAAAGCGGCGAGGACAATTCGGGAAACACCTATACCATGGGCACGGTCGAGGGTGAGACGGGTACCTATTCCTGGCGCGTGTCGGCCATCCCGCTCTCTGAGATCTACAGCATCAAGGGACTGCCTGAGGATGCCGTTTACGTCGGTGTGAGGATGACATCGTAAAGCCCTTGAAACGAAATCAAGGTAACGCTATTATATGCGGGCTGCTTTTTGCAGCGGACATATGTCGGGACGTGGCGCAGTTTGGTAGCGCACTTGACTGGGGGTCAAGGGGTCGCAGGTTCAAATCCTGTCGTCCCGACCAGAAACCAAAGAGGAGAACCTACGGGTTCTCCTCTTGTTTCGCAGGCGGGATGACATCCTGCGAAAGCAGGCGCGAGCATGGCGAGCGAGATTTGAGCCTGCGCAGGTTCACTGGCGTGCGATGATCTTCCGCACGGCAGCCGCGAGAGTCAAGGCCGAAGAGCGGAGCGTGCCTTGACGCGAGCGAACTTCTGTCGTCTGGGAGGAGACGACGCCTGCGCTGCAGGCACGAGCGCAGCGGGAGTGCGAGATTCATCCGAGACAAGCCGCACGCTATCGCATGACGACCTCCGCTACGGGCGGGCGCAAACCTCGTCCAGCAGCATCGAAGCGGCTTTACCGAGAACCTGTTTCGCCACCTCCGTCTTCGGCAGTTCCCCCAATGCCCGTTCCTCATCCTCCGTGATGATGAAAACGGTGTTAGTGTCACTTCCGAAGACATCATGGGCCGCCACATCGTTGACCACCATGATATCTGCCCCCTTGCGGGCAAGCTTCTCTCGTCCATGCTCAACGGCATCCTCGGTCTCTGCTGCGAACCCGACGATGACCTGCCCTGCATGCTTGCGGCATCCCACCTCATAGAGGATATCAGGATTCGGTACCATGCGGATGCAGGCAAGCCTCTCATCGTCATGGCCCTTTTTGAGCTTCTGTAAGGCAGCCTCATCCGGCCGCATATCTGAAACCGCAGCAGCACAGATGAGGATGTCCGCCTCCTCGGACTTCTGAAGAACCGCCGAAAGCATCTCCTTCGCCGTCTGCACGAAGACAACCTGGGCCTTGGCATCATAAGGCACACCCACCGGTCCACTGACGACGCTCACCTGGGCTCCGGCCTGAACAGCCGCCTTCGCAAGTGCTGATCCCATCTTTCCGCTTGATCGGTTGGAGACGAAGCGGATAGGATCAATAGGTTCAACGGTGGGGCCGGAGGTGATAAGCACCTTGCGACCGGCCAGGATTCCCTCACTGGAGCGAGGATGCGAAGAAAGGTGCTCGGACACCGCACAGACGATATCCTCTGGCTCTGGCAGCTTTCCCACTCCCACTTCCCCACAGGCAAGATATCCCGAATCCGGGGCGATGATGTGGGCACCCCGCTCTTCCAGCGTCTTCAGATTCTGCTGGGTTGCCGGGTGTTCGAACATGTGAACGTTCATGGCAGGGGCCACGAAGAGAGGGCAGGTGCTTGCAAGCGCGGTTGCGCTCAGCAGATCATCGGCGATGCCTGAGGCAAGCTTGGCGCACACATTGGCGGTGGCGGGCGCAATGACGAACGCATCTGCCGCCTCAGCCAAGTGAATGTGCGGAATGGGGTCATCGGCATCGAACAGTGAGGAGTGCACATCATCTCCCGTCAGCGCTCGAAACGTCTCGATGCCGATGAACCTCGTCGCGTTCTGCGTCATGATCACCGATACCTCAAAGCCCCTCTTCTGAAACGAACGCACGATCTCGCAGGCTTTGTAGGCAGCGATGCCGCCGCTCACTCCCAACAGGATGCGCATAGCCCCTCTTTCCCCATAACCTCTTCACCGTATTCGGTCAATGACGAATCTCTCTGCTGCAAGGCATCGAGAACCTGCGAAAGGTCCTCGGGAAGCACGTCGCGAAACGACAGATCCTCCCCCGTCACAGGGTGTGTGAAACCCAAACGGTAGGAATGCAGGAACTGGCGGTGCAGGCCCAAGGAGGCCCTGCTGTCTTTGGGTGCATAGGTGGTGTAGGTGGCATCACCCACAACAGGATGCTTGATGTATTGCATATGGACACGGATCTGATGGGTTCGCCCTGTATAGAGCTTGCACTCGACAAGCGTATAGCCGTGATCCTTCGCGCTGGCCTCAAAGCGCTGGAGAACCTTGAAGGTGGTGATGGCCTCCCGGGCAGAGGGACCGTCACCCACGGCCATCATCGTACGCTCCTTGGGATGGCGCTGGATGGGAACATCAACCATGCCCGAATCCACCGAAATGACGCCATGGACCAATGCCAGATAGCGTCTGTCCACTGATTTCGTGGCGATGGCGTCCATGAGGGCATATCCCACCTCATCAGATCTGGCAGCAAGCATGAGACCGCTCGTATCGCCGTCCAGCCGGTGGACGATCCCTGGGCGATCGTGTTCGCCCTGCACATCGCAAAGGCCCTCCCGCCCATAGCGGAAGAGCAATGCGGCAGCCAGCGTTCCCCGCTGATGATCGGCGCTGGGATGCGTGATGATGCCTGCGGGCTTCGACAGCACGATCAGGTGCTCATCCTCGTATCTGACATCAAGATCAATGGGTTCAGGAACAAGCACGTCATCGTCATCCTCCAGTTCGATGACGATGACGTCTCCCTCAGAGACGATATGCTTCTTTGAAGCCGGCTTGCCACCAACCCAGACGCGCCCCGCTTCGCACGCCTGAGCGCCCTGGCTTCTGCTTCCCACCTGGGTCAGGCAGCCCAAGACGACATCAAGTCGACTGCCGGCGTCACCCTCAGTTGCCCTGTGACTTATCTGCCGACCCATCCTGAGCCTTCCTGCCAGCCATGATCAAGGAAACCAGAAACAGCACAACCCCGACCGTGACACCGATATCAGCAACGTTAAAGACGGGGAAATCCATGAAGGCGAACGAGAGGAAATCGATGACGTAGCCATGGCAGAGTCGATCGACGACGTTACCCAACCCGCCTGCGAACACCAGACTGAGTGCAACGATCGTGAGCATGCTTGACGTGCGAAGCGTCACGAAGACGTACACCAGTATGAGCACACAGACGATGAGGGAGAAGACAGCCAGTGCCCATGTGGCATCAGAGAAGATGCCCCAGGCACCCCCGGTATTGTGGACCACCATGATATCCATGATGCCCAGATTGCTCTGGTAGAGCGTCTGCCCCACCTCTTCGAACGTCATGCAATACTTGGTAGCCTGGTCAAGGATAAGCCAAATCAGCGCCACGGCAATGAAGAGGAAGAGCTTGGCCTTGCGCTGTGTTCTATCCACAGGACCTGACAACCTCCTCGCAGCGCTGGCAGATGTCTTCAAAGCCCTTATCCGAGGAGAGCTCACGATAGTTCCAGCAACGCTCGCATTTGGGCAACGTGGTGTGGGAGACATGCGCCTTGAGCGAATCGCTTGGCTGAAGGTCGACCGAAGCGATGATGAGCATCTCCTCCAAGGTGCCGTCAGGCTGCCTGCGCACCACCTCGATCATATCTTCAGGCGCCTCTACGACAACATCAGCCTCTTGGCTCTTCTTGATGACACCCCCATCGCGGGCATCCTCGATAGCCTTGGTCACGACATCCCTGATCTGCAGAAGCACATCAAAATCAGCTTCGATTTCCCTTTCAGCGCCTTCGGGCATGGCAGGGAGGAAGTCAAAGCGGTGGGGCCATCCGGCCAATTGCACGCTGAAGGGCCTATCCTCTTGCTGAAGTCCTTCAGGATAATGCTCCCAGACCTCATCGCAGGTGAAGGAGAGGATCGGTGCGAGAACCCTTGCCAACACCTCCAAGACATTACAGAGAACCGTCTGCACGGCACGTCGCCGCGGTGAATCTGCTCTCTCGGAATAGAGTCGATCCTTCGTCGCCTCCATGTAGATGGCGGACAGGTCATTCACGATGAAGTCGTAGATGGACCTGTAGACTTGATGGAACCGATAGGTCTCATAGGATTTCGTGACCTCCTCCAAGAGGGCAGCGGTCTTGCAGTAGGCCCACTGGTCAAGGGGCTCCAGATCATCCCAGGAGGTGACCGCAGCCGCATCGCTGAAGCCATCCAAGCTGCCCAACAGGAACCGGAATGTGTTGCGGATGCGTCGGTATGCCTCAGAGGTGCGCTTGAGGATGTCATCGGAGATGCTCACGTCCTGGGAATAATCCACGCTTGCCACCCAAAGGCGAAGGACATCGGCACCGTACTTGTTGATAACCTCTTCAGGATCGATGCCGTTGCCCAACGACTTCGACATCTTGCGTCCATCCTCATCCACGGTGAACCCGCAATGCATCACTGACTTGTATGGGGGTGTGCCATAGGATCCGATGCTCGTCAGAAGCGAGGATTGGAACCACCCTCGATGTTGGTCAGACCCCTCAAGATACATATCCGCTGGGAAGCGCACACCCTCATCGTGGCGATGCTTGAGGACGCTGGTATGGGACACGCCTGATTCCCACCACACATCCAGGATGTCCTTTTCGGGAACCAGATCAGTCCCTCCGCATTGCTCGCAGCGAACGCCACTGGGCAGATAGTCTTTGGGGTCCTGCGTGAACCATGCATCGGATCCATCCCGCTTGAACAGATCAATGACCGCATCGAACGTCTCACGGGTGGCAACCGTCGAACCGCACTTCTCGCATTTGAAGACGGGGATGGGAACGCCCCATGACCTCTGGCGGGAGATGCACCAATCAGGTCGATCAGCCACCATGGCACCGATGCGTCGTGAAGCCCATTCCGGGATCCACTTGACCTCATCGTTGATGGCGATCAAGGCCTCTTCCCTCAGGCTGTTCGCATCCATGGAAACGAACCACTGGTCAGTCGCACGGAAGATGACCGGCTCATGGCAGCGCCAGCAATGGGGGTAGGAGTGGTCTATCTCCTTGGCGGCAACAAGCGTTCCTTGCTCACGCAACCACTCGATGATCTTCGGATTGGCCTCGGTGACGTTCAACCCGGAGAACGGCCCTGCCTCATCGGTCAGAACACCGTTGTCATCAACGGGCATGAGGATGGGAAGATCGAACTCCAAGCCCACCAGATAGTCATCCTGACCATGCCCGGGTGCCGTATGGACGGCACCGGTACCCGTGTCCAACGTGACATGGTCACCGTAGATGACGGTCCCTTTGAGGTCATGGCGAATGGGAGCGGTATAGGTCAACCCAAAGAGCTGCTTGCCCTTCACGCGGACCGGTTCTTCCCCAGAGCTCAGGAGCAAGATATCCTCCCAGCCTGCAACCTGCTTCACCTCATCGACCAGATCTTCGGCCATGATGTAGCTTGAACCATCGGCCTGAACCATGACGTAGTCAGCATCGGGAGCCAATGAGACCGCGACATTGGCAGGCAGCGTCCAAGGCGTGGTGGTCCAGATGAGAATGGACGCATCATCGTCTGCCCCTGCCGCTTCGAATACCCCCGGAATGGAATCGAGCTTGAAGGCCACGTAGATGGAAGGAGAAACCTCATCCCCGTATTCGATCTCCGCCTCAGCAAGCGCCGTATGGCAGTTGATGCACCAATGGATGGGCTTTCTGCCCCGATAGACAGACCCCTTCAGGTACATATCGCGGAACAGCTCGACGTTGCCCGCCTCGTAGTCGGGGGTATAGGTGAGATAGGGATGTTCCCAATCAGCATTCACTCCCAGACGCTTGAAACCCTCACGCTGGATATCCACGTATTTCGTCGCCCAATCCCGACACAGCTCACGCACTTTCGGAAGAGGTGTGGCCGACATCTTCTCAGGACCCAGCGTCTTTTCCACCATGTGCTCGATGGGCTGTCCATGGCAGTCCCATCCAGGAATGTAAGGGGTGAAGTAGCCGCGCTGAGCGTGGGACTTGTTCACAAAGTCCTTCAGGATCTTGTTGAAGGAATGGCCGATATGGATGGGACCATTGGCATAGGGAGGCCCATCATGCAGCACGAAAGGCGTGCCTGCCGCGTTCTTCTCAAGCACCTTCCAATACAGACCGTTCGCCTCCCACGCTTCCAGTCGCTTCGGCTCATTGACGGGAAGATTTCCACGCATGGGGAAATCGGTTTTGGGAAGGTTCATCGTATTCTTGTAATCAGTCATCTTCATGCCTCTTCGATTATGACCAGTTCTTTGCGCAAAACACACAAAGTATAGTGTATGCACCTGCCGTCGTGGACGAAATTGCCATCAAGGAGCATCTTTGCCATCAAAGTCGCTGAGATGGCATAATAAAGCCACTTGGCACATGAACCTCATGGAAGGCATTGAGAAAAGGGGCTGTCGATGGGATACAGGATCGTGACTGATTCAAGCTGCAATCTTCCGGAAAGCATGATAGATGAGTTCGATCTCCATGTCTTCCCCCTCACCTTCATGGTGGATGACGTGCAGTATCAAAGCTATCTCAAGGGTCAGGTAACCGATCTCAAGCAGTTCTACACCATGATGCGGGAAGGCAAGGTGATAACCACCTCCCTGCCCAATCTCCAAGAGGCAGATACCGCCCTGCGCGGAATCCTCGATTCAGGTGAAGACATCCTCTACATCGGCTTCTCAAGCGGTCTGTCAGGAACATGCGAGGCCATTTCCCTGCTCATGGAATCCCTCAAGGACGAATATCCTGCGCGCACCATGCTCTCGGTCGACACGCTTGCTGCATCGGGAGGTGAAGGGCTGCTTGTCTGGTATGCGGCGAAGATGAAGGAGGCAGGAGCCTCCATGGAAGAGGTCTATGATTGGCTCATGGACAACCGGCTCCATCTTGCCCACTGGTTCACCGTGGATGACCTGATGTTCCTCTTCAGAGGGGGCCGTGTCTCACGCACAAGCGCCTGGGCAGGTACGATGCTCAACATCAAGCCTGTCATGCATGTTGATGACGAAGGCCATCTGATTCCGCTTGAGAAGGTCCGCGGGCGCAGGAAATCCTTGAACGCACTGGTGAACCATATGGAGCAGACGGCGAATGCACCCGTTGCCGACCAGACCGTCTTCATCACCCATGGCGACTGCATCGAAGATGCCGAGTACCTTGCCAGCCTCGTACGGGAGCGTTTCGGGGTGAGCGACATCATGATCAACTACGTCGATCCCGTGATCGGAGCCCATTCAGGCCCTGGAACCATGGCTCTGTTCTTCCTTGCCAGTGAGCGCTGAGCGATTCACCTGCCAAGGGCGCGGACGCCCCTTCATCAGTTGAACTTGAATATCTTCTGTGCAAGGTGATAGCCGCCAAGCCCCGCCTTGCGTCCAAGCTTCGTGGGCAGATTCGTGCCGACGTTCAGGACATTGGTACGAACCCTGCGATACAGCGGCATGGAGGCATCCTTGAGGTAATCCCAGATGTCTGCAAGCTTCGCCTTGTCCTCTTCGGTGTCTCCCATTCGCAGGAACACCGAGCAGATGCACATCATCATCGAGAGGTAGCTCTCCATGTACTTCCTCAGTCGTCGAGGCTCCACGGCCATGACATCCACGGCGTCTATCATGGTCTTGGTGACTCGAAGCTGCTGGTCGATGCGCTTCATCATGGTCGCCTCGTTCACGGATTGATCCTCGCGGCCAATGAAGTAGCGATACATGTCCACATCCAGGTAATACATGGTCTTCACATGAGGAAGGGGGACATACACGAAGACATTGTCTACGTAGAAGCAGTGCTCGGGCAGCCGCAAGCCCATTGACTTGAGAAGATCGGTCCGGTAGATGACCGAATGCATCAGAAGATAATGGGAAGGCCCGAAGTTGCCCACCTCTTCCCAGCCGAAGACGCGTCCTTCAGGAAAGATGCCCTCATAGTCCATGACGGTCCGTTTGTTCTCGTGCACCTTCTCATAGACGTAGTTGGCAATGACCATGTCGGTGGCATGCGCCGATGCCCCTTCCCCTCCCACCTGGGTGCGAAGGTAGCCCATTACCTCATTCATGGCAGACGAATCAAGCCAGTCATCGGAATCGACCACCTTGAAATAGACTCCTTGCGCATGGTCAAGAGCCGTATTCACCGCAGAGCCGTGACCCCCGTTCTCCTTGTGGATGGCACGTATGCGCGCAGGATCCCTCTGTTCCCATTCGCGTGCCTTGGCCCACGTGGCACCATCATCGGTTGATCCGTCATCAATGATGAGCACTTCGATGTCATCGCCAGTGGTCAGGAGCGACTCGATGCATTTGTCCATGTACGCCGCTGAGTTGTAGCAGGGAATACCGTAGGAAAGCGTGATGGCCATGATGTCCTCTATCAGTCAGCTGACTGACGCCCGTCAAGGATCCGCTGGGACAGATCGAGCGCAAGTCCGATGATCTTGTCCATGTTGTAGTAACGATACTCAGCAAGCCTGCCAAGAGGATGGAAGTTGTCCAGCGATTCTGTGAGATGCCGATAGCGCTCGTAGTGCGCATTGTTCTCGTCGCTCAAGATGGCATAGTAGGGAATCTGCGTATCAGGATCCTCGTAGGCCAGGGAATACTCTTTCATGATGGTGGTCTTGTCAGACTTCTGGGCGGTCAACCGCTTGAACTCGGTCACGCGCGTGTAGTCCTCGGTGACGGTGTAGTTGACGGTGGCGCAGGGAAGCTTGTATTCCTCATCATAGGTTTCATAGACGAAATCGAGCGTGCGATAGGGCAAGCGGCCGAACCTGCCGCAGAACAGCTCGTCAAGCGGGCCCGTGTAGATGATGGGGCCTTCGAAGGGAACATCCTTCACCTTGATCGCGGAAAGCGCGGCATCTTCGGAGCCATCCTCGAAGACGAGGTCGAAGACGCTTGCCGCATCCGTGTCAAGGCAGATATCGATGTTCTCGTGTCCGAGCATCTCCTCAAACAGAGCCGTGTAACCCAATGAGGGCATGCCCTGATATGTATCTTGGAAATAGCGGTCATCGCGTGAGATGAAGACCGGTACACGCGCCGTGACGGACGGGTCGACCTCCTCCGGCGTGAGACCCCATTGCTTCTGCGTGTAATAGAGGAAGACGTTTCGGTAGACGAAGTCAGCCACCTCGGACAGTTCAGGATCATCCGCTTCGCGCAGTTCGGTGATGGTGACCTTGCGCTCGTCCCCGAACCGGTCGATCAGCTTCTGGATGAGATGGGCGGCCTTCTCTTCGCCAAAGGCGATCTCCATGGAATTCTTGTTGAAGGGAACGGGCATGTAGGTTCCGTACCAATCAGCCAGAACGTGGTGCTGATAGGCGATCCATCCGGTGAACTGGCGGACATAGTTGAAGACGCGCTGGTCGTTCGTATGGAAGATATGCGGACCATAGCGGTGGACGAGGATGCCGGCTTCGTCGTATTCATCGTACATGTTGCCGCCGATATGGGAGCGCTTCTCAAGGATGAGAACATGCATGCCTCCACGCTCAGCCAATTCGCGGGCACTGACCGCCCCCGCGAATCCGCTGCCCACAACGATGGCATCGTAGGATGCGATATCGATATCCTTGAATGACTGGATATTGAGCGCCAAGCAGATCAACTCCTTCAGATCATGCATGCGGATGCGGCATGCTCACCGATCAAGCAATATGTCCCAGGAAATCACGCGTACGTTCAGATTTGGGATGGTCGAACACCTCTTCCGGCGTCCCCTCCTCCACAATGACGCCTCCATCCATGAACACGACCCTGTCAGCGACTTCGCGGGCGAATCCCATCTCATGGGTGACGACGATCATGGTCATGCCCCCCTCTGCAAGACCACGCATGACACCAAGCACGTCACGGACCAACTCAGGGTCAAGAGCGCTCGTGGCCTCATCGAAGAGCATCACATGGGGGTCCATCGCCAAAGCGCGTGCGATGGCGACGCGCTGCTGCTGGCCTCCGGAAAGCTCGGAGGGCTTGTAGTCCACGCGCTCTCCCAAGCCTACCTCCTCCAAGCGGGCAACGGCCACCTTCTCCGCCTCTTCAGCAGATCGCTTGAGCACCTTGCGCTGCGCCAGCATCACGTTCTTCTTCGCAGTCAGATTGGGGAAGAGGTTGAAGTTCTGGAACACCATCCCCAACCGGCTTCTCACTTCGTTCAGGTTCGTGTGCTTGTCGCATACATCGATATCCTCGAACCAGATATGCCCTGAGGTGGGCTCTTCGAGGCGATTGATGCATCGAAGCATGGTTGATTTTCCACTGCCTGACGGTCCCAGCACGACGACCACCTCTCCGCGGTCAACCTCAAGGTTGATATCGCGCAGCACAGTATTGTCGCCGAACTTCTTCTCCAGATTCTGTATGCGGATGACAGGTTCAGACATCCTTCCCCCTAAACTTGGCTCCAAGCGAATCATCAGCGATGGCCTGGGGTCCATGGCTGAACCCTTCGCTCATGCGCATCGTGCGCGCAACCTCTGCCTCACTCCCCTCTGCCGCAACCGCACCAACCGTGCCGGAAAGCGACGCGGGGGTCTTCTCGGGAAGATTGTTCTGACGGCGGCGCTTGGGACGCCCTCCCACCAGACGCTCCTCCATGTGGTTTATGACCTTCGTCAGCGGAATCGTGACGATCAGGTAGAAGAATGCGGCCACGATGTAGGGTGTCACGTTGCCGGTAGCAGCGGTGATGGTCTTCGAGTACATCATGATCTCCATGACGCCCACCGCGGCCAGAAGCGACGTATCCTTGTACATCAGGATGAACTCACTGGTCATCGTGGGAATCACGCGACGGAATGTCTGCGGGATGATAACGAAGACCATCGTTTGCGCACCGTTCATGCCAAGGCTGCGCGCTGCTTCGAACTGCCCCTTGTTGATGGACTGGATGCCTGCACGGAAGATCTCCGCCAGATAGGCACTGGAGTTCATGACGAGCACGATGATGCCAAGCACGAAGTTGTCCATCTGGATTCCCAGAAGCGGCAACCCGAAGAAGGCGATGTAGATCTGCAGGAACAGTGGGGTTCCACGGACCACGTTGATGTAGATGGAGCCGATCGCTCGGGCGAACCGGTTCTTCGCCATACGCAAGAAACTCCAGCAAAGCCCCAAGGGAATGGCCAGAGGGAAGCTGATGGCCACAAGCGCGAGCGCCAGAAGCCAACCCCAGAACACCGCCGGAAGCGCCGTTACCACAATGGACGGATCGAAGAACAGGTGAAGGAACTTGTTGGAGTTCCATGCCTGCACCCATGGCTGGTCATTCAGCCATGCCGCAAGCTCCTCTTGAGGCGTGGTGCCCGTGACGGTTATCTGCTTGCCTCCATCAGGGATATCGGCCTGTGTGCCATCGGCAAGCGTGTAGGTACCCTCAACCATGTATGTTCCGCCCTCGGCAGGGAAGCGGGCGTTGTTCAGCTCCAGCATCACCATAGTGCCCGCCGGGGTGGGATCATCGAAGGTGATCTTGATGGTGTCGCCCTCCTCAGTCACGGTATTGGGCAGACTCAAGCGCTTGAGTCCATCCAGCACCGTGACCGTCGTGCCGTCTTCGGGAAGCGCTGAACCTTCCGGCAACGTCAAGGTGATCTGGCTCACGGATTCGCCATCATCTGCCTGACCCTGCCAGGTGATGCGGGTATTCGTAGCGCCCATGATGCCATCGGCACCGTCTTGATTGCTCTTCGCGGTGAAGCGCTCAGTGGTGAGTGCCTGCGCTGAGGTAGGCACGCATGCAAGCAGCAGCACGCATGAAAGAAGCAAAAGGGGCAGACCAATGCCTGCCCCTTTCAGTTTTGCGACCAGACTATTCAGCGGACTCACCAAACCACTTTGCATAGATCTCATCATAGGTGCCATTCGCCTTCACCTCTGCAAGCGCCTCGTTGAGCGCCTGGGTCAGAGCGGGGTTGTCCTTGCTCACCACGATGGCGTACTGCTCGCCTGTGGGGATCTCCTCGATGATGGACATCTCAGGATATGCCGTCTTCACATAGTACTGCACGACCGGCAGGTCAGCCACGATGGCATCAGCCTGATTGCTCTGCAGTGCAGAGAATACGGCGGTCATCTCGTCATAGGGAACCACGTTCGCATTCGGGATGTTCTCGACAGCCCAGTCATAGCCCGTGGTGCCGCTTTGCGTGGCGATGGTCTTTCCAGCCAGATCATCAACAGAGGTGTAGCCTGAATCCGGATTCACCACGACGCCTTGGTTGGAATCGATCAGCACGTCGGTGAAATCGATCTCCTTCTTGCGATCCTCGGTCACCGTGAAGCCGGACACGCCCACATCGGCCTTGCCCCCTGCGCTGATGAGGGGAATGATGGTGTCGAACTTGGTTGAGGGCAGGTATTCGGCCTCAAGGCCCATCTGCTCTGCAAGCGCCTTCATGAGGTCAACCTCAAAGCCAACGGCCTCTTCGCCCTCCAGGTTCTCGAAAGGCGGGAAATCGAGCGATGCCGCGACCGTGAGCTTCTCAGGGTTCACCAGCACGATCTCTTCGGTTTCCTCAGCCGCTGAGCTTGATGAGGCGGCTGAAGTGCCACCAGAGCTTGAGCAGCCAGCAAGGCCCAGCACAGCTGCCATGGCACCCGCGCAAAGGACGATACCCAACTTCTTGATCTTCATGTGTTTCCTCTCTCCTCAAAAATAGGATAGGCGCTATTATGAGTTAAAAACTCCACCAACGTGTGGAATATCGCGTTTCGGCTTTGTAACAGATGACGAGAGGGCGTTTTCAGGCAAGCTGGGAGAGCCGCTCCTTTGCCTGAGCGACCAGCGCCAGGCTGCCACCATGCCTGATGACGAAATCAAGGCACGTTCGCTCATGTTCCTGATCGCCCAGCTTGTATGAGGCTGAGGCCTCATCCCATGCATATTCCACCCGCTGCCGCCATGGGTATGCCGCTGAACGGACGACTGACTCATCAAGCTTGACCAGCTCGTGATAGTCTCCCTCGCGACGCGCATGCACGACCTTGCGCTGGCTTTCAAGGAACGCTCTACGCTGGATGGCCTCCTCGCTCCTGTCAGTATCATTGAGCTTCTCTGCGCGTTCGATGAGTTCCTCAACCTCATCAAGGGTGCCAAGCTTTTCAACCAAGGGAATCAGGTAGAGGATGATGCCGCATTTCTGGGACGGCTTCTTCGCTGCCGAGATGCTGTCCTCAAGACCCGCTTCGATGGTGCGCGCCCGTTCGATATCCCCTACCTCAAGGCACGCCTGCGCGAAGCATCCCATGAACCATGCGCCTGATTCGTTGCAGGGAAACGATATGTCGTGGGCCAGCTGACCTCCATGGGCTATCAGCGCCTGCGGATTGCAGTCGGAGTTGTACAGATAGAGATATCCATCCACCACGCGTTCCGCGCGTCTCTCGAAGATCTGATATCCCGCCATGAAACCCACGGCGAAGAGGGCGAATTCCAAGAGAAGACCCGAGATGCTCGCAGCCATGATCTGTCCTGTGACGAAAGGCCAGATCGTGGATATGATGACGGGAAGGGCAATGGCGATGGCGCAAACCGCTATCACGTATTTCTTGAAATAGATGAGCATCCGTCATCCCCCTTCCCCGCCGTCTTACTGCACGGCCTCGATGCCAAGCTTCAGAGCAAGCTTGTTCTTCTCGATGAGCGCGGCGCGGGATGCGGGAACGCATGCATCGATGGCCGCATCGAGGGTCTCGCGTCCACAGAACTGGTCTTGGGCCCAGAGCGCACCGACCAATACGATGTTCATCAAGCCGTCCAAGCCCGCTTCTTCCGCCAACGTTGAAGCAGGGATGCCGAAACCACGCTCGAGCGGACGTGAGGGCGTGACCAGCACGCTGTCGTAGATGATGACACCGGAAGGCGTGACGGTCGGCAGGAACTTCTCGAATGAGGGCTGATTCATGGCTACCAACGCATTGGGATGCACGACAAGAGGGCTGCCAATGGGTTCGCTTGCAAGGGTGACCGAGCAATTCGCCGTGCCCCCGCGCATCTCCGGACCGTAGGAAGGAAGCCACGAAACCTCCCTTCCCTCAATGAGGCCAGCATAGGCTATCACCTTGCCGGCAAAGAGGACACCTTGTCCACCGAATCCGGCAAGAACGGCTTCAAGCTGCTGTTGCATGATCATTTCCCTTCCGTTGCGAAGCCAGCCACCATGGGACAATCCTGGGCACGCGCCAATGCCGCCTCGGCCGCATTGGCGAAGCCTTCTGCCTGGACATCCTTGTACACCCCAAGAGGATAGTAGGGAAGCATGTTCTCACGCATCCACTCAAACGCCTGCTGAGGAGACATCTTCCAGTTGGTGGGACAGGTGGAAACAACCTCAACCAGCGAATAGCCTACCCCGTTCATCTGATTGTCGAAAGCACGACGGATGGCCTTCTTGGCACTGCGGACATGCTTCGGCGTGTCAACGGTCACGCGTTCGAGATAGGCGACGCCATCCAGGCTGGAGAGGAGCTCGCAGACACGGATGGGATAGCCCGCCGTCTGCGAATCCCTGCCATAGGGGGATGTCTGCGTCACTTGATGAGGCAGGGAGGTTGGAGCCATCTGTCCACCCGTCATGCCATAGATGGCATTGTTGATGAAGATGACGGTGATGTTCTCTCCCCGCGTGGCGGCATGGATGGTCTCAGCCATACCGATGGAGGCCAGGTCCCCATCGCCCTGATAGGCGAAGACCACGTTGTCGGGCAGCACCCGCTTGACCCCCGTGGCCACGGCAGGCGCTCGACCATGCGCGGCCTCGATCATGTCGCAGCCGAAGAAGTCATAGGAAAGCACCGAGCACCCGACTGGAGCGACGCCGACCGTGTCGCCTTCAATGCCCAGATCATCTATGACCTCGGCCACCAGCCTGTTCACGATGCCATGGGCGCACCCTGGACAGTAATTCGTGACTACGGGAAGCAGAGCGTGAGGACGCTCGTAGACCACCGCTTCTTTCATTGCATCCTGTGACATGGCTATTCACCGAGCCCTTCTGCGATCTGCTCGATCTGTTGGAGAACCTCATCGGGAGTGGGAATGACCCCGCCGCACCTTCCAAAGAAGCTGACCGGAGCGGCCCCATTCACCGCAAGCCGCACATCTTCGACCATCTGCCCCATGTTCAGCTCAACGGTGAGGAATGCCTTGGCATCAAGCTGGCTCAGGGCATCCGCGGGATAGGGCCAAAGGGTGATGGGTCGGAAGAGACCGGCCTTGATGCCGTTCGCACGGGCCGCGTTCACCGCGGATCGTGCGATGCGGGCAGCGGCCCCGAAAGCCGCCACCACGATGTCGGCATCATCGGTCAGATACGTCTCGGCCTTGGCTTCCGTGCGCTTGATCTCCTCGTAGCGCTCGAACCGCTCCATGTTCTCTTCGCAGAGCTTCTGCGGATCAAGATGAAGGGAGTTGGCGATGTTGTGGGCGCGCGCACCCTTATGGCCCGTGGTCGCCCATGGCTTTGAGGGAAGCGAATCAAGATCACGCTGATCGGGCATCGTGACCGGCTCCATCATCTGCCCGAGCAGCCCATCTGCCAGGATGACGACAGGAGTGCGATACCTGTCCGCCACGTCGAAGGCCTCGAAGGTGAGGTCGGCCATCTCCTGAACCGTCGAGGGCGCGAAGACGGGCAGGTAGAAATCACCATGCCCCATCGCACGCGTCGCTTGGAAGTAGTCACTCTGGGAGGGCTGGATGGAGCCAAGGCCCGGGCCACCACGCTGCACGTTCACGATGACTGCGGGAAGATCAGCCCCGGCCATGTAGGAGATCCCCTCGGTCTTCAAGGATATCCCCGGGCTTGACGAAGAGGTCATCGCCCGCGCTCCGGCAGCCGAAGCGCCATAGAGCATGTTCACCGCGGCGATCTCGCTTTCAGCCTGAAGATAGGTTCCCCCCAGCTTCGGCATCTGCTTTGACATGTAGGCGGCCAGTTCGGTCTGTGGCGTGATGGGATATCCGAAGAAGAAGCGACAGCCGGCGCGCAGCGCGGCTTCCGCAATGGCTTCGTTCCCCTTCATGAGTGTCTTCTTGCCCATGCTCATGCGCGCACCTCCCGATACACCGTGATGGCCACATCGGGACACATGACAGCGCAGGTGGCACAGCCTGTGCACTGGGCCTCGTCAATGCATGTGGCCGGATGATAGCCTTTCGGCGTGATGACATTCTGATCGAGTTTGAGGATGTGCGATGGACACACATCGACGCAAAGGCCACAGCCCTTGCAGAAGCCCTCATCTATGATGACTCTTCCTTTGGCCATCCTCTACACCAACCCTTCTGCGACATTCGCCTCTTCGTCCGCCTTCCGTATGGCAACGCGTCTGATCTTTCCGTTGACCGTACGGGGCAGCTCTTCCACATACTCGATGATGCGCGGATACTTGTAGGGGGCCGTCTGCGCCTTCACCCACTGCTGCAGCTCACGCGTGAGGCCCTCTGAAGGATGGAAGCCTTCGGCCAAGACGATGGTTGCCTTGACCGCAGAGCCGCGCAGCTCATCAGGGACGCCCGTCACCGCACATTCCTTCACGGCCTCGTGTTCAAGCAGGACGCTTTCGATCTCGAAGGGACCGATGCGGTATCCACTGGACTTGATGACGTCGTCATTGCGCCCCACATACCAGTAATACCCATCCTCGTCCCGCCATGCGGTATCGCCGGTATGATACCAGCCATCATGCATGGCGGCTGCCGTCTTTTCGGCGTCTCGGTAATACTCGATCATGATGCCTGCAGGATGCGGATCGACGCTGATGCATATCTCTCCCGTTTCCCCCGTGTCGCACTCCGTTCCATCCTCGCGCAGGATTGCCACATCATAGAGGGGAACGGGCTTTCCCATGGAGCCCGGTCGTGGGATCGAATTGGTCAGATTGCCGATGGTGAGAGGCGTCTCAGTCTGGCCGAAGCCCTCGAAGATGGTGAGGCCGGCGGCATCCTTCCAGTATTGGAACAGGTCGGGATTGAGGGCCTCGCCCGCGGTGGTGGCGTATTCAATCGACGAGATGTCATGCCCGGCCAGGTCCTCCTGCTTGAGCAGCCGGTACATGGTAGGCGGAGCGCAGAAGGTGGTCACGCCATACTTCTCGATCAGATCAAGTATCTCATCCGCATGGAACCGATCGAAATCGTAGGTGAGGACTGCTGCCTCCATGATCCACTGGCCATAGAACTTGCCCCAGACGGCCTTTCCCCACCCCGTGTCGGCAATGGTGAAATGGAGACCGTCCGGGCGCACATTGTGCCAATGCTTCGCCGTGATCAGATGACCCAATGAATACAGGGAGTCATGCATGACCATCTTGGGGTTGCCCGATGTGCCTGACGAGAAATAGAGAAGCATCGGGTCAGAGGCCTTCGTGGCGATCCGACTGAATGAATCAGAGGCCTCTCGCACCCCCGCATTGAAGTCATGCCACCCCTTTCGCGTGATGGATGCCGCGCAGATGCCACCGCTCCCAGAAAGCTCCTCTCCTATAACCTCGTCGGATTGCAGGATGAGATTCCCCGCCTCATCGCGCTCGGTGAGGCCCGCTCCGGCGGGATTGACCAGGATGAGCGCCTTCACGGAAGGACATTCGGCCACGACATTGTCCACCACATCAGCGATCTCTCCCGCCGAGGTGGCAATGACCGCCTGTATGCCAGCCCCATTCAGTCGATAGGACATGTCGTGTTCCTTCAGCATGAAGGTCGCAGGCACCATGACCGCCCCGAGCTTCGCCAATGCCAGGGCCGTGAACCAGAATTGGTAGTGGCGACGGAGGATGACGAGAACCTTGTCGCCTTTTCCGATGCCCAGCCCCTTCAGATAATTCGCTGTCTTGTCAGACCACCTCTTCATATCAGCGAAGGTGAAGATGTGCTCCTCTCCTTCCGGATTGCACCAAACCATCGCCCGGCGATCGGGATCATGCTCGGCGATGTCATCGACGATGTCGTAGGCGAAGTTGTAATCCTCGTCGCAATGGACATCGAACCTGACGAGCCTCCCCTCGCTGTCATAGGCCTCATCAACGTATCTGAGGTTGATATCTCGCATGCTCTCTTTGCTCCTCGTTTCCAAAACTCAAAAACTCATGCACCACTGCAGCCGCTTGGCCACTAGCGTGCGCTCTCTTCGCAGGGTTTCACAACAACGGCAAGGAAGGTGCATGGCTCACCTCCGGTTGCGATCATGCCGTGCCCGCGACCCGAGTCGTACATCAGAAGATCTCCCGGACCCACGATCTCCTCATGGTTCTCATAGGCGAATCGGAGTTGCCCTGAGATGATGTAGTCCAACTCCTGTCCCTCGTGATATGAGAGATGGATGGGCTTGTCCTGTTCATCGGCAAGATAGGGTGCCGTGACCAGAAACGGCTCCGCCAGCTTATGGCGGAAATGGGGAGCCTTGTGAAGGTACTCGAAGCCTGCGCGCCTGCGAATGGAAAGGCCATTGCCGTCGCGAGTGAGGGAATAGCCCGTGAGATGCGGAGTCTCTCCTGTCAGGATCTCAATGACGTCAACGCCAAGCCTTTCGGCGCACTTGTACAGGAAGGTGAACGAGAGATCCGTCTGGCCGCTTTCCTGGGCTTGGTACTCCTCCAAGGTGCGCCCCGTCGCTTCCGCCATCTCCTGCATCGTGATGCCCATGTCTTCACGCAGCGCGCGAATCCGGTTCGCAACCTCTTTGATGTTCGGTTCCATAGAAAACGCCTCATTCCATCTGCGATCATCAACGCTTACAGAATCAAGAAGGTCATGATAATCTTTTCGGACTGGGACCATGCCAGTCAGCGGGCAGTTCATGCCGCTCGGTCTTCAAATGATGCGGGTCAACACTGAGCAGAAGTGGGAATCAGGACCCGTTTTGCTTGCGATGGTTTGAAAGCCACCCGAAACCGAGAACGTCTTGCCCGCCTCCGACGAGAGAAAGGCGCAGAGGACGCCTTCGTTTTCAAGCTGCGTCGTCGTGCAGGTGGAATAGACAAGGTGGGCTTTTGGAGCCACATAGGCGCTGGCGCTTTCAAGGATGCGCTTTTGGATGGCAGCAAGGCTTCGTATGTCCTCTTCGCGCACGCGCCAGATGATTTCGGGATGGCGACGCATGGTGCCAAGCCCCGAGCAGGGAGCATCGACAAGTACGCCTTCGAATTCATCATGCCCCAGCACCTCTTCCAGTGCCGCGCCATCAGCGGTGATGGCGCTTTCAAGATGCGCACCGCATGCTTTTGCTCGCTTCATGAGGACATCCCGCTTCGATGCGACGCTGTCAACGGCAACGAATCGGGGGATCTGGCATCCATGCAGCGCCTGCGCCAGGGATTGGATGAGCATAGTCTTCGTACCTCTGCCAGCTCCGATCTCCAGAAACGACTGTGGCAGATGGGAGCGAACGCATTCGTAGGCCACCCTCTGGGCAGCCAGATCGGATACGATCACCCCTCCCGAACGGATCAGGTCTCTGATGTGACCAGAAGCGACGTCCTTGCCATGATCGAGCCTGATGCAGGCAGGGATGTCATCCACGACCGAGAACGTGATCCCAACACCGCTCAGCAAGTCAAGCGTTTCCAAGGGATCGTGTTGAAGCGATGAGAGGTGGAGATAGACCGGCGCTGACTCACCCGAGGCCTCGATGAGGCGGCGGGTTTGATGCTCTCCTACATCTTCGCAAAGCCGAAGCCCCAAAGGGACAGGGAAGCCCGCCGCCTTGCAGAAGGAGTCGAAGGACTCATCAGAAGTGCTCGAGGGGAACCGTTCAGCCTCCTTTGCAACCTTGCGCAATACCGCATTGACCATTCCCTTGGCGAAAGGAGCGCTCTTTCCCGTCAGCCGCACAGCCTGATCAACGGCCGAGAAAGCCTCCTTGCGAAGGTAGAGCAATTCAAAGGTGGCGATCTCCATGGCACGGCGCACATCCGCGCGAACCTTGTTTGGTCTCTCCAGATGGGAATCGATCGTCTCATCCAATGCACCCTTAGTGCGCACGACACCTCGAACGAGCGTGGCGGCGAATGCCTTGTCGGATTCAGAGAGAGCCTCTGAGGCGTCTATGACCTCTTCGATGGCCTGCGCGGCATAGCTTCCCTCTTCCTGCATGCGCTTGAGCGCTTGCGAAGCCGCCATCCTCGAAGCCGTGACGCTGCTGTCTGCCCGCTTCCGAGAACCCTTCGTCTTCCTCAAAGGGCCTCCCAGCCAATACCCTCTTTGAGCCCCGGCAGACCAGAGGCGAATGCCTGAGCCGTCATCTCTCGCTTGCCATCGGGTTTGAGGGCAAGTAGTTCAAGCGGCCCATCGGAAAAGCCCAAGAGAAGGCGGCCTTGCGCGAAGATGGCTTCGCCCTGCGCTGGCGCATCAAAGGCTGATCCGTCCGGAACGGCTGCCTTTAAGACGGTCACCGTCCGATTCCCGATGATGCATTTGGAAGGATGAGCTGGCGAGGATGCTTGAACGCAACGTCTACCGTCAATGGCCTTCATCTCAGGTGAGAGGTCAAGCTCATGCTTCATGAGCTTCTTCGCGTATGTGGCACGTTCCCCGTCTTGAGGAATCCACTGGACCTGCCCTGCCCGGATATGCTCCAGGGCGGTGATGAGCGCTTCGGCGCCCAGCATCGCAAGCTGCGCCGTCAATTCCGATGCATCCTGATCCCCCACGGCCGTCTTCCGACAGACGCAGTAGTCGCCCGTATCAAGCCCTTCCTCCATGCGCATGATGCAGATGCCCACTTCCTCATCCCCTGCCAGAAGCGCGCGTTCCACCGGCGCCGCACCGCGCCAACGTGGCAGACAGGAGGCATGGACGTTGATGCAGCCAAGCGGCGGAATGTCCAAGACGGCTTTTGGAAGGATGGCCCCGAAGGCGGCGACGCAGATGACGTCGGGAGCAAGCTCGGCCAACGCACGGATGGCTTCTTCGTCTTTGAAACTGCTTGCACAGCGGACAGGGAGGGAGAGCTTCTGGGCGACGAGCTTCACGGGAGAAGGCACCGTCTTGCTGCCGCGTCCACGCACCTTGTCTGGTTGCGTGTAGACGCAGACGATGTCAAGCTGCTGGGATATCTCTTCAAGGATATCCGCCGCAAAGGCAGGGGTACCCATGAATACCACGCGAAGCCGCTTGTCAGCTGACATCGAATTGCGCCTCCCCCGGTTTCGCTCCCATCGCCTTCGCCTTCTCGTATGCCTGAAGCGCCCGCAGTCTCACCGCCGGCTCACAGGATTCGAAGAGCGTCTTGCCATCCAGATGGTCAAGCTCATGCTGGAGACAACGGCCGAGAAGGCCGTCCCCCTCTATCTCCCATTCCTCGCCATCCAGATCGAAGAAGCGCACCCGGGCCCAAGGCGCGCGTTTCACCGGCACACTCACCCCCGGACAGGACAGGCACGCCTCCTTGTCTTCAACTGGCTCACCCTGAGTCTCGATCAATTCAGGATTCACCAGGAACAGGGGATTGCGCGTTGAGGCGTTCTCTCCATCCCAATCAACGTCGATGACAACGAACCGCCTGTCAAGGCCAACCTGCGGTGCCGCAAGCCCACAGCCATTGTTCGCATACATCAGCTTCGCCATCTGCTTGGCTATCTTCATGAGGCTCCTATCCCCCACCTCACAGGGGGAGCAAACCATGGAAAGCACTGGGTCGGGCGATTCTACTATCTTCAACATGCCTATGACATCCTCACATCATCTGTCAGTATTCTTGGGAAACCATGTTACTCCATGAGGCTGGGAGATGCCATCGGATAGAATGTCTCCCACGACCCAAGAGGAAAGAGGTTTGCCATGAGTGGACTGCAGGCAGGTTTGACACGCGATGAAGCCTTCGAGCTTCTGAAGGCCCATAACACCGACCCGTTCCATATCGAACATGGAGAGACCGTCGAGCAGACCATGCGCTATTTCGCCCGCCGCTTCGATCCAGAGAATGAGGAATTCTGGGGCATCGTCGGACTCCTTCATGACTTGGATTGGGAAGAGCATGCCGATGAGCCAGAGATGCACACGCTCTATGCCACCCCACTGATCGAGGAGGCCGGTGGAACCCCTGAATTGATACGGGCCATCCAGTCCCATACCTCTGACTTCAATGCCGACCTTCCGAAGCCTGAGCTGCAGATGGAGAAGATCCTCTTCGCCACGGAGGAACTGACTGGCCTGATAGGTGCAGCAGTGGTCATGCGTCCTTCGAAGAGCGTGATGGATTTCGAGGTAAAATCACTCAAGAAGAAATTCAAGGACAAGCGCTTCGCTGCTGGGGTTGACCGCGACGTCATCCGCTCAGGAGCGGACATGCTGGGTTGGGAATTGGACGAGCTGTTCGAGCAGACCATCCAGGCCATGCGCAGCTTCGCGCCGGACAGGGATACCTTCCAGCCCACCTCGTAGGACAGAAATCCTCTTCGCGCCTGCCTGGCAGCTGGTTCAGGGAGGCACGGCTGCTTGCGGGGGCATCATGCCCGCGGATGGGCGAGACGCTGGGCATCCCGCAGGCGCTCCGGGGTGAGATGCGTGTAAATCTGGGTGGTCGACAGGCTGGCATGTCCCAACATCTCTTGAACGCTGCGCAGATCAGCGCCCCCCGCCAAGACATCAGTGGCAAAAGTATGGCGCATGTCATGCGGCGTGTAGACACCATCAAGACCAGCGAGGGCCAGCGTGCGCTTGAACATCCTGCGAATGGCATCCTCAGAATACCTGTTTCCCCTCTTCGAGAGGAACACCCAGGGCACAGAATCCTTTCCCTCCAATACGCTTCTCGCCTGCACGAGATAGCGCTCCAGGATGCCACAGGCAAGCGCATGGATGGGAACGATCCGCTCCTTCGATCCCTTGCCGAAAAGCCTGAGTTGCCCTTCTCTGAGATCAACGTTCTCCAAAGTGAGCGATGAGGCTTCAGAGATGCGGGCTCCTGAGGCATACATCATCTCCAATACGGCTTGATCACGCAACTCCTGGGCCTTCTCGACAGCTCCTTGGGCGTGATCGAGGCACTGCATATGCACCGACAGCAGCTTTTCAAGCTCGTGCTTCGGCATCACCTTGGGCAGATGCCTTTCGGGCTTGGGTGAGCGCAGCGAAGTGACCGGGTCGACATCGACCATGCCTCGCGCACAGGCCCAACCGAAGAACCCCTTGAGCGCCGACAGCCTTCTGCTGATCGTCTTGTGCGTGTATCCAGCTTGATCGAGATAGGCGAGATAGAGCCGAACGCCACGCTTGGTAGGTGCAAGAGGATCGATCGCCTCCCGCTTGGCCCAGCGTTCGTATTCCTGGAGGTCCTCGGTGTAAGCCTTGATCGTGTTCTTCGAGAGGTTCCTCTCGAAGGTGAGCGATTCGACATACGATGAAAGGAGTTCCTCCATCACTTCACCTTCCAAGCACCCGCTGAGAGGAGATGGTCACGATAGCGCACGAGAGCGTCCCTGCCTCGTTGGGCATAGGCCTCATAGCGCTTGCGCTTGTTGCGCACGGGCGCATCCAATGGCGGCATGATGCCGAAATTCACATGCATCGGCTGATAGTCGATCACCTGGCTGTCAGTCGCATGGCTCTGCAAAGCCCCGAAGACAGTGGTGGCAGGCGGAGGCTCTATCCCAAGTCCACATCCGTTGGCATAGGCGGAGATGGCGCAATGGAGGCCTGAGCGTATGGCTTCGCAATAACCTTCCGTGCCAGCCAGCTGACCAGCCACGAAAACAGGCGCATCGACGGACGGATCATCCAGTTTCAACCTTCCTGAGACATCGATCAGCTGAGGGGCGTTCAGAAACGTATTCCGATGCATGACGCCATAGCGGGCGAATTCCGCATGCTCCAATCCCGGGATCATGCGGAAGACCTCCGCCTGGGCCCTGAAGGTCAGGTTGGTCTGGAATCCAACGAGGTTGTAACTGGTTCGCGCTGTATCCTCCTGACGCAGCTGGACGACGGCATAGGGACGCCTTCCACTGCGAGGATCGGTCAATCCCACCGGCTTCAATGCACCGAAACGAGGAGCATCCCTTCCCGCGCGTGCCACCTCCTCTATGGGCTGACATGCCTGGAAGAGCTCCTTGGTTTCGAAATCCTTCCTGATGACCCTTTCAGCTGCGAGCAATGCGTCGATGAAGGCCTCGTATTCCCCCTTGTCCAGCGGAGCATTCAGGTAATCCCCTTCAGATGCGCCATCATACCTGCTCTGCCTGAACAGAACGTCGAAGTCAAGACTGTCAGCCATGACGATGGGAGCAGCCGCATCGAAGAAGGCCAGTTCTCCTTCTCCAAGCGATTCCAGGAGGTGGGCGCTGAGCGCATCGGAGGTGAGGGGGCCGGTGGCAACGATGATGGCATCTGCAGGACAGACGTCCTTGAGCGAGGCCACCTCCTTCCGCACGACCGTGATGAGCGGCTCATCTTCGATGCGCTTGGTCACGCAGCCAGCGAAGCCATGCCGGTCGACCGCCAAGGCACCCCCCGCAGGGATGCGCTGCGAGAGGGCCGCTTGGTAGAGGGGCGATCCAAGAAGGTGCAACTCCTCTTTGAGCATGCCAGCAGCGCTGTCCGGCTTGGTTGATTTCAAGGAGTTCGAGCAGACCAGCTCGGCCAGATCGCCACTTCGGTGCACCGGCGTTGGTACGGCCGGGCGCATCTCGAAGAGAGTCACTTCAACGCCCATGCGCGCCAAGCACAGAGCAGCCTCGCTGCCCGCCAATCCCCCGCCGATGATCGATGCCTTCATAGTCATGCTGTCAGCTTATCAGATGACAGGGCTTTCCCTTGTCAGGCACCCCTCACCCGTGCTCCATATTTCCCGCCTGGGTATCGTGTGATGCTTCCTTTTGCCTCCATGCGGGCAATCCACTGGCTGATGGAGGATGCCGACCACACGTGGGAATCGGACTGTGTCGCAAGTTGGAGAAGATCATCGGCGCTCATGGGGGATGCACAAAGCGCCTCAAGCAGTTCCCGACCATCCTCTTCTGGCTTCACATCCTCAGATCTTGCCATCTCTTCCTGTTTGAGCAGTCCGAAGATCGAGAAGAGCTGGTCATCGAAGGCATCATCGCTCACGATGGGCGTGGCTCCTTGATAGATGAGCTGATTGGCTCCCCGTGAATGGGCGGAATCTATCGATCCGGGCACCACGAGAACGTCCCGACTGGCACGAAGCGCCTCATCGGCGGTGGAGAACGTTCCTGATGGCAGCCCAGCCTCAACGATGAGCGTAGCCTTCGCAAGTCCAGCGATGAGCCTGTTGCGTGCCCGGAACATGAATGGGAGCGGAGGGGTACCCCATTCGTGCTCTGACACCAACGCACCTCCCTCATCGACGACTCTCTGGAACAGCGGTCCGTGTTCTGAAGGGTAGATCGAATCGCAGCCTCCTCCCAGAAACACGACGGTTGGAACATGCTCTTCCAAAGCAGCACGATGGGCCTCAGCGTCACACCCCCGCGCCCCGCCTGATATGATGACGATGCCCCTACGGGCAGCCCGGCGAGCGAATCGCCTTGCGCATCCCTTTCCATACGGAGTTGCCTTGCGGGCTCCCACCACAGCCAATCCCTCTTGCAATGCTTTCGGATCACCGATGATGAAGAGCCTCTCGGGGATGTTTTCCAACGTCAGGAAAGCAGGTGGGTACCCGTCGTCACCCTTGCCAAGCACGTGCCTCTCTCCCTGAATCGGGCCCTTCCCATCATGCGTTTCCATCTTCTCCTATCCCCACATTCACCCGAAATGAAAATGCCTCAGCCAGATGATCGTCCTTGACGCATTCTGACTCGTCGACATCTGCGATGGTCCGCGCAACTCTCAAGGTGTTGACAAGGCCTCTTCCGCTCATGCCGTTTCTCTCAGCAATGCTGGCGACGAACGCATCAGCGGTGTGGCTCAACTTGCAGGAGGCAATGATCGCTTGGGGCGAATCCCCCACTGGCAAAAAGACCGTCTGCTGGTCTTCCTGATTCAGATGGGCCATGCGCCAGGAGGCGAATTCCCTGCCCTTGATCACCTGCTCCCGCAACGTTGCTGAACTCGTTCCCTGCCCTGACGAAAGGACGCTTGAAGCGGGCAGCCTGTCCACATCCAGCCGAAGGCTGATTCTGTCGATCAGGGGACCGCCTATCTTCCCAAGGTATTTCCTGACCTGCGAAGCCGTGCAGGTGCACCGATGCGTCGCATCCCCCAGGTAGCCACAGGGGCACGGATTGGAGGCCGCCACCAGCATGAATCGTGCGGGCAGTCTCACGCTTGCTTCCGCCCGCGTCAGATGAACCTCACCGCTTTCCATGGGCTGACGCAGGCCTTGCAGCGTGGAGGATCGAAACTCACTCAATTCATCCAGGAAGAGCACCCCACAATGGGCAAGGGATACCTCCCCCGGGCGGATTGGGTTGCCTCCCCCCAGCAAGCCGGCCGTCGTCGCAGAGTGGTGGGGGCTTCTGAACGGTCGTATCCCGAAAAGAATGTCATCGATGCCTTTGCCGGCAACCGAATGGACCACAGCGGCCTCGAGCATCTCCTCCTCGGTAAGGGGCGGCAGGATGGAAGCGATCCTCGATGCCAGCATCGTCTTCCCCGATCCGGGCGGTCCCATCATGAGAAGACCATGGTTGCCGGCAGCCGCTATGAGCAACGCCCGCTTTGCAACGTCATGCCCTGATATATCCCTGAAATCGAGACGCTGCTTCGAGGCGGGCATTCTTTTGCCATCGTCTTTCCTGCAGAGCTCTTCGAAGGGATCGGAAAGATGCATCCGTCCCAGGCTGATCAGTCCCAACTGCACCAAGTCCCGGATGGGAGCAGGCTTCTGGACGGCTGTGACGAATTGGCATGACATCCTCTTCGCGCAGAGAGCGAAAGCGAGGTTCCCTATCACCGGTCTCACTTCCCCCTGCAAGGACAGCTCTCCGATCAGAAGCTTTCCCGCAACCACCTCTGCCGGAACCTGCCCCGTCGCAACGAGGATGCCCAAGGCTATGGGAAGGTCGAATCCCGATCCCGTTTTGCGTATATCGCCCGGTGCCAGATTCACGACCACTTTCACGCCGGGCATCGAAAAGCCTGAAACGCGCAAGGCTGACCGCACCCGCTCCTGTGCCTCCTTCACGGCAGTGTCCGCCATCCCGACGATGGACATGCCCGGAAGCCCACTCCCAACGCAGACCTCGACTCGAACCGGCTCTGCCTCTACTCCTCTGAGAACCGCACTGAGGATTGTGCATACGCCACCCACTTTCTAATCCAAAGCGAACGCATTGATCTGATGGCGGATCATTGCCTTGCTTGGGCCTATGACGACGATGGCGATGACGTCGAATCTGACAGGAAAGTCCTCATCGTCATAATCGGCAAGATAGGCCAAGGCTATCTTTTCGTATTTCTCTCTCTTCGTGCGGGTCACCGCTTCGGAAGGGAAACCATGTTCGCAGCTCTTGCGGGTCTTGACCTCAATAAAGACAAGCGTATTCTCATCCTTGGCGATGATGTCCGCCTCTCCGGCGAAGCAGGTCCAGTTCCTCTCGAGAATCTCATATCCCCGTCTGTCCAGAAAGCGAACGGCCGCCTCTTCGCCACGGGCTCCAAGAGCCTTGTTCTTATTGCCGATGCCCTTCGATGCTTTCTGCATCTTCTGCTGCGAGGTGGGTGTCTGACCCTTCTTCACGGCATCCTTTTCCAATACGGCTTCTGTCATAGCTCCTCCCATCAACGTGGAATACAGCATAGGGATGGAACCTGACACCCATCTGGCACGCACCTTGCAGACAAGCCTCTCCCATCAAGGAGAATCCTTCATGATTCGAAGATCGCTTCTCATCGAGATTGATGAGGTTTTGATGTGAAACCTTCACCAACCTGCACGGATCTTCATCACATCTTCGCATGTGCGAGCAGAAAGAGGAAAAGGGACGCCTAACGGCATTCTGATCAATGGATATTGGTGCAGAACGTTTTCCTGTGCACGGTGGATAACCCCAATGCACGGATGGCGTTCAGGTGGGATTCGCTGCCGTACCCCTTGTTGGAAGAGAATCCATATCCTGGATACACCTCATCAAGCCGATCCATGAGATGATCCCGATCCACTTTCGCCAAGATGGAGGCTGCGGCAATGGAGGCACATCGCGCATCACCTTTTACAACGTTCACTTCTCGGGGGTCCATGTTCAAAGGATTGCCATCAAGAAGAAGGTGAGCCACCCTGATTCCTTGGGCTTCGATACGCGCGACCGCCTCCCGGAACGCCTCCTTGAGGCAGACCACGATGCCCACCTCATCAATCCGATCAGGAGGAACATACACGACAGCGGATGCAATGCAGACCTCACTGATCCTGCTGGCAACCTCCTCCCTGCGCGCGGCCGAAAGCCTCTTCGAATCATTGAGCCCTTCTATCATGACTGATTCCCTGTCAAGCACCACAGCCCCTACCGCCAACGGACCGGCAAGGGGTCCTCGACCGACTTCATCAAGCCCGACAGCCACCCCTCCACCGCGCTTCGCCACGAGTTGCGTCTCGAAATCATAGAGAGCGCCCAGCCGCTGCCGCTCCTGCCTCTCACGCTCAAGCCGACGCTGGGCCTTCTCAAGTTCGCGCGCCACTCCCTTGCGCCTGTCATGGGCCAACTCATGCTTGAGTGAGTCAAGCTCCTCTTGAGAGGAGACGTCCTTCGCACGACGGGCGATCTCTGTGATGGTATGGATCATAGGCATGATGTCCTTGCAGAGCCTCATATAAAGAACAAGGCTCTCGCAAAGAGAGCCTTGTGAAATGCATCGAACGACAGATGAGCCTATCTGAAAGCCTTTTCCTTGATCTTGGCCGCCTTGCCGACCTTGTCACGCAGATAGTAGAGCTTGGCACGGCGCACCTGACCACGTCTGGTGACTTCGATCTTCTCGATCTTGGGAGAATTCACAGGAAACGTGCGCTCCACGCCCACGGAGAAGCTGACCTTGCGGACAGTGAACGTCTCACGTGA
This sequence comes from uncultured Eggerthellaceae bacterium, assembly GCA_964462135.1. Lineage (GTDB taxonomy): Bacteria > Actinomycetota > Coriobacteriia > Coriobacteriales > Eggerthellaceae > MGBC163016. The sequence continues at coordinate 49,960 of CAYWWK010000007.1, read as the reverse complement.
TGATTCTCCGTGACGGCGAATGACATCGCCCTGGAAGACCTGGATCCTCTCACGGTTGCCCTCGGTGATCCGATAGTGAACCTTGACATTGTCACCTGGGCCGAAATCAGGCAGGTCCTGCTTGATGTCTTGGGTCTCGATCGCGCGTATGATGTCCATTCTCTTCCCCACTTATCTTCAATAGTGCTTGTAACCTAATCCGTGTAAAGACACGATTTGCAAGTATATCTCTACTGATGGGGCAAGGCAAGGAAAAACATTGCGGACGGCAACCGACGACGCTGTCCCGCCAGGCACCGGTTGGCAGAGGCGCCGTCGTCAGATGAAGAGCAAAAGCGCATAGGCCACCACGCCAGCGATGGCACAGAGAAGCAATGACTTGGTCTTGATGGCGACGACGACCACCACGGCCGATGCCACGATGATGGCCCCGGCGGGCCAAAGGCCTTGGGAGAACATACCCGGATCAAGGATGTCATTCGCCACCAGAGCCGCGAAGGCGGCAGGAGGGATGAGATTCAGTGCCAAGGCGACCTTTTCAGGCAGATCCCTTCCCTTGAGCAAGAACAGAGGCAGCACACGGCAGATGAGCATGGTAACCGCGCAGCAGATGAAAATGAACCAGAACTCCTCCCAGCTCATCGCTTGACCCTCCGACTGATCAGCGTGAAGGCCATGGCGAAGATGACACCGAGCACCGCTCCGATGATGATGGCGGCTCCTGAAAGCCCCACCACCTTGCAGATGTACACCCCGATCACCGCGCACACGGCGGCGATGATGTTGGGGGTCGTCAACCTTTGCGTGAACAGCAGGCAGATGAAGATGGAAGTCATGGCGAAGGACGCTATCTGCAAAGGGATGTCTATCATCGATCCCACTAGGACGCCGATGCAATTGGAAAGCGCCCAAGAGGTCTGTGAGAAGAGATTCACGAAGAGCGCTCTGTCCACCGACCAGCCACCCGCTTTGAACTTGGCGATGGAGACCCCATAGCTCTCATCGGTCACCGTGGCGGCGAACAGGAATGCCAAAGGCTTGCTGGCGCCCTCGCATTCAGGCGCAAGCGAGGCCGAATAGAGCATCTGGCGCGCGTTCACCAAGGAAACGCTTGCCACGATGGAAGCTGCAGGCGCCCCTGTCAGAAACATGTTGGGAATCATGAACTGCCCAGCGCCCGAATAGAAGAAGGCGGACAGGATGAGTACCTGCAAAACATTGAGTCCGATCGAATCACAGAGAATGCCGCAGGGGATGCCAATGGCCACATACCCCAACATGATGGGAATGGCGGCACTGAACGCGTCTTTGATCGCCTGATGCTTCATGAAAGTCTCACTGGGTCGAAAGGGCATCCATGACGTCTTGGGGTTTGAACACGCCCTTTTCGGTGATGATGGCCCGGATCAGCCTTGACGGTGTCACATCGAAAGCAGGGTTGAGCACCTCAACACCCATCATGGATGATGGCATGACTTCTTCCACTGGTCGCTGTTCGATGGCTATCTGCGCTCCGCAGGGTGTATGGGGATCGATCGTGGATGTGGGTGCCGCAACGTAAAAGGGTATGTCGAAATGGTCTGCCAGGATTGCCACCCCCAGAGTGCCTATCTTGTTCGCCACATCGCCATTGGCAGCTATTCGATCGGCGCCTACGATCACAGCGTCAATGGACCCCTCGGCCATGACCGACGCTGCCATGTCGTCGCATATGAGCGTGACGGGGATACCCGCACGCGCAAGCTCCCACACCGTCAAACGCGATCCTTGGCAGACGGGTCTCGTCTCGTCAGCGAATACACGCTCGATCTTTCCCTCTTCCGCCGCTGCATACACGACGCCCAAGGCCGTACCGAAGAACGAGGTTGCCAGGCTTCCCGCATTGCAGTGGGTGAGAATGGTCGCATGGCTTGGCAGAAGCGCTGCTCCCCATCTTCCCATGGCGCGGTTCGCCGCCTCATCAGCACGCTCCATCTCGATGACATCATCAAAAAGCGCATCCGTCACCTGACGGAAGGTGCATCCTGCCTTGAGCAGCGACATCGCGCGCGAGCGCATGCGGCGAACCGCCCACGAGAGGTTCACCGCCGTGGGCCGTGCATGCGAAATGGCCGAGAAGGCCTCATCCAGCTGACCGATGCAGTCCTCCCCATTCTCTGAGCATGAAAGGGCACTTGACGCAAGCACGCAGGCCGCAGCACCGGCGATGCCGATGGCAGGAGCTCCACGCACCTGCAAGCGCGTGATCCATTCAACGACCTCCTGCCAGTCAGCCGTGCACAGATAGGTTTCCGCAAAGGGAAGCGTCGACTGATCCAAGATGAGCAGAAGCGGAGATGCCGCAGCGACATCTCCAGCCAGAACGAAAGCAGCCGCCGCAGAAGCGGCAGCTGCACCTGTCTTTCCTTCATCGCACTCCCCCGCGCGAATCAAGGATACGGTACGGGGGAGTCTTGTCAGATCAAAGGTCAAAAGTGCCTAATCCTGTTCGATCTGCGCCTGCGCAGCTGCCAAGCGGGCAACCGGCACACGATACGGTGAGCAGGATACGTAGTCGACGCCGATGCGGTTGAAGATATGGATGGATTCAGGATCGCCGCCATGTTCGCCGCAAACGCCGCACACGATGTTCGGGTTGCCCTCATGTCCCAGTTCCACGCCCATCTTCACGAGCTTCGCAACGCCGCCCTCGTCAACGGTGGCGAAGGGGTTGTGTGTGAGCAGACGCTCCTGGAGGTACAGCGGTACGAACTCACCTTCGACATCGTCACGGGAGAAACCGAACGTGGTCTGCGTGAGGTCATTGGTGCCGAAGGAGAAGAAGTCGGCCTTCTGCGCGATCTCGTCTGCGGTAAGGGCCGCACGCGGCAGCTCGATCATGGTGCCGATGGGAATCTCAAGCTCAACACCCTCGTCCTTGGCCACCTCAGCGATGACCTCTTCAGCGATGCCGCGCAGACGCGCCAGCTCGTTCACCGTGGAGACGAGCGGAATCATGATCTCAGGCTTGGGATCGAGGCCTTCCTTCTTGAGCTTTGCCATGGCGGTGGCAATGGCTCGGATCTGCATCTTCGGAAGCACCGGATAGACGATGCCCAGACGCACACCGCGCATGCCAAGCATGGGGTTCTGCTCCGCGAATGCATCGATCTTCTCGAGCATCACGCGCTTCTCGGCGATGTCAGAGGCAGAGGCCCCGGTCTCTTCCATCCGGGCTATCTCGACCTCAAGAGAGCGCGGGCTGTCCAAGAACTCATGCAGGGGCGGATCGAGCAGGCGCACGATGACCGGCAGCCCATCCATGGCCTTGAACATCTCATAGAAATCACCCGACTGGGCCTCATAGAGTTCGGCGGTCGCCTTGTCACGGTTGAGTTCATCATCGTTCAAGATGAAGGATTGGATGATCTGCTTGCGATCACCCAAGAACATGTGCTCGGTACGGCAAAGGCCGATGCCGCCTGCACCGAATTCACGGGAAAGATGCGCATCCTCCGGGTTGTCCGCGTTCGCACGGACACCGAGGCGACGGTACTCATCGGCCCACTCGAGGATGGTGTCCAGATCCCCTGTAAGCTCAGGCTTGACCAGCTCCACTGCTCCCATGACCAGAATGCCCGTGGTGCCATCGATGGAGATCATGTCTCCCTCGTGGATGACCACATCAGTGCCACTCACAGCCGCTTCCTTCTTCTCAGCGTCGATGCGCAGCGACTCGACGCCGCACACGCACGGAGCGCCCATGCCGCGGGCGATGACCGCCGCATGGGAGGTCTTGCCGCCATGAGAGGTGAGAATGCCCTCTGCCGCGATCATGCCAGCCAGATCATCCGGGGTCGTTTCCCAGCGAACGAGCACGCACTTGCGGCCCTCTTCAGCCGCAGCCACCGCATCGGCCGCCGAGAAGACCGCCTCACCCACTGCGGCACCGGGGCTTGCATTCAATCCGCGCGCAAGCACATCGTAGTTCGCATCCTTGTCGAATTGCGGATGCAGAAGCTGATCAAGCTGATCGGGCTCGACGCGCATGACGGCTTCCTTCTTGGTGATGAGACCCTCGTTCACCATCTGGATGGCGATATGCAGCGCCGCTTGGGCGGTGCGCTTGCCCGCACGCGTCTGCAGCATCCAGAGCTTCCCCTGTTCGATGGTGAATTCGATGTCGCACATATCGCGGAAGTGGTTCTCTAAAACGACGAAAATGTCTTCCAGCTGCTTGCCGGCTTCCTCAAGCCCTTCAACGTTCTTCAAATCGGCGATGGGGCTGGTGTTGCGGATGCCTGCGACCACGTCTTCGCCTTGGGCGTTGACCAGATAATCCCCGTAGAACTCCTTCTCGCCATTGGCGGGATTGCGCGTGAAGGCCACACCCGTTGCCGAGGTATTGCCCTTGTTGCCGAAGACCATGGATTGCACGTTGACGGCGGTACCCAGATCATCAGCGATCTTGTTCTTCTTGCGATAGAGGACTGCACGCGGGTTGTTCCAGCTGCCGAAGACCGCCTCGATGGCAAGCTGCAACTGCATCATGGGGTCTTGCGGGAAGGCAACCTTGCCATCCACGACCAAGGCTGGATAGTCCGAAGCAGACACGTTCTCAGAGAAGATCTGCTTGAAGACGTCCACCAATTCCTGCAGGTCCTCAGCGGTGAGCTCCGTATCGGATTTGACGCCACGCTCGTTCTTGATGGCAGTGATGGCATTTTCGAAGAGATCGCCATCAAGCCCCATGACCACGTTGGAGAACATCTGGATGAAGCGGCGGTAGGAATCCCAGGCGAAACGGGGATTTTCCGTTTGCGCGATGAGCCCATTGATCGACTGGTCGTTCAATCCCAGGTTCAGGACGGTATCCATCATGCCCGGCATGGACATGGGCGCGCCGGAGCGGACAGAAACGAGAAGCGGGTCCTTGGCATCGCCTATCTTCTTGCCCATGCGCGCTTCCAGATCCTCACGATACTCAGCAATGGTATCAAGCGCGCCCTCAGGCCATACATTGCCTGCATTGGCGTATTCCATGCACGTCTGGCAGGTGATGGTGAATCCCGGAGGCACCGGCAGGCCGATGTTGGCCATCTCAGCCAGATTGGCTCCCTTGCCACCCAGGATGGCTTTCATGTCGGTGTTGCCTTCGGTGACATTCTTACCCTCTGCGTCTTTGCCGAATGCGTAGACGCGCTTAACTTGATCGGTCACGATGCACTCCTTCAACGACCATCGACCTGACTCAGTCCGTCGCCCCTCTCATAGACGACAAGAACCGCCCCTGTTTCCAAGGTGAATCAATGATAACAATCCTGCCAAACGAAAAAGATGCTCTTGCCCGCTTTATTTCTTGAGTGGTATACGTACGCATCCTTGAGCTGCTGATGCGTGCGTTCAATTCAGGACTTGCTCGGGAAAGACCGGCTGTAGAGATCCATGATCTCCTGAGCTGTCTCCTCAACCGCCTTGCCGTCAGTGCGGATGACATAGCATCCGAGGCGCCTCATCAAGGCACGGGCGCTCTCAAGGTCCTCATGGATGCATTCAGGATCTGCATACGAACCTGCGACGGACGCGGCCGCTCCGATACGACGCGAGCGGATGCCGGAAAGCGTGTCAGGAGTGGACATCAGACCGAAGATGCGCGCGGGATCAACATCGAAGAGCTGCGCGGGAGGATCGGTGAGCATGTCCAGCGGGACGTTGGCCACCTGATACCCATGCTGGGCAAGATAGATGCACACCGGGGTTTTGGAAGTGCGTGAGACCCCGATGATGACCATATCGGCCTTGGTGAGATCCTGCGGATTCCGACCGTCGTCATGCTCGATCGTGAATTCAAGCGCTGCCACGCGATTGAAGTAGTTGATGTCAGCCACACGCAGCACACCGGGCATGTCCTTCGGGGACAATCCGCTGATGTCGGCCATGGCCGTGATGGCTGAGGTCAGCAGGTCGACACCGTATATATTCTCATGCGCATCGATATAGTCGGACACTGCATCGCGCAGATCAGGAGCCACGAGCGTATAGAAGACGAGCAGCCGGTCATCTCCCAGCTGCTCGATATGGTATGCCGCATGGTCCTCGAGATAATCTCGCACCTGCTCGAACGACTTCACCTTGCCCAAGACCTCTATCTTGGGATTCGTGACGCCAAACTGGGCTGCGGCGGCCTGCGCGACCGTACGCGCCGTCTCTCCGACTGAATCCGAAACCACATGCACAGTAGGAAACGAGGCATTGCCTGAAACCTCTTCGTGGATGAATGGGTGGCCAGGTGCGTGGCTCATCAGACTTTCCCCTGCTCGGATGCAGCGTTCTGCGGGCTACTTCGCCAAGACCAGCTTGCCGAAATCAGCCACGTTCGCGAACACCTCGACGAATGCGTTCAGCAAGCGCAGGCGATTCATGCGTACCGCTGCATCGTCAACCATGATCATCGTCTGCTCGAAGAAGTCGTCAATGGGCTTGCGAAGCGACGCGAGGGCTGAAAGCGCACTTGGATAGTCATCACCCTCAAGCGCTTCAGCCACGCGGGTGCGAGCCTCTTCGATGGCTTTGGCAAGTGCGCTCTCGGATTCATCGAAGATGGACGCATCACAAAGGCAGCCAAGCTCAGGTTCGCGCAGGTTGTTGGCACGGGCGAATGCCGTCGAAAGGTCCGCGAAGTCCTCTGGTGCCTCCTTGCGCGCCGCATCGAGTGCATGAACGCGCGTCATGATGGTGACCGGTTCGACAATGCCCGTTGCGAGCACCGCTTCGATCGCATCGGGCGTGGCACCCTCGTCTTTGAGCATGACCTTCAGACGCGTGACGAAGAAGTCGGTGACACTCCGCTGAACCTCAGGAGCGTTCATCTCGATGCCGTCTGCCTGATAGATATCAAGGGAACACGCGATGGCGGCCTCCAAACTGATATCGACACCGCTCTCCAGGATGGTGATGATGCCAAGAGCGGCACGACGCAGCGCGAAGGGATCGGATGAGCCGGTCGGAAGCTGACCGATGGCGAACAGCCCGCAGATGGTATCCATCTTGTCTGCCACCGCAACGATCTTGCCTACCATGTCACGCGGGATGCCATCTCCCGCAAAGCGCGGCATGTAATGATCCGCGATGGCAGCGACGACCATCTCGTCTTCACCAGAGGCTTCGGCATAGTAGGACCCCATGATGCCTTGCACGCTGGTGAATTCGATGACCGCGTTGGTGACGAGATCCGCTTTCGCCAGATGGGCGGCGCGAACCACCTTGCCCGCAAGCTCGTCATCCACCGAAGCATCCAAGCAAAGCCTCTCGGCAAGCTGCTCCACGCGCTGGGTCTTCGAACGCATCGTACCGAGCTTCTCCTGGAAGACCACCTCATCAAGCCTCTCGACATAGTCCTCAAGCGGCTTCTTCAGGTCTTCCTCGTAGAAGAACTTCGCATCGTAGAGACGCGCTGCGACCACGCGCTGGTTGCCATCGATGATGTTGTCAGCGAATGCCGCATCTCCGTTCGAGACGATGACGAAACGGTTCGTGAGTCTCCCCTCTTTGTAGATGGGGAAATAGCGCTGATGCATGAGCATGGCATCGACGATGATCTCTTCAGGCACTGCCAAGAAGCCCTCGTCGAACTGTGCGAGCATGGGAGTGGGTGATTCTGAGAGGTTGATGACCTCGGTGAGTGTCTTCTCAGGAAGAACCACCGTGAAGCCCTCTCCCAGTTCGCCTTCCATTTTCGCCACGGCCTCTTCGATAAGCGTTTTGCGCTCTGCCTGCGTGGGAACGATCTTCAGGCTGCGCACCACCTGCTCGTATTCATCGGCCTGAAGGATGTCAGCACCTTCAGGTGAGAGGACGCGGTGCCCTTCCGTGTGTCGCCCGGAAACCGCGCCAGCGAAGGCAAGCGGGATAACCTCATCACCGAACAGGGCGACGATCCAGCGTACAGGACGTGTGAAGAGCTCAGGATAGCTTGCCCAGCGCATGGATTTCGGCCAAGGGAGCGATTCGATCACACCGAGAAGCACCTCGGGCAGAAACGTCATGACGGCCTGGGATGGAATGTGGCGTTCAGCGAACACGTATTCCACACCACCCTCTTCGCGCACTTCAAGGGAAGAGACATCCACTCCCTTGCCACGCGCGAACCCACTTGCCGCCTTGGTGGGATTGCCCTCCTCATCGAAGGCGATCTTCACCGAAGGTCCCTTGAAGACCTCTTCGATGGCTTCCGTCTCTTCAGCCACATCCTTGATGACCACAGCCAGACGGCGTGGGGTTGAATAGACGGAGATGGGACCATAGCCCACGTTCCTGTCATCAAGCGCACGTTCGACGATCTGCGGCAGCTTCTCCGTGGCCGCCTTCAGATCGAACGCCGGGATCTCTTCAGTGCCGATCTCGAATGCAAGCGTCTTCGTGCTAGTCACAGACGACCTCCTTGGAGCCTGCATCTGAGGAGATGCCGACGACGTGTTCCATATACGATGCGCAGCACGCTTTGGCCAGCGTGCGCACACGCAGGATATAGCCCATGCGCTCAGTCGCTGAGATGACACCACGCGCATCCAGCAGGTTGAAGGTGTGGCAGCACTTCAGCACCGAATCGTATGCCGGAAGCGGAAGTCCCGCATCAAGGGTTTGCAGGCATTCCCTTTCGCGATCGGCGAATTCCCTGAAGAGGAATTCCGTGTCGGCCACTTCGAAGTTGTACTTGGAATATTCGCGCTCATTCTCCAGATACACATCGCCATAGGTGAAGGTGACACCGTCAGGACCCTTCGCCCATATGATGTCATAGACGGAATCGACCCCTTGCACGAACATGGTCAGGCGCTCAAGACCATATGCGATCTCAACGGGCACCGGCTTGCATTCGAAGCCGCCCACCTGCTGGAAATAGGTGAATTGCGTGACCTCCATGCCGTCGATCCACACCTCCCAGCCAAGGCCCCATGCACCAAGCGTGGGAGACTCCCAGTCATCCTCGACGAAGCGGACGTCATGCTTGTCCGTATCGATGCCAATGGCACGCAAGGAAGCCAGGTAGGCCTCCTGGATGTCATCGGGAGAAGGCTTGATGAGCACTTGGAACTGGTAGTAGAACTGCAGGCGGTTCGGATTCTCGCCATAGCGACCATCCGTTGGACGGCGACACCCCTGCACGTAAGCCGTACGCCATGTGTCAGGGCCGAGAGAGCGCAGCGTGGTGGCAGGCGCATTCGTGCCCGCACCCACTTCGTTGTCATAAGGCTGCAGAATGACGCAGCCCTGAGACGCCCAGAATTCCTGCAGCCTCATGATGACTTCCTGGAATGTTGGAGTCTCTCCAACCGTTGAACTCATGTTCGATGGTTCCTCTCTCTTCATTGACATATGGACATGGAAAGGATGGATCAGGACAGAGGACCGATGCTGTTGATGGGCCAGTAGATGAATACGGCCTTGCCGGTCACTGACGATATGGGAATGGAACCGAAATAGCGGGAATCCTGGGAGTTGGTGCGGTTGTCCCCCATCACCCACAACTCCCCTTCCGGAACCGTATAGGGGTAGACCACCGGTGAGCCGAAGGAGGAGACCAGAGGCCACGACTCCTTGCCATCGGTGTAGGTCTCATCCAATTCCTGGCCGTCCACATAGACCTTGCCATCGATCAGCTGGACGGTTTGCCCGCCCGTGGCTATCACCCGCTTGATCAGCGTCCTGGAAGGAATCTCCGGGTCTTGGAACGTGACGATGTCTCCCGGCTGTGGATCACTGGTGTAATAGGTGATCTTCTCGGAGAAGACATTGTCACCGGTCATGATGGTATCTTCCATGGAGCCGGATGGCACCGTATAGGCTTGGAAGACGAACGTTCTGAGCGCCCATGCAGCCAAGACGATCAAAGCCAGTGTCAAGACAAGCGACAGGGCCGAGCGCAGGAAACCCTTCTTCTTCACAGCATGCTCACCTGAATACATCGACCCTCCAGAACCTCAACTCTTGCAAAGCGTAAAAAACGGCTGCAACCGGGCGTTGCCACGCATGTTCCAGCCGCTTGCCATGATACCCCAGATAGGCGTGCGCGTTCACCCAAAACAGCCTTTCCGGAGAAAATGCATCACCTGTTCGCCTGAAGGCAGGTTCACAACGCAGAACCAGCCTCTGCCATCTCGGACAGGAGGTCCGGTCTCAGCTCCTCGGTGCGTTTGAGTGACTGCCCCCGCCTCCACGCCTCGATATGGGCATGATGCCCCGAAAGAAGAACCTCGGGCACCGCCATGCCACGGTAATCCGCCGGACGCGTGTATTGGGGATACTCCAAAAGCCCCTCGACGAAGGATTCGCTCTGGGCACCTTCCGCAGCACCCAGCACCCCTTCTATCTTCCGAACGACCGCATCGATGACGACCATCGATGCCAATTCCCCGCCTGTGAGAACGTAATCGCCGATGGATATGATCTCATCGGCAAGGCAATAGGCGCGCTCGTCGATGCCCTCATAATGACCACAGACGAACACCAGCCTGTCCTCCCCTGAAAGCCGTGTCGCGCAGGCATCATCGAAGACGATGCCATGAGGAGCCATGAAGATGACCTTCGTGCCGGAAGGCCTGCGATCAAGCGCGCCGGGAAGGGAATCAGGCTCAAAGCCCAGGACATCTTCGACAGCCTTGAAGATGGGGTCGCACATCATGACCAATCCGCATCCTCCGCCATAGGGATAATCATCGGTCTTTCGATGGACTCCCTGGGCCCAATCCCGAAGATCATGGGCCTGGAATTGCAGCAACCCCTTCTCTTGGGCGCGCTTCATCATGGATTCACCCATGATGGAATCATACATGGCGGGAAACGTGGTGATGGCATCTATCCTCATAAAGCCCTCCGATCAAAGATCCATCAGGCCTCGTGGCAGATCAACGACCATTCGCCGCATCCGCTCGTCAACATCAGTGACGATGGCATCCACGAAGGGAACATGCACATCCTTCCCATCTGAGGACGCCACCATGCATATCAGCGGCTGATGACGATTCCATTCCACTGAGCGAACCACACCCAACTGATTTCCCTCACCGTCACAGACAGCGAAACCGGTCATGTCCTCCATCCCGGTCACAGCGGGGGCATCCGCGATCTCCGCCTTCACCAGAACAGAGCAGCCTGCAAGCCGTGCTGCAACATCAACATCCTCGATCCCCTCGAAGGCCGCCACGCATGAATCACCTGAGAGTGACTCTATGGCACAGAGGCGGGAGAACCGAGGGACATCATCACGCGGTGGCACGAAGGCCACTTCAACCGGACCATCTGCGGACAGCAGGAAAGCTGAGGCATCAGCAAGCCTCAGCTTTCCGTTCAATCCCTTTGTACCGGCAACGATGGCTGCCAAGTGCCAGCCTCGCACTAATCGATCAGCTCCACCTCAACATGGGTGCCTTTGCGCGAGGCCGCTGCACGAGCAAGCGTGCGAATGGATTTGATGACGCGCCCCTGTCGTCCAATGACTTTCCCGGCATCCGCCTCATTGACACGGATCTCGATGGTGACCTTGTCATCGATGTCAGCAGAGGTCACCTCTACATCATCGGGGTTATCAACCAGAGGTGATACGATGTACTCTACGAGAGCGCAGAGATCTTGAGCGGTATCCGCCATGATTGCTACGCGTTCTCTTTGACCTGCTTCATAAGGCTGGAAACGGTGTCGCTCACCTGCGCACCCTTTGCAACCCAAGCATCAATCTTGTCCATGTCAAGCTCGATGAGCTTCGGGCTGGAGCAGGGATTGTAGCGGCCTACCTGCTCGATGAACTTGCCATCGCGGGGGCAGCGGGAATCAGAGACGACAACCCTGTAATACGGGCGCTTCTTCGCACCATGACGAGCAAGACGAATCTTAACCATGTAGAAGTACTCCTTTATTCATGCATTGAGAAAAACAGCAGTTGTAAATCTTACTTGCTTGATGGACCTTTTGCAAGGCTGGATTTGACCTCCATCGGTATCATGCACTTCCCTTGCGGGCTATTCAGCAACGACACGAAAGCTTGTGGATATCAGACCACCGTGATCAAGCGCAATGACCCCTTCTCGCCCCTCTCGCGAATAGACGCCCGCGAATGAACCGTTGTATGTGTACAGCCCGGGCATGGTATGCCAGTCTTCCACGCGGCAGGCATCTCCGTCACGTGGAATGCGGCAGGGAATGAGGTCGACCAGATGAGGCAGGTAGTATTCTTGGACGATATAGCCTGCATTCCAGTGGTCGCGCACGATGGATGACCACTGCTCCTCATCGTAATCGATGCCTGCATAGACTCCGTGGGCTCCGTAATCATCCTCTGGCTTGATGATCCATTGGTCCTTGTCAGCCGTGACGTCGCAAAATGACAGGAAAGCATCGTCACGCAGCCGATAGGTCCGAGGCACATGGCGCTTCACGAACGCCAGCTCATCTTCAGTGAGAATGCTTGCCGTAGCCTCGTCATGGAGCGCCACGGACACCATCTTCGAATGCACGACCGTCGTGCGGAAATGCCCGATGGTGCAGACGTTCATATCACGCGTGGCTTGAATGAAGGCTTCGCATTCGCCAGGATGCTGAAGCATCTCACTGGTGACGGAACGCCGATAGACGGCATTGATAACAGTCCCATCGGCAGGGTCGATGAGATGCTTGCCATCATAGACGAAGCTGCGCACATCGACGAAGCGAGCTGGGATTCCTGCCCGCTCGAAGGCTTCGATGAATCTCACGAAGTCGCTCATCACGCCGCTTTCCGTGAAATCGGTCACAGCGACCACCGGCACTTCAGGGAAACGCTCACAGGAATGGTAGGTGTCCATGAAGGCGGAGACCCAGGAGTCGAACAGGTCGAATTGCTCCAAGGCATGCAGCTTTGAGAAGCGCTTGAAAGCCGCTCCTTCCATGATCGCACGCCCGCATTCCCGATCCCTGGACATGGCCCCGGAACCATCGGTATTGAACTCGCAGAACTTGTAGCTCAGGTCACGGTCATCCAGGAAGATGTCAAACCGGGCGAGGGGCAGCATCTCCTCATACGGGCACGGCATCAAGATCAAGTCCAGAAGCTCATCAGAGAAGCAGAACAGTTCCCGATAGGATGGATCATCCAGGAAATGCTTGATGACCTTTGAGAGGATACGATGCGTGGTTGTGCATACCTCCTCCAAGAAGGCTACATCCTCAACGGAGAAGGTATAGGGGATGTAGGAGAATTCGACGGGCGCTCCATAGGCTTTGATGTCGGAATCCGCGATGAGCTGCAAGGCGTTTTCCCTGCCTTCGACATCACCATCCAATGACAGCACGACATCGATGTATTCCTCCCTCAGATCATGCATGCGCAACCCCATGGACGCACCCCTTCCTTGCTTTCAAATGCATTGCCTATCAAATATAGTGTATTCGAACCGACCAAGAGAGGACATCTTCCATGACCAAGAAGTTCCAACGCAGATTCTTGACGACCTTGGCGACGATTGCGCTCGTTTCAACCTATGTAGCCATCGGGTTCGCCCTCTGCGCCGGCTTTCCCCAGATCACCCGCAGCCTCTCCTCAGCCAACAGCGCTTTCGACGCTTCGCCCTACGATCGTGAGGATCTCATAGAGCTTGCCTTGGAGACAAGGAACTACACCGTTGATGACTATGGAAGGGAATCGGCGGGAGTGGAGGGAGCCCATATCGCTTTGGCCGAGGAAGTGCTGAGCGCCGCCCGGAATTCCTCCTCGTCCTCCTCTCCCACTGCCGATCGGTGGAGTCCTCTCGCCCAGAGCATCGTCCAAGCAAGCAATGACCCCTCACCAGATGTCACCATGGAAAACCTGGCGGAATCCGGCCTGCAATATGCGTTGTCTGATGAGGCCCTCGACCATTTGGATGACGTGAACGGCGTCATCACCTCTTTGAGGATGCCTCTGCTCGGGTGCGCGCTCATTGCCGCATTCTGCCTGATGGGACTGGTCTATCTGTTTGGAGCGAAGCCTGCGGGGACGGCATTGGTCGCAGGCGGCGCCATCACGCTTGGGCTGTTCTTGGGTTTTGGCCTGTGGGCAGCCTTCGGCTTCGACAGCCTCTTCGCCGCCCTCCACAGCCTCTTCTTCGCTGAGGGCACGTGGACGTTTCCCTCAGACAGCCTCCTCATCCAGATGTATCCTGAGGGATTCTGGATGGGAATGGGAGGATGGTGGCTGGGGGCAAGCACCGTGGTTGCCCTCGCCAGCATCATCATCGGATATGTGATCATCCGCAAGCGGAAGCCGAAGGTGGATGAGCCTTTCGTTCCTGCCGGCAATCAGGCCTGAAAGACCTCTTCCACCGTCGCGTCGATGCGCGCGAGGACGTCTTCGCGCGAAAGGAGCTCGATGGACTCGAACAGCGGCGGAGACACCATGTTGCCGCATACGGCCACGCGAAGCGGTTGGAAGAGGAGCTTCGGCTTGAGGCCAGCCGCCTCCCCCTTCTCTCGGCAACCCTCCTGCAGAGGCTCGGCCACCCAGGGAATCGACTCGTCAGCGAGAACCTCTCTGCATATCGCCAGCGCCTCATCTGCGCGTGAGCCTTCCTTCTTGAGGACCTTCGCCACGCTCTTCTCATCCAACGCGACGTTTCTGCCCCAGAAGAGATAGGCCAACTTGTCAGGCAGCTCATTGAAGGTGGTCTGCCGTTCGATGATGAGCGGGTAGAGCTTCTCGTACCACGCCTGCTCATCGGACACCTGCGCCACGTAACCCTGCCAAAGCTCAGGAGGAACATCGTTCCAAGGAGCCTTCATGCCTTCCAAGCGCTCCTTCGCTTGACTCTTGTCAAGGCTCGCGCAGACATGGACGCCTTCCGACACATGCGCACCCAGCCAGTGCGCATAGGCAAGCCATGAGGCGGCAACTGATATCCATTGTGAGGGCGTCATCTCGCGGATATACACGCCGTCAAGCCAGGTGAGCTTCTCCTCATCGAAGACGGCATCCTTCTTGGAGATGCGGTCCAGCGAGAATTCACGGGCAAGGACCTCGCGTGGGATGACCGTGGTCTCCCCATCCAAAGACCATCCGAGCAACGCGAGGTAGTTGACCATGGCATCAGGTGCGAACCCACGGTCACGATAATCCTCCACATTCGTCGCCCCATGACGCTTTGAGAGCTTCTTGCCATCCTTGCCAAGTATCATGGGCAGGTGAGCGAAGGTGGGCACGGTGAAGCCGAGCGCCTCATAGATCAGGATCTGGCGCGGCGTGTTGGAAAGATGGTCGTCGCCCCTGATGACATGCGTGATGCCCATATTGGCATCATCGCAGACCACGGCGAAATTGTAGGTGGGAGAACCGTCCGAACGCACCAGGATGAGATCATCCATCACATCCGCTGGGAAGGACATCTCTCCATAGACTGCATCCTGGAACGTGATGGGGCCATGGCCTTCAGGCACCCGAAGGCGCCAGACATGCGGCTCACCCGCCGCGATGCGCGCAGCCGCCTGTTCGGCGGGGATGTCTCGGCAGTGACCGTCATAACCCGCATAGCCACCTTCCGTCTGCTCCGCTTCCCTCCGGCATTCATCAAGCCGCTCCTTGGTGCAGAAGCACGGATACACCGCCTTCGCTTCCTTCAAGCGCTCAAGCGCCGCATCGTAGGTGTCCATGCGCTCGGTCTGGAAGTAGGGACCTACCGCACCACCGACCTCAGGACCCTCATCCCAATCAAGCCCCAGCCAGCGCATCGCACGCAAGATGATCTGCGTGTTCTCTTCAGTGGAGCGCTCAGGGTCGGTGTCCTCGATACGCAGGATGAAATCCCCTCCCTGCGCGCGTGCGAATGCCCAGTTGTAGATGGCGGTTCGTGCG
The DNA here is from genome assembly GCA_964462135.1 of uncultured Eggerthellaceae bacterium. Lineage (GTDB taxonomy): Bacteria > Actinomycetota > Coriobacteriia > Coriobacteriales > Eggerthellaceae > MGBC163016. The sequence goes on along the minus strand of CAYWWK010000007.1, from coordinate 34,128 downwards.
CCGCCCAAATGAAGCATGCCCGTTGGTGAAGGCGCGAATCTCACGCGAACGTTCGTGGCATCATTGGTCATCTTCTGCTTCTCCTTCCAGAATGCCTTTGAGATATCTTAGAACAACCGAGGCCATATCCTCCTGCTCATCATCAGCACCGGGTAGCTTCGATAACGATACGATGGTCTTCCGCTTCTCAGGCAGGTACCTGCCTCCTGTGCGCTTGAGGCGAATGCGCTGCTCTCTGTCGAGCACAGCATCCTCGACGTTGAGCTTGCCAGCGCTCACTGAGACGTTCGTGATGCCACGATGTGCCACATAGGCACGCAGACGTGCTTTCTCGAAGAGGCTCTTGGCCTCTTCAGGCATGTCCGGCCTCCCTTCGAGAAGACGAGCCTCAAGCTCGTCCACCTCTTCCACGGTATACGCGCTTGCAACCTTGCGATACCACAGCACACGTTCGGGAATGTCAGGAATGTAGTCCGCCGAGAAGTACGTATGGCCGGGGATGTTCACCGTGATGTCCGACATGTCCCGCTCAGCAGGCACCTCCCCACCAGGAGATGTCCGTGCTTCCATCACGGCGCGATTGAGCATCTGGGAGAACAAATCGAAGCCGACCGCGCTCATGTTGCCTGATTGCTCAGCGCCAAGGATGTCCCCGGCGCCGCGTATCTCAAGGTCCTTCAAGGCGATGCGCATCCCGCTTCCCAGGTCCTGGTTGTCAGCCAATGCAAGGAGCCTGGCATGGGCATCCTCGGACAGGTAGGCGTCATCGGGAAACATGAAGTAGGCATAGGCCTGGGTAGCCGACCTGCCAACCCGCCCCTTCAGCTGGTACATCTGGGACAGGCCCAACCGCTGGGCATCCTCGATGATGAGCGTGTTCGTGTGGGGATTGTCAATGCCGCTTTCAATGATGGTGGTGGCTACCAGCACATCCAATTCCCCCGCCGCGAAATCCTCCATGACGCGCTCAAGCTCGTCTTTGGTCATCTTCCCATGCGCAACCCCCACGCGTGCTTCGGGAGCCGCCGCGCTTACCCGCTCAAGGGCATCATCGATGGTGCGTACCCGATTGCTGACATAGTAGACCTGCCCATGCCGGGCAAGTTCATAGCGAATGGCGGTCGAAACGACATCCGGATCCCATTCCCCCACATGGACCTTCACTGGCAGACGGTCATCCGGCGGCGTCATGATGAGGCTCATGTCCCTGACACCCGAGGTTGCCATCTGCATAGTGCGAGGGATGGGCGTTGCCGAAAGCGTGAGCACGTCAACGGATTCGCGCAGGTTCTTGAACTGCTCCTTGTGACCCACCCCGAAACGCTGTTCCTCGTCAATGATGACCAGACCCAGTTCATGGGGATTGACGTCACGAGAAAGCAGCCGATGCGTCCCCACCAGGACGTTGACGGCACCTGATGCAAAGCCCTCAAGGCTCTCCTTCTGCTGAGCGGTGGTACGAAAGCGCGAGAGCACGTCCACGCGCATGCCAAACGGCTCCATCCGCTCCTTGAAGCTGGTGTAGTGCTGCTGGGCGAGGATGGTCGTGGGACAGAGCACCATGACTTGACGGCCGTCCTGCGCGGCGGCGAAAGCGGCGCGAATGGCAACCTCCGTCTTGCCGAAACCCACATCTCCGCAGATGAGCCTGTCCATGGGTCTTTTCGAGCGCATATCGCGGAAGACATCGTGAATGGCTCGCAGCTGATCGGGAGTCTCCTGATAGGGGAAGCTCTCTTCCATCTGCTGCATCCAGGGAGTATCCACTGAGAAGCTGTGACCTTCGGCAGCCGCGCGTCTCGCGTAGACATCAACCAAATCGAAGGCGAGCTTGCGTGTGGCCTTGCGCGCCCGCGTCATGGCACGCGACCAATCCGTGCTGTCAAGTCGCGTGATCTTGGGTTTCACACCCTCAGGACCCACGTAGCGCGTCACTTTGTCGAACTGGTCTATCGGCAGGAACAGCTTGTCGCCCTCAGCGTAGTCCAATTCGATATAGTCCCGCTCGACCCCATCTATCTCGCGCAGGACGATATCCTTGAACAGGGCTATCCCATAGGTGGAATGGACCACGTAATCTCCCGGTTCATAGGGAAAGGTGATCTCGGTGATATCGACCTGACGCCTCTGTGCACTGTCGGCATTCATGCGCTTCGTGTCATTGATGGAGACAAGGGCCAGCTTCGCCTTGGGAATGACGAGCCCGAGCGGAACATCCTCTTCGACGATGTTCACTGCTCCTCGCTGAAGCGAGGATGAGGATGCTCCATCCTCATCCGCCACGTCCCGAATAGGCAAACCGAAATCAACCATATCAAGCTTGAGCGCATCTCGAACACGCCCCTCCGGAATGCTCAGGATGCTGAGATAGCCTCCCTCCACCCAATTGCGCAGTTTACCGAAAAGCCGCTCTGGAACGCCTGCCACATCGGTGCGCTTCACCGGGAGATCATCGTCGGCCGCAGACCCCACTTGCATGATGGAAAGGTACGTTGCCCGCACGCCGCCTCCAAACGTGACGGCGTTCGGCTCCTCGCAGAGACCGTGAACGGGAAAGGGCGAGGATGCAAGCGCCTCTTTTGCTTGGGCTGCGGCACCCATCATGTTGTCCATCAGGGAGCGGGGCTCTATCAGTGTGCACAAAGAACCGGGCCCAGCATATTCACCGATGGTGGCCAGCTTTGGATAGGCAAAGGGAAGCAGGGCCGCTGCCTCGCCAGGATGCAAGCCCTCATCAAGCTTCCCGAGCAGCTCACGGGCCGCCTTGTTGGTACGGGAGAGCCTCTCCAAGGTGCTCCGTGCCTCTCGCAGCGCACTTCCGCCCAGAGAAGCGTCGACGATGGGATAGATGTCAATGCGCTCAAGCGCTGAAATGGTCTGTCCGGTAGCAGGAACGATGCGTCGCATCTCCTCCACCTCATCACCGAAGAAATCGATGCGGACGGGATAGTCCATGTTGGCAACGAAGACATCGACGGTTCCCCCATGGGATGCGAAGGTCCCAGGCCCATCCAGCTCTCCGGTGTTCTCATATCCCATATCCTCGAGCCGACACCTGAAACCGGCAAGGTCTTCCATCTTGCCCCCTGCCACCTGCGACAGGTCATCGCCTTGCTTGAGGGTCAGCGGACGCTCTGCATGGGCGCTGGGGGGTGGCAATGTGCGGATAAGCGCCTGTGCACTTGCCACGACGATGACGTTCTTCCCACTTGCAAGAGCATAAAGCGCCTCCATGCGCTTTGCGACAGTTCGAGGGGAAAAGGACTTGGCGGTTCCAGGAACATCGTTCCGCTCTGGGAAATGCATCACATTCCCATCGCCCACGTAGGCCGTGAGGTTTCGCGAAAAAGAACAGGCGGCCTCTTCACCCGAGATGATCACCAAGGTTGGCTGCGGCTTATGGAAGAAGCGGGCAGCCACCAAAAGAGGACGGGCCGATGCGGCAACCCCCAGCGTCGCATCCTCTCCCGCATCAAGCTTTCCCCAGAAGCCATCAAGGCAGCCTGAATGCGCCAAGGCCTTCTCTATGGGTTCAATGAGCATGAAAGGCACCTCAACTGTGTCTCAAGCAAACCTACACACACGCACGATTGCATTCATTCTATTGTATGCGAAGACTCATCCTGTCCATGCATCGGATGATGCCAGCCCCATGTCACCGTCTGCCCTGTTGCTTCATGGATTATGACATGGCCGCGCAATGTCAGATCGGCGAGAACGGCATCGACGAGGCGGGGCAGCGCATCAAAGACTGGCTTGCTCAATCCTACCGTCACCGTCTCAGGAGAGCGGTTCAGCACCTGCATGCCGAAGCACTTGCCCTCAGCCTCGTAGCCCAACAGTCCAGCAGCATCAAAGAGGTCGATCAATTTCAGATCATGCAGTGATGCCATGGCGCCGGTATGACGGGCCATGTCCTCGGGCGCGAACTCGAAGATGGTGCCCGCAGGCTCTTCGGTGCCATCCACTGCGTCCACCGTGACCAGATAGTCAGCCTCGTCAACCATTTCCACCATATTCAGGCTCATGCAGCCAACGTCGATCAGATCGATCTCAGGTGGAAGGGAGTAGGACGTGGAAAGCTCTTCGAAGACGGCAGGACCCACACCATCATCCATCATGAGCATATTGCCCACGCAGAAGACGGCGACCTTCTCTGGTGGCTCATTCATCAGCTGATCAGGATGCGACATGGGGACGGACCTCAAGGTTGTAATAGGTGGCGAGACCGATCATGACCAATCCGATGAGTGCACTGGCGATGGCCCAGATTCTCTGGCGCTTGAGGTAATCAGCGCGACTGATGCCTCTGTCCTCTGCTCGATGGGCCGCGATGGGCTGTGCGACGATGGCGAAGGCGATGGTTATCCCTAAAAGCAGGACGAAGGTGAGCGCGGCTATCACGAAGGAAAGGACGGTCTGCTCCTGGAAAGCGCCATAGAACACATTGTCAGCAACGAGCCATGCAGGGTAGTAGAGCACCGTCACCCAGAAGCCATGAGCCGGTCCCCAGATAGGCGGCATGAGAAGCGCCCCCCAATTGATGCGGGGAAGACCCTTCAGGAAGGCATCTTCGCGCTGTATCTGTTCATCAGTGAGTTTCATTGTCTGCTCGATTCTACACGAAGAAAAAGCAGCAGCCCGGAAGGACTGCTGCTTTCAGAGGATTCGCTCTGTCGCACGGATGCTAATCCTTGTGCGGATCCATATCCTCGCCAACGATGTTGTGAAGCTCAGGATCGTAGACCAGTCCGCCATGCTCCTTGCGGATGAACATGAGCTTGGTGGGTGCGAAGCTCTCCACATTCGCAAGATAGATATGGATGAACATGAAGCAGATGAACACGAACATCAGATAGTAATGGATGATGCGCATGCTCATGGCGCCACCGACGAAGTTCACCGTTGCCGCGAACGGGCCCATATCCATCACGGGTGCCCAGATGCACATGCCGGTCCACCACATCACGAAGATGAGGATGGGGATCAGCAGATAGGAAAGCTTCTGCGGAACGCCCAGCTTGGCACCCAGTGGATGATCCTTCTTCAGGAACAGGTAGTACTTCACCCATTCAAGCGCCTGATGGCGATTGTCCTTCTGAGGCAGCCAGGATTTGTAGTCGGTATCCTGCTTGCGCGTGCCTCCCGTGGGAGAGGTCTTCACGAAGAAGGCAGCGATCACGCGGAAGATCATGTTGATCAGCAGGATGAAGCCGAACAGGACATGGGAGCCACGGCAGATTCCCATGATCCCCGGAATGAACGGATAGTGGATGATGAAGCCGGAGAAGATCAGCCAAACCATGGCGATGAGGTTGATCCAGTGCGTCACCACGAATACCATCGGGTGCGCTTCGCGATAATGTGCGAGATGTGCCATCCTACTTCACCCCCCAAGGGCTTGTCACCGTCTTGAACGTCTTGCCCGTTGCCGGTTCGGTGATGTGCACCGCGCAGGCTGTGCAGGGGTCAAAGGAGTGAACCGTACGCAGCGCATTGATGGGCATCTCCACATCCTGGACAGGGCATCCGATGAGCGCCTGCTCCATGGGGCCATGGACGCCTTCGGCATTCATGGGAGCCAGGTTCCAGGTGGAGGGAATGATGATCTGATAGCCATCGACGTTGTTGTTGGTGACCTTCTCGGAATGGTACAGAGCACCACGTGGCGCCTCCCAGAAGCCCGTGCCCTCACCGGTGGTGGTGAGAGGCTCCTTGAAGTACTCGGAATCGCCACCGGCGATGGCCTCCATGAGCTCGAGCGTCCATTCCTTCATGAGGCCCGCGATGTAGAGCGTCTCGATCTGACGGGACGCCGTGCGGCCCAAGGTGTTCTGAAGCACTGAAAGTTGACCGGGGCGAGCACCCAGGGCAACCAGCATGGCGTCAACCTGCTCCACGACGAAGGGAACGTTGCGCTGATAGGCTGCCAGGATGCGTGCGAAGCCACCGGCTTCCATGGGCTTGCCATCATAGGCGGGGCACTTGACCCACGTGTAGCGGTCCTCAACGTCATATTCAGTGAAGTCGGGCTCCGTCACGAAGTAGGGAGACTCATAGGTTCCCTCACCCTTGTACCAGGAATGGCCCATGTATTCGGTGATGAGCGGCTCTTCGACATTGCTCACGTTGAGCTCTTCATCAAGAACGCCCATGGGCAGATAGCGATGAATCATCTGCTCGGTGTAGTCACCGCCATAGGGCCAACCGGGTCCCTCGAAGACGCCCCAGGCGATGTAGCGCCCGCAGCCCTTGCCGAACTTGAGGACATCGGTATAGGCCGGAGCCAATGCAAGCGTGTCCTGAATCATGGTGGTGGAGACCCAGTCATAGATCTCATTCACCAACGACCACAACTCGTCAAGCTTGCTCTCCGTGGGAACGAAGGCCGTCCCACCGGGAACGATGGTCATGACATGGGGCATCTTGCCACCAATGAGAGCAGCGACCTGGCTTGCCTTGGCCTGCATCTTCAACGCCTCAAGATAATGGGCCGTGCAGATCAGGTTGAGCTCAGGGGTCAGCTTGTAGCCTTCACCGTTGTCGCAATCGAACCAACTCCCCGAGAAGATGGAAAGCTGTCCGTTGGCAGCGAAGGCCTCAAGCTTCTCCTTCAGGGCATAGAAGTCCGTATTCATGGATGTTCCTGCAGCCTTGGCAAGCTCATAGGTATCAGCCACGTCGGCCTTCAGGGAATCCAGCGGATTCACGTAGTCAAGAGCACACAGGTTGTAGAACCACAGGATGTGCGAATGCAGGAACTGCGCACCCTCGATGAGGTTGCGCACCAGGCGCGCATTGTTGGAAATGGTGATGCCATAGGACTTCTCCGCAGCGATGGCGGAAGCATGGCTGTGGCTGACAGGGCACACACCGCAAATGCGCTGCACGATCTGAGCGGCATCTTGGGGAGTGCGGTTCTGCACGACAAGCTCCATGCCGCGGAAGCATCCGCCTGAAACCCATGCGTCGGTCACGACTCCCTGTTCGACTTCCATCTCAACGCGCAGATGGCCTTCGATTCGTGTGATCGGATCGATGATTGAACGTGTCATCTAGTTACCCACCCCCTATTCCTTCTCGTAATCGGCAACGACCTCATCGGCAGCTGGTGCTGCATGATGGGTGTTCTCTTCGCAGACTTCAGGATCAAGGACCGGTCCACCCTGCTCGGGGTCAGCATACACGCCAATGGACTCGTTGGGATGTTCCTTGTCCCACTTGCGGATCGGCTCGAAGTCAGCACCGCCATCCATGCGGCCCGTCTTCTTCATGCCGAAGCCATGGATGACAAGGGCTGCTGCCAAGATGCCGGTAACCGCCCATGCCACCGGTTCAGGCTGGAAGTGCAGATCCCCGATGCGCAGATCGCGGAAGCGGTTGTAGAACGGCGTGTTGACCTCGACCCAGTTGTCACCCGGGTTGTTCGGATTCGCCTCGCAGCAGCCGATGCAGGGGCTGCCTGCCTGGACGCACCAGGAACGACGGTCGTTCCAAAGGGTCACGCCGCAGACGGAATGGGTCTGCGGACCACGGCAACCAAGAGGATAGAGGCAATAGCCCTTCGCCTCTTCTTCGCTGCCGAATTCATAGACGAACTCGCCATTCTCGAAATGACCACGACGCTCGCAGTTGTCATGGATGGTCTGATTGAAGAGTCCCGCTGGCATGGAGAAGTCGTTGAGCTTGAGCAGGCTTGGATCCTGCAGCATGACCACATCGACCAGAACGGACATGACCCATTCAGGATTGACGGGACACCCCGGAATGTTCACGACCGGAGTCTCGATGCCTTCCTCCTTGAGGAATTGTTGGACGCCCATGGCATTGGACGGATTCGGATGGGCTGCACACCAGCCACCATTGACGGCGCAGGAGCCAACGGCAACAACGGCATTTGCGCTTGCAGCCGCATGTGCCAGCGCCTCGGTGCCGATCTCCCCTGCCACGCGCAGGGCATTGCCACCCCATCCCTTCTGAACTGCACCCTCATAGATCAGGATGTAATTGCCGGCTTCGATGGTTTGGGCCTTAGCCTCCTCCACCGACCAACCGGCCGCTGCTGAAAGCGTCTCTGAGTAGTTCAGAGAAATCACATCCAGAACGATCGTTGCCACGTCCGGCGTCTCTATCTGGGCGAACGACTCCGTGCATCCCGTACATGATCCGCCCTCCATCCAGATGACAGGATAGAGATCTCCCGATGTGGCACCGATGACAGATTTCTCGATAGCCTCAGCCACACGCGGAACCGCCAGCTGTGACAAACCGGCAGCTGCAGCGACACCGGCGCAGAACTTCATGAAGCTGCGACGAGTGACGCCTCGTGACTCAAGGACAGAGAAAACGTCTGTCGTCTTGGCCAGATCTTCCATGTGCACACCCCCTCCAGGTGCCCTCGTAGGTTACGAACATGAAACATTTTGCAATCATCACAAGATAAACGGAAGGTGGAAACAGGAAAAAGTCTGCCTTGCATGGCAAGCGGCTCCAAAATGTTACGCAGAAATCAGCGCGTAACAATTGCACCCCCATGAGGTATCATGCGTAATCACTCACGGGAATCGACAGGAACGGACATGAACACCGACACTTTTTCCATAGCATTTTTGGGTCCTTTCGGGACCTACTCCCACCAGGCCGCTCTCTCCTTCGCGGAGAAGCTTGGAAGACCAGATGCCGAACTGGTGGAATGCGCCAGCTTCGATGAGGTCTTTGATGCGGTTGATCGCAGCCGAACCACCTATGGCGTCGTCGCCAAGGAGAATTCCCTAGAGGGGCCCGTCACGTCCACCTTGGACAATTTCGCCTTCCGATCCTCATCAGTGATCCTGGCCGAAGAGGTCTTCGACATCCATCACTGTCTGATGGTTGCCCCTGACACCGACCCAGCCCAGATAACGACGATCGCCTCCCACCCCCAGGGAATCGCCCAGTGTCGCCGATTCTTGACCGAGCACTTCCCTGGACGCGGTACCCAAGTCACCTCCTCCACCGCTGAAAGCGCCCGCTTGGCGGCTGGCAATCCCTCCATCGCCGGCATCGCCAATCCTTTGGCAGCGAAGCTCTACGGCTGTCAGATCATCGAACGGTCCATAGAGGACAACCTGGGAAACCAGACGGCCTTCGCACTCATTGGACGGCTCGGATCGGCACCGCTGCTTGAAAGCGATCGCTTCAAGACGACGGTGGCGCTTTTCCTGCGCGTTGACAGAGCCGGAACTCTGAACATGATCCTCTCGGAGTTCGCCTATGCGGGCATCAATCTGACCATGGTGCAATCCCGTCCCTTGAAGCAGCAGCTGGGTGACTACATGTTCTTCATGGAGTTCGAAGGCAAGGACACTGATCTTGCGGCCCAGACGGCGCTGGCATGCCTTCGGTTGAAGCTGCGCGAAGTGAAGGTGCTCGGTTCCTACCCCATCCTCTAGGAAGCGGACGGAAGGGGTTGAGCCGCATTCGGTCTAGCCGAACAGGTGCTCAAGGAGTATCTTGAATCCCAGGATGATCAGGGCGACTCCACCTAAGATGGTCGCGCCGCGCTCATAGCGCGCCCCGAACCTGTTCCCAATGACGAAGCCGGCCAAGGACAGGACGAAGGTGATTCCCCCGATGACCGCCGCCGCAACCCAGATGTCAATGCCCGTCATCGCGAAGGAGATGCCCACCACAAGTGCATCGATGCTGGTGGCGACTGAAAGCACGAGAAGCTCACGCACATCGAAGGCATCCGGCGCGCTTGCGTCGCAGGTTTCATGGAACCCATCCCAAAGCATCTTCCCACCCACGAACGCCAGGAGGAGGAAGGCTATCCAGTGGTCAACAGGCTCTATCAGAGCGGCGAATGACGAGCCGAGCAGCCACCCGATGAGAGGCATGCCCGCCTGGAACAGGCCAAAGGAAAGCGCGGTTGCGAAAGCATGCTTCCAGTTGACCCGTTTCTGCTGGAGCCCTTTGCATACCGATGCAGCGAACGCATCCATGGACAGCCCGACACCAACCAGGAGCATGTCGATGATGATCATGATCGGTTCGCCGTCTCTGCCGAACGGGAGAGGCTATTCACCTTTGAGGAGATCGTCAATGTTGTCCAGATCCCGCTTGAAGTCTTTGAGGACCGCCTCCTCAAGCTGTGAGTACTCCGGGGATTCCAAAGGCTGATAGGCAGCCAGCTTCTCGAATATGTTGTCCCGCGTGACGGGAATGTACTTCCTTGCACTCAATCCCGCCTTGTAGGCCTCCTCAACGGCATCACGGGCCGCCATGTAGATGTCGAACCGGGGCATGTTCGCCGACAACCTGACGAGTTCGGCCTTGTTGATGCCGCGCAGGGACGGATGCCTGCGTGAGATGTCCATCCACACCTCCACACGCTCTTCAGGAGTGGGGTAATCGATGTCAATGACCGTGATGGGCTCGAGGGAATCAAGATAGAAGGGATCGACTGCACCGGTGGAGGACGATGTCGCGAACACGTAGACGTTCGGGTTCTCCACCGAAGTGCGGATCAGCTCAACCGCTTCCCTGGCACCTCGTGTCAGCTGCATCACGAAAAACGCTGGTCCTTCCTCAGGGAAGTCGAAGGAGGGAGAAGACCAGAGATCAAGATCCTCAAGCACGAGGATGCCACCGTTCTTGAAGACATCCTGCAGGGAAGTGCCCTTGGGCATCGCATCAGCCCGAGCACTGATGCACAGCACCGGCAGCCCCTGGATGTTCTCCTCCATATGCATATGGACGGCCGGAAGATTCAATTCGCCTATGGCGGCCATGACGAATCGGTTCGCATCCTCGCGCACAGGTGAGCGGAACAGGATGGAATCCATGGCGGGCATCTGCGTCAAGCCATGGCGGGCGTTGAGGAGTCCCACCAGATCGACGAAGTCGGTATCGGCAGACATCCCCACCCCTAGGCTGCGCATGTCCTCTATGACGCTGCCATAACCGGCAATCGTGCTGAAATCGAGCTGCTCTTCCGATGCGGCAAGAGCAACCTCCTCTTCAGAAGAATCTTCCGCCTTGGACGTTCCTTCGGCTTTCGGAAACGAGGGAAGCGATTCGATCAGACTGGCAAGCGAATCTTCTGGAGCCGTTCCCTTGATCTTGGCAACGCTCAGCGAACCACCGGGGATCTTGCTGGTGGAAAGATGCTCCAACTTGAAATTCCCATCCTCGATCCCCAGGATGTCCTCGGAGATCATCTGCGCCATGTCCTCAAGGTCCTCGCGCGACAATCCGCACTCCTGCAGCTTGTCCAAGGCAAGTTCCTGCAGCGCCTCAGAGCACATCTTGAGTTCGTCATGGGAAAGGTATGGTTCCATCTTCTCGAAGATGTACTCAGCCAAAGAACGCTCCTTTGCTGCACAGGCCTCAGCCCATGCCTGCTTTATGCCAAGCAGAGCCTCCTCCGAAGGAAGGCCGCCGTCAGCCAAGGAACGCTCGAAGGCTGCCAGATAAAGATACATCCCAAGGAGATTGTCGCCTGATTCACTGGCATTGTGTGCCTTGTCGAGGAAGTCTGAGACGCTGCCGCTTCCGTTGCCCAACTGGCCTTCACCAAAGCGCGCGTCGTGGGGTCTGTTCTCTTCAGTCATATCCGAACCTCTCATGCTCTTCCGATGCGCGTAGTCTCTTTTAACGCGTATTCTATCGCACCTCTTCGCACAGAGACCGCGCAAGGCCGTTTCCTACGAAAACTGCATGAGAATGGCGCGGTGGATATGGATCACTTCCAGTCAAGCACCTTCCATCCCAGCTTCTGAGCATGGGATTCGAGTTTCTTGTCTGGAGTGACGGCACAGGGATGCTGTGCCGCTGCGAGCATCTTGAGATCGGAGTAATGATCCCCATAGGCCCAGTCAAGCCTCCAGCAATCCTTGCCAAAGTACGCATCAGCGAATTGCTGCAAGACCTCGAGCTTGGCAGGGCCTTCGGTGGGCAGTCCATCAACCTCAGCGGTGTAGCGACCCTCATCATCGATCTTCATGCGAGAAGCCAAGGCGAACTGCATGGGATGCTCGATCATTGCAGAGGCGACAATGGGTTCGAAGCTTGCCGAAACCACCACGACTGCATGACCTGCTTCAAGATGAGCGTACATGCATGCGTCAGCATCGGTGCGGAACAGTGGATCGACTTTCATCTGGTAGAAATCACAAAGCTGCGCATTCACCGTCTTCGCCGCCATGCCGTCAAAGGCCGAGAAGACCCGAGTCCGCACCCCTTCGTCATCGCGGGGTCGGTTCAGCTTGTAGGCCAATCCCCATATGCCGACGCGAATCAGCTTGTACAGGGAAAGCTTCCCGCGTTTTCCCAAGGCATTCACCAGCTTCTTCGGTGAAGACCCCGAGATGCAGGTGCCGTCGAAATCGAAAGCGGCGATCTGGATGGGATCATCAGCGCTTGCCGGCTTGAGCGCGGGCAGAAGCCGTTCTGAGGCTATGGCTTCAGGAGCAATGCGAATGACGCCTTTCGGCAAGAGGGATTCACCAGAGCAGAGATCGGGGACCTCTGTGCAATCATCCTTGGAGAGGATCCGATCATGGGGTTCTGTCGTATCGTTGCTCATCCGCCTCAATCATCCTTGTGCGTCTTTGACGCTCTCGCGCGAACTGAACGCAAGCAGCATCAAAGGTCATCTTCCGCCGATTCATCGAACTGTGAATTATACAGGTCAGCATAGCGTCCGCCAGCGGAAAGCAACTCTTGATGGGTACCCACTTCACATACCGTGCCCGCATCCATCACCACGATGACGTCTGCATCGCGAATGGTGGAAAGGCGATGGGCGATGACGAAGGACGTCTTGCCTTTCATGAGGTTGTCCATCGCCTCCTGTATCTTCGCCTCAGTGCGCGTGTCAACCGAACTGGTTGCCTCATCCAAGATGAGCATGCGACGCTGGGCGATGATCGCCCGGGCGATGGTGAGCAACTGCCTCTGACCTTGGCTGATGTTCGTCGCATCCTCATCTAAAATGAAATCGTAACCACCGGGAAGGGTGCGGATGAAATGATCAGCACAGGCGCGACGGCAAGCCTCTTCCACTTCCTCATCGCTCGCATCAAGCCTTCCATACCTCACGTTCTCCCGAATGGTTCCGTTGAAGAGCCAAGTATCCTGCAGCACCATGGCGAACAGGCTGCGGGCGTCTTGGCGACTGAAGCCCTCAAGGCCAACGCCGCCTATCAAGATGCGTCCTGAGTCTGGGTCGTAGAAGCGCATGAGCAGCTTCACGATGGTTGTCTTGCCTGCTCCCGTTGGGCCAACGATGGCAACGGTCTGGCCCGCTTCGACCTTCTCAGTGAAATCTTGGATGACGGGCTTCTCAGGATCATATCCGAAGGTCACCTCATCAAAGGCCACATCACAGGAGATGCGCGATGCGTGATCCGTGGGATTCTCAGGGGGCATCTCTGGCTGGTCGAGGAAATCGAAGATGCGCTCAGCCGCTGCAGCAAGCTGCTGAAGGACGTTGCTCACCTGTGCAAGCTGGGTGATGGGCTGTGTGAAGTTCTTCACGTATTGGATGAATGCTTGGATATCTCCCACCGTGATGGTGCCCTGCACTGCAAGGAACGCCCCTGCCACCGCTACGGCCACATAGCCAAGGTTTCCCACCACATCCAGCAGAGGCTTCATCATTCCCGAAAGGAACTGCGACTTCCATCCGGCTTCATAGAGCTTCTCATTGGCCTCTTGATAGAGGCGCACCGTCTCATCTTCCCTGCCGAAGGCCCGAACGATCTCATGTCCGGAAAACGTTTCCTCGGCCTGAGCATTCACCTGCCCAAGAAGGGATTGCTGGGCATAGAAGTGCTTCTGGGAAAGCCTCACCACCAGCCCAACCAATATCAGGGAAATGGGAACCATCACCAAGGCGATGAGAGTGAGCAGCCAGTTGATGGAAAGCATCATGATGACGACGCCCACCACCGTGACGCTTGAGGTGATCAGCTGCGTGACACCCTGATTCAGGCTTTGTCCCAGCGTATCCACATCGTTGGTGATTCGCGACAAGGTATCGCCGATGGAATTCCTCTCGAAATACCCGAAGGGCATCCGATCGATCTTCAAGGCGATCTGGCGGCGCAGCTGATAGCAGGTTTGCTGAGACACGTATGACATCGTCCAACCCTGCACCCAAGAGCAGATTGCCGAGAATGCATAGAGGGCAAGCGTGGTCAGCAGAATGCTCCCTACAAGATCCATATCGATGCCGCCACTGCCCGCTATCTGGGCAATGGAGCCCTCGAAGAGAACGGTTGTCGCCTGGGAGAGCACCTTCGGCCCCACGATGCTGAAAGCCGTGGATGCCAAGGCGAACAGGATGATGAGGATGATCCTTCCCTTGAATTGGCCCATGAACTGCACCATGCGCCTCATGGTGCCACCAAAGTCCCTTGCCTTCTCCCCTCCATGCATCGGGCCGCCAGGGCCCCCTCCATGGCCATGGCGATGATGCCTGCGCCTATCCGCCTCAGCCTTTGCTCCTATCCCCATCATGGCATCCAAGCGCACCTTCTGGCGCCATGACGCACGCTCCTCTGCGGAAAGGCGGTCGATCTCGGCAGCGGTTATCTCGATGGCATCTGAATTCACAGGGTATTCCTTGAGGTGTTGCTGGCCTCTCATGCCGCATCACCTGCCATCCCCAGCTCCTCTTCGGAAAGCTGGGACAGAGCGATCTTGCGGTATTCCTCGCAGGCCTCCATCAGATGCGCATGGGTCCCTGTTCCCGCCACCGCCCCATCCTTGAGCACCACGATGCAGTCCGCCTCTTTGATGGAGGAGATGCGCTGAGCCACGATGACCTTCGTCTTCGCCACGACTTCCTGGCGAAGCCCCCGCCTGAGTGCGGCATCGGTCTTGTAGTCCAGCGCACTGAACGAATCATCGAAGAGGTATGCCCGAGCCTGCTTCGCCAAAGCGCGGGCGATGCAAAGACGCTGACGCTGACCACCGGATACATTCGTGCCGCCTTGGGCGATGGTGCGCTGGGTCCCTTCAGGCTTCGATGCTATGAACTTCGCAGCCTGTGACAGGTCAAGCGCCTTTTGGACATGGCTTTCCGTCATTGACTCATCGGCATAGGCGACATTCGTGTCCACCGTTCCCGAGAAGAGATACCCCTTCTGGGGAACATAGCCCAAAGCGCTTCGCAGGAATGCCTGGGAAAGCGATCGCACATCATGCCCATCCACCTCAACTGATCCTTCAGAGACATCATAGAAGCGTTCGATGAGCTTCAGAATGGTCGATTTCCCTGAACCGGTGCCCCCGATGATGGCCAAGGTCTTCCCAGGCTCGGCAATGAAGCTTACATGCTTGAGCACGCACTCGTCACTTCCCGGATAAGTGAATGACACATCCTTGAATTCGATGCGCAATCCTTCCTCAGAGGCGGGAAGGACAAGGGCATCAGGAACGTCCTGAACGGAAGAGGACGTGGAAAGCACTTCATTGACCCGGTCGGCTGCCACATCGGCACGAGGCAGCATGATGGATATCATGCCGATCATGAGAAAGCCCATGATGATGACCATGGAATAGGTGATGAAGGCGATGAGATCCCCCGTCTGCAGGATTCCCTGCCGGATGCTCTGACCACCGAACCAGACGATGGCAACACTCGTGAGGTTCATCACAAGCATCATCGCTGGCATCATGAAGCTCATGGCGCGATTGGTGAACAGTTGCGTGTCCATGAGTTTGCGGGAAGCATCGTCGAAGCGCTGCTGCTCCAACTCTTCACGACCGAAGGCTCGGATGACGGGGATGCCGGAAAGCATCTCACGAGCCGTTCGGTTCACGCGGTCTATCAGTGATTGCATGATCTTGAACTTGGGTGATGTCACCTTGAAGAGAACAGCGACGAACGCCATCACCACGAGGATGGCCACCACGATTATCCAGCCGAGCGAGGCGTTGGTGTACAGGACCATCACGATGCCACCTATGGCGATGATGGGGGCATAGAGCACCATGCGCAGGATCATGGTAGTGACGTTTTGGATGAGCTGAATATCGTTGGTACCTCGCGTGATGAGAGATGCTGCAGAGAAGCGGGATATCTCTGCATCCGAGAAGTTGACCACGTTGACGAAGAGGCGCTTGCGCAGATCCCGGCCCACTTGCGCGCCCGTGCGTGAGGCCACCAAGCTGATCAGGATGTTGAGAGCCATGCTGAGGATGGCAAGGCCCATCATGACCGCTCCTGCCCAAAGCAGATAACCCATCTGCTTCTGGGAAAGATCCACTCCCAGCTGTGCATACTCCTTCAATGCAGCAGAGATGGCTTGCTGGGCAAGGATATCGGGAGATCCCTCTCCTATCGCCTCTTTCACCTCTTCGACATAGGTCTTGAACTGCTCCCCGCTGATGGTTCCTGCTTCGAAGGCCTCGATTGCCTGCTCAAAGCTCACATCTCCTCCGCCAAGCTTCCAGTCCCCATGGAGAGCCACCTGTGGAACGGTCATCATATCGTCGAGCGCTTCCCTGTTCGCACGACCCGCATCCGTGAGCCGCCAGCGCCCATCCGATACCTGTTCATACGACTTTTCGAAAAGGGCCTCATCGGCAGGTGAGATCATCTCGCTCACCAAGGCATGCGTCCTGTCAGAAAGCTCATCGGTGGCGATGTGGTCGACGCCTGATTGCTGGATGCCCACATCCACGATGTTCGATGTCATCATGGGAATGGCAAGGTCGCACGAAACGCAGCCGATCAGGAGCAGCAGGGTGACAAGCACCGCGACCTTGTGATCTCTGAGATAGAGGAAAACCCGCATATTGGACGCTTTCAGATATCCCTTGGCATTCTTGCAGAGGAGCCTGCTTGCATTCTGCAGTTCTTTGAATCAATATCGTAGCAGAGTTCGCGAACAGAGAGGCATCCATCAGGTGAACGAGGACAAGGTTTGCGTTGCCATGAGCGGAGGAGTGGATTCAAGCGTAGCCGCTCTTCTGCTTGTCCAGGAAGGCGTTTCCTGCATCGGTGCGACCATGCTGCTCGGCGCAGCTGATGATGAGGCGAATGTCGCCAACGCCCAAGCGGTCTGCAAAGTGCTGGGCATTCCCCATGCAACCTTCGACATGCGCAAGCGTTTCGAAGAAGGGGTCATTACCCCCTTCTTGACGGCATACCGAAACGGCCTCACACCAAACCCTTGCATCACCTGCAACAAGACCATCAAATTCGGAGCGTTTCTCAATGAAGCCCTGCAATATGGCTGCGCAGGGGTGGCAACGGGGCATTATGCGCGCCTTGTAAAGCAAGATGGGCACGTGCGCTTGATGCGAGGAGCAGACAAGCGGAAGGATCAGAGCTACTTTCTTGGCCTGGTTCCATCTTCGGCCTTGGCAAGCGTCTTCTTTCCAATAGGTTCCCTTTGCAAGCATGAAGTGGTTTCCCTTGCGAAGGCCGCAGGTCTTCCCAGTGCATCACGAACGGAATCCCAAGATGTCTGTTTCATCCCCGGAAGCTGCACCGAATACCTCCAAGAGCACCTTGGCACCATACCGGGAAACATTTGCAGCACGGAGGGTGTCGTTCTTGGCGGGCATCAAGGCTCATACCTCTATACCATCGGTCAGCGAAAGGGGCTCGGTGTCGCCTTGGGATACCCCGCCTATGTCTGCGCGAAGGACCATGCAGCCAACACTGTGATTCTGGGATCACGGGAAGACGCGTTGGTGGATGAGGTGCGCATTGGATCGCTGAACTGGCTTTGCGATGGATATGACGATGATGCATCCGATGGAATGGTGGGCTGTACTGCGAAGCTCAGATACAACATGACGGATGCCCCCTGCACACTCCATGCACAGGGAGACACGCTCCTGCTGTCCTTCGACGCTCCCCTCTTGGCTCCTGCTTCCGGGCAAGGGGCTGTCGTATACGACGGAGATATGCTCATCTGCGGTGGAACGATTCTTTGAAATTTCTCACTTGCCTGAAGGGGTTTTCTGTTTATAATAGCCAAGCTGCTTTTGCAGCGGCAGTTCTTGCGGGGTGTTAGCTCAGTTGGTTAGAGCGCCGGCCTGTCACGTCGGAGGTCGCGAGTTCAAGTCTCGTACATCCCGCCATTTGAAGCACCAGGTCAGGAGTCTTTTTCGCTCCTGACCTTTTTAATATGAGTAGAACATTGTCAAGAGCAAAAGTTGGCCAAGCCTCAATAATTTCAAGGCTTGGCCGTATATCTTTACCTGATCTCCGATCCTGACAGGTTGTGTCAAACCGACGCTCGTATTCGCAGTTTAATATTCGCGGGTTACCATCCTTGGACTAGCGCCGCCCGGTTCGGGGTGGCTGCATCATCGCCCATGTATGTTGGCTGGCCTGGCTTCGCATTTCGTTGCTACGGCTGGATGCGCGCACCTTCAACTAAGAAGAGTCTGTTTGCGAGCATGCAGAACGTGACCTGCGCTCAGAAAAGGATCTGGGATCGCATCCAACGACCAATCGATATGGATCGGGCCATTCAGGAAAAGATCGCTATGGGATGTCGGTTCTTCTAGGCAAGCGTCCCTTCGCTCATGCATCCAAGCGCCCAGCACCAGCAAGCGAGTTCCCTGGCCGTGGCGATATTGGCAACGACCGGACGCTTCCTCAGATCATGCGTGAAGTGACACCTGCGCTCAACAAGCCTCTTCACGCCGGATGCCGCATAGTTGGATATGGCGGAAGGGACGACCGGATCATTCAGCACTCGCTTCCTCTCCTTGGTGGCACGGGTGTAGTGCCAACTTGCCTCCACGAGGAGTTTTTTCAAATGGGAGTTCCCTGCCTTGGTGATGGCTCCTCTGGATACATGCTCTCCGCTTGAATGCTCTGAGGGCACAAGGCCAAGCCAGCTTGCAAAGGAGCGGGCGGAATCGAAGCGAGAGAACACGCCCGCTTCGACTGTGAGTGCAAACGCCGTCATGGTCTCGATCCCCTTCATGCATCGAAGAGCCTCCATGCGCTTCTGCCAGCGAGGGCGCTGTGCGTATTGGGTGATCCTTTTCTCGATCGCCTTCTTCTGCGCCTCTATGTGGCGAACCTCCGATATATAGTAGTCAAGGGATTCCTGCGCGGCGGTTTCTGGAAGCTCAACGCTCCTGATCCATTCCCAATGGGCCCGGGTCCAGGTGCCGCGGCGTTTTCCTTTAGGACCATATTCGTTCCAGATGTATCCCCAGCGGATGAGAAGATGCGTCAGGCGATGCTTGGCACGGGTAAGATCATCCCGGATGTCTTCCAGCACACGCGAGAGATTCCTTGCCGCCTCCGTCTTCTCGTCGGGCACGAACACCTCCACGATGTTGTGAGCCAGAAGCTGTCGTGCCAGGAACTCCGCATCGTTGCGGTCATTCTTCTTACGTTTGTCGGATGCGGGTTTGTGCATCTTGGATACGGCGCCGACGATGCAGTCAACGCCAAACCTGCGCATCTCCCGCACCAGATGGAATCCAGTGACACCTGATTCATAGACCGCTTTGGGGGATTCGAACTGCAAGACCCAATACGCAATCTCCGCAGGCGAATACCTGAACTTCTTCGAATGGACCTCTCCTGTGATTGAATCGAGCGCAACAGCGGTGACAGAACGTGCGTGAACATCAAGGCCAATCGAGGTAACATGGTTCATGGTGAGCCCCTCTCATATATGTGGCAACCTGGGAAGAATTGCCGGTTGTATGGACACGACCATTATCAGCCCAAAGATCCACGGTCGAATAGGAAGACGATATGAAGCAGGGGCTCACAATGTTCTGCTCATATTGTCTGCTACCTGGGAATAGATGGTTATCTTGGACACACATTTTGAGAATTAACCCCCCTATTTGCATGCTCGCTCTTATCTGCTCTCTGCTCTTCATTCCAGCGCAGTCGGCTTTTGCTGTTTCTCATTACGCCTCTGAAGAGCTGGTGACCAATGTTGATGTTGAGCCAGATGCTTCTTTAAAAGTGACATCGCGACAATTGTTGATGTTCGATGGTCAAAACGAAGGACTCTGTTGGTATTTAGGTGCTCCGGTCAATGACGAATCATTCAAGATCCTGCGCGTACGCGTAGCTCCCGTTGATGACGGTGGCGGGGTACTGGATGGCTGGACGCGTCTTCAGATGATTGATGTAAACAAGGCTGCTCAAGGCGCTTCTCCTGGCGGTATCGCTTCGGTCGAATTGCGTCAAGAGGGACAACGGCCGTGGTATTCGTATAGCATTTCTGATGGCATGATTCGCTGTTGGTTTCCGACGGATCCAGGCCGTTATGTGCTTGAAGTCGAATACACTATTTTCAATAGCGTGAGCGTCTTTCGCGATGTGGCGGAATTGTCGTGGCGCTATGCTCATGCGAGCTATCCCGTGGATATGCATGATGTGATCCTGCAGATCAATCTTCCCATGCCCGAAGGTGAGGTGGTCATTCCTAACGAAACGGTGTATGCCTGGGGACATGGTCCCGATGATGGCTGGTTTACTATCGAAGAAAATGGATTCATCATCTACCACATTGAGTCGCTACCAGCGGGTCGACATGCCGATGCGCATGTGATCTTTCCGGCGCGCTGGATGGACAGGATGTACAGCAATTCACCGCGTTTGTTTACCGAGACGAATAAGGCAGAGATCCTTCAAGCAGAAAGCTTGTGGGTCGATGCGTACACACGACAGCAGAACTGGGACTTCAATGTGCGTATCTTGTTCTTGAGTTTAGCAGCAGTCTTGTTGGCTGTGGGCGTGATTGGCGTTCTACGGTTTGGTCAAACCTCCCGTTCGCGTCGTTTGCTCATACGTCTTGCGGTTATCCTTCTGTGTATGGGTTTAGGTGTGAGTCTATTTTTCTGGGAGCCCGTAAGCGAATGGATGCTCTTCGGTATCGCGGCCATTGTAGCGATCATTGCGCTTTTCTTTCCCAAGCAAGATATGTACGAGAACGGCTTTGAAGAGACGCGCTATTTCGAGAAAGAGTCTGAAGACAAATCAGAAGACGAATCAGAAAACGGACCGGGTGAAGATAAGCAGACGAATCAAGATGCTGATCCGCTTAAAGATGAGAAAGTGCGCGCGTGATGCAGTCGAACAACGTGGTGCTTATAGGTATGCCAGGAGCTGGTAAATCCACACTCGGCGTGGTGCTAGCAAAGATTTTGAGCAAGGGTTTCATCGATTGCGATTTGGTGATTCAGCAGACGTATGAACTCGCACTCCATCAGCTGATCGACAAGTATGGTACCCAGGGATTTCTTGAGCGCGAAGAGAAGGTTCTTTGCGATATTGATGCAGAGAACTGCATTATTTCAACAGGAGGACGCGCTGTCTATTCAGCTGTTGCTATGGAGCATTTGGCACAGTTGGGACCAGTCGTTTATCTTTCTATCTCGTATGATTCGCTTAAAACGCGGTTGGAGGATTTGCACGAACGAGGGGTTGTGATGAAGGCGGGTATCACGACGGATCTTTTTGATCTGTATAAGGAACGTCAACCTTTATATGAACATTATGCCATGCTGACAGTTGATGTTAATGATTTGTCTATTACACAAGCTGCGCGCAAAGTGGCGCGTGCGATTGTTCTTTGAAGATCGAAATCCTGAAATGTAGGGATATCTGGATGTTTCCAATAAATCGTTTGTTCTGCTCATGCATGCACAAAAGTTATGATGCGGTGAAGTAAAATTCATTGTATTTTTGATGCAGGGGTTCGTGATGAAAATAGGAAGCAGTTTCGCAGTCTTCTTGACAGAGGTGTGGTTGGCGCCCCCGGGCCGATTCGAACGGCCGACACCCGCTTTAGGAGAGCTTGTTGTACCCCTAAATGTTTGAGTTGGAATATGCAGGATTCAACATTTTGCTTGTTCGTTGGGGTCAATCCTTCAAGTTGACCCTCATGCCCCACAAACCTGCAGCCTTCTGCCTAGAAGATGGTCGTCGAATCGTTGCGGCATGCCATCTTTCCGATGATTGGATATGCGAAGGAATGAAAATTCTGATCAGTGCTATCATCGAATAGCAGTTTCTTTAAGTGACCGAATACTCCATGAACGCCAACCTGTAATGAAGGGAGCGGGCGCAAATGGCCTTAATGCGCGAATATGTTGCTGAAGCAGGCGACAGCAATCCTCACCGATCCTGCAATTTCTGCCCCTTTCATGGTATTTGCGCTTTTGCGCGCGACAAGCATCCAGGATCGGTAGCCGATCGTGTGTTCCTGAGAAACGACTCTTTTCTGCGTCCTTCTCTAAACAGCGTCCTCTTTATTCGTCACGGTTTCGCTGTTTCATATGCCAACGAAAGCAACGGCAATCTCCAGGTTTATACGGTCATCGGTCGAGGAGGTAGCATCGGTGAAACCAGCGTGCTTTCGGCGGGTGATTCCGATGATTATTGTTTAGCGGCAACCGATCTCGTTACCTGCTCTATCTCCTCGTATGCATTCTTGGATGCCCTGCGGCAAAACCCAGGACTTCTCAAGGAAGTTATCCTTGCATCATCCGTGAACACCATCAACTTTGGTTTCATGTCTTGGATGCACCAAGGCAAAACGGTTCGCGATAAAATCGAGCGATTCATTTCATTCTATTACGCGCGGGAGGCGAAGGTTTCGTCGGATTCGTTCATCATCCCCATCTCCCATGCAACTTTAGCCCTTGTGGTCGGTTCTGAACGCGCAACCGTATCGAAAGCCCTTGGACGAATGGCCGAGAACGGATACTTAGTATTACGCCAGAACGCTATCGTGGTAAAGGTCACCCCTTGGGCAGACAGCATCACTGCGGCTCGTTATTTGGTTGATGCGCAAGAAAAAATGTGTACGGCCAGCCTAATAATCTAAGCCATACTTATTCATCCTGAAATGCGCATACTTGTGTTAAGCAACACATCTCTGTGTCCTATGGCATAATCTCGTGCTTGCAATGACATCATTCCGAAGTCAATCCGATTAAAGTCTCTTCCGTTGAACAGATCCATTTTGTATTCCTGCACATGCAGCACATTGCAGAAACACAGGGGATTTGCTCAACGAGCAGCGCATCTGCCGTTGCTTCTTCGTGAGTGGGGAAAGAGGAATTGGAAAGAGGAGGTATGTATGAGCGATAGTCTAGCCGAAAGAGCAAGAGAAATCGGAATCCGCTTGTGCGCCAGGCACGAGGGAGAAACCATCGAGTATTCAACATGCCCGAACAATGGCTGTTTCGACATGTGCGTTCTGCGCCAACATGTCAAAGACGGACGCGTAACCGCCATTGAGACGGACGACAGCATCCATGTGGGAATGGGCCGAGAAGACGAATACTGCGATTGGAAGGATATCCAAGAGGGCATGTACCAGAAGCGTGCCTGTGTGCGGGGCCGCGGACAACGGTCTGATACCTATTCACCCACGCGCATCCTTTACCCGATGCGTCGAATCGGCCCCAAGCCTTCTTATGAGTTCGAACGCATTAGCTGGGACGAGGCCCTTGACGAGATCGCTGCTCTTGTGAAGGATACCCGTGAAGAATACGGTCCTCTCAGCGTTTATTCCGACGGTATGCAGGGAGGAAGCTGGGATCCTCTGGGCGTTCATCTTCCCGGTGGCGCAATCGCAATGTGGGGCGAGGACTCCTACGAACCCACGAACAGTGCCGACTGGTTCACATACAACTATTGCACGTATCAGTGCATCGGCGAGGACGGTCTTTCCGAGAATCAAACGTTCTTCGATGCCAAAGCCATAATTCTCGTTGGCTTCGATGCTGCCGTGAATTATCCAGAAACGGTTTATTACCTGCTTATGGCCAAAGAAAAAGGCATCCCGATTATCACCATTGATCCTCGTTATACCTGGACCGCAGAGGCGATTGGCACACAGCACATCTTTATTCGCCCCGGAACCGACCTGGCGCTTTTCTGCGCTATGTCTTACGTTTTATTCGAAGAAGATCTGTACGATCACGAGTTTTGCGAGAAATACGTTGAACCTAAAGGCCTTTCGCTTTGGCGCGATTACGTCATGGGAACCGACGAAAACGGCGAGGCTGCCAAAACCCCCGAATGGGCAGAGCCGATTACTGGCATCCCTGCGGAAACCATCCGCGAGCTTGCACGCTTCTATGCAAGTGCAAAGCCCTGCTATATCCGCATGGTCTGGGCCGCAGCCCGTCAAATATACGGAAAACAGGCCGCGCGTGGACTGAATTACTTGCAGGTACTCGGCGGAAACATCGGCCACAATGGCTGCGCCGGCACTGGTGTGGGTTTCTCGATGTCCCATCACTTGATGTCCCCCTATCTTGGCCCGTATTTGGGAGAAGGTCAGCCTGAGTACGGCTCTACGGTGTGCATGGAAGCTGAAATGTGGCATTCAGCTATTCTGCTCCGAGAGAAGCTTGAAAAGGGCGAAATCACCGAGGAAGAATACAAAGCCGAAATAGGCTGCCCGAAGAATACCCCAGCTCCCAATATCCATCTCATGTTCTGCATTAACACCAATCGAAACCATCTTTCTGGTTGGTACGATTGCAATGAACGTAGAGAGGCTTTGCTCAAGGTAGACCATTTCGTTTATGCGCACTGGAACATGAAAAGTCCGCAGATTCCCTATGCCGATATCGTGATTCCGTTGGCAAGCCCCTATCTCGAGGGAGTGAACCAGGTCCCATCGATGCCCTATTTCGGGTCGTACGCCATGGGCATCAACACAGGTACCCAGAATGCCTTTATGTACGCGCGAGGAGGCGCTGATCCGCTTGGCGAAGCTCGTCCCACATCGTGGATCATTAAACAGCTTGCGATAAGGCTTGGCATCTCGGACAAGATTATGCCGGTCATCCCCGATGACACTCCATGGGATAAGTATCCCGACATCATGGAAGATGTGGCAAAAACCGCATGGGACACCTGGAAAGGAATGACTGGACCTTATGGTGGCGGTGATTTGCCCGACGTTCCCGAATGGGACGAGTTCCGCAAGAACCCCATCTATCGCGTTCCTATGAAGGACTACCATGTCTTTGCGCGCCAGCATATTGAAGGCGGGCAGCCCTTCCCAACCAAGTCAGGGAAAATCGAGTTCTACAGCGATTGGATTGCAGAGAACGACCTCACCGTTGCCTCAACCCCGTTCAAGGGAGGTTGGAAATGCTACGGTAAGGGAGATCTGCCGCCCATGGCCATATACAAGCATACGCCAGAAGGCATGCACTCTGCCAAGACCAAGGATTATCCTTTGTATATGGTCACCCCTCATTCGTTCTATCGCCATCATTGCGCTTACGATCACAGCTTGTGGTATCGCGACGAGTATCGCAATTCCGTATGGATGAGCGTTGCCGACGCAAAGCGTCGTGGCATCAAGGACGGGGATAGGGTACGCGTGTACTCCACAGTTGGAGAATGCCAGGTTACCGCCTATGTCACCAGCCGCATGACACCGGGCGTTTGCTGCATCATATTCGGCCGTTGGTACGAGCCTTCGAGCACGAAGTCCGAGCTTATGCCGGGCGGCATCGACATGAACGGCGATTGCAACATGCTCATCCCGTCGGATTTCTATGATGACGTACGAGGGGCGCTTCTCTGCAACGCTCTTGTGGAAATCGAATCCCTCGAGACGAACCTGCATCTCAATACCCTCATGGAGGTGAAGTAGCTATGGCCCAGTATGCGTTCTTCTTCGACCAGAGTCGCTGCACCAACTGCCATGCCTGTTCTATCGCCTGTAAGGACTGGAACTATGGCGAAGAGATCAAATCGAGCTATGTTAAGTGGCTGCGAATGATGCAGTGGGAAAAGGGCGTGTTCCCCGAAGTCGAGATGCACACCTTGTTCGCCACTTGCTACCACTGCGAAAAGCCCATCTGCGTGGATGCCTGCCCCAATGATGCGCTTTTCAAGGAGGATCAGTTCGGCGCCGTGTTGTTGGACTCTGACAAGTGCAAGGGCTCTCGCCAATGTTGGATAGCCTGCCCATATGGCGCTCCCCAGTACGAGGACAACGCCCCTGGCACGCCCATGAGCAAGTGCACCATGTGCTACGACAAGCTTCTTCAGGGAGAGCTGCCCGTTTGCGTAGCTGCATGCCCCCAACGAGCACTTGATTTTGGCCCCATCGACGAGATGCGAGAGAAGTATGGCGAACTGCAGGCCCTGGAAGATATGCCTTCTGCAGACCTCGCTCAGCCTGCCATCGTATTCAAACCACGATTGAAAAAGCAGCAGCATGTTAAGTACGATGCCGCACGCGTCGTAGAGCTCATGGGCAAGCGCGCGGAGTCCAGTCTTGACACTATTTACGACGACCCGTCAGATGTAACAGAGGTGTTCGACGGACTTGTCGGTTATGACAAGCTTGTGATGAAGGCTTCTAGCGTAGAAGAAACCTTGGCGCGTTCTAAGAACGAAGAAGGCTAGTCTCAACCAAGATGCGCCTGTTTCTCCGAGAAATGGGCGCATCTTTTTTAGCTTTATTCCCAAAAACAGATGAAGGAGGCGTTTCTCTTATGGGAACGCATGTTGGTCATACATCGATTACCGTTTCCGATTTCGACCGATCGGTTGATTTTTACACCAACGTCATGGGTCTACACATGTCGGTTGATTTTGGCCTAATGCCTGCCGATTTCTTAACGCGGCAAGAAGGCGCTATGAATCGTTTCTGCCTTTTAGCTGATGACGAGGGGCACCAGTGCGTTGAGATTTTTGAATTCTCCAACGTAGAACAGCGTAGGTTCGAGGGGAAAGCGCAACATCAAGACTTCTGGTCGAGCCATGTATGCTTTTTGTACGACGACATCGATGCTGCCTACCAACGCGTTGTTAACGCTGGAACAGAAATAGATATTCCCTTGACGGAAGCCGAAGGTTGGAAGTTTGCGTATGTCTACGATCCTGATGGCTATTTGGTCGAGCTTGTTGCGAAATAGCCGCTTTCAAGGCAGCTTGTAGTTGCTGAAAAAGCGAAAACGATACAGGAGGAAAACTATGGATTCGACGGCGTCCGTCAACCTTGAGGCTGAATCGAAGAAGCGAGCGCAGAAAGTGCTTGCCGGCTGTATTATCATCGTCGGCATTGAACTCGGAACGCTGTGCGTCTTGTCGAACTACATCGGGGCCCTATGCGAGCAGACGGGTGCAGAGCTTACCCAGGTGGCTTTGATGTTCTCTGTGTTCAATCTGACATCGGCTTTTGTAGGACTTGTCGTTTCTGCCCTGGTCGATCGAGTCCCCATGAAGACTATCATGCTTGTTGGGGCTGTGTGCTATATCGTGTTTTTTGCGTTTCTCTATGCAGGATCCTCTCTGGTGATGCTCTATGTCGGCGCGCTTTTCTTCGGCGCAAGCAACGTCTGCACGGGCTTTGCGGTGGCTCAATCCCTTATCACATGGTGGCATGCGCGAAATGTTGGAAAGAAGATAAGCATCCTATCCGTAGCCATGTCCCTGTTCGCTATGGCCTTGTCGCCAATTATCGCCAACTTGCTTACCGTCGTGGGATTTAAAACGACGGTCCTCCTCAATGGGGGTGTGCTCGGCGTGGTAATGCTTTTGTGCGTTGTTTTTCTAATTTCCAATAAGCCAAGCACATATGGGCTGGTACCATATGAAAGTGAAAGGTTGCCCGAAGGCGCAGGCCAGGCATACGAGCCATCCGGGTTAACACTCAAGCAGGCTGCTAGGACTTTTTCGTTTTGGGCTATACTCATTGCGCCTGCTTTGCTTATGGTGCCCGCCAATGGTTTCGTGTCGAACGAGGCCATCATCTTCCAAAGCTACGGATTCGATGCGGTCACATCCGGCTCGATGATTTCCCTATACAACGGGTTTTGCATTGTCTGGGTGTTTTTGTACGGCACGATATCGGACCGCATTGGGCCGGTTAAAACAAACATCATCTACACATCGGCGAGCATCGCGGTTCTGGTTCTCGGTACTATCATCGGTGGATTCGCCGGCGGTGTTGCTATGGCCGTCTTATTTGGAATCGTAGCTGCTTACGGCGGCGTGCTTGGTGCTGTCACATTAGGGTATCTGTTTGGCACGAGGGCCATCGCCACCCTAATCGCGCTATGCAATGTGGTTATGGGCATAGGTTCGATGATCGGCCCGTTGGTTGCAAGCTTTATTATCCAGGTTTCCGGAAGCATCTCGCTGTTCATGATGCTGAGTGCGGTGATATGTGCAGTCGTGTTGGTGCTTTTCGTCATTGCAACATCGAAGCGCGCGATGGCGCGTATCAAGACGGTCGAAGCGCAAGGTCAGGAATAGAGGAAATTGCGGTTTAGCATGTAAACACAGGGGATTTGTTCTACGAGCTGCGTGTCTACCATTGCTTTTTCATGGGTGGAAAAGAGAGATTAGAAATAGGAGAGTGTTTATGAAAGGTTTGGTTTTGGTCGAGCGAGACAAGCTCGAAATGCGCTGCGACCTTCCAGAGCCCAAATGCGGCCCCTTTGATGCAATAATCAAGCCCTATGTCGTAGCGCCTTGCACTTCGGATATCCATATCATGCATAACCCCGAAATGTTGCCTGGCTGCCTTGGTAAAGCCATCGGCCACGAGGTTTGCGGTCACGTTATCGAAGTCGGTTCTGAGGTGAAGGATTTCAAAGTTGGCGACCGCGTTGCTGTCGGAGCCGCCATGAACAACTTCCGCACCAAAGAGGCTCAGGCGGGATACTCCCGCGCGCACAATATGACCGTCTATGGTCAAGCCTACGAGTGGCAACAGGGCGCTTTTGCCGAAAAGTACTTCATATATGACGCAGATATGAATCTGGCGAGAATTCCTGACGAAATCTCATGGGAGCAAGCTGTAATGCTAACGGATATGGCCGCCACCTCTTTCGAGGGGGTACGCAATGCGAATATTCGTTTCGGAGACTCCGTGGCGGTCATCGGCATCGGCGCCGTTGGCCTGATGGCGATAGCTGCTTCTGCGCTGCAGGGTGCCGGCCGGATTTTTGCCGTAGGCTCCAGGCAAATGACTTTCGATCTGGCAAAAGAATACGGCGCAACGGACTTTATTTCGTATAAAGATGGCGATATCGTAGCCCAGATAGTTGCCGCAAACGGCGGCCCGGTGGATAGCGCCATCGTGTGTGGCGGACGCGATACGGGCACCGTGGACCAGGCCCTGTTTATGACCAAGCAAAACGGCACCGTTATCAATCTGGCAAGTTTTATGGGCGAAGCCGCAAAGCCTCTGAACTACTATGGCTTTCTTATGGACAAGACCTTCAAGAGCGTTCTCGTTGATGTGAACAGGGACGTTTTGGAACGATTGATGGTTTTGGTGCAATGCGGCCGTCTTGCCCCCGAAAAGCTTGTGACACACAAGCTGAACGGCTTGGAAAACGTAGAAACCGCACTAATGATGATGGACGGCGGAAACCGCGATTGCATCAAACCGGTGGTGTATTTTGAGCAATAGAACGACCGCTCATAAACAGCAAACAATAACGTTGGTGATGTCCTGATGACGCCAGATGAAAGAATGGATATCGTACGCGAGGTGTGCGCCCGCTATAATGGCGGGCGCACTGGCGCGCTCTTAAACATTCTTTCGGACATAACGGATCGTCTTCGTTATATTCCCGAGGAAGCGATTGGGTACATAGCCGAAACCGCTGGCGTATCCCCTGCGACAGTGAGGCTTGTCTGCAGCCGTTCCGTACGCTACACAACTGATGAAGTGGGAAGACACCTTATCGTCGTGTGCGACGGATCTGTTTGCCATTGTCGCGGCAGCATAGAGATTATTCAGGCTCTTGAGTTTGCACTGGGTATCAAGCTCGGGGAAACAACCTCCGATGGCTCGTTTACTCTTAAATCGGCAAGCTGCGTTGGTGCGTGCGCGAGTGCGCCCGTGCTTATTGTTGATGAGACAATGCACGGCCATACCCGCAACAACGATATTCCTAAGATGATCGAACAGTTTAAAGAAGTTGAGAGCCGATGATTCTGGAGAATCTTGCAAACAAGGGCAGAGAGGCCCTCATACCTCAAGAGAAGCTCGGTCTTCGAATCGAGGTTGGCTTTGGCACCTGCGGCCTTGTCGCAGGGGCAAAAGAAATTGCAGAAGCCTTCGAGCGGGAGCTTCTACAGGCATGCGTTCCATTTCACATTGTCCCCACGGGCTGTGCGGGACTCTGTTGGGCAGAGCCTTTGGTTGCAGTTGTCCACTCCGACGGCACTCGAGCGGTGTATGGTAACGTGACGCCCTCGCGCGTGAAGATGATCCTGAAATCCGAGCTTGCCGGAACGCGTTACGAGCGCGCGCTCTTGGAGCTTTACCAGGTGGAATGTCCTCCTGATTCAAATCAACTGACCTGCAGGATGGTCTCATCATGTCGTCCAAGCATGGAAGTTCGGCGCATATCCCATCGTTGCGGCTGGATACGGCAAGCTTCGCTTGCCGAGTATGCCGCAACCGGAGGTTATCGCGCTCTTTATCGACTCTTGTCAGGGGGCATAAGCGCACAGGAGTGCATCGACGAGATATCGCAATCCGGCTTGCGCGGATTGGGCGGCGCCGGCTTTCCTACTGGCAAGAAGCTCGCCTCGGCGTTCGCGGTAGATGATTCCGTTAAATACGTCGTCTGCAACGCCGACGAAGGCGACCCAGGCGCATATATGGATCGCAGCCTCTTAGAGGCGGACCCCCATTCCGTTATCGAAGGCCTTGCCATTGAGGGCTTTTGCCTCGGCGCAAAGGAGGGGTTCGTTTTCATTCGGTCGGAGTATGCGCACGCCGTCTCCTCCCTTCAAGAAGCGATCAACCAAGCTCAGGAGGCCGGTCTTCTAGGCAACAACATACTTGGGAGCGGATGGTCGTTTTGCATAACCGTCGTACGAAGTGGAGGTACGTACGTATGCGGTGAGTCTTCTGCTCTGGTTAACGCGCTGGAGAACAAAGTCGGCGCTCCGCGGGCTAAAGAAACCCATCTCAGCGAAATGGGTCTATGGGGGCATCCAACCTGTCTGAATAACGTAGAAACGTTGGCGAATATCCCCTTTATTATCAGGGAGGGAGCAAAACGATTTCGCGAACAGGGGACAGAAGAAAACCCAGGAACGAAAATGTTTTGCGTCACCGGATGCCATGAGCGAACAGGGCTCATCGAACTTCCCTTCGGATTGCCTCTGAGTGCAGTGCTAGATACTTTTTCCCAAGGCAAAGCATCCCAATACAAAGCCGTGCAGATTGGCGGTCCCTCAGGGGTCATTCTCCCAGTTTGCCTGCCCGCATACCTCAGCTTTGAGGGTCTGGAAGCACATGGTGCCATTATGGGATCGGGCGGTATCGTATTCCTGTCAAAAAAGGTATGCGTTGTCGAAACCGTCCGATACTTCGCCGAATTCCTTCATCGGGAATCTTGCGGCAGATGCCCTTCATGCAAGAAAGGCCTGAAAGAAGCCCTTGATATCCTTACCCGAATCGTCGATGGAAAAGGCCTCGAGGAAGACCTCGAGCGGTTGCACTCTTTGGCAATGATCATCCCATCAGGCTCTGCTTGCGGGCTCGGCAAAGCCGCAGCTAATGCACTGGCCAGCGCACTTCGCTTCTTTCATAACGAATTTGAAGATCACATAGATGGTCGATGCAAGGCTCATGTATGCAAAAACCTCATGCATTTTGACATCATTGCAAAAAAATGCCCAGGTTGCCGTTGCTGCCTCGCAACGTGCCCAACTAACGCAATGCGAGGCGTTTTCGGAAAATCGTTTTACATCGAGCAGCATCTTTGCATGAAATGCTGGATGTGTACCAGCATGTGTCCCTACGATGCCGTATGCTCAGTCGAGGGTAATGCAGACGAAAGCGGCTTTTGATTGGGTAGAAGGCAATGTTGATTTCGCGTTCTTATTCGAACACGACCAGATCGTCGCGATGCATCATTGGCTCTTCCACCATGACAGCGAGCGGATGTCTTGCGGAAGAAGAGCGCAATCTATTGCCAGCGTAATCACGATACCGCGCAGTCGAAACGGCAGCGCGGCTCTCGTCCCGTCAGATGGAACGGGACCGCTCTTTAAACCGCCATAAGAAAGGGGGGCCGACATCATGTCGGGCACCCATTGTTTTCGTGGCGCCCCGGACCGATTCGAACGGTCGACACCAGTTTTAGGAGAGCTGTGCTCTGTCCCCTGAGCTACGAGGGCATGTTGTATATCAACAGTATGTCAGTATAAAACTTTGATGGCGTAAATCTGCTAGAACATACGTTACATGCCGTACCAACCGATGTTCTCGTCGTTCCAGCCAATGGATATGAGATGTCGATATTCCGTCACATCCATGGTGTAGTGATGCGTGCCGATTACCTCGTTGGGATTGAATAAGCGATAGATTGGAATAGAGCCGCCCGAATACCAGCCGATACCTTCGTAGTTCCAACCTATACGATCAAGATGATCGCGCTCAGATACATCGGTGGTGTAATGATGATCTCCCGAATTGGGGTTATACAGACGATACGCAGGCGTACCACTGGTAGGTGCCGTCCAGGCATAGCCTTCTGCATTCCAGCCAATGTTACTCAGATGGATGTACTCACTCAAATCAGACGTAAACAAGTGCTCGCCACTGTTGGGATTGTACAAACGAAACATGCTCTCCGTCTGAGTAGAGTCTCCCGAACTATTTCCACCAGAATTGCCGCCGGAGTTTCCACCTTGATTGCCGCCTTGACTGCCCGAATTGTCCGATGAATTGCTGGGGATCTTATATTCAAGGTGGTAATAGCGACCTTGTCGGGGTACTAAGGAATCGCTTGTCTCTGATGAATCCCTAGTCAGGTTGGAAAACTTAAGCAATGCACCCAGGCCAGAAGGAGCACTATTGGTGCAATTATCTGGCAAATAGCAACGATCATTTAAAACAACAGAAAAGGAAAGCGTATAAGTCTCGCCCTCTTTGAAGATATTTTCACCATTGCTATTAGTAACGAAGGTTCACGTCCATTGAGCGGTGACAAATTGGGAGCTGCATCCCTCAGGAGTAGTTGTGATGGCTATTGTCTGGGTGTGCAACATCGCCTGCTTTTGGCAGTGTGACGGCACCGATAGAGATATTGGTTACTTTCTTTACTCGTACATAGGTGTCCTCATAATTGCTTCGATAGCTGACTATATCGTTTGCTGTATAGAATTGTTTTGTCTCGGTGGAATACCAGTTATCACTGGGAAACATCGCCGCAAGGTCAGTTGATGTGGAGCCTTGTGGGACAAAGCAAACATCGGCGCCTATAGCTATCACTTTAAGTTGTTCGCAGCCCTCAAAAAATCTTATCGAAGTTCGTAACTTTTGCTGTATTCCATTTTGATACGTCAATCGAGGCAAGGGAGGAGCACTCTCCGAACATCCTATCCATATTCGTCACATTAGAAGTGTTCCAATTTGAGGTATCGATAGTTGTAAGGTTTTTGCACGAGTCGAACATGCAGTCCATTTGGGTTACCTGCGATGTGCTCCAATTTTGAGAATGCACCGTCCGAAGATTCGTGCATCCGGAAAAGAGATAGCTCAAGTTGCTTCCTAAGGTAACATTGGGGTTAATTTCAACTTCTGTGATTTGCTCCTTAAAGCTTCCAAAGGCGGTTGTAAAAGTATGAGTTTCGTCATCACTAAGAGTGCCAGCTTGTCCATTAGCGGCTTCGATGGTTAGTTTGCCTGTTGCATCTATTGTCCAGGTGCAGCCCTGACCGATAGTTCCGCTCGCAGGAAGAACGGATGTTGTTTCGG
Source organism: uncultured Eggerthellaceae bacterium (assembly GCA_964462135.1). Lineage (GTDB taxonomy): Bacteria > Actinomycetota > Coriobacteriia > Coriobacteriales > Eggerthellaceae > MGBC163016. The sequence goes on along the minus strand of CAYWWK010000007.1, from coordinate 412 downwards.
TTGGATTGGTAGGGTCGTCTGCATAAGCGGTGTTCTGCATAAAGACAAGAACTTGGATCTGTGCAAGGATCAAAAGTGCACAGACAAAGAATGCGAAAACCTTTTTCCAAAAACTTGATGCAATACTCATAGTCCGTTTCCTTCAGTTGTTGTATGAAATACAATTCGTATTCGTATTCGTATTCGTATTCGGGCGATAGTATAACGATAAATCGTGGCAAACGTATGATGCCTTGTGCGTATCACGCCTTATCAGATGCATATTCATAAAGACATCCTTGCTCTATTCCTTTTCGTTAAACTGACGCTAACGATATTGATGTGTGACGGTAAAAAGAGTCAAAACATCTTGAATACGGGGGTGCGCCCCAATCACTGGAGACGCTAAGCGGCAATGCCTAGCGATTTCCTA
>CAYWWK010000006.1:0-87343 GCA_964462135.1 uncultured Eggerthellaceae bacterium | reverse complement strand
AGACATCGTATCAGCACCGTCTCCAAAGCGCCTTCCATTATCAGTGTAGCGCAGGCTTCAGCCTGCGAGTGCTGGCAAGCCAGCGCCTACGAAATCTCGTACGTCAGGCAATCATGCTGCAACCCTGTGAGGGTCGTAGGAGGCGCTGCCTTGGCAGCACAGGCAAGAGAGCCGTATCCCCTGACGCAATTGAAAAAAAGGGGGAGGACTTTCGGCCTCCCCCTTTTCAAACAATACGTTGACCGTGGAAAACCTTTACCCAAAAATGGTTGATATCATCTTCGACTGGGCATCGGCCGTGGGCGCCCACGTGTTTCCGTCACGCTCGTAGGTGATGGTTACGGGTTCATGCGTGACCACGGGCAGTTCATTGATCATCTGCATGGTGCGTTCGCCAACCCAGTCCTTGATCTGCTGCCGTGACATATCTGCGAACTGTTCTGGATCGTTCGTCATCTCCTCTTCCAGACTGTCCATGTTGTCAGCGAGAGATGAGAAATCCTTTGAAGTGAAGGTCACGACAGCGTCTGCCGTATTGCCATCAACAGTCACTGAATCAACCGTGCCATCGAATCCTTGCAGGAGCGCCCGCACCAATTCATCTGAGGAGATACCTACACTTGAGAGGGTTGAAGCACCCGGGATGGAAGAGGCAAACTCGTTCACCATGTTCTCATCAAGATTCTTGATCTGATCGATTTCCTCTGTCAGGCTCTGGCGAATGACCTCTTCGCTGTTGTCTTGGCAGCCCGTGACGGCACAAAGCGTTATCATCAACAACATCGCCATGGCCCCCGTCGCAAGCGCCTTCTTTACCTTGCCAAGGGTTCCTGCAAAACCAACCATTGTGTCCCTCCCTGCTTTCCGTTCGTCAAGGTGACCAACCTGGACGAAGCAGCCTTAGATATGCAGACTCAGTCTATCAGATGCATGTTGATGTCGGCCTTACCTGAGGCACATGAGAAACAAGAACAGGAACAACGAAAACGACACTACGTCTCATGCTCCTCAACGCAGCCTTGGAGGTACACAGCAAGGCGTCGCTGCGCATTCTGGGTCGATCAGGTCGATTGTGGGTCGATCTCCGCTTCGCTGGGATCGACCCCTACACGCCTTCGCTGCACACTGCGGTCAATCTGTTACATTTCATTTGAGAATGCGGTGCGCAGCCGCCATATCTATGGCGGCCTCAACTAGGGCGCCGAGAGAACCACACAGGACAGGTGGCCCCGTACGGCGCCACCTTCTTCTCAGAAAACGCACGGTCCCTCACCCGGGGCACGTGACAACCGAGACGCGAAGCGATGATCTTCGCCCGAAGGGCGACAATGAAAGCAGAGGTGGTCTGCTATACCTCAGCAGACCACCGACACACTTTTGCGGCGAGCAGCCGCCCGTGATGATGGTGCGAACCCGATCTTTGGGTTCCGACATCATCGCGGTTGGTTTTATAGATGATCAAGCAAAGGGTATGAACACATGAAGGTTGAGGCCGATTCTGCAGGACCAGAAACCCATGATATGCATCATCATGGGTTTCGCCAGTCCGAAGCCAAGGCCGAACGCCTTCATGTGTTCATACACCGCCGCCACCAAGGCGAGACCCCCATGCAGGCGCGACCCTTATCCGGGTGGGGCGAGCTAACACCTACGGTGAACTCAGCGCGGATGGATGAAGCTGAAGAGTCCTTCGCATCCATCGCTGATGTCCTCGAAGGTGGTGTCGAAATCCCGCGTGTACCAAGGGTCCGCCACATCACGATCGATTCCCGCGAACTCCATCATCTTGTGCACCTTCCCATGAGGGTCACCGCCGAATACCCGATCCATCGAGCGGATATTGGCCTCATCCATGCCGATGATCAGATCGAACGCATCGTAGTCTGAACGCTTGATCTGTCGTGCGCGCTTCTTCTCGAACCCGCCGATGCCATGGGCACGCAGCACCTCCTGAGTGCCAGGGTAGACCGGATTACCCAGCTCCTCTGTGCTGGTCGCCGCCGATTCGATGTGGAACGCATCGGCCACACCCCTCTTGGCAACCAAGTCCTTCATCACGAATTCAGCCATAGTGGAACGACAGATGTTCCCATGGCATACGAAGAGGATACGGATCACTGCGCCTCCCTTCCCTTGTCTTCCTGCATCATTGCCCATGACGTATCTGCCCAATCAATCAGCTTCCGCGTTCAAGACCGTCTCCGCGATGAGGCGTATGCGATTCTCCCGATTGAGCGCCGATGACTCAGGATCATAATCCAGCACCGTGACTGGCATGTTGGGGAAGCGCTCGGCGAAGTCGTAATGGGAGCCGCGCGCCTGGACATGCCCTTTGACGCACCCGAAGCTCTGCAGGAAGATTACGTGGCGAACGCCTTGCCGCGCGAAACGTTCGAGCTGGTCCAGATAGCGGACGTCTTCGGTATAGAGAGCCTCTTCCTGAGGAAGGATGGCATGACACCCCAACTCCTCGAGAAGATCCACGATATGATCGTTCATATAGGGTTCGAACACCAGAAGGGGGTTCCCGATGATGCCGATCTTCGGACGCAGGGTATCTTCGCTGCGTGCTTCGCTGGCGTCTTCCTTGCTTGTGTTGTCCCAGCAGCTGCGTCCTCCTTGCGTCCAGATGAATGCTGGCGCAAGGCCCGTTGCCCGCTCCACCATACGGGGAATGGCATCGCAGAGGCACTGTTGGCAGATGCCTGGCAGCTCAACCTCAGTACAGCCTGGTTCATCCTTGAGCCTGCGGATGGTCCGCGCCGCCAAGGCATTCGCAGAGAAGCAGACGTCCTTGATCGTGCTGGTCCGCGCGATAGCAAGATCAGTTTCATCAAGAGGCTCGTCCAGAAGCCTGATGCGCCTCTGCGAGCCCTTGGGAGGGCCGCCTTTTGGGAGAGGCTGGGAAGCATTCAGTACATCATCCAGCCCAGTGACGCGCCCCTGTTGGCTTGCAATCGACTCTGCCAAGGTGCGCAAGCGGATGCGGATATGGGCTGTTTCCACCATCTCGTCTATCTTGAGCGCCGTGAACGGACGACCATGGGCTTCGAGGAGCTCCCGCACCTCCTCAAGCGAAACGGCATCGTAGCCGCACCCAAACGATTGGAGGCACACGAGATCGATCCGCGGATGATCAATGACGAACCGGGCGGCCTTCATGAGCCGCTTGGCAGGACGCCATTCCGGCATTCCTTCGGGACGATGGGTCATGCGTCCGAGATGAGGCTCAAGACCGATCATGCTGAAGACCACGAAGCCGAGGTCTTCCAGCATCGAATCTATGTCATGCATGATGGCCGGGTCATCATGATAGGGTCGTCCCACCAGAAGAATGCCCCGGGCCTGCGAATCCGCCTCCAAAGCCGCCAGCGCCTCATCCGTCTTCTGCGCAAGGGCCTCTTCGAATCGGCGCTGCACTGCAAGGCCCGCCTCCACCGCCTGAGTCAACTCATCGGGCAGCAGAGGCACATGCGCCTGCTCACAGAGTGGCCCAAGGCAGCTGGCAAGTTGCTGCAAGTCGCCAGCATCATCCCCCCAGATCTGGGGCTTCGTCGATGAGAGACACGGAGTCAGCAAAGGCAGACTGCCATCGCGCAACCATTCGATGCCATCCTTGAGGGCAGAGGCGTATCCACTGGCAACCGCACAATGGTTTCCGCGTGCAAAGACGGGAAACAGGATGGCATCAACGCCAGCGCTGCGCAGATTGAAGGCCTTCGCATGAACCAGCTTCGCCGGATAGCAGGCACTTTCGGCTGGAACCGTCTCCCATGCCTTTGACCTCATGGCCGGATCATCACACCTCCCCGGGAGCACGGCTTCGAACCCAAGGGATTCCACGAATCCCTGCCAGACGGGCGTGAAGCGATACATCTCAAGCCCGGTGAGGATGCCAAGGGAAAGAGATTTGCGCTTCTGGGGCCGGGAACCGATGGAGCCGTCTTCTCCAGATGAGATCGGACGGCTCTCCGCCGCTCGGGAGCCCTCGATATGCTCCTGTTCCCATGCGATGAGGTTCACGGGGGCTGCCTGTGCAACTTGATCCTTAAGGGAAGCACGCGGCTTTCCAACAAGCGCACGACCACGCTCGCATCGGTTCCCCGAGACGAGAGTCCGCCCAGACCCCAGATGAAGCACGGTCAGACGACAGCTGTTCTGACAACCCTCGCAAACCTTCGTCGAACGCTTGAGTTCCATCTGATCCAGATCTGATCTCGATACGACGCCGCTTTTTCCCTCCAGTCCTTTCTGGAGGGCCCTATCACGCGCTATCAGTGCCGCTCCGATAGCGCCCATCAGATGCGCCTTGTCTGGACGGATGACTTCCCTTCCACATGTCTTCTCGAATGCCCGGAGGACGGCATCGGATTTGAACGAGCCTCCCTGGACGATGATGCGCTCTCCCAGATCCGATATCCGATCAGCGCCAATGATGCGGAACAGCGCATTGTGGATGACGGAGTAGGCAGCACCCGCAGCGATATCCTCCAAGGATGCCCCTACCTTCTGAGCATGTTTCACCCGCGAGGACATGAATACCGTGCAGCGTGTCCCCAGATCCACTGGCGAAGTGGCCTTGAGGGCGGCGCCCGCGAAAGAGGTGGGAGACGAATGCAGGCTATGCGCCGTGCCTTCCAGAAATGCTCCACACCCACTGGAGCAGGCCTCATTGAGCACGGCATCGCTCACGTGGGGGCCGTTCAGCCACAGAGCCTTCATGTCTTGGCCGCCGATGTCAAGGACGAACGTGGCATCGGGGCAGAAGTGGCGGGCAGCCCGGACATGGGCTGTGGTCTCCACCACCCCCGCATCCAAACCGAATCCGTCCATGAGAAGGCCCTCCCCATATCCGGTAGCCACCGCATAGGCGATGTAGGGAGGCTCTTGCCCAGCCAGCATCATCGAGGGCAGTGCTTGATAGAGGGAATGGAGCATGTCTCGAATGGTTTCCGCCGTCTCTCCACGACTGGGACGGTAGTCACTGTGCAACAGATTGCCCTCCGCGTCGATAAGAGCAAGCTTCACCGTGGTTGAACCGGAATCGATGCCAAGATAGACCGAACCCTGCGCGTCGAAGGCACGTTTCGTGGGAAAGACCGCCCGTCCATGCCTCTCCCGGAAGGCCGCCAGCTCCTCCTCTGAGGAGAACAGCGGCTCCAGTCGGGGGATGTCATCTGCATCCAGCACAGTGGACTCATCGGACAGAAGGGTTTCCAACTGGCTCAAGCGAACGATCCGTGGTTCGGGAGAGGTGCCTCTCTGCGAACGGACGCCCATTACGGCGGCACCCAGCGCTGGATACAGATGCGCATCCTTGGGCTTGATGCCATGGGCGCGATCCAAGCCCAGTGCCTTGCGAAAGCGATTGGCCAGCTCGGGGATGTATTGGAAGGGACCGCCCAGGAATACGACCGTGCCCTGCAGAGGCCGTCCGCAAGCAAGACCGCCAAGGGTCTGGCGCACGACCGCATCCAGCGCGCTGGCCGCTATGTCTGCCTTGGACGCGCCCTCGTTCAGCAGCGGTCGGATATCGGTTTGGGCGAAGACCGCGCAGCGGCTGGCGATAGGGTGTATCCTCTGAGCCCCCATGGCAAGCGAACTCATATGAGAGGTGCGCACGCCAAGCATGAATGCGATGGTATCGATGAAGCCACCGGTGCCTCCGGCGCAGGTGGCATTCATGCGCTGTTCCACCCCACCCGTGAGGTAGACCACCTTCGCGTCCTCCCCACCAAGCTCAACAACGGCATCCGCATCGGGGATGGTGCGCTTGACCGCTTCGGTGGTGGCAACCACTTCCTGCACGAAGGGGATATCCAAAAGCTTCGATACCCCAATACCCGCAGAGCCGGTCACGCTCACATAGGCGTCCATGTCTCCATTGATCCAGATGACATCATGGATCAGATCACGCAAGGTGTCACGGATGTTGGATCGGTGTCGGCGATAGGCCGAATAGATGATAGCATCGTCTGCATCCAAGACCACGATCTTGATGGTCTTGGAGCCAGCATCGATGCCTATGCGCCGCCCTTCTGGGCCCTTGTCATTCATGGCCCCGATTATAGTGGACAGGACAGCCAGACACGCTGTACGACGATCACCCTCAAGAACCTTCCATCGTCTGTCGTGTCAAAAGACAGGCCAGTGGTCATTCCAGTGGAAACCGCACCGTGAACACCGAGCCGTGGCCCAAGGCGCTCTCGACGGCAATGTCGGCTCCATGGAAGTTGGCCGCATGCTTGGCGATGGCAAGGCCCAGGCCCGTGCCTCCGCTCTCCTTCGATCGGCTCTTGTCCACCCGATAGAATCGCTCGAATATCTTATCGTGCTCCTCCGGCGCGATTCCACATCCCTCGTCCTTCACGCGCACGAACGCCTCGGGAGCCCGGAGGCCCTCATCTGTCATCAACGTCTTCCCCACAACCACCGTCACCTCACCACCCTGATCGCTGTAACGGATGGCATTCGAGATCAGATTGGAGAACAACTGCGAGAGAAGCTGCCTGTTCCCAACGATATCAACGCTGGAGCCCAGTACGCGCAGACGCACTTCCCTTTTCTCAGCCAAAGGCTGAAGCCTCTCAGCAACCTGACCAACAAGGCCCATCAGCTCAAGGCTTTCCTTCCCCGCGTTCTCGAAGAGGGGATCCTCTATCCTGGAAAGCACGAGCACGTCATCGATGAGCGCACCCATTCGATGAGACTCGTCCACCATGATGCCTGCGAAGCGTTGCGCGTCTTCCCCACTGACAACGCCGCTTTTCATCAGTTCCGCATATCCGGAGATGACCTGCAGAGGCGTTTTCATCTCGTGGGAAACATTGGCTGAGAACTCACGGCGCAGGTTCTCAGCCCGCGCAAGCTCGCTGTTCTGTTCCCGCAATTGCTGCTGCTGCTCGTCGATGCGCGCGAGGAGCGGCCGCATCTCCTCATAGGCTTCGTGGGCCAAGGGCGCTCCAAGATCTATCTGGTCGAGAGGAGCCATCATGCGCGCCGTCAGCAATCGGGACAGGGCAGCGGACAGAGCACCCACCAGCAGAACCGTCGCAATGAGCGGGAATGCGATGGATTCGGCTATTGCAAGGTAGGATGGCCTTTCCTCTGAGAGCCTGAGCACGTTGCCTGTCTCCATCATCACCGCAGCGTAGATCTCATCCCTGCCCAAGGTCTCAGAATGCCTGATGACCGAACTCGACCCCAGTTCCCTGGCTTGGATGACTTCAGGGCGATCCGCATGGTTGGCGCTTCCCTCCCCTTCGCTGTCGAACAGCACCGTCCCATCGGGGCCTATGAGCGTGTAGCGCATTCCCTCTTCGAACTGCGCCCGGAGCGCTGAAATGTCCTCTTCCAAAGGATGGGATCCCATGGCTTGGGCGGCGTTCTCAGCAATGGTCTGCAAGCGCCCTTCCGCCTTGGATTCCTGTGAGAAGTAGAAGAGCGCTGAGAATGCGCACGCGAAGCAGAGGATCACCAGGATCGAATAGGCGAATATCGAGAGGAACAGGGTGGTGGAGAGCTTCCTTGACGAATGGGCACCCAGCATGTCAGCTTCCTATCATGTAGCCAACTCCCCGCACCGTCTCGATGAGCGAGTCCGCTTCGGGTGACGCTTCCGAAAGCTTCTGCCGCAACGTCTGGACATGGACGTCAACGGTTCTGGTATTGCCTGCGAAATCCCATCCCCATACGCTTGCCAGAAGCTGCGCACGGGAAAGCACGCGTCCTCGGTTCATCATCAGCTCCTGGAGCAGCGCGAACTCCTTCAACGTGAGCGTCACCGCCTCCTCTGCCACCGTCACTTTATGGGACCCAGGATCAAGCGCCACGCTCCCACATCGCAGCAGATCCGAATCATGGGGACCAGAAGACTGGGTACGCCGCAGAAGGGCCTTGACGCGCGAGACGAGTTCCATCATGCCGAATGGCTTGGCCAGATAGTCATCCGCCCCCGCATCCAGCCCTAAGACCTTGTCGATCTCGCTGCCTTTGGCGGTGAGCATCATCACGGGAACGGCACACAGGACATCGCTTGCGCGTATCTCTTGGAGGATCTGCATGCCGTCCTTGCCCGGAAGCATGATGTCAAGCAGAATGACTTGCGGAACCTCTTCTGTGCAGGCGCCAAGCATCGCATCCCCATCGGGGAAGCCTTGCGCGTCGAAACCAGCCTGCTTCAAGGTGTAGACAGTCAGGTCCCGAATGTTCGCATCATCCTCAACGTAATAGATCATCCCTAGATGGTAGCGCGAACAGGGCTGGGAGGGAGCCAGCCTTGTGTCAAATTATCGTAAAGAATTCAACGACGTTCGGGACCGAACGATCAACGGGGAGGCCATCCGCGCCCTCTGGTCACTGGACGCGAACCGCCTGGACCGCTGATGTCATCCAAATCGGCCAGAGACGTAGTCGGCCGTTCTCTTGTCACGGGGATTCGTGAACAGCGCATTGGTGTCATCGGCCTCTATCATCTCACCGAGCAGGAAGAAGGCGGTCTTCGTTGAGACGCGAAGAGCCTGGAGCATGTTATGGGTGACCATGATGACGGTATAGCGATCCTTGAGCTGCCCCACCAATTCCTCTATCTTCGCCGTGGAAATGGGATCAAGCGCGCTGGTCGATTCATCCAGCAGAAGCACCTCAGGCCTCACGGCCAGCGCCCGTGCGATGCAAAGACGCTGCTGCTGGCCGCCTGAGAGCCCCAAGGCACTCTTCTTCAGACGATCCTTCACCTCATCCCAGATGGCGGCATCCCGCAGTGACTGCTCGACGATGGCATCAAGCTCCCCACGATCCTTCACGCCATGGGTACGCGGTCCGAATGCGACATTCTCATAGATGCTCATGGGAAAGGGATTGGGCTGCTGAAAGACCATACCCACCCGCCTGCGAAGGTCAGTGACGGGAATCTGCCCGTTGATGTCTTGGCCATCCAGCTGGATCGATCCTTCTATCGTGCATCCCTCCACCAGATCATTCATGCGGTTGAGCGTCTTGAGCAGCGTGGACTTTCCGCATCCAGAGGGTCCGATGAGCGCCGTCACCTCATTGGCGGGAAACGCAAGGGAGATATCCTTCAGTGCATGGAACTCTCCATAATGGAGATTCAGATCGTGCACCTCCATCTTCGCCGCCTGCGACTCAGTTCCATCCTCTGCCGAAGTGCCACTTCGGGGCTCCTCTGCCAGCAATCCCACCATCATCTCGGTGACGTTCTCATCTTGAAGGCATTCCATCATCATGTCCTTTCTGGTGTTTGGGTCTTTGGGGACGGAGTCACTGGGCTGGTCGTTGCCAACACGGCCTTTGCCGCCTTCCGTTCCATCCGCTTGTCCAATCTGATCAGCTGCCACGATGCACATCCAAGCGCTTCTCGATGAGGTTCGTGGCACCATTCAAGAGGATCACCAAGAGAAGCAGCACCACTGCTGTGGCATAGGCCTCATCCACATGAAGTCCTTCACTGGCCAGCACATACATATGCACGGCCAGGGTACGGCAGGAGTCGAAGAGAGCGAAGATGCCTTGTCCTGCGAAGTCAGGTATCTGTGCCACGGTGCCTGCGGTGAACAGGAGCGCCGCAACCTCACCGACGCAGCGACCGAATGACAGGAGAATGCCTCCGAAGATGCCGGGCAGAGCGCTTGGCAACACGCATCGGAAGATGGTGCGAACCGTTCCAGCGCCCAGAGCCAGCCCTCCCTGCTTGTAGGCTGGAGGCACTGCGCGCAGGGCTTCCTCTGTGGTGCGCATGAGGATGGGAAGCACCATGATGGCAAGCGTGCAGGCTCCTGAGAGCAGAGAGAGGCCCCATCCGAGCACCGAGGAGAAGAAGAGCAGTCCGAACAGGCCATAGACGATGGAGGGAATGCCTTGGAGCGTTTCAGTGGTGAGGCGCACTGCCTGGACGAAGCGACTGGAAGACTTCGCGTACTCAACCAAGTAGATGGCAGATGCCACCCCCATGGGCACGGCAAGCATCAGGGCAAGCAGCGCCATGAGCACGGTATCCACCAAAGCCGGCATGAGGGAGACATTGGTGGAGTTGTATTCCCACTCGAACATCGATGGGCTGAGATGCGGAATCCCCTGAATGAGGATGAAACCCACTATCAGGAGGAGGACTGCACTGGATATCACCGCTCCACCATACACGGCCAGACGGAGAAGACGAGCTGTCATCGCTGCTCACCCCTTTTCTTCATGGCCCCCAACAGGAGGCTGATGAGCATGACGAACACGAAGAGCACCACGCCCGTTGCGATGAGGGCTCCTCGATGGAGGTCGGCAGCATACCCCATCTCCAGTACGATGTTGGCCGTCATGGTCCGCACTCCGTCGAAAAGGGACGTGGGGATGATCGCCTGATTCCCCGCCACCATCACGACTGCCATCGTCTCTCCGATCGCTCGGCCGATACCAAGCACGACAGCCGCCATGATCCCTGAGAACGCAGCTGGCACGAGAATGCGAAACACCGACCGCTCATGGGTCGCTCCCAAGGCGAGGGCTCCTTCGTAATAGCTCTTCGGAACTGCATCAAGGGCGTTCTTCGATACGGTGATCACAGTCGGGAGGATCATCGCGCCCAGAAGGAGAGAGGCTGACAGCAGCGACAGTCCATTGCCGGGCCCGATGGCACGAACCCAGGGGACGATCACCATCAATCCGAAGAAGCCATAGACCACGGAAGGAATACCGGCAAGCAATTCGATGCCGGGCTTCAGGACCGCAGAGATGCGCTTGTGGGCGAAGCGTGAGAGGAAGATGGCGGTCAAGATACCTGCAGGGACCCCGATGATGATCGCTCCCGCCGTGACATAGAGGCTGCCGACGATCATGGGGAATATGCCATAGGCATCGTTTCCCGGTTTCCAGGTGGTGCCGAAGAGGAATTCCGGAAGGCCGATCTCCGCCATGGCAGGAATGCCATTCGCGAAGAGGAAGAGACAGATCAGAGCCACCGCCAAGATGGACAGGGCAGCAGCGGCTCCGAAGAGCCACTGCGCAGCCTTTTCCTTGAGTGTGTGGCTGTGCTTCCCGTCATCCATTGCCATATCAGCTGACCGCCTCAGACCACGTGAGCGCATTGCCTGAGAAGATAGCCTTCACCTGATCGGTTGTCAGATCCTCAACGGCGGACTCAGGAGCCACGATGACAGCGATCCCATCCCGAGCTATGGCTTCAGCGGCAAGCCCCGCAGCCATTTCTGAATCTTTGAGTTCGCGGGATGCCATGCCGATGTCGCATGTGCCCTCCTTGGCCATGGTGATACCCGTAGTGGAATCGGATTGCTGGACTTCGATGGACACATTGGGATTGAGTGTCTGATACGCCTCTGCCAGCTTCTCCATCACCGGTGTCACGGAAGAGGATCCCGCTACGACCACTTTGCCTGATGCATCCCCCTTCTGATACGGTGCTGCTGTGTCGGCCACGGAGATATAGTGGTTGTCCTCTACGATCGTCTGCCCATCCGAACTCATGATGAACGAGATGAAGTCCTGCGCTGCGGGCGAGACGTCTTCACCTGTCACGATGTTGAAGGGTCGCGATATCTCATAGGATCCGTCCTTCACCGTATCAGTTGCAGCCTGCACCCCATTGATGCGCACGGCTTTCACCGTGTCATTCAAGGAGCCAAGCGAGATATAGCCGATGCCATAGGGATCATTGGCGATGGAGGTCATCATCACCGACGTGGAGTTCGTCACTGATGCCTTGTCGGTGGTGAGATCGACTTTGTTTCCCGATGCATCCTTCTCCTCAAGGCCGAAGAGCTCGACGAAGGCAGACCTTGTCCCTGAGCCGTCCTCGCGAGAGTAGACGGAGATCTGCTTGTCAAGGGATGTTGACCCATCACCCTCTTGAGCGCTCTGCCCCTGCGACGCGCATCCCGTCAACATTGCTCCCCCAACCAGGCAGACGGCGGTCATCAAGCCTGCCACAGTACGCAATAGCGATTTCTTGAGCATTCCCATTCCTTTCTCAATGTCTACGTTCCGACGTTCCTGGAAACCCGGAAACGATCTTCGCTCTAAGCATGGAATGCCTCTGTCAAAAGCGAATCAGTGAAACGTAAAGCCCTTGCAAAATCAGCGCATCGGGATCGGGAATGCAGATCGATCCATGACACCTCTCCTTGCTGCATAATGGGATGATCGACATCACCTTCAAAGGAGAGCGTTTGAGAACGAACCGCGACAGGAACTGGGAGGCACTCGGACAGAGGCTGGCGGAGGAATCCAGTGGCAAGGAGCCCCGTCTCTTCTCCTCCCGCAAAACCCTCTTCGGCATCCCCTCGGCCTTGGATCAGGAACTGGAAGCGCTGGCGAACCAGAGTGCAAGTGCCGCTGCCAAGCCGAAGGGGAAAGAGGAGAAAGACGCAGTGACACTCACGGAAAGGCAGGAGGCGACCGCTTTGGGCAAAGACGCTCGCATAGGTGGCAGCAGGACATCAACCAAGACCACCGCCAAGGCAACCCGGGTGACCCACCCGCTGGAACCCGTCTTCGATGAGAATTCCCGCGTGCTCGTCTTGGGCACGATGCCCTCCCCAAAGTCCCGCGAGACAGGCTTCTACTACAACCATCCCCAGAACCGCTTCTGGAAGGTCATGGCAGCCCTCTTCGATGAACCGCTTCCCCAGACCAACGAAGAGAAACGCGCACTGGCATTGTCCCATGGCATCGCGCTTTGGGACGTGCTGGCATCCTGCACCATCGAAGGGGCGGCAGACGGAACCATAGCCGAATGCGTGCCGAACGACATCAGCCGCTTGCTGGGCAAGGCCCCCATCGAGGCCATCTTCTGCACGGGAGCGAAGGCGACAGAACTCTACCAGCGGTACTGCGAAGCCCAAACGCACAGGGGCTGCACGCGCTTGCCCTCCACCAGCCCCGCGAATGCCTCTGCTTCCCTGGAGGACCTGATCAACGCCTACGAGCAGATCCTCCCCTTCTGCAAGTGACCTGTAAGAGGAACGTTTCGCATTGCGTAGCCAACGGCAACAAGCCCATCTTGGAAATTGAGCAATAGCCGCAAGTCTCGACTTTAGGGCCGAAAGGATGCTTCTGCATATTCGCGTCAACGAATGCGATCCTCGCGGTATCTTGTCATCCATGAGCATCCGCAAGACAGCAACCGTGCAAACAAGGTTCATCGAGCCGTTTCAAGGAGGAGAATGATCATGGCAGAGATCGGCGAGGTGGCCCAGGTCCATTACCGCGGCAGGCTTGATGATGGCCGGGAATTCGAAAACAGCAAGCGGTCAGGAGGGCCCTTGGAGGTCAAGTTGGGCTCCGGGCGTCTGCTGCCGACAGTGGAGCGCGTCATCTGCGAGATGAACCCTGGTGAAGAGCGGACGATACGCCTTGAACCCGAGCAAGCCTTTGGAGCCTACGACGAGGAGCTCCTGATCTCCGTTCCAGCCGTCCAGCTCTCAAATGCCTCAGCGATGCCAGTGGGAGAATACGTGGAGATCAAGACCGAGGCAGGCACCATCCGCGCCAAAGTGGTCTCGGCGAATCCCGATACCATCGTCTTGGACTGCAACCATGAACTGGCGGGGCAGGCAGTTACCTTCGACATCCAACTGCTGGCCATCATTCACGAATCAGCCATCGAGCGTGAGCTGTATCCCCAAGGATGCGCCTGTGGCTGCGACAGGCTCAAAGAGCAGATAGGATAGCTGAAGGCAAGGAGGTCCCATCCTATGTGCTATGCAGCATCATGTGATCCCCACTGCGGCCAGTGCCGACCGAAGCGCATCATCGAGGTAACCTGTCCTCGATGCGGCTCGCCCCATTCGTTGACGCGGGAGGAATATCTCATCTGCTTCAACCTGCCTCATCAAAAGAGCATCATGGAAAAGAAGATGCTTGAACGTGGCCGGGTGGGGATGCCACGTTGTCCTTCCTGTAGCTATGATTTAGCCGCTGAATACGAAGGGGCCGTCCCGCCCGAACCCTGTCACTTGCAACAGGTGATTTGCGGATTCCCCTGCGGAAGAAAGAACGAAGCGCGAAAAGAGAATACGCCGCCCTGCCGGACCATGGTCCCTCTTGGTCGGCTGAAGGAATCGGGCCAAGGAAAGGCATGAGGGTGGAAGAGCAAGGAAGCGTCATGAAACATGACCATTATGAAACGTTGCTGGCATTTTGCGAGACAATGAGATGGGCTCCTGACCCTGAGGAGGTCTATCATCGATTCGTGGATGTGAGCGTGGAATACTTTGAGTGCAGTGGGGCGCACCTTCACCTTCTGGACCTGTCAGGAAAATCCTTCAATCACTTGGCCTCCCATGAAGAGCAAGTGGCACCTGATCTTTATACCAGGTCCCTCACCACGCAGATGGGGCGCATGGCCTGGATGGTCGAGAATCGCGAACTGATCATCATGGAGGATTACGAGCACCCCCATGCCCAAGACGAGATACCACCGGAAGCCGTGCAGGCAGGCTATCGCAGCGCCGTGAGCATTCCCCTCTCATCCTCTTCTGGAGTACTGGGTCTGCTTTCCATCGTCTACAAATGCCCGCTCCCTTGGAAGGTAGAAGAGGATCTTGCGTTCTTGCGACAAATAGGCGCCGTTCTGGGAACATTCGTTCAGCGCGTCCAGATGGAGAAGAAGGAACTTGATCTCCATGTACTGCAGGAGCGCAAGCAGCTCAGCAGCGAAATCCATGACAGCATCTCTCAAATGGCAAGTGCTCTTGCCCTCCATGCCGATACGGCTCAGGAATGCTTCGAGGATGATGATATGTCCTCCCTCAACACAGAGTTGCACCTGCTCAGCGACCAGCTGCGCCAGATGTCCACGGTACTGCGCGATGAGATGCTCTCCCTCAGAACGCCGCTGACGGAAGCCGACGACATCGAAGAGGTACTCGATGGCATTCTCGCCCGGTTCCGCAATCTCTGGGATATTCACGCGCAACTCCATGTGAGCCTCGAAGGGCCGGTACCGCTTGCAGATCACATGCGATTGCAACTGGTGCGCATCGTCAATGAGAGCCTGCTCAACGTCATGCGGCATTCTCGAGCCCATAACGTTGATGTCCGCCTTACGCGTAGGAATGGATACGCCATCATCGAAGTCGCTGACGATGGGGTCGGTTTCGACCTGTCAAGGGTATCCCCGGAACGGCTAGGGATCCGTATAATGCGGGAACGAGCGGAATCCATCGGGGGATCACTCGAGGTTGCTTCCACTGACGAAGGAACGACGGTTCGTATGGAGATCCCCGTTATCCGCAACTGATGGAGGCATCTATGGATAGCAAGGCAATACGCACGTTGCTCGTTGATGATCAGGTTCTGTATCGCGAAGCCATGCGTGGGCTTATAGAACGCTGGCCGGAATATGAGGTAGTTGGTGAGGCCTCAGATGGTCAGGAGGCCGTGGATCTCGCCTTGTACCTTGAGCCTGACCTCATCCTCATGGATGTGCGCATGCCGAAGATGGACGGCATCGCCGCCTCACGCGCCATTTTGGCACGCCAACCTGATATGCCTATCGTGCTGCTCACCGTTGAATCAGACAAGGCGCTCGTGTTCGGTGCTCTGCAATCAGGAGTGCGGGGATACTTGCTGAAAGACACCCCAGCTCGCAAGCTGAAGGATCGCCTCTTCGCCGTCATGCAGGGCGGTGCCACCCTTTCTGAGGCCATAGCTGGCTCTGTAGTGGATGAGTTCGCACGAATGCGCATGGCGGAAGGTGGAGGCACCTCATCGTCTGACGCGCCCCAGACGACAGGCTTTGATCAGCTGACCAGCCGCGAGAGGGAGATCCTCAGCCTCGTAGCCAAGGGACAGTCAAACGAGCAGATCGGCGAGGAGCTGTTCTTGAGCCTGGGAACCGTAAAGAAGCACATCTCTCAAATCATGATGCGGCTGGGACTGGAAAACCGTGTTCAGCTGGCTGTCTATGCCGTGAAGGCCGGTTTGGACAAGTAGCTGTATCCAACTGGCTCCCAAGATGGGGCCAAAAGTGCATTCCCGCGCCATTCGTTCCTCCATACCCTTTTCGTTGGCTTCTATTCCGAAGAAGTCATGACGAAGAAGAGAGGAGCGCCCATGAGCGAACTGAAGACGACGGTGCAAAGCATCGCCTGCGGCGGCACGGGAGGTGACCTGACCTACGTGGATTCCAAGGACGGCAAGATAGTCCGCATACGCCCGATCCACTACACCGATATCTACACTGAGGAGGAACTTGAACCTTCCATGTGGACCATCAAAGTGGGTGATAAGGAGTTCCGCCCTGGGCTGAAATCTGCGCCGAACTATTTTGCCTTGGCCTACAAGAATCGCGTGTATTCGAAGAATCGCGTCAAATATCCGCTGAAACGTGTTGACTGGGAGCCCGGCGGTGACCCCAAGAAGATCAACGCGCAAAACCGCGGTAAGTCGAAGTTCGTTCGCATCAGCTGGGACGAGGCACTGGACATCATGGAATCCGAGATCAGGCGCATCCTTGATGCCTACGGACCCTATTCAGTGCTCACCATCGGCGAAGATGGGCATCGCGAATCGAAGAACCTCCATTCCGGCGGTGGCATGCACTCCACGCTCATGAGCAAGCTGGGCGGCTATACCCGTGAGGTGCGCACACCCGACTCGGTCGAAGGCTGGTACTGGGGTGCCAAGCACTTCTGGGGCTCCGGTTGCAACAAGGGTCTGGGGATGCCCGCACCTCCACAGACTGGTTACAACCCTTGGCATGTGCTCCGCGACATCTCCGAGCATTCCGAGATGATAGCCTTTGCAGCTGGCGACTGGGAGCTTACCCAGAACTACGCCTCCCAATTCTGGTCACGCCTGATCAACTTCTGGGAGGATTGTGGCAAGGAGTTCGTGATCATCGACCCGTTCTGCAACTACACCGCCGTCTGCCATGACACGATGAAGTGGATTCCCATCCTTCCCAACACCGATGCAGCGCTTGATTTCGCTGTCATGTACGTGTGGATCACCGAGGATCTGTATGACAAGGACTACGTGGATACGCATTCGGTGGGATTCGACAAGGTGAGGGCCTATGTCCTCGGCGAAGACGAAGAGGGCATTCCCAAGACACCTGCCTGGGCCGCCGAACGCACGGGCATTCCGGAATACACCATCAAGGCCTATGCCCGCAATCGCGCCAAGCTGACCACCGCATCGGTACACTTCAGCTCTGGCGCCATCAAAGGCCCTTACAGCTTCGAGCCGGGACGCACCCATGCCTACCTTCTGGGCATGCAGGGCCTTGGGAAACCAGGTGTTCAGCAAGCCTATATGAATGCATCGCTCATCGGCAAGGAGACGATCGCGCGCTCCACATCCGCTCCATTCAGCATGGCGAATCAGTGCCGTATGTTCTACCCCTCAGAGCAGAAGATCCCGCGTACGCTCATCGCAGAAGCACTGCTTGAGGGCAACGCCGAATGGTATGGTTCACCAGCTATCGTCTATGTTGAGACTTCCGAGCAATTCCAGAAGAACACCTATCCCACGACAGCCGATTCCTATCTGGCAGCGTTGGGCACCGCCTCTCCGGAGCTGGCGCGCGCCCAAGGCAAGTCCGTTGAGGAGCTCCAGGCAGCCATCGATTACAAGCGCGAGCATATGCCCAAGTTCTCCAAGATCCACATGCTGTGGTCAGAGAAACCATGCAATATGAACTGCTGGGATGGCGGCTTCCGCTATCAGGACGCCATCCGCACCGACGAGGTGGAGTTCTTCGTGACCAATCATCAGTGGCTGGAAAACGATTCACTGTTCGCAGACCTGGTGCTGCCAGTGACCACCTGCATCGAAGATGATGACATGGTTGGCGGTTCCATGGTGGTTTCCCTCCGTTCTTCTGCCATCACCCCTCCAGGCTGCGACAGAGTGGGCGAATCCAAGTCTGACTTCGAGATCGCCTGCGCTATCGGTGAACGCTTCGGCGTACGTGATCAGATAGACATGGGCATGACCTATGAAGAGTGGCGCGAATTCGAGTACAACAATTCCCGTCTGGGCGAGGAAATCTCCTGGGAGGATCTCAACAAGAACGGCTTCTACTTCCCGAAGCAGGATCCCAATCAAGATGAACTGCCTGCTGGCATGTATCTGTTCTACAAGGATCCAGAGAGCAACCCGTTGGATACACCCAGTGGCAAGTTGGAGTTCTGGTCTCAGGCGCTGGCTGACCACTTCCCGGATGACATCGAGCGAACTCCTATGGCTCGTTGGACCATTGGCGGACCGGAATCAGAGGGTTGGAGCCATGACGAGACGCTGTGGGGCGAACGCTGCAAGGAGTACCCGCTGTTGATGGTCGCGAACCCAGGCCGTTGGCGCGTGCATGTTCAGGGTGACGACATCAAATGGTTCCGTGAACTCGAGACCATGAAGGTGGAAGGACCTGACGGCTACAAGTATGAACCAATCTGGATCAACCCGGTAGATGCCGAAAAACGTGGTATCAAGAACGGCGATATCGTCAAGATCTACAACAACCGCGGCATCATCCTGACCGGCGCCCGTCTCTCTGAGCGCGTGATCCCAGGTGCTGTGGTAGTCAACAAGGGTTCCCGTGTCGATCCTATCGCCCCGCATATCGACCGCGGTGGCGCAGCGAATCTGATCAGCCCTGAGAATCAGGTCTCCAAGAACTGCCGTGGCTTTGCTGTCAGTGGATATCTGGTAGAGGCTGCCAAGCTTGAGAATGCTGAACTTGAGCAATGGAAGAAAGACTACCCCGATGCCTTCGCGCGCGACTATGACCCCGCCATCGGCATCAATTACGACTCATGGGTGATTGAGGAAACGGCTTAGGCTACGGAAGGAATGAAGATGTCAAAGGTTTTCTATATCGACCTGCAAAAATGCACCGGCTGCCGCGATTGCCAGATTGCCTGCAAGGATGAGTTCTGTGACAACTCATGGCTACCCTATGCAGCCGAACAACCCGATATCGGTCAATTCTGGATCAATGTGACCGAGAAGGAGCGCGGTGCCAGTTCGCATGTCCGCGTCTCCTACGTGCCAGTCATTGGTGCCCAAACTGAGGCTATTCGCGAGTATGCTCCCGAGGTGCTGATGGATCGCGATGATGGCCTCATCGTGATCGAGCCGGAGAAGGCCAAAGGCCGCAAGGACCTTGCCGAGAAGTTCCCTGGCGTTTTTTGGAACGAAGAGCTGAACATCCCTCAGGGCTGCTGCGGTTGCGCCCACCTGATCGATGATGAGGATTCCCCAATCCGGACCCCGCGTTGCGTAGACAGCTGCCCCGTGGATGTCATCCAATTCGGAGATGCCTCTGAATTTGACCTTACGAACGCCGAGCGTCTGGATGACTGTTCCCTTGTTTACTACAAGGAGCTCCCCAAGACCTTCATCGCGGCAACCGTCTATGATCCAGACGAAATGGAGATCATCGAAGGGGCGACCGTCACAGCGGTGAGCGGCAGCAACAGCTATGAGACGACCACCGATCTGTGGGGGGATTTCTGGTTCAAGGAGATTCCCGCCGATGAATACACGGTGACCATACGTAAAGATGGGAAGGCTCAGGAGATGCACGTTTCCACCTTAGAGAAGGATCAAGGTCTGCCGGACATCCCCCTGCGCTAGAAGACAGATGAAGCAGGTCCCGGGGCGCGAGATGCACCTCGGGACTTATTTGGAAGAGGTACGATAGACATGTGCTTTAGACCCGCTGAGATCAGCATGAAAAAATGTCCCAGCTGCGGAGCGGACAACAAACCCATCGCGAAAGAATGCGCTCAGTGCGGAGCGTTGCTGGCAGACATGAAAGTGGACTTCGATGCCGATCAGGCAGCCCTCGATGCAGCTATAAAGCCTCCAAACACCCCAAGCGCTCCGGTGGCGCCAGAAGCGCCCAAGCCTCCCAACACATAGAAGAGGGGCATGTCATGGATCGGTTGGAAGTGCTCAGCGCGTTCAGGCAGGCTCTGGGCGTCAATGAGATAGCCATCAAGACCATAGATCCGATCCACCTGCATATGGTGGCATTGAATGGCAGCTGTTATGCCGAGGCGGATGATCACACCATCCTGTGCGTTGATGGCACGGATCCATTGCCTGTGCGCTATTACACCACCGCGTCGCATGGAGGTGGATTGACGCTCAAGCCTCGCTACGTGTACCTGAACGGTAAGTGGCGCAGTGCCATTGATGGGTCGACGATATCAGACATACCAACACCTGAAAGCTGAATGCCCCTACCCCCTGCAGTTCGCCAGAGTTGCATGGGGATCCGTCCGATCGCGGCGCACGAGAGGTGCTCGCGAGATTCGCGAATGTTGTATCCATGTATTCAGTCAGATTCCAAGAAAGGAAGACTATGTACGAGACCATTCTCAACAAATACGGTCCCGATCAACTGTCCTATACCGTAAAGGACATAGATGCAGCCGTACAGGAATTCTATGAATTGTTCGGAGCAGGGCCGTTCATCAAGATGGGTCCCATGCACTACGAATCCTGCGAAGTGCGCGGATAGGAAGTGGATCCAGAGATCATCATCGCGTTAGGCATGTGGGGTCCTATGCAGGTGGAATTCGTCCAAAAGGTCAACGATGATCCCATGCTGTTCGATGAGAACGGGTATGGATTCAATCATGTGAACGTGATCGTCGATAACTACGATGAGGCTATTCAGCAATTCAAGGACCATGGCTATGAGATCGGTCAGGAGATGCACTCAAGCGGCAAGCCTATAGCCTATGTTGATACCATGGCAGGCGAGAACATCGGCCATCATATAGAGATTCACGAGTATAACCCGGTCATCGACATGACCAAGAAAGCCCGAGAGATCTGGGATGGCCAGAGTCCTTGGATAGACCTCCAAACTGTTATGGCAGCCATGCAATAGAACACCGTTGACGGAGATCCAATTTCAGGACCCTGAAATTGGATCTCCTGCATTGCAGCATGACCTTGATACCAATTGCTTCGATATCCGAAAATGGCTATCAATCTGAGTCGACATGGACTACATTGATCTTTAGAAGAACTAGAGAAGGAAATGAGGGCACATGTCAGGGGACGTCCCCTGACATGCTCTATAGATGCCAGTAGTAGTCAGCGATTTCCCATTCTCCATCCACCTTTTTTAACCAGAGACGAAGGAAGTCATGCTGATCCGTCAAATCGGCCTTGGACTTGTCATAGGTTTCTTCGATATACATCATCATCGTACCGCTATCTCCCACCAGGATCGGCAATCCATGCGTCACGGTAACCGTACTGATCTGATCCCCTGCTTTGTTGAAATCCGGTGCGAAATGGATATCAGGTCCGGATTCTTTCGTGATATCAACGGGCGTCTGCCGTCGCGTTACCTGCTCGACGTTTCCCATAAGCCCTTCCACTTCGCTATTAGTATAAATGACATAAGCCATACATATACCCCAGCAACACAATGCAGCCACCCCAATGGCAGCGCACCCTCTCAGAATTCTCCGACTTGCTATATGCCTCCCCTTCGCGGAAGCGAACGCCACAAGAAGGAAGAGAGCAGCAGCAATCAATTGCATGGTAAGAAGCGATGTCACAACGCCTATTATCCATAATCGATTTGGGAGAGCAGAGCTGTGATCGTGATCCAATCTTATTAAGATCAAGATAGCAATGATGAGGGGAATGGAAGATGATGCGAACCAAAGAAACGAGATGGCCGCATTGACGAGAGTGATGAGCAGGCCTTTTGGAATCCCTGGATACTCGCCAAACAATTTTTCGACAATGGCAACATCGACACCTGTACCTGTTCCATCAGAAAGCATCACCCAATAGTCGAGACCCATTTCAATTCCTTCAGAAATCGCCCCGTGAGAGAGTAGGAATAGGAACAATGCCTTGAAGGTACCGAGCACACATATTACGAGGGTCGCAATGGATAACCCGAATGCAGCCGTCAACCAAGGATTCCGAGGCACCTTAATAGGTGGCATAGGCAAAGGGTATTCTTTGAAATCAATCAGTTCTTCACCTTCTCGACTCATCATCTTCACCCCTGATGTCATAAGAACACACCCACATCATTACGTGTCAAGTGCATGTTAAGGGGTATGTGTCAGGGAACGTTTGTGCTTTCAGATAGCCCTTCCTCCAATATACGTATCTATTATGCTATAGTATACGTATGATAGGAGAGAATACCTATGAATCAGAAACTTACATTGAGCATCGAACAACAGGTCATCACCCAAGGAAAACTCTATGCAAAGCAGCAGGGCCGCAGCCTCTCGTCTTTGGTGGAGAGCTTTCTCCTATCCTTGGGTCCTGCTGATGTCATCGAAGAGGAGATACCCATCAGTGCACAGCTCAGTTCACTTGTAGGCATTGGAACCGGAGCAACCACGGAAGAGGACTACCGTGCTCACCGCATAGCCAAAGCAGATGCATGATATGCAACGAGTATTCATAGATACGAATGTCGCTCTGGATCTCCTGCAAAACCGACAACCCTTCGCCGGGGATGCTCTCTATATTTTCGCGCTTGCCGAACAGCAGAAGATCGAGCTTTGCCTCTCGACAGATTCCCTCAGCACCATCTTCTATATCATCGAGAGGGACAGGAACGCAATCATAGCCAAAGAAGCCATCACGAAACTCTTGGATTATGTAGTGCTCTGCTCATTGGACGAAAGCGCTGTTCTCAGGGGAATGACGTTGGGTTTCGCTGATATCGAGGACGCATTCATCTGTGCAGTAGCACTCGCATCCCACGCGAATGTCATCGTTACACGGAACGGGAGGGATTTTTCTCAATCTCCCCTTCCGGTACTGTCACCTTGCGAGTTCGTAGCTGCCTACAAAGCGCAGAATGGCATACGATCCTAGCTTCACTGAATGGCTGCAGTTGATGCGTCCTGTATCACCGCTTGACCTTGACGCTGCGGCAAGGAGCATCATGCAGGCAAGGAGGTGAACGTGATGGGCAAACCCTCAAACAACCAGGATACCAAGCGGATGGGAAGCTACACCATAGGTCAGCTGGCAGAGCTGGCAAATATCAGCTCCCGCACCCTTCGCCATTATGAGGACAAGGGCCTGCTTGCCCCGATGCGCACGGAAAGCGGGTACCGCACCTATACCCAAAGCGATGCCAAGCGACTCGCCCAGATCCTGGCCATGAAGGCCTGCGGCTTGACCCTTGCCGCCATCGGATCTCTGCTGAGCGGCACGATGGACGTCAAGGACGCCCTCACGTCACATCTTGCCACCCTGCAGGCGCAGGGTGCATCAGTGAACCAGGCGATCAAGCGCACGAAAGCCGCTATCGCCGCTTTGGAAAGGATGGATGGTATGGATGCTTCAGATGCGTTCGAAGACATGAAGAGACAGGGGCTGGAAGGATTCGAGCAAGCCTACGGCCAAGAAGCACGCAAGCTCTACGGCAATGATGCCATCGAAGAGGCGAACGCGCGCATGATGGCGCTGACGAAGGACGAATGGGACGCGAAGGAATTGCTGGAAGAGGCCATCAAGGTGCAGCTGCGCATAGCCATGGCCACCGAAGACCCCACAAGCGAAGCATCCCAGGAGTTGGCCCATATGCATGAGAAGTGGATTCGCATCCACTGGGGTGAGGGTTATACACGCGAAGCGCACCGTGGCCTTGCCCAAGGCTACTTGGAGGATTCGCGTTTCCGGGCCTACTACGATGAGCCCTGCGGCGAAGGAGCCACGGACTTCCTGGTGGAGGCATTGCTGGCGAATCTGCGATGACCCTTTTCGGGTGTGGCTTGCGATGTGCCTGGGGCTTTCCGATTGTCAGAACAGGATGATATCTCTCTTAAGAAAAGCGCGATTTAATACCAATAGGCCTATAGGGCGCAGACGAGGGGAACGCTATCATGGGCGAAGCACGAACATCATGAACGTCTGGCACAGAAAGGAACCTGCCATGGACGAAGTGTTCACCTTCCTCAAAGAGAAAGCCCCAACCTATTACCTGGCAACCGTTGACGCAAAGGGCAATCCTCGCGTACGCCCCTTCGGCACGGTGGACATCTTCGAGGACAAGCTCTACATCCAGACCGGGAAATCAAAGGATGTCTACAAGCAGATACTCGCACACCCCCGTGCTGAGATCTGCGCCTGTGATGGACCTCGCTGGGTGCGCATCAGCGCTGACTTCATCCCTGATGAGAGGCCTAAGGCCAGCAAGCATATGCTTGATGCCTATCCCTTCCTGCGCGAACGCTACGACGAAAACGACGGCAATTGCGTGGTCTTGGAGCTCAGGAACGCCACCGCCACCTTCGATTCCATGACCGGAGAGCCTTCTCGCACCGTTACGTGGGAGTGAACCCTTCCGCTTCATC
This sequence comes from uncultured Eggerthellaceae bacterium, assembly GCA_964462135.1. Lineage (GTDB taxonomy): Bacteria > Actinomycetota > Coriobacteriia > Coriobacteriales > Eggerthellaceae > MGBC163016. The sequence continues at coordinate 63,008 of CAYWWK010000006.1, read as the reverse complement.
CATCATATTCGCCATCATCACCCCTTGCCTGATCCTGACAGACAAGGGGTGTTCCTTCTTTCTGCCAAGTTACGGCTTTACAACCAAGCTACCCCTGCGAAGCGCATATGACAGCACCCGCAATACCATGATTCCCGGTATGAGAATCGGGCGATGAGCGGAGCCACGCGAATGGCAACCCAGCAGGAACAGATCACGGATCACAGACGACGTCGCATGATATTGGTGTTGTTCGCGTGCAACCTGCTTGCCTCCTTCATGCAGTCGCTGATGAATGTCGCACTTGACTACGTGTCAACGGAATACCATGTGAGCCTCTCCGAGGCAAACCTGCTGGTGTTGGGATATTCCATCGTTGCTGGCGTCGTCATCGTGTTGGCCGCCACCAGTCTGCGCCGTTTCGGCCTGAGGAAGATCATGCTGTTCGGCCTGATCGTATCGTTTGCCGGATCGCTGCTCGGCGTGCTTGCCTGGGACTTTCCCTCATTGGTGGCGGCAAGGCTGGTCCAAGCAGTTGCCACTGGGCTCTACTTCCCCGTGGTGAACGAGGCTCTTCTCAACCTCTCGCCCAAGAACGGGGCGGGACGCCTGCTTGCCATAGACAGCGGCGTCATCGGAGTAGGGCTGGCTATCGCGCCCATACTCTCTGGTCTCGTCATAACATACTGGGGGTTGCGCGTGCTTTTCGCCATCCCCACGCTGACTGCATTCGTGCTCTTCTTCTTCACGTGGCACACTCTCATCGACATCATGCCCCGCCAAAAGCTTTCCATCGATGGCCTGAGCGTCGTTTTGATAGCCGTCGGGCTTTCCGCGTTCATGATCGGCTTGAACGACGTAGCACGCTATCCAATTCCCATGGCTGCACTCATGATGGCGGGAGTGGCCGTATGCGCTTGGTTCGTGCATCGCCAAAAGCGTCTCGACCAGCCCCTCCTTGACATGCGCCCATTCCGCAACAGAACGTATGTGATCGGCGAGACTCTCATCGTGCTCAGCTATATGAGCTCCATCTATCTGAGCCTGATGATCCCACTGTACCTGGAAGGGGTTTCAGGCTTCTCGCCGTTCATCGCCGGATGCCTGGTGGCCCCAGCGGTGCTCTGCTATGCAGGGCTGTGCTTCGTCAGCGGACGCGTCTTGGGGAAGTCGGGGGCATGGCCGCTCGTGCCCATCGGATTCGGAGTCTGCCTCGTCGGGTTCGTTGCGCTCGCGGTGTCCACGCATGCTGGCATCGCCGTGGCGGTCGTATGCTGCATGGCACTCGCATGTGCCGGCATTGGTGCCGAATACCCTGCCATCAAAAGTATCGACCTGGAGGTGCTTCCCCCCGAACTGTCCACGAGCGGATCCTCAATCCATTCCACTTTGGTCCAAGTTGCCGGGTCGGTATCCTCGGCCCTGTTCGTGGGAATCATGTCCGGGGATGTCCACCGTCTGATGGCCGATGGCGCAACCAAAGTGCAGGCCTACGGTGATGGATTCACGCTGACCGTGTACCTCGCCATCGCCTTCGTGGTCGTGGCAACGGTATTGTCAGTGGTCTATGCGCGTCACGTGTCGAAGCTGTCCTCCGGCAGCGCCACATCGTCCAAGAAGGCGTCCAGGGCGCAACGCGAGTCGGAACAAGAGCGTTAGGGTTCGCGGTCCGGAGCCTCGCCGCCTAGGGGGGGGTGCGGCGGGGCTCCTATACTGAAGGCTTACGCCCGTGGCTGCTTGGTTTCCACTTTCCTCGGCTTCGTGATGCGGGCGAAGACGAGGCTGGTCACGAAGGCCACAGCTCCCGATACGGCCATGGTGGTGTACACGAACAGGCTCACGCCGCTGCAGGCGCTCATCACGACCTGCTGGAAGGCCGAGCCACCAGCGATGTCGGTGTTCACAATGGCCAGGTGATGCGGGAAGCGCTTGGCGCCGTAACGCTCACGGGCGAAGGCGGTGGCTTGAGGCGCCACGCTGCCATAACCCATCACCATCATCAGGCAGCCGATGACATAGAGCCATCCTTGCCCGAAGAAGAAGGAACAGGCCAAGGTGGTGCACGCCGCGAAAGCGATTGTTGCCACCAGGATCATGGAGAACCGCAGTCCCTTCTTGTCGTAGATGACACCCATGGTGAGTCCCGACAGGCCGTTCACGATGGGAATGATTCCCACCAGCGTGGCAGCGAACGTCGCGTCCACACCCAGTTCGAGCGCGCCCTGCATGGAGGTGCCGATCACCACGAGCCCAGCACCCAGGATGATGATGGCCCACAGGTAATACCCGTAGAAGGCCGGATCGTGGAAGATGTGGCGCTGGTCGGCCTCGTCGTCTGCGGCAGCCTTGACCTCCGATACGAACTCCGCATCGGAGGACAGTTCGTCGGCGGCTACGGCTTCCTTCTTCATACCCACACCCAGAAGCTCGCCGATGTTATCGGGAGCACGCTTCAGAAAGCATGCCAAGAACACGAACACCACGCAGGCCGTCGCCGCGACGGCTCCCAGCGCGACGGGAATGCCTGCCGTCCCGATGATGGTGCGCGTCAACGTGCCCAAGGTGAGCGACCCCAGCCCAAATCCCATGAACATGACACCGGAGGCGAAACCCGTGCGGTCGGGAAACCACAGGGTGACCGTGGCTATGGTGACGTTGTAACCCAGCCCCGTCCCGCAACCGATGAACACGCCATAGCAGACGTACAGGACCCAGATACCCTGCGAGGCCAAAAGCGCAGTGCCAGCGAAGCCACAGACGAGCAGCGCGGCTGCCAGCAGTATGGCTCCGCGCACGCCGAGGCGCCGAAGCACTCGCACGCCAATCAGGCCGCCCACGCAGAATGCCATCATGCAGATGGTGAAGGTGACCTTCACGGCTGCCATCTCCCAGCCGTATATGTCAGCGAGGGGTGTCGCAAAAAGCGACCATGCGTACACCAAGCCCAGTACCAGAAACGACGCCGCCGATGCGAAGAGATAGACATACCGCTTGCGTTTGATCGAGTCCACATTCATGACATCCCCCTGACTTCCATGCATGACCTTATAGTAATTACTTGCATTCGGTTTGGAACACGGTTTTCTCTATCATTGTGTTAGGCTTTGACCTGACACAAAGGAGTTGCCATGTACTCACGTCAGGTCGAATCGTTCATTGAGGTCGCCAATACGGGAAGCTTCAGCAAGGCAGCCCGATCGCTTTACATCGCGCCGTCTTCGCTCATACAGCAGATCGACCTTCTGGAGAAGCGATTGGATGTCACCTTGTTCGAACGGGGACATCGCGGCGTCAAGCTCACCGACGCAGGAAAGTCGCTGCATCAGGATGCGGTTGAGATCATGCGCCTTTCTGACGAAGCCGTCGCACGCGCGCGTCTGATACAGCGAGGAGAGAGGTCCATACGCGTAGCCACCTCGCTTCTGATGAAGTGCCGCATGCTCCCTGAGATCTGGTCCCATATGATCGAGCATGCTCCCGGCACGCGCATCGACATCATCTCACTGGAAAGCGCAGGTGTGCAGCCAGGTACCTATCTGCGTGGGCTTGGAGTGTCCTACGATGTCATGGAAGGGCTTTATCTCTCGGAGCTCTATCGCGACCGATGCCTGTTCTTGGAGCTGATACGTACCCCGCTCTGCATTGCCCTGCCAAGGACGCTTGAGGTTGCGCACTCTGAATCCGTTGACGCCGACCTGCTTCATGACCTTGATCTCGTCATAATGGAATCTGGGATATCGTCCGACTACGATGCGGCCCATGCCTACCTTGCTGCCCTGGGGGCCAACCGTATCACGGAGGTTCCCTTCTACACCATGGAGCTGTTCGCAGACTGCGAACTCAACAAACGCGCTATCGTCACGGTGGGGATATGGGAGGATATGCATCCTGGCCTCGTCTGCATCCCCTTCACTGAGCCTTGCGACATACCCTATGGACTCATCTTCCCCAAGCACCCAGACGGTCCGGTCAAACGGCTTTACCAAACGGCCGTGGCGTACCGCGATTCGAAGTCGTAACGCGGTCTGACCTTCGAATCAGCCTGCTCATTGGAACAGTGGGGTGGAAAAGTAACGCTCTCCCGTGTCGGGAAGCACGGTGGCGACCGTTTTGCCGGGGCCAAGCTTGCGAGCCAGGCGCATGGCAGCAGCCACATTGGTTCCCGAGGAGACACCGCACATCAGACCCTCTTCGCAAGCCAGATCGCGCGCTGTCTGCAATGCCTCATCATCGCTGATCACGCAGATGCCATCGTAGATATCCTGATCAAGAATGGCAGGGATGAGTCCATCACCGATGCCCATCTGAAGATGGCTGCCAATGCCGCCTCCTGAGAGGATGGCGGTATTCTCCGGTTCAACCGCCCAAATCTCGATATCAGGATAGAGTCGCTTCAATGTCTGGCCGATGCCTGAGATGGTGCCGCCCGTTCCAATACCACTGACGAATCCATGGATATGGCACCCCGCATCCTCAGCGATCTCCAGCGCGGTATGATTTCGATGCGCGCGAAGGTTGTCGACGTTCTCGAACTGCTGCGGCACGTAGACGCGTGGATCATCCGCAGCCATATCCTGCGCGATTTTGATGCATTCGTCGATGGCTTTCCCGATATCACCCTCATCGTGCACGATGATTGCCTGAGCGCCGTAATGCTCTACCAGCAGACGGCGCTCCTCAGAAACGGAGTCCGGCATGATGATGCGGGCCTCATACCCTTTCACGGCACACACAAGCGCCAGACCGATGCCCTGGTTCCCACTGGTAGGCTCCACGATGATGCTTCCGGGTCCGATGTCACCGCGGGCTTCCGCTTCTTCGATCATCATGGCAGCGGTTCGCGTCTTTATGGAACCGCCGATATTCACACCTTCATATTTCACGAGAATCTGCGCCATGTCCGGCTGAACCAGACGCTGCAAGCGCACAAGCGGTGTATGCCCCAAGGCTTCGAGAACATTGTCGTATATCACGTTTTCCCCTTGATCTTGTTTGGTGGCCTATTGTATTGCAAAAGAATCCAATATGGAGAAAACGGCAACGCACCGAGCATCAGGGGCTAGAGAGGCAATTCGAACAAAGCGTGATACCTCATGACGATGCGGCGCCTGCGGGGTGCGCCACGCCAAAGAGCCGCCTCCAATCGAACAAGGATGTCCTCGATGAGGGTTATCTCGTGAACATTCAGAGGCACTCCACCGAAACGCTCACGCTCTATCAGCTCTATCATGCGTTGATACTCAAACGGGGTCATGCCAAGATCGTGCCGTTCCACCTCATCGGCATACCTTCGCGGCCACGATGCATCAAAGGGCGTCGGAGCGAAGCGAAGTGCGCGCATGAGTCTGTCAAAGAGAAGCGATGATACTCGCGTCTCCCCGATGGCGGTCAGTTCGACCAACTGCACCCTCTCAGGAGGGGCAGTGGCTGCCTGAACGGCTTCAGCGAATCGCCTGGCACGCAGCCGTACACGCAAAAGACGCTGCAACTCAAGAAGACCAAAACAGGCAAGCACGACGATTGCCGCCAACAGCAGCAGGCCGATCCAGGCGAAAGGCCTGAGTTCATCGGGAATCCAGTCATCCCATGAACGGTCCAGACTGCCGGACAGGTCGCTGTCGCTGCCATCGCCAGCAACCTCCTTCGACACCTCGATGGTCTGTTCGGCCGCATATGCCTTATCGTAGAAACCCGGCGTCATCTCCAGGGGTGTCCACCCCACTCCATCCACATACACTTCCACCCACGCGTGCGCTTCTCGGGCTGTCAGGGTCGCTGTCGCCTGTCCCGCTTCCCGCAGCGCATCGGAGTTCGCCTGACTCAGCAGGTATCCCTCCACGTAGCGAGCAGGCACACCGGCTTCCCGGAATGCCAAGGTTGCCGCTGCTGCGAAAGCCGATGCATTGCCCTGGCGCTCATCCTCCAAAAACCAATTCACGTAGTTGCGACTTCCCGATGCAGCGAACGAGGGAGGGGCTGCAGTGAACGTGCAGCGGGATTCCAACATGCTACGAATGCGCGTGGCGATGCTGTACAGATCAGATGTTGCAGGATCCCATCCCTCGCCTGTGAAGAAGAACGTCTGGATGGCTTCCGCACTTTCCTCCGCGCCAGAGAGGTAGGTGTCGTAGACGAAGGCGCGATACGCCCGTTCTGCCTGCAAGAAGGTTGATTCCTCCCCTGATGGGTCCTCCAAGGGAGAAGTCACCCACTCTGCAGGTGTGAAGGATTCCGTTGCCTGGGAATCCGGAACGATGCTCAACGCGCTCTCCTCCAACCCAAAGAATCCAGACGGCTGCAAGGAGATATCCAGCAGTGGCTGCGTCGAAGTGACTTGCATAGCCTGGTAGGGAACATAGGCATATCGCCGATTCGCTTCTCGAGCCTTGATGGTCATTGATGAGGCAGGTGCCTGCTGGGCCGCCACGGCACAATTGACCTGCACGTACTGCGCGCTTTGGAGCAGCGGATCGAAGCCACTCTGCCTCAGCCAATCGAAAAGGCCATTCCATTGGCCATCATAGGCAGAAACCGCAGGTGAGGAAAAGGACGTTCCCGTATAGGACGTGCCGACATACCCGCGCAGATAGGAACGCTCCACTTCCGTCGGCGAGGCGAACGTCAATTCCAGACGGGGGGCAGGCTCCCCTTCTCCGACACGATTCATTCCCGAGGCCTTCGCGAATTCCCCTTCAGGAAGCGTGTCAGATCCAAAGCGTGCTTCATCGAATGATTCGATGAGGTCTGCGCGCACCCCGATGGCACCGCTCCAGTTCCCTATGCCACCCGCAACGGCGAAGGCGACACCCAGCATCAAAACCAATGCCACTGCCAAGGGAGGAACCATGGCAAGGAATCCTCGGACGGACAGCCTGTTCGCTCCACCCGTTTGGCGCTTGACCATGGAAAGCAATGAAGCCATGAGCACGCCTGCACCCATGACCGAACCCACCGACAGCAACGAGGCCGCATCGGCGAAGATGGCTGCCAATGCCACTGCCGCGCACACGCCAAATGCGAGCGCACTCGCCCGCAGTCTCAGGATCACCCACACCACAAGAGAGGATACCGACGCGAAGCAGAGCGCAACGGCTGCAAGGCCGACAACCCCTACCCCGTCACCGGTGCGAAACGGCAACGCCAGGCTTTCAGTCATGGCATCCCAAGACAGGATGAACCCATTCGCCACCGTAGCCCACGCGCCAAGCACCGCCTGAGGATTGATGATGAAAGAGAGGGCAATGCATGCAAGCAGGCCGAAGAGGAGCCGCTGTCGGCCGCGGGAGTCAAGCCAGACCAGCGCCGCCATCAGGCCACCGATGGCTCCCAGGACCACCGTCCCTGTCCAAGCGGCCAGAGGCAATCCGAACGATCCAAGCTGAAGACTCAAGGCAGCCCCCAGCAGAGAACCCGCAGCGAGGATGGGTCCACGCAACCGCGAGAAGCCGCTCAAAGGTTGGCCTTCCTGAACAATCGCCGGTGTGCGCCTGCGCACGTCTGCGCCCCCAGAGACCTCACGGTCTGCGTTTCTAGAGTGTGATGCAGCGTTCACGATCGATCGCTTCCTCCGTATCCACGACCACGAGATCGTAGTCCCCTGCCACCTCATTCACTCCCGTCCCACTGACCACGAGCACCACGCTCAGATCCATCTCGTATGCCAATTGCTCCCATAAAGGCTCATCAGGCACTGGAGTCACCAGGATGCATTTCGTGAACCGGACAGACATCTCCGAAGAGAGGAGGCATGCCACAGCATCGGTATAGCAAGGCGGAAGAGGAGCATCCAGCAAGAGCTCCGAAACGGCGTCCATGGCCTCAAGGCCATCCACCGTCACCTGCGTCAGATCCCCTTTGACGGGAAGCGCATAGTTGTGCGACAGACCCTGCCGCACGAAATCCGATGAGATGGCTTCGCTGGTTGATGCCGTGCCATTGAGCAACGGTACGGGCAGGGGCTTTCCCTCCTTGTCCTCAAGAGCGCCCAGGCTGACGATGATGAGTTCGAAATCAACCGGGCGCGAGAACTGCCGCGACATCATCACGTCGAATTTCGAGGTGAGCTTCCAGTGGACCGAAGCGAAATGGTCGCCCGCTTGGAATTCGCGGATATCGAACACCTCATCCACATCAGATCCGCTGCGTGAGTCATCATAGGTGGTTCCGAACGCTCGAGAAAGCGGGACATGCTTGACATTGCTCGTCAAAGCGAAGGTGGCAGGATAGACCACGCAGCTTCGCCTCTGCGTCCATGGCAATGGCAGGTGGAAGAGCCCCATAGGATCCTCGCACCAACACCGGTCCACGAACACCTCAGTGCGTCCATACCGGTCGGCATTGAGCGGTATATGGACCTCACGGCAGCTGCGTGTGTTCAAGGCAACCGACGCACACCGATGCTCCTGCGTCTGAAACGGTGCGCTTGTGCAGAGCATGTCAAAGCCGATGAGGGAAGTGCTGAAAGGCAGACCTTGGCGAATGGAAAGGACGATGGCGGCATCTCCTCCCACGGCGGTAGAGGACGGAACGTGAATGACCACCTCCGTACCCACCCGTGTGGCAAGCACCCCCAGGGCAAACACCATCACCACTCCGGCCATGAACACGATCAAGGCCAACGCCATCAGTGATCCAGTCCAGATGAAGACCAGGATCGTCGCCACGAATGCCAAGATGACGAGGATGCGATTCGACCTCATGAGTGATACCCGACGTTCCTCGAAGCGACCAGATCAAGCATCATGAGTACGACGCACGGCGATTCAGCGCTGGAGCCGGAACCTCTGCCAAAAGCCCTTCGAGGATCTCCTGGGCGCTGACCCCTTCGATGCGCGCCTGAGAGCGCAGGATCAGACGATGAGCACACACATCCGCATAGACATCGCGGATATCCTCAGGAATGACGTAGTCGCGTTCATTGAGAATGGCCGATGCCCGCGCCATGCGCACCAGCGCCAATACGCCACGAGGGCTCACGCCAAGCTGCACCAAAGGAGCCGTGCGTGTTGCCTCGCAAAGTGTCGTCGCATAATCCATGAGCTCCTCGGAAACGCGGATGTTCGCAAGATAGCGCTGGATGGTGATGATATCCTCACGCGAGGCCACTTCCTGCACGCTGTCAAGCGGCTTCGAACCCAAAGAATCTCGAATCATGGCCACTTGGAGGTCGTGAGATGGATACCCCATGGACAGGCGTACGATGAAGCGGTCAAGCTGCGAATCAGGAAGCTGCTGCGTGCCCACTGAACCCAATGGATTCTGGGTTGCGATGACGATGAACGGCTCGGGCATCTCGTGCGTGACGCCATCCACCGTGACCGCACGCTCTTCCATGACTTCCAGAAGGGCTGCCTGGGTCTTGGCTGAGGTGCGGTTGATCTCGTCTCCCAGAAGCAGGTTGCATTGCACCGCGCCTGGGTGGAATTCGAAGCGCTCTGTTTGCTTGTTGTACATGCTGAAGCCGGTTATATCGGCAGGCATGGTATCGGGTGTGAATTGGATACGGCGATAATCGAAGCCCAAAGCACGCGAGAACGCCAATGCCAAGGTGGTCTTGCCAACGCCGGGAGAATCCTCCAGCAGGATATGCCCATTGGCATACAGAGCCATGAGCACCTTGCGAATGATCTCATCCTTGCCGATGATGGCCTTGCCAACCTCTTGGATGATCTGGTCGCTTTTCCTGATTATCATGGCTGCCCTTCTCTTTCGAGTGCCGTCTGCACAGGTGAATCCACCGGATGGGTGGTCACCTCATTTGGCGATCCATTATCCCCTACCAATGCCGGTGATCCCCTGTCGGTCGAAACTTCAGCATCATCGTCCTGCTCATGATCCAATCCAGCTGATGCCATGCCGTTGGCATCAGCGTCTTCGACTGCTGCGTCATCAGCAGCCTGTTCATCAGATGCGTCCGCAGGATCGTCGAGGATGGCGCTCAAATCATCTTCTGCCTCTGTTTGGTCACAGGAGGCGACGGTAGCCGCATCCACAAGCATGAGCGCTATGGCATCTGCGATGGAATCATCGCGCACAAGACGCTTGCCGTAATCCTCAAGCAGTTTCGCTCCCATCCGACCTGTCTCAGAGACGTCACAGAATGCCTCGGCCATCGCCTCATCCTTCACCAGAATGCGTGCACCTTCGGGCACCTGAGCACCGAAGATGTGATTTCCCGCAAAGGGAACGGCGCTCATTGCCGAAAGGTCCAGTGTCAGACCCGCTTCTCCTCCGGTTCCGTCGAAGGCCTCATCCCCAATGCCAGGCCGCTGAGCTGCGCCCACGCAATCCGGCCCGACCCAGAACCGCTTCACATAGGTCTTGTCCTTGAGGGCGCGTTTGTTGATGTACAGGGTTCGCCAATTGTAGCTGCTCGTAGCCCTGTAGACCTCAACCACCCCATTGGCACAGGCTTGCGTAGTCGTGCTCAAGAAGGCGAGGTCTATCTCGCGGATGGTGTCGTACCTGACCTCCGCATACAGATTACCCCTGACCGTCCGATATGAGGCAGCCACCGCATCCACTCCTGCCGAAGGAGCATCTGACCCCCATGCTGTTTCATATGCCAATGCGATACCCATGCCGCCTGCATCGCCCTGGGGGACGAACACCGGCACAGACCTCGAATGCCAGATGTCGGGAAGACCGCTTCCGGCAATCGATGCCGGTGAGCATCCATTGAAGACGACGAATTCGATGCTCTCGCATCCACTAAAGGCGCCTTGTCCGACAGAGCGCAGGGATGCGGGGAATACCGCAAGTGAGAGATTGCGGCATCCTTGATAAGCACCCTCTCCGATCTCCTCAAGCCCCGAGAATGCCGTGAGCGAAGCTCCCGTGCTGGTCATAGCCGTACATCCCGCAAAGAGACCCTTCCCGAATCGCTTGAATGATGCTATCGAATCAGACCCGCCACTCATCTGCGTGAGGCTCGTGCATCCCGCGAACGTTCCTTCAGGAATCTCCTTCAGCTTCCCATTCACCTGTGCCGTCGTGATGGAAGTGCAGCCCTTGAACACGAATGTCCCCAACTTCTCAAGCTTGCCGGGGAGATAGACATCATTGCTGGTACCTCCTCCGGCCAGGAAGTGCGCCTTCTTCAGATGAACGCATCCTTCAAAGGCCCGTGACCCTATCTGGGTGACTTCAGATGTGGCATCAACCCTTGTCACCCCGCTGTTCTTGAAAGCCGCATCTCCCAAAGACAAACAGCTGCTTGGCAGGCTCACACGAGTGATGCCTGAACAGCCCGCTGCTGCAGAAGCAGCAACGAAGCGCATGCCTGAGGGCACCTCCAATTCCCCCGAAGCGGCGCGTGGCACTCGTAGCAGCACATCATAGACAGAGGTACCACCGGTCTCGTAGGTGGTGTAGAGAGCACCCACCTCAGGTACCAGGGCAAAGCTGTTGCCACCCGCCACCAGCTTGAAGCGCACGAGTTCAGTCAGACTGCCGAAGTAATTCGGCGCGTGGTCCACGTTGGTGACATAGAGGCGGAATTCGTTTTGCACCGCTTCCCCCGCGAACAGATCGCCTTCGAAGGCAGGGGGACGGTCACCTTGGAATGCAAGGATCTCCAAGGAAGAGCAGCCTGCGAATGCACCCGCGGCCATAGATGTGACCGACGATGGAACGAGAACGGAAAGAAGCCGCTGGCATTCCTTGAACGCCCCGCTCTCGATGCGCACGGTTCCTGCCGCAAGCTGGAATCCACTGCCGACCTTGGCAGGATCAACCCGCACCAACGTGTAGCCTGACCCCATGCGCCGATATTCACCAGCCCCCATCTGAAGAGTGCCATCAACGCTGGGAACCGTGATGCTTTGGGCACTGCCACCCACCAAGGCAAGCCATGCATCATCAGCGCGGTATGCATTGAGCACCTGATTTCCCCCGGAGCGCTCCACCTGAACCACCAATGAAGCAGTATCACAGCCTTCGAATGCATCAGAGGCAAGATGGGGCGGCACAGGAGCCTGGATGCTCAGCAATCTCAGAGCAACACATCCTCGGAATGCCCCGCTCTCGATAGCAACGACCGTAGCGGGAAGAACGACCATCGCAAGAGAGGTGCACTGTGCGAAGGCATCGTGACTGATCGTCTTGATGACCGTCGATGACAGATCAAGCGACTCCAGAGCGCTGCACCCGATGAAAGCCTCATCTCCCATCCCCTCCCACCGACACGACTCAGTGGCTGCACCCTTGAGTGTCAGATTCGCCAAGCGCGTGCAAGAAGCGAACGAACGCGCGCCCACCGAGATGAGCGACTTCGGAAGCACAACCGATGAGAGTCTCCCATCACGGGCAAAGGCATCCGCACCGATGCGCAACCCTGACGTGGCTTCATTGAGCGTGACCGAGTACAGATTGGCGCAATCTGCAAAGGCGCTCGTGCCGATGGTCTGCAACGCTGCGACATCTCCATGCAGATAGAGCTTCTCCAAGGCACGTTGATTCGCAAAAGCGCGCTCACCAATGGACACCAGCGACCCAGGCAGGTAAAGGCTTCCCTTGAGTGCTCCACCGACCGAATCATCTGACGCAGTTCGTGCCATTGCACCGCTCACATAGAACGCTTCTGCGCCGATGGTCTGCAGCTTCGTCAGGCGATGCAGATACAGGGAGTCAAGCTTCGCGCATCCCATGAATGCCTGGTCTTGAATGCTGGTCGTCATCGCACCGCTTTCAGGAAGGCGAACCGTGCGCAGATTCGCGCAGTCCTTGAACGCAGCTTTCCCGATGGTTCGCACGCCAGAGGAGACAACGACTTCCGAAAGATGCGGGCAGCCCTCGAATGCAGATGCCTCCATGGCCTGCAGATTGGTGAGCGCGTCCGTGCAGATCACTCGCGTCAAACCAGAGCAGCTGGCGAATGCTCGTGGGCCGAGAGACGCTATCGAACCCGACAGCTCGATATCTCCCAGCTTGTCGCATCCTTCGAAAGCCGATGCCTCCATCACAAGCCCATCGCCATTCAGGGAAAGCGTGCCTTCCAAACCTGAATGGGCAAAGGCAGAAGCTCCCACGGACCGCAAAGAGGCAAGTGCATTCATCGAAGCGAGTGACGTGCAGCCTTCGAATGCCCGTGTACCCACCGCGACGACGCTGCGATCACCTGAAACCCCTGCAAGCGTCGTATCACCCGTAAAGACCTCATGCCCGATAGCCGTCGTCTGGGGAAGAAGCGAGACGATCCCCTCGGGGAAAAGCTCACCGATGGCCTTGAGTGCATAGACAACCGTCAAGCCCGCCTCATTCGTACGGTAGAAGATGCCCGTGCCATCCCACTGGCAATGCATGGAATCGCCTAGGAATCGAAGTGATGCGCAACCTTGATCTGCAGAAAGGCCCACCGTGGGTGCCCATGCTGAAACATCGGTTCCTCCAAGGAGGGAATCAGGATAGATCACCGCTTCCAACGCAGCGCAATCCGCGAATTCTTGAGCAGGCACCGTGCGGAGACTCTCCGACAAGATCAGGGCACGCAGATCAGGCAGCCCCCTGACGGCATCAGGTGCGATTGCCGTCGTCCCCTCTTTGACGGAAAGCCGTGTCGTCTTCTGGGGCACGGAAAGCAGTGTCAATGCTTGGCCGTTTCGCTGATAGACCGCTCCACTTCCTGCGTCGGCCTCCAAGCCTCCCTCATCGGCTCCGGTGCACATGATATGTGCTGCAGCCTCGCTTTCCGAACCCCAGCAGGCTGCCAGTTGCTCAATCCAGCGCTGGTGCTCATCACTTCCCGCTTCGCAGGCAAGGTAGAGCGTGAAATCATCAGCATAGGCCGCGCGAGCTGCAAAGAGCTTCTGACTGGGATCGATCATGATCGCATCCGGTGCCTGCACAATGATGCTATGAAGCGCCGGGGCTGCAAGCGATTCGTTTTCGATGATTTTGACCGTGGGTGGAATGATGATGCTCGAAAGGGATGTGCAATCAGCGAAGGCTGTATTCAAAACACGCGACACCGATGAAGGCACCGTATATGAAAACGTTTCGCTCTCAGGCAGATAGGCCAGCGCCGCACCATAATCAGTGTAGAAGAAGACCGCCGCATCCCCATCATCCCCCGTGCCATACACGCCACCCTGTCGCCAGGTTCGATTATGATCGATGATCGACAGATCAGGTCGATGCTGGAAGAAAACGGACAGATAGCGGCAATAGACCTCATCGTAGGGAGATTCAGGTACAGCCACCCGCGCGTCCGCAGGCAATGAATCCCATTCCTCAATGTCAACCTCATTTCCTCCGAAAAGGAGGCACGGCTCTCCTGTCCCCCACGCGATTCCCTCGAAAGCGCATTCACCAAAACCAATGACGCCTTCATCAACCGTCACGGTCGCAGTCCCCACCGAAGAGGAACGGGGAGGCACCGAGACTATTCTCATCCTGTCCACGTCCACCTTCGAGACAAGGTAGCCATCGGCGGTGGCTGCATACCGCTGATTGCCGCCCGCAACCTCCCAGGTTTCCAAATTGGGAAAGGCTTTCACCACCGAAGGGATATCCATCTTGAAAACCGTTTGGGGGAGGCGGATGGTCGTGACGGCGGGGTTCGGAGCCATGTTCGAAAACTCAAGGGCATTGACCCCTTCGGGTACGACAAGACATCCCCCTTGGATGGCCTCACTCATATCCTCGACCCATGTCAGAGCCTGGGCTCCTTCACGCGGTTCCACCCGCATGCCTGCTGGCACTGGGTGGGTTCCCTGTGCACGAACCTCGAAAGCGATATCTCCCGACTTCACTGTCAGTGAGTCCAGTACTGACTGCATTCCACAAGTCCAACCCAAGAACAATTCAGAAAGCGAGCCATCCGATGTCACCTGCTGCTCAAGTGCAAGGCGCCATGCCTCCGACGGTACCGCAAGCGTACTTCCGTTGAAGTATTCCCGATGGGTGGATTGGCTGCCGTCAGCATTGGTCACGATGAAGTGAGCCATGTGCTCATAGACATCACAGACCGCATCGATGCCTGTCTTGGTGATCCCCCAACCGCCGTCATAGTAGGAAACAGTGATCCTCATCTGTCCAGTGGAGGAGGGTCGCGTCCATGTCTCAGCACTGGAAAACTGGAACCTGTCTTTCTCCATTTCAATGCGTTCGGTTTGCGTCTCGCCGACCTTGCGCACGATCATGTACCCATTCAGATAGGGGGCAACCTCATTTCTTATCTGAATGCGGTTCGCATCCGCCGGGAGCGTGTTGTCGTAGACCACGGTCTTGCCCCGTCCCTCAAGATGCACCTCTTCCACCTCATATCGTGGTTTGCTCTCATATCCCAGTGACGGATCAGCCATCTCTTCAAAACGCGAATTCGGGTCAATGATCTCAGGGATCTCCTCCGGTGCCTCCGGATCAGGCCGTGAAGGATCAACGGGTCCCGGTCCCGGTCCCGGTCCCGGCTCTTCGCCCCCACCAGAAGGTTCGCCCCCTTGGGAAGGATTGCCTCCCGGGGTTGACCCTCCGCTTCCGATGACCACCTCTTCCTCGGAGGGAACCACCGTCCCTGAAAGGGGTGACCCACCCTCAGAAGCGCCCGATGCAGAAAGTGACGGATCGGCCTTGTCATCCTCAACCTGGTCCTCTTGGGAAACCGCATTGGTGGAGTCAGCGTCCTCTTCCACCTGCAGCGATGTCGAATCGTATGCCTGGTTCGCGCCATAGGAGCTGTTCGTCCACGAGAAGTCAGACCCGAAGAGAGCGCCACCCTGCCACGTGACAGCGGTCACCCCTACTGCCAGGACGCACAGTGCCACCGCGGCCAAAGCGCTCCACGGGACCGATGAGAATGAGAACGCGAACCTGCCTTTCATCATTCCACCCCCGGACCAGCAGAGGACAGCTCAGCGCAAATCTGCGCTTCCAGCGTCTCGTAGACGATGGGCTTTGAGATATGCCCGTTCATGCCGGCCTTGCGAGACGCCCGCTTGTCTTCGACGTAGGCATCCGCGGAAAGCGCGATGATGGGAATGCTCTGAGCCTCCGGGTGATCCATGGCGCGGATGACCTGCGCCGCCTCACGCCCATTCATGTTGGGCATTTGGATATCCATGAGGATGAGGGAATAGGTGCCCTCAGGGCTGGCGGCGAACATATCGCACGCTATCTGCCCATCAAGTGCATGGTCTACCCGAGCGACGCCCATCTCCAGCAGCATCTCCTCGGCAATGCCCGCATTCAACATGTTGTCCTCGGCCATGAGAATGGTGCTTCCCTCAAGACGGAACAGCGCTTCTGCCGCATCGTCCAGCTGGGAGTCCACCGCACCGGCTGCCTGCTGCTCCGAAACGTACTCCGCTTTCTGCGCCTCGCTGGCCATCGGCAGTCCAAGATATATCTCGAATGTGGTGCCCTGTCCTAGCTCAGATTCCACCACGATGTAGCCACCCATGAGACGGACGATCTGATCTGAGATGGCCATGCCCAGTCCCGTGCCACCGAATTGACGTGAGGTACTGGAAGATTCCTGCGAGAAGGGATCGAAGATGGTCTTCAGGAACTCCTTGTTCATTCCCTTGCCAGTGTCCGCGACGCGGATGACGAAATGCAGGCGATCGTCAGTTGACTGAACATGGAGCAGGCTCACCGTGATGGAGCCACCAGATGGAGTGAACTTCTGGGCATTCGACACGAGATTCGTGATGACTTGGGCCAAGCGCAGCTCATCGCCAATGACGAAGGGATCGGCCAGATCATCGCCCTCGACCACATAGGTGATTCCCTTCGTCTTGGTGGATTCTGCGAAAAGGCCCCTTTCCTGACCCAGAAGATCATTGAGGCTGAAGCATCTATCCTCCAGTTCCATCTTTCCATTCTCTATTTTGGAAATATCCAGCACGTTGTTGATGATCGACAGCAGATACTGGGTAAGATCATCAGCCTGCTTGAGATATTCCCGCGTCGCCTCAGGTTCATCAGCGTGAACCTGGGCCAAGGCCAGCGTTCCCATGATGCCATTCATGGGCGTGCGGATCTCATGGCTCATATCCGAGAGGAATCGCAGCTTCGCCTTCTCGCTGGCTTCCGCATCCTGCGCCTTGCGTGTCAGATCCTCGATCAGATTCGCTGTTTCCGTGATATCCCGCAATTCAACGACCCAGACATTGGAAGAGGCGTCGGGCCACACCTTGAAGGAGCAGTGATGGACCATCCCCGTGCTGGCGTTTTGGATATCACAGGAAAGCTGAAGGAGGCTTCTCTCATCCCAGCCATCAAAGGCCTCCATCAGGTCGCGCCGTGCGTCCTTGTCAAAACAGGCATCAAGCCGATAGATATCAGAAAGAAGCTCATCCGCTGAAAGACCCGTCAGGCCTTCAACGGCACCGGAGACAGCCCGCGCGCATCGAGCCGCTGGATCAATGGCAATGAGCGCGGCGAAGGGAGCATGGGAGAGGGAGCGGGAAACCGGGGATGTCGCAGGATCGAAAACCTGTCTCCTTGGATGATTGCGCTGGGCACGTCGGAAAACGGCGATCGCCGCGAACAGAAGGAAGCACGCGATCACGATGCCCAAGATAGCGCATACAAGCAACGCGTTATCCTCGAGCATTTCCAGCATGTTCCTCCTCATTTCCCAGCTGATTTCACGCTCGATTCCACTATACCCAACCTCGAAACAAATCAGTTTGGTAACGGAGATAAAACAGATAGTAAACAGATGACAAGCAAGCAGAAACGCGCAGCCCAAGCAGGTCAAAGACGCCGCCCTCCCTTACGCCAGCATCGCTTCTCTCTTACATTTTTGTCAGAAATCTTCTCTTCAGCTGTTTCTACGGTAGGCTGGCGAGGCTTCCTTGAAAGAGTTGAAGGAGCATCGAGACGAAGGGAGGACGTGGACGGTGGGCAGCATCGGTTCGTTCCTTTCAGGATTCACAGGCAGCTTCAAAGCCGCCTTGCTGCTGTGGCCCCTGCTTTCCTTCATGCTCACACTGCCCATCCTCGTCTATCTCTATCACCGGGATGGGCGCCTGCGTCTGGCTTCATTCATAGCCGCCTATCTCGCCGTGCTCTATATAGCGGGCCTCGGCTGCTTCACTCTGTACCCGCTACCCTCAGGCGATTCCGGCCTTGGCATCTCCTACGGCATAGCGCCGCAGCTCAATCCCTTCGCATTCATCTCAGACATTGCGAAAGACGGTCTCAAGGCCATCTTCCAACTCCTGTTCAACATCGTGCTCTTCCTGCCATTGGGGTTCATCGCGAAGCATCTGTTGCGCCTGAATCTTCCCAAGACGGCCATCGCCGCATTCCTGACCACCTTGCTGATCGAAACCGCCCAGCTCACAGGATTCTTCGGGTTGTACCCGTTTGCCTATCGCACCTTCGATGTGGATGACATCATCTTCAATACCCTGGGAGGCATCGCAGGCTGGTGGTGCGCCGCTGGACTCGAAAGGCTCTTCCCTGCCCCGAAAGCGGAGGAGCCCACCACCACCCATTCCCCGGGGTTCGTGCGGCGCGGGGTTGCCCTTTGGGTGGATGCCTGCCTCATCTGTATCATCGCCTGCGCTCCGTGGCTCATCATCGCGCTGAGCTGTGAGCTCATGTTCGATCGCCCCTTCACGCTGCCAGGCCTTGATGCCATGCAGACCGAATGGCTCTTCGTCGTCATTGGCACGGTCTTGGCCTTCGTCATCATTGAAGTCATCATCCCGTGGCTCAACGATGGAAGCACACCTGGGGGTGCGCTGGTGCACATGTCCTTTGAGACGGTGCCGCGCACTGGCTGGAAGCGACTGGGATTCTACGCTGTGCGCACCCTCACAGTCGCCCTACTCCTTGCCATGCCCGCCTTCTTCGTCATCCCTGTGGCCATCTTCTATCTCTTCGCCCGCAAGATGCCCTACGACTGCCTGCCCGCCTCAACGTGAGATGCGTGCGCATATCTCTTGCGCATAGGCGCGCATCAGATCGAACTGGAACAGGTCAGTGCAATCCTCAGAAACGTTCGATACGCTGTTGGCGTCAATGAAGAAGGCACCTCTGTCCGTTTCGATGATGTCGAAGCTGCCGAACACGAATCCGAGAACCCGGGCGGCTTTCCGCACTACCCGCAGGATGTCCTCCGAGCAGTCTTCGTAGAGCTCATAGGTCGATCCCAATCGATAGGCGGAAAGCCCCGTCGCAGTCACGCTGCGCTTCACGATGAGCGTCGGCTGACCTCCCACGACTTCCACCCGTGTGAGAAACCCACGTTCAGGTACCAGGTATTCCTCGGCGATGAAGACGATGTCGGGAGCGTTCGACAACCAAGCCCGAGCCTCCTTGGCATTCTCCGCAAGAAAGGTATGGGTGGTTCGCCCACCACAGTCCGGCTTGATGATGGAGGGATAGCGAAAGGATGAGGGGTCAAGCTGTCGGGAACGGTCGCAACCGTATACCATGGGTGTCAAGACATCCGCCTTGGCAAGCGCCTCCGTTGAGGCCTTCTTGCTCACCTCGTAGCCATGCGCACAAGGTGGATTGAGAACGAGAGCGCCCTCGGCCTGCGCTTCCTCCAGAAGTGCGAAAACGCGCTCCAAAGACGCTGAGTGACCGCGAAACTGCGCGCTTGCGAAGATGCGACTCACCAGGACATCGCAGCGCAAGGCCTCTTCACGATACCTCTCGCCCTCCATATCGATCAGGCACGCCTCGCCCGCCAGCCCTTCTTGGGACAGAGCCTTGGCGATCTCCGCGCGAAGATGGTGATCGGACCACTCATCCGATTCGAAGAGCACACCTACCCGCACCGTCTCCTCCGCCTGATCAGTGGTCATAATCCAGCTTCCTCTCGAAGTGACGGCTCACGAACATGATGGGCAACGTCAGACACAGGTACAGGACACCCAGAAGAAGGAAGCAGCCGAAGAAGTTGTAGTTGGTTGCGCTGATCTCACGCATGGTCTGGGTGAGTTCGATGACCGCGATAACCGAGAGCAGCGAGGAATCCTTGATGATGCTGGCGAACTGACCCGTCAGGGCCGGAAGCGTCCGGGTGACCATTTGGGGAAATGCGACTGACAGGGCCATCTGCACGCGAGTGAGTCCCAGTGCCCGCGCTGCTTCCAACGGTCCCGCCGGAAGCGACTCGTAGCCAGCGCGGATGATCTCGGCAATGTAGGCACCCGCGAAGACCGAGAGGATGATGATGCCAGCCACCACGCGATTGCTCACGCCCCAAGCCGTGCCGATGATGTAGTAGAACAGGTAGATCTGGGCAATGAGGGGCGTTCCCCGGATGATCTTGATGTAGATGTCGCAGAGATAGCGCACTGGCAGGAAACGCGCATTCCGACCCAGCGCCACGGGAATACCCAGACAGAGGCTTCCGACCAGGCTGGCCGCCGAGATTCCCACCGTCATGAGAAAGCCATCAGCGATGCGAAGGCGGTATTGAGCGACGAAGCTGAAATCCAATGTGATGCCCACCATGGCCAACGAAGAGCCGATGACCGCGATGAGCACCACACAGACGAGCAGGTAGTTGAATGCCTTCTTGAAGGGACCGACTTCCGCATGGGCTGCAGTGAAGAACAGGCTGCCACGCGCCGTCGTCCTTGCCGACCCCATCACAAGCATCTCCGTCCGCAATCAACCGATGCTCTCAGTGAACCCTTACTCGAAATCGAAGAACCACTTGAAGGAATGCTCATCGAAGGCCTTCTTCTCCTCTGCCAGATACTTCTCTGTCAGTCTATCGAATTCGCCATCCTCTTTTGACTGGGCGATGAATGCATTCAGCTGATCCAGCAGTTCGGTATCGCCCTTCTTCACCGCGATTCCCCATTCCTCGGGGTCTTGGAAGGGGATGAACACCGCTTCCGTGGTGTCAGGATTGGCAAGGTTGTTGCGATAGATGGTCAACTGATCGTAGAGAAAGCCATCGGCCTTGCCCTGCACGACCTCCGTCACGCAGGCGCTCTCATCGGCCAGGCGAATGATATCAGCTTGGGTCAGATTCTTGGTGGCATAGACATCTCCTGTGGAACCCGTCTTCACCGCCACCTTCCTCCCTGGCTGGTTCAGATCATCCACTGAGCCTATCCCAGAATCCGCATTCGCCAGGATGGCCAGTTGCGCCATGGCATAGGGGGCGGAGAAATCCACCGCCTCCTTGCGCTCTTCGGTGATGGTCATGGAACTGATCACGCAATCGGCCTTGTCGGTTTGAAGCGATGGAATGAGTCCATCCCAAGCCGTGTTCTCCACCACGAGGTCATACCCGTAGGCATTCGCGAAGTCCTGCATGAAGTCAACGGCTATGCCTTCAGGGTTGCCCGCTTCATCCTTGGTCTCGAAAGGCGGATAGGCAAGCTCCATTGCCACGGTGAGCACGGGCTTGTCGCCAGATGCACCCTCTGGCTGGGACTGTTGCGCGCTGCATCCAGCCATTCCGATCGCAGCGACGCAGGCGAGCAGCGCGATGGCCAGCCCGATCACCTTCTCCGCCCTAAACGTTCCTCTCATTCCCATCCTCTGCGTCATCGTTCTCCTCTTCCTTCCTTCGATACCTGCACGAAATTCTCACGGATATGATTCAGCGTCTTGCACGTGATCTCGAAATCCTTCAGCTCCACTCCCTGCATTTGGGTTTGAACCAGCGAAGCGGATATACTCTCGAAGTCCTTCTTCAGAGCCTTCCCTTGAGCACTCAAGCGCACCTCAGTCACCCGATGATCAACTTCGCTCTTGGATGTCTCAACATACCCCTCCCTGACGAGCTTCTTCACCAGCGCAGTCACTGTGGAAGGGTCACGGTTGATCCTCCCAGCAAGCGCCTGCATGGTCAAGGTCTTTTGAGCAAAGAGCACCATGAGGATGTCCCCATGGGAGGGGACGAGGCCCTTCATGCCCCGCTCGTGCATCTGCTGGATGATGAATCCATTCGCCGCTGCCAAAGTTCGGGATAGGCTGCTGACGAAATCGGTTTCAGTGAATGCTTGGATGTCTGAGAGTCCATCTCGCACCATGGTCATCCTTTCCCCTCGTTTCGGATACATGCCTTGTTGAGCCAACTGGCCAGATGCCTTCGTCCCTATTCCGCCTTTTCCACCACCGCCCCAACGGGACACGCATGGTGGCAGTTGCCGCATTCGTCGCACCATGAACCACGGATGCGATAGGGGCTGCCCGGAACAATGGCCTTATGCGTACAGGCGTTTGCACAGGCGCCGCATTCGATGCAGTCGTCGGTGATATGGAATCCCGCATCGACGAATTCCGCACCTCCCCAACAGAACCGCTCGCGCAGCACCTTGTGGTCCATGTGCACCATATTGAAGTCATACTGGTACAACTCGCCCCATGCGTGATGGAGCACCAGCACGACGGTCTCAGGATACTTCCTCATATCATACTCAGCCACGGCGAAGCGCGGATCCTCTTGGATGTGCCTCTGGGTCTCCTCAGGAGTGAGCACCCGCACATCCCCACTCATGCGCACCATGTATCCCGGCTGGAAGTGGGGCATGTTCTCCTCATCCCAAGTGCAGGGAGCCTCCGTGTGCTCACCGCAAACACTCAGCTTGCCCCCTTCTGTCATCTGGTGATAGAACGGCTTGCCTGACATGGTGCGCAGGTACAGACCCTCCTCATCATAGGCGAAGAAATGGGCTATCCGTGAATCCACGCCGCCCCGTCCGTCAAGCGTGGCGAAGCTGCAGCATCCAACCTCTTCGAACAGTTCATAGACCTCTCTGATGGACAACATGGCGACTCTCCTCTCCCCTTCATTTCCAAGGCATTGCCCTTCGACATACCTTCGGATCATTGCCCCGATGCTTATTGCTTTGATCTCAAATCATATACAGAATACTTTTATATCAAAGTATTGTCAAACGAAGCTGTCCCTCGCGGCGGAAGCCATTCCTTGTAGCGGAAGCCGTCATGCGAAGCATGCGGCTTGCGTTGCCGCGGAGTTGTTCCCGGGTGAGGGCAGACCGCCGCTTCGCGGACGACCTGCGCTACGGCGGATGACCCACGTTACGAGGGAGATACCCTCATCTGGACGGGCGCACCCCTGGGCCGCAGGCATGCAACTTGGTGGAGCCCTCATGCAGGATGAGAGCTTTCCTCTTGCTGTGTAGATGCATCCTTGGCACACTGGTCGACATCTCATTGAAAGGCGGGGATGTACTCCCCCCCAACGAAGCGAAAGGCGATTCATGAAGGTCAGCGTAGAGGAGCACGCACGCATTCCGGGAATAGAGGTCCATATCCTCTGCCCCTCCGTTAATGACCGCGTCCGCACCATCCTTGCCGCCGTGAATGCCTGCGATCAGAAGCTTGCCGGGAATATTGACGGAGAGACCCTCATCATCCCCATTGGCGAAGTCCTCTACATCGAAACCGTTGACAATCGCACATTCCTCTATACCGAAGATGCCGTGCTGGAAAGCCACCTTCGTCTCTATGAGGCTGAAGAGGCACTGGCTGACACGGAATTCATCCGTGCGACGAAATCGCTGATCGTGAACTTCGATCACGTACATGCGCTGAGACCCTTCTCCAATGCACGATTGGAGCTGATCCTGACGAATGGAGAGCATCTCATCGCTTCCCGACGCTATGCACCTGCCATCAAGCAGAAGATCGGATTGTGAGGATGCACGACGGGACATATCGAATGACAGGATTTGAAATCGGCTCGTAGGAAGCCTTTGATGTGAAAGTGAATGAAGAAGGGAGCCATCATGTCTAACCTCATCAAGAAGACTCTGGTAGGTGGATGCGTGATCTTCACCTGCTCCATGACCATCTGGACCATTTTCGGGCTCATCTTCGCGGGACCTGAATACGGACTGCTCGTCACCATAACGCTGCTCATAGGCTGCGTGTGTCTCGCCATCCTTCAGTCGTTCTGGTTCACGAACCGCATTTTGAAGCGTCTTGCCTATCCTGGACGCGTGCTGGGCTTTGGCCTGACCGCCTTCGTCGTACTGGCGCTGTGCGCCTATCTGGGGCAGTGGCTGCCCACGGACGATCTGGGCGCTTGGGGGACATTCACCCTCATCTACTTGGCCATACTGGCTCTCATGACGGTCGCATACACCCTGTACTATCGACGATCTTCCCGAAACCTTGATGAGGCACTCAGTCGCTATCGTGCCGAGCGCAGGCACTAGGAACAGCGCGGTCCTCCAGCACTCAGATCTGTAACGGATGGCCCATGACTGCCTCAGCGCATATGCATGAGTGATAGCGTGCCAGACAATGGCTTGGCAGCGCGAATGGGACTTCCTTCCATACTCTGCGTCCAGGCACTGGTCCATCGGATATGATGGATGGAAGAGCGAACAGGGCTGCTTGCCTGTCACCATGGCTGCAGATGGAGGACCGGTGAACCCGCCAAGCAACCCTGCAATCAAAAGGGAGGAGATCTCCTCATGGGACGTTCAGGTGGAGGCGGCGGCTTCGGCGGTGGATTCGGGGGCGGTTTCTCTGGCGGAGGCGGTATTGGTGGCGGCTTCTCCGGAGGAACCGGCGGGCGCTCCCATGGTGGATTCGGCGGGTTCGGTGGTGGCCGCTCAGGCGGCATGCCCACTGGTCACTCTTCGGGAGGCGGCGGTTTTCTCGGAGGCTTCCTGCTGGGCAACCTCCTTGGCGGCTCTCGGGGCGGTGGCGGCAGCTATCCCCCACCGCAGATGCCCTCTTCGCCAGACCCTCGCCCAGACGGACCATCGGGAGGCCAAAAGGGCTCATCGGGATGCCTCGCCACCATCATCGTCCTCATCTGCGCTGTGCTGCTGGTAGGTCTTCTCTCAGCGCTTCTTGATTTCGGTTCTGGCAGTGGAGAGACCAAGAGTTCCTCAACGGTGGAACGCACGGCCCTTCCCTTGGGCGTGGTGCAGGATACGGGGTACTTTCAAGATGACAGCGGGGATTGGATAGAGAATCCGAAGGAACTTGATCGGGCCATGAGGCAATTCTGCTTGGACACCGGTGTGGTCCCCTATCTCATCATCCTCCCCAACGGACAGCTGACCTCCCAAGAGGCTCTGACTCAACAGGCAAGCGATTACTACGAGAACCACTTCGGGGATGATGGATCTCACTTCGTGCTGGTGTTCTGCGATGACGGCACCGGACGCTTCAACGCAGGATACTTCGTGGGCGCCCAGGCAAAGGCAGTCATGGATGCTGAGGCTTTGAGCATCTTCGGCGAATACCTCTCCATCAACTACGACGACTGGGATCTCACGGAAACCGAGATATTCGCCAACACCTACCGAGAGACGGCTGATCGCATCATGACCACTGACGTGGCTCGCTCAACACCGAAGTTCATCGCGGGTGCCGTGGTAGCGGGCATCGTCATCGTTGCCATCATCGTGGCTCTCGTCCTCAAGCGCCGACGGGAGGCCCAGGAAAGGGAGCAGAAGCGCCAGCAGGAGATCCTCAGCACGCCACTTGAGAGGTTCGAAGATGAGAGCGTCGAGCAACTGGCGAAGGAATACGAGAACTCACGTACTGCCCTTGATGATAAGGACGCCGTTTCCCCTCCCCATGATGTTCCCAGCACCTTCGAGAAGTTCGGAGACGATGCTCTGGAAGAGCTGGAGCGAAAGTACAACGGTGACGAATCGGATAAAGCTTGATGCTGCCCATCAATGAACCCGTCCGATTGAATCACAATGGACGCATCAGTCCACCAGACCACGATGCGCAATCAAGCGCACGTCAAAGGAACAGGAGATGACCATGGCAGGAATACTCGATCGCTTCACCACCATCGTCAAAGCGAACATCAACGAACTGCTCGATCGAGCCGAGGATCCCTCGAAGATGATCGAACAGTACATGCGCGATCTGACCGAAAGCCTTGCTGAGGTCAAGGAAGCCACTGCTGGCGTCATGGCCGAAGAGGCCCGGTGCAAGCGACTGGTGGAAGAGAACACGAAGGACATTGACAAGTACGAGGAACTGGCACGCAAGGCATTGGCCGCTGGCAACGAGGATGATGCCCGCGTGTTCCTAAAGAAGAAGCAGGAACTGGAAGGCAAGAACGAAGGCCTGCAGACCGCCTATGCAGCTGCCACCGAAAATGCCTCCAAGATGCGACAGATGCATGACAAGCTGGTCAGCGACATCGAGACCCTTCAAGAACGCAAGGAAGTCATCAAGGCGAAGGCTGCGGTGGCGAAAACCCAGGAGAAGGTCAACAAGATGACCTCCGGAGCCGACAAGGCCGAGGGGGCCATGAGCGCCTTCGAACGCATGGAGGCGAAGACCGATGCCATGCTGGACAAGGCCAATGCCATGAGCCAGCTCAACGAGAAGCCTGCAAGCGAAACCGAAGAGCTTGAGAAGAAGTATGAATCGATGGGTGTGGATGCCAGCGTCGAAGATGACCTGGCCAGACTCAAGTCCGAGATGGGCATGGCCTGACACCCATCTCTTCCCGTTTTCAAAGACGACCCCGGAACCGAGATGCTCCGGGGTCATCTTCCGTATAGTACGGGTGAATTCATCACGAATTCACCCGTACCACCTCAACCTGCTGGGCGCTTGACGGATCACAGCCGCTTCAGTTCAGGCTTCACCAGGCTTTTCGGAGAGGCATCCTGATAGTCCTTCAGGCACGCACAGCGCAGAGCCGGATCATCATAGGTGTTGTAATAGTAGGTGCCGCTCTGGGCGCTGAAGCAATCAGAGAACAAGGTCATCTCATAGGAACCGTCGGCCATCTGGGCACAGCCCTCCACGAATGACACGTTCCCAAGGGTATGGAACATGCGTGTGACATTGTCAGCCTCCGTCCGCTTCGTGGGATGGAAGGCGTTGATGAAGGCCGCCTTCACGAAACGGGACGTGGAATAGGTGTCCCCCGGGATGCCACGCATGGTGGCCCCAGTTCCGAAAGGCGTCATGGTGTCCTTGCTCCACGTGACCTCTCCAGCCCAATGGCCGCTGCAATTCATGTAGTTGCGTAGGTTTTCCATATGCCACGGGAACGGTGGCTGATTCGTGAGCACATCCACGCTGTCCTCGTAGATGTGCATGCCGTCGGCCTGGTACTCCACCACGATGCTGCGCTTCGCATCAGCGATATGCCAGTGCAGCATGGCCACCGGCATGGACGGCGCGATGGGCTGGTCGACGATGGCCACGTTTCTGAGGGCCTCTTCCGCCTCATCCACCGTGGAGAAGTTCGCAGCCACCCAGGCAGGCATCTCGTAGGCAGCGACGTTCGTCTTTCCCTTGACCGGACCTTTCTCAAACTGGGCATATCCTGGGAAGTTCAACCCTCCCACAGCAAGACCCGCATCGTTTCCGCAATTGAAGTAGAGCGGGTAACCTTCATATTCGACGCTCATGCCGATGGCGGCATACTTGCTCTCATAGTCAGGACCAAAGGCCTGCCTAACCATGAAGCCTTTGGGCATGATGAGAGGAAACTGGCCATAGCCCTCATTCCAATCGAGATTGCGGCCCCAATACATGGCCCCGTCTTCACCGATAAATCTCACGCTTGTGCACATGATGAGCTCCTTGATCTCTCGGATGGTGTTTCGATTCTAGGAGCCTCCCCATCCAAAGAGCAGCATCAAGGGGCTTTTGCGTCTAGGTTGTTACCGGCGATCCAAGCTGTTCTGAGCCGCTGTAACCACATGCTCAGCCAAGACGGCAGTCGTGACGCTTCCCACTCCTCCTGGAACAGGCGTGATGGCATCCACCACAGGCTCGACCTCGTCGAAGGCGACGTCTCCCACAAGCCTCTCATCTTCCGCATCCCAATTGATGCCCACGTCCACTACGACTTGCCCGGTACGCACTGCGTCCATCCCGATGGCGCGTGCCTGCCCGCAAGCCACGACGAGGATATCCGCTTGTCGACAGGCCGCATCCAACTCTTTGGTGCGGGTATGCGTGATGCGCACGGTCGCATTGGCGTTCAAGAGCAGCATGGCAACAGGCTTGCCGATGACCATGCTCCTGCCAACCACGGTGGCTTCTGCCCCTTCCAGCTGATAGCCATAGTGCTCGAGGAGTTTGATGCATGCATCGGCGGTGCATGGTGCGAATCCACGGCGCTGGCCAGCGAACAGGGCGAACAGGGATCCTTCGGTGATACCGTCAACATCCTTGTCAGGATGAAGCGCTTGACAGGCTGCCGCCTCATCGAGGTGCTCCGGCAACGGTCGCATCAGAAGACACCCATGGATGCCCCTATCATCATCGACGCGCTCAATGGCGCACATCAAGTCATCTTGACTGCAGGCCTCATCCAAGGTGATATGCCTGATCCTCAAGCCCAAGCCATCGAACCGCTTCTGCGCTCCACGCTCATAGGACAGATCATCCTCACGCTCACCCACGCGGATGATAGCAAGCGTTGGTGTGACACCCGCTTCCGCAAGGGAGGCTATCCGCGGTCTGAGGGATTCCCCTATCGCGTCAGCAACAGGCTTTCCCCTGAGCAGTATGGCCATGGTACGTCCTTTCCCCTTCGCCTCATCATGCCAGGGTCATGTCCATGACCCCATCAACGACCGCTTGCGCACGTGATGGATATTCGGCAAGCATCTCCTTGCATTCGCCATTGATGCGTTTTGCATATTCGCCATCCCTGAGCGCAGAGGTGTTGACGGCCACGCTCAAGGCTGCCGCCTCAAGAGAGGCTCGGGCCAAAGCGGCCGCGCACCCTACATCCGAGATGAGCATCTTGGATCCCTTCTTGAGCAGCTCCTCAGCCAGCCTGATGACCTGACAGGCCACGCGCATCATAGCGAAAGGCGCCTCGATCGCCTGCTTCGTGCAACGCTCCAACACCTCATCACGGCCAGGATCATCCCGAGGAATGGCATAGGCCTGAGAGAGAGGGAAGAAGCCTTCTGCATCCTCGTCAACCAGTTCCATCATCCGCATGCAGGCCTTGTCGCTCTCGCCAATGATGCGCTGGATATCCTCTTCGACATCCGCATAGGCCCTCTTGCCTGTCGTGAAGCGAGCGACCATGCCATCCAGAGCAGCCGCCAACGCTCCCGCATATGCCGCGGCGCCTCCTCCACCTGGCACGCTCTCCTTCGAAGCCAGTGCAGAGGCGAACCCGGCACAGGTCATGTCCTCCATCATCTTCGCCATCCCCATCTCCTTCACCTCTCCGATCTTGGCACACGCCCGCACCCATGCTCCGTCAGCATCTGCCAACCTCCGACTTGCTTGCTCTTCGACCTCTGCGGATCCAATTCGAAACAACCACGGCAGCAACACCGATGGGAACCAGCATCACCAGCCACATCGCACCATAGGCGGCAGCCTGACTCCCCAGCGGACTGGCCAGCTGCTCCACCACGCAACCACCTGCCACAGGACCCAGAAGCATACCCAAGTCGAGACCCGTGAACGCCGTGTTGCTGGCTGCTCCCCTTCGATCCGAGGGAACCGAGGCCAAGGCGTAGGACTGCAGCAAGGGCCCACAGCAACCAAAGCCCGCAGAGCCGATGACGGCGGCCAGGATGAAGCCGAAGAGGCCGTCAGCCACCGAAAGCGTGATGTATGACCCGGCGAAGAAGACCATTCCCACCATCAGCAATTGAGGCGTGCCGAACCTGTCAGCCAAGTTGCCGCTGATCGGCCGCGTTGCCACGAGACACAGCGCATAGACCACGAAGAACAAGCCCATGTTTGCAACCCCAAGCTCATAGCCATAAAGCACCACATAGGAGGTCATGCACGAAAAGGAGGTGGCCAAGAGCATCAGGGCGAATCCCTTGCCCATCGCTTCCTTCGCGAACATGCGGTCAAAGCGAAGCCGGTAGGGCAAGCGCTCCCGGCGAGGGTCCTTGATGGCGAAGATGCCCAACATGGCAACGAACAGGAGCCCCGCTGAGAGCAGGTACGATTCCAGAAAGCCGATGGCGTTGACGATGAAGAGCCCCGCCGCGGGTCCGATGACCTGGGCGAAGGATTGAGCCAAGGCATAGATGCTGATACCGCTGGCGAACTTCGACATTGGCAGGAATTCCGATACAAGCGACATCGCCAAGGGGCCACTGCACCCGATGCCTATCCCATGGAGCAGGCGGATGGCGCAGAGCACGCCGATGCTGTCGGCGAAACCATAGAGCGCGAGCGAGATGCAGATGATGGCCTGAGAAGCCAAGAGCATCCATTTGCGGGAGAAGCTGTCGAAGGCGGGTCCTGCGAAGGGACGCACCAGAAGCGCGCTCACCGAGAAGGAGCTCACGACGATGCCCACCGTGGCCGTGGAGGCACCGAGCGAATCAGCATAGAGCGGCAGGGTGGTGCTGGTCATGAAAGCAGCCATGGACTGGAAGAGGTTCACGACCATCAGGATGACGTAGGGGACGCTCCAGATGGATTCGCGCGCTTTCGTCTTCGGTGTCTTGTCAGCTTCCATGGGCACAGTGTAAACCGTGTCCGCGTAAATGCCCAGCCACTGTGCTGGTCGACTCCCGCGCCCAATTCGCCGGACAGCGGAAGGGATGCCCTGCGCTGCCCCCTGAACCCTCTCTCGTCTCAACCTGACGGTATGACAGCCTTCTTGATTCTAGAACGATACGAAGAATATGCCTTTGGGTGAGCTTCTCTAAGATGAATGGGAAGCCCAACGCAACGGGAAGGAGCATAATGGCTCAGAAGAAACCGACCCATGTCCTGGAACCGATCCAAGTCGGTTCGCTCACGCTCAAGAATCGCATGATACACATGGGGTCCCACTCCGGTCTATCCATGGACGATAAAGGGGATCTCCCGATGTCACCGCGATGGCTGGATTGGTATGGCGACCTTGCTGCAGGCGGGTTCTCGCTAGTGTCTGCTGCTGGCGGCGCCATAAGCATCGACCCCCACGATGAGAACAAAGCACACTCCTCCATCATCGAGACCTTTGGGAAAGAGGGCATAAAGCAGCTGTCTGACAGGATTCACGAGAACGGTGCCTATTCCTGCTGGCAGTACGTGCTGAGCAGCATGGCCCGCTACAACCAGGAAGGTGTTCCATCCTATGCGTCTTCGAATCTCACTGCAGAAGACCTTGAGAAACTCATCCCCTTCGTCCAGCCAACCAAAGAGCTCACCAAAGAGCAGATTGATGTGATAACCGACAAATTCGCCGAAACGGCACAGGTGCTGCAAGAATGCGGTGTTGATGCCATCGAGATCAATGCGGGCCACAATCATGGGCTGAACACCTTCATCTCCCCTGCATGGAACAAGCGCACCGACGAATATGGCGGCTCTGTCGAGAATCGAGCGCGCATCCTCTGCGAGATCAATCAGAAGATACGTGCTCGCTGCGGCAAGGATTTCGTCATCTTCAACAACCTGTCCGGAGCGGAATACAATCTGGAGAACGGTCGCACCGTCCAAGATACCGTTGAGATATGCAAGCTCCTTGAGGCATCGGGTGCTGATGCGATCCATTGCCGCTACGAGGTCTACCATGATGGCGTTACGAAGTATGATCTCCCCCGCATGTCCCACGAGCTTCCCGACGTAGACTTGTTCCCTGAGTTCATGGATCTCTATCTTGGAGACTATGGAATCAACCAGGAGTTCGGCAAAGGGATCATGGGCTGGTCGAAGGCTGCCGAAGCCATCAAGAAGGCAGTCAACATCCCGGTGAGCGTATCGGGTCGCACGGACCCATTCACCGCCGACGGCCTCATCGCGAAAGGCCGTCTGGACATGATCAGCATATGCCGTCGCGCTCAGGCAGACACCTATTATGCGAAGAAGGTCATTGAGGGCAACTACGATGACATTCGTCCCTGCGTTGGTTGCAATACCTGCTATGACACGGCAGATCACTTCGTCAACAACTGGTGCATGGTCAATGGCGGCGCCAACGAGGTTCATGAAATCTCGGAGATACACCCCGCAGACGTGAAGAAGAAGGTACTGGTCATCGGAGGAGGCGCTTCCGGCATGGAAGCGGCGCGCATCTGCGCATTGCGCGGGCACGATGTCATCCTGTGTGACAAGGAGCCCTCTTTGGGCGGCACTCTTCCCCTTGCGGGTATGATCAGCGACTTCCATTATGACTATCTGGGATTTGCCAATTGGCTCGCCGCTCAAGTGAAGAAGCTCGGTGTCGACATACGGCTGAAGACGAAGGTGGATGCCAACCTCGTCAAGTCCATCAATCCTGACGTCATCTTCGTTGCCGTAGGTGGAGCAGAGCCAACCATAGACATCCCCGGCATAGACAACAAGAACGTCGTCACCGGCGAAGTACTTCATGCTCAATTGAAGCAGGCTATGAAGATGTTCAACATCGAACGCGTAGCCAAGCTCTCGAAGATGTACATCCCTGTTGGAAAACGCGTTGCGCTCATCGGTGGAGCAGCCCATGGCCTGCAAACCGCCCATTTCCTCTTGAAGCGTGGACGCGACGTCGTCATCATCGAAGAAAGTGATGAGCTGGGTGCTGGCATGCCCGATACCGGCCCGAAGCCGAACATGATCCGTTGGCTCATGAAGAGCGATGTCGAGATGCATCGAGACGTTATCGTCGTTGAAATAAACAACGAGGGTGTGGTCATTGCGAATAAGGATGGCAGCAATCCCTTGCAGATAACCGTGGATACCGTTGTCACAACGCTGCCCATGGACAAGAATCTGGCTTTGTATGAACAAGTGAAGGACCTTGCACCTGAGGTATATGCCGTGGGAGACTGCAACCCCATGGAAATCGATGAGCCCTACCCTGAGCCCATCCTGGAGCCGGTGACATCCAAGCTCATCTGGCCAAAGTTCACAGCCCTTGCCATTCGCCAAGTGTACGGGATCGCTCGAACCGTGTAAGCCTCTTTCGTCGCCACGTTCCTTCGAATAACAAGCGCCGGGGGATAACCCCCGGCGCTTGGCTCCAAGATCAAGGGCGCATCCTCCCCTTCTTGGAGAGTGATCAACATTATACTTATCGCTCAAAGCCACCGGAGAGGACGAACATGGGCACCCTCAAGACGCGCACTGCGATACCTGCCGATATGGACGCTGTCATGGCCTTCTACACGGCCATGATCGATGAGATGCAGGGAACCGACTTCGATATCCTCTGGAAGCACGACGTGCATCCCAGCCATGCCTTCTTACGCGAATCGGTGGAGCAGGGCTACATGCTCATCGGCATTGCCGAAGATGGACAGATCGCCTGCGCCTTGGTAGTGGACCATGACCGTGCGCCGGGATACGAGCGTGTGCCTTGGCGCATGGATGCACCCGTAGAGGAAGTAGGCATCATCCATTCGGTAGCAACGCGCCCCGCTTATCACGGAAAGGGTTTCGCGACCCAACTCATGCAAGCAGCCATCAAGCGCGCGCGAGCTGACGGACTGAAGGCGTTGCAGTTGGACACCTTCACCGACAACGTGCGATCTCACGGGCTCTACGAGAAGATAGGCTTCATCAACCATGGATCTTGGCCTATTTACTACGATGACTTGGGCACCATAGACTTGGACCTGTTCGAATACGTGCTCTGAGCATGCAATGAAGTGACATGCGGCCTGCCCTGTGCTGAAGAGGGTATTCTCGAGTGGGGCAAGACGCACGCTGACGCGTGGCGTCTTACGCTACGTGGGCATGCCGGGAGTGTTTCCGGGTTGGGCAGGTCGCCGCTTCGCGGACGACCTACGCTACTCGGTCAACCTGTCATAGGGGACAATGAGGACATGCCGGAATGCATATCCTCACGCATGCCGAATCAGATCATGCAAAAGCGACAAGCCAAAAGCAGCACGGCGAGGAAGCTGAAATTGAGCAAGGTGAAAAGCTTCAGAAATCGGCCCACGGACAGATTCGGATCATTCCTCATGTGCGGAAAGACGCGCACGACGCTGATGAAGTATTGAAGCGTGATGAGGCTTGCAAGCGATCCAACAAGCGTACCGGCTCCTCCGATATTCACCCCCAACAGCAAAGGCTGCCAGGCGCTGGTGAAATGCGACAGAAGAACCGCTGCGGGCACATTGCTGATGATTTGACTCAGACCAGCCGATGCAAGAAGACCATCTGCCGCCATCAAACCAGTCAAACAATCGCTGAGAAGCGGCATACGGGCCATGTTGCCTGCAAACACGAAGAAACAGATGAACGTCAATAACAAAGGATAGTCAACGGCCTTGAGGGCGCGGCGGTCCGCGTAGGCCAACACGGCAATGCAGGCAATCACACTCACGAACACAGGGATCACGCGGAACACGGCGAGTATCGTCAGAGCCAACAGCAGCGAATACGCAATGAAGCGCCGTCTGCCAAGCGGCAGCTTCGACACCTCTTCCCTATGCTCAGAGACGCATCCCGACGATTGTGTCAGCATGAAGGTGCAGGCAGCGATCATGATGACAGAGAGCAGGAATGGCAGTGCCATCGTCTTCAGGAATTCCAGAAGATTTGGGGAATAATACGAATAGAGATAGAGGTTCTGGGGATTGCCGAACGGAAGGATCATCCCACAGAGATTCGCCGCCAATCCCTGCATCACGAATGTCGGAGCGATAAACCGCGTCCACCCCGCATGCGCCAAGATCGTCGCTGAAAGAGGAAGCAGGATGATGAGGGCAAGGTCATTGGTGGCTATCATCGACAGCGCCCCCGTGGTCAACACGAGCGCCATCACGACCTGACGCGGTTCATCGAAATGCTCTATGACCAGACGTGCCGCCCGGTCAAAGGCGCCCAGATAGCGAAAGGCATTCGCAACTGCCAGGACGCAGAACAGGCACCCGAGAGTGTTCCAATCCATATAGCCAAGGTACGCCGCATCTGGAGGGACGGCGACCATGGTGACAACGGCTACGACCACAGAGATAGCAAGGACCATGTTCCTGCGTATGAGAACGAGAAGGAACCGAGGCCAGGCTGTGATGCGGGTCATATGATTCATACTGCCATTATCTCAAGTCAATAGGAAATATCGCGCATGCGTGCTCTTGTCTCCGCTTTCGTCTACGAAGATTGACAGCTCTGACAAGGCACATCCCCTAATAAAAAATTTGCCGGGGATAAGCCCCCGGCGCTTGGAGGTAGCTTATTCAGCCACCAGTAAGTTTATATCACGCATCGAATCAGATACCAATCCTGGAAAACTATGCAAGAGCGGCAGAGCTTACACGCAGCGAGAAAGGACACGCATGGCGTTTGTCCTATTTTTGTCCTATTTCTAAAAGATTTCCCAAGAAAGAAAAAGCAGGTCAGAGAAATATAGCCTCTGACCTGCGAAAATCTGGTCGCGGGGGCTGGATTTGAACCAACGACCTCCGGGTTATGAGCCCGGCGAGCTACCAGACTGCTCCACCCCGCACTGTATGCCTGCCTTCAGCTTCGCGCCTCAAGCGAGGTTCTATGATACACGCAAACCGGGGAATTGCAAGAAGGAATCCACTCGACGGCTACTTGACGGTCACGACGGGGATGTCGCATTCATGCAGCACCGCATAGCTGACGCTTCCAAGCATGGCACGGAATGCTCCCAGACCACGCCGTCCCATGATGATCATATCCACATCATGCTCAGCAGCATATTCGCAGATGCCATAGGCAGGCTTCGCCGCTGCATAGGCCGCCAGCTCAACCTTGCATGCAACCTCCTCCAGAACATGATCGATGTCTGCGTGCATGTTCTTGATGGTCTCTTCCTTCGCCTTGTCCAGCAGTGTGTTGAAGGTGTCCATGTCGGTGTAGACCTGGGACATGCCCACCACCGGCTGGATGGGCGAATCCAACCCTATTCCCGCAGAACCGATGGGAATGACGGAAACAATATGCATGGTTGCGCTCTCGTCGTCGCCGATCATGTCCTTTGCCACAACCAAAGCCTCATTGGAAGGTTCGCTGCCGTCATACGCTACCATGATGTTCTTGTAAAGCATGATGCCTCCTTGAATGCATACCCTGTTGTCAGTATATCTGAAGGCGTGCATGCCGATTGACCCTTCGAGAAAGGCGTTGCATGAAGGTAACAGACTGTCATTGCCATATCTATCCCGAAAAGATCGCTGCAAAGGCTGTGGCCAGCGTGGGGAACTTCTACAACTATGAAATGCATAAAACCGACGGCACCGCCGAAGGGCTGCTGGAGTCCCGCAAGTCATCCCCCATCGACCACTTCATCGTCCATTCAGTGGCAACACGTCCCGACCAGGTTCGATCCATCAATGACTTCATTGCAGATGCCTGCAACGCCCACCCAGAATTCACTGGGTTCATGACGCTGCACCAAGACCTTGAAGATCCTGAATCCGAGATCGATCGGGCTTGCGACCTGGGACTCAAGGGCATCAAGCTGCACCCCGATACCCAAAAGGTGGACATGGATGACCCACGACTCATGCGCATCTACGAGCTTGCCGAAGGCAGGCTTCCCATCATCATGCACTGTGGAGACTACCGCTACGATTTCTCCCATCCGCGACGCATGGTGCACGTACTGGAGTCTTTCCCAAACCTTGTGGTGAATGCTGCCCATTTCGGCGGCTGGTCCATCTATGACCTCGCCTTGGAATACCTGCAAGATGCGAATTGCTACCTGGATGTCTCCAGTTCCATGGAGTTCTTAGGGCTCAGACGAACTGCAGAGCTCTGCCACGCGCATGGTTGCGACCGCATCATGTTCGGCAGCGATTTCCCCATGTGGGACCCAGTGGATGAATATGACCGCTTTTGCTCAGCGGGATTCACCGAACCGGAATTGGAGCTGATGCTGCATGGCAATGCTAAAAGGTTCATCGCCAACGAACTGCCTCGGTAGCATCTGGAAGCTGCGTTCTACAGGCCAAGCGCTGATCGGACTTCGTTCGCTGCCTCCGTTATGGAAAGACCATTGATGTCAACGGTGATATCGGCGAACTTCTCATAGAGAGGCACGCGTTCATCATAGAGCGCTTCCAAGCTCATAGCGCCCTCCTGCCGCATAACCACCCCACGCTCCGAAAAATCAGAAAGACGCTCCTCCAGATCAGCCAGATCAACCTTCAGGTAGACGATCACGCCTTCTTCGGACAGGTGCCCGATGGCTTCGTCGGAATAGACCGCGCTTCCCCCCGTTGAGATGATGGTGTGCTTGAAGTCAAGGCTTTGAAGCACTTCATTCTCAACATCGATGAAACCAGCTGGGCCCAGTGCATCGATCAAGCGCTGAAGCGTCTTGTCACAACGTTGCTGGATGACAAGGTCGACATCAACGAAATCGTAATTCATGATCTTTGCCAGCACGATGCCAATGGTCGACTTCCCCGACCCGGGCATGCCGATCAATACGATATTCCCCTGCGCATCAAACGTTTTCGGGTCCATTAGTCCCCTCTCCCTTCAGCACACTTTCCCGGCGGACAATCTAACGCCTTGAACACTTCAGTCTATCGCCACGGCGTCTTCTGTGATAGCTTCGTCAACTTCCTTCGGTGGTCTTCTGATTGGAAACGCCTCGCTCAGCACCACCGCGCAGAAGATGAGCACGAATCCGAAACCAAGCGCAACGGTAAGATTCTCACCATAGAAGATCACGCTTGAAAGCACCCCGAACACCGATTCCAGCGAAAGCAGGATGGCGGCTTGGGATGGAGGCACCTTCGCCACTGCCGCATTCTGGAATCCCAACCCGATGCACGAAGCGAATATGATGAGATATGCCATGTTGAAGAGGAATTCCGGCGTGATGGAGGAAAGATCGGGCAGAGGCTCGGTGGCAACCCCCATGACGACACCCAACACGCCAGCCACAGCGAACTGGACCACTGTGAGCGCCATGATGTCAGAGCGCTTCGCCACAACAGAAGTTGCGACGATATGCGCCGCGAACATAAGGCTGCAAACCAACGTCATCCCATCGCCAAAGCCAATGGAAAGCTCATCGCCTGAAAGCGAAACGAAGCCGACTCCCACGACGCAGAGCACAGCCGCCACGATGTTGAAGACAGTCGGGCGCCGCTTTGCGACCACCCAGAACAGGAACGGAACGATGACGCAATACACCGCTGTCAAAAAGGCATTCTTCCCTGGCGTGGTGAATTTGAGCCCGATGGTCTGCGTCCAATAGGCGGCGAAGAGGAGCACCCCGAGCAAAGAGCCATCGATGAAAAGACGCCTCCCAATGCTTGGGCGCAACCGCCTCCAGAAGACCGCTCCCAGAATCATCGTTGTGATGAGGAAACGGATCCCGATCAGCCACGAAGGCTCCATGACACCAACGGCGTCCTTCATGACGACGAAAGACAGCCCCCATATCATGGTGGCAACGACGATCATGAGCTTGTAGATGGCTTGCGGGAGGCTTTCAGACCGGCTCACAGGTCAGCCCCATTCATCCAGCTTCAAAGCCAGTTGATTCGCAAACGAGGGGGACGGCTTGCCTCCACGACCACGACGACGATCCAGCCAGAATCGCATGGGATTCTTCATGGCTTCCTGCGGATCGTAGACGGAATCGGACTGATACTGCACCTCAAACAAGTACGGGACGAGATCATCCGAACCGATGGATTCCCCTTCGAAATCGCAGTCCTTCAAAGCACGAGCTGATGTCGCTACCGTTACCCCTTCAGCGGTGCGACGCACCGTGTAATTGCCCAGCACAAGACAGACGATGCCCGCGAGCATGAGTGCTGTCCCGCGCACGAAGGAGCCACCGAGTACCCCGAATACCAAAGTACTCGCACAAAGAATGCATCCAGCAATCATGATGACCTTCTGCATGCGCATGCTTCGCCGGTCAAAGAAATCCGCCTCTTGGACTTCACGGCTCAATGCCAAAGACCAATCATGCATATCCTGACGGAACCGAGTACGGTTCGTCTTTGCAGATCGCTGGATATCGGACAAGGTCACGCTCATATACCCTTCGCCCCACTGGTCGAAGAGAAGCCGGAAGAGTTCTTGGTCGGTACGAGATGTGATGAGATCCTTCGCATGCGCACCAGCCTTGATGCGCACCTCTTCATACCCCCGACCCAAGGGGCTCGCAATCACTCCCGAATCAGCTTCGACTTCAACCTGCAGGGCACCTCGCATACTCAACTGCATCAGGCAGGCAACGAAATCCTTGGGGGATTCATGATTCCATCGCAGCAGTCTGCCAACCAGAGGAGCCTCATAGCTTTCGAGCACTGACACCGACGCCGTTTTGCCATCAGCGCGCTTCTCTTCCCGTCCGTAGATGAAACTCAAAGCAACGGACCCCGCTATAGCGACGATACCTATCCCCACGAAGACAAGATCAAGCCAGAGGGAATTCGAAAGCCACGCTGACCAGGTATCGGTCCACGCAGCCTCTTCGGCCTTGGCATCATCCAGCCTTGTTCCCGTATATGCCTGGCGCGCCTTGATTGGCAGATTGGAAACCCACGATACCGGAAAGAGCACATGTGCCTGCGCATATTGTCCAGTACGCACCTCAGGGACTCGGTAGACCACGGTGCCATCAGCCTTCACGTCCACAGAACCAGCCGCCCCATGGCCCCATGCATGGACATTCTGCCCAGCCACGGCTTCCATGCCTTCAGGCATGGGCAGGCGAACAGTCACGTTCACGCTTGATGCCGGCATCTCCTCGGAGGGAAAGTAGTCCCAGTAAAGCTCCGCCACATCATCGAAGGCCCTCACATCATTGGTGATGGTGAAATCCAAATCGAACATCACGCGTCCCGATATGGGCGCGAAGAAAAGGTAGACTGCGTTCTCGCGCGTATCAACGGCGAAGGAACCCTCTTGCGGAATGACGGCCAGACTGGCAGGATCGTCAGTCTCTTCGGCTTTCGCCTCCAAGGCGGATACCTTGGCAGCGATGCCGTCTGTCTGCTCGAACACATCGCGCATATCGGGAGAGAAGGAGCACTCTTCAAGCGACGTCCAATCACCATCAATGCCCCCTTGAACGGTGGTATGGGCGAAGCGGATGGACAAGACCTTCAGTTCAGAATCTTTCTGCATGCTGCTCATAGGCAGCATGAGCATGGAGTATTCACTATCGAAGAGGAACGTCCGCTGTTCGGTCACCCGAAGCGCCCCATCGGTTTCCACCTGGGCCGTTGCCTTGACAGCATCGACTTCCGTTGCCGCCATGGCAACGGAAGGAAGGCAGGGGCACAGAAGCGCTGCTGAGCACAG
Source organism: uncultured Eggerthellaceae bacterium (assembly GCA_964462135.1). GTDB lineage: Bacteria > Actinomycetota > Coriobacteriia > Coriobacteriales > Eggerthellaceae > MGBC163016. The sequence goes on along the minus strand of CAYWWK010000006.1, from coordinate 22,973 downwards.
CAGACAGACGATGCGCTTGATCTTCGTGATTGCTATTTCAGAGGCCTTCGACAGCTCATTCTTCCCTTCATCAAGATCATGGCTTGAACCTTAGATTATATTGCAGGAACTGCAGAGGATGCCCGCGTATTCTGCGATCCCGTTTGACATCGTCATTGCCGCTCAGGTATGATTTGCAACTGCTCAAAGCATGCGGAGGAGTGACCGAGAGGCCGAAGGTGCTCGCCTGCTAAGTGAGTATGCCCCAAAAGGGCATCTAGGGTTCGAATCCCTACTCCTCCGCCATCAAAACTGTTTGAAAAACAATCAGTCATCAACTAAGCAGCAACCACTCTGATAGGGATGAGAACCCTAAGGGTTCGATTCGCGGTGTACGATCTTCAACACTGCGAACAACGAGAGTCAAGGTGTTGCGAAGCAACCTGAAGCGAAGAATCACGAAGTGATTGTTCGCGATGACTTGGCGCAAGTTAATCCCTACTCCTCCGCCAGTTCGATACTTTCTGGTTTCAGGCAATCATCAGCTTCGAATCCAACGCCTATTTGGCTCTTTCCAAACCCAGCAGCCGTCAGCAAGCCCTCAGGATTGGCTGCTTTGGTCCTCGGAGGAATCGTCGCCTTCTCCCCCTTCGCTGCCCTCCGTCGGATAGAGCATGCTGTCGATCTTCGCTGCAACATACTGATTGCCGGCAAGGGACAGATTGTTCAAGAAGATGACGTCTTGAACCCCGTTCTCTTTGGCGAAGTCGACCAGATTCATGGAAGAGTAACGGAAATCAACGACATACACCGTTTCGTAGGTATCGACAAGATAGGGAACGAACGCGTTGCCAAAGGAATCCTTGACCAACATGCAGCATGATCCGTCGGTGATCTCCGGATTCACGATCTTCGTCAGCGGATTGTCTCCATCAATGAACGTGTTGTACAGCGTTCCTGATGCCCACGTTGAAACATCCTCGATCACTTTGCCCTTGTGTTCGATTCCATCCTTGTCCCAATAGGTGGTTTCGTTGGTGCCGCTGGGTACATACACCTTCACTGTGTCAGGATTGGCAGCCATCTGAGGATTGTTGTTCGTCTCGGAATAGAACGTCCCCAGGAATGGAGCGAACTCCATCTGCTTGAATTCTGCCAAGTCAGCAGGCTCGATCCCCTTCTCCGCACAGAACTCAAGGTAGGCATAATACGCGCCCAACGTCGTCCAATGGTGGTCCGTCCGGAAATAGATGTATTCGCTGTTATGGTTGCGAAGGGTCTGCAGCATCTGAACATCACGGACATTGTCGTTCATCAATGAATAGAAATAGTCGATGGCCTTCTGCTGGTTGGTGCCCCCCAGTGACTCCACTTCGGATTCGGGAAGCATCACCGCGGAATTCGTAGGCACCAGAAGGGAATACACTTGGGCGCTTCCCTCCAACTCATCCGCGCAGGTATTGATGGCATCCGCATAGGCCTGCACGGAATCCTTGCTGAAATAGTAGATGCTGTAGGCAGCGCCGTTCTTCACATACAGACCGCTCATGATCTGATTCTGCACCTCAGCGGCCATCTGCTCTTCGGTGGGAACATCCACTTGGGGACGGGTGTTCTTCGGCTTCTCAGGTTCCTCCTCTTCAGGAGGCACTTCCTCTGCCTGAACCTTCCCCCCTATCATCATCGTCTCAGTCTGGATGCCGTACAGATGCTTGAGAGACTGGTCGAGGTTGACCAAGGGCTCTCGCAAAGGATAGGTGTCTGAGTACCACAGAGACACATCTGACAGGAAGGAGCCATCAAGGAATCCTTCAAGGGTGAATTCGGGGAAGGGGGTGAGTTCCCTCTTTTCCAAATCCGATGTGCTGGGGCGCAGGAAGAACAGGAGCCCTATCAAGAATCCCACAGCCAATATGCCCACAAACAGGCGGACGGCAAAAGCATGGCCGGCCCTGATATGCGAAAGCTGCGCACGAGTGAACCTCTCCCGATGAGGCTTGTCTTCGTGCTTCCCATCGGATGCAACAGGCGAAGGATGCTCAGGACCCGCTGCCTGTTGGAAGGGCCCTTCAGGAAGCCTTGAATCCGATTCCTCCGGTGGCGTCTTTGGCTCTGGGGAAGCCTCTTCACCTTCGAGACCGTTCATCATCTCTCCGAAGAAGTCCTGTGAGAACGCATCCTCCATGATGGCAGCGATCTCGCTTTTCTCTTTGGGTGCGGCATGCTTGCCGACTTTTGGCTCATCTTCCTCTGACATCGTCTGCTTCTTCTCCATCATGCGTCTCACCTCCCTCTCAGAACTGGAAATAGATGAATGGGTTGTAACTGGCTCCTGCCAAGGCTATCACGGAAAGCAGAAGCAGGATGGGGGGCGTGAGGGCCTCGGTCACAGTGTAGAGTGCAAGCATGCTGCGACTCTTCTTCGCCCGATGGGACAATCCTCGACGAATACGCTTGCCAAGATCCGTGGAAGCAACGATGCAGAAGGCCAGCAGGAACACGTTCTGCATGAATATGGTCTGCACATCAAGCCCAACCAATCCCGCATCCGTGAAGCCGAACAGGGCGCCCAGCACATAGAGCAGCTCAGCGGGGTTCTCGAACTTGAAGAGCACCCATCCGAAATAGACGACCAGCAATGCATAGATATGTCCCACGACAGGATGCTTCTTCATGAAGCCGCCAATGAAGAAACGCTCGATCAGCAGGAACACGAGGAAGAACAACCCCCAGAAGATGTAGTTCCAACTGGCCCCATGCCAAAGACCCGTCAGGAACCAGACGATGGTCATATTCCGGATGTATTTCACCTTGGAGCAGCGACTGCCTCCCAGTGGGATATAGACATAATCCCGGAAGAAGCTGGACAGCGAAATGTGCCACCGCCGCCAGAAATCCTGAATGGACTTGCACAGATAGGGGTAATTGAAGTTCTCAAGGAACCGGAATCCCACCATCCGACCCATGCCGATGGCCATGTCGGAATAGGCGGAGAAATCAAGGTATATCTGCAGCATGAAGAATGCCATGCCCAACCAGCATCCTGCCGTGGTCTGCAAAGCAAGCTCAGGTGAGCCTACCGGAAGCAGCGTATCTGCAACGCTGGCACAGGAGTTCGCCAGCACGGCCTTCTTCGCCAAGCCAATGCAGAACCGTCTCACGCCAGCATAGACATCAACGGGAGTGACCTTGCGTGCATCTATCTGATCGGCCACGGTTTCATAGCGCACGATAGGGCCAGCGATGCACTGGTAGAACAGCGACGAATACAGGAGCAGCTTCCAGAATGTCGGCTGGGCCGCAATCTGACCTCGATACACATCCACCACGTATGAGATCAGCTGGAACGTATAGAACGAAATGCCGATGGGAAGGAATATCTCAGGGATGATCTCAGGTGCACCGAAGATGGCTTGAAGGTTCCCCAAGAAAAAACGCGTGTACTTGAAATAGGCCAAGAGGCCCAGCAACGCAATGCATTCAACCACGATCCAGATGCGCTTCCCCTTGATTGACGGCGCTCGTTGGATCATGAGCGCCACAATCCAGCTTATGAAGGTTTCCCCCACCAAGAGGAGCAGGTATTGAGGGCCTCCCCATGCATAGAAGACCAAGGAGAACACGAGCAGCACCTTGTTCTTCGCCTTGTCTGAGGCAAGGAAATAAACCGCCAGGTTCAGGACGAAGAACACAAACAGGAAGATAAGGCTCGAGAAGACCACTTGAGCGCCATATCCCCCTTCCTCAATCCATCCAGACCAGCGCAGAAACGCGTCTCATTATACGCGTGCATGCGCCGATGAAGACGCGGGAGGATATAACTTTTCAGAGAGCAATCAACCAGCAACGCCCCTTCGCGAACAGTGTGAGAGGAGCCTAGATCACTTCTTCGGACGGAACTTGCCTACGATGTCGTAGAGCCACCAGAATGCATCGGATCGCTTCGCTGGCGATGAGCCCTGGGGGGTTGCCTTCGCATTCGCGCTGAGACGGTAATGGGGATGATTCTTCTTGAAGCGCCACCGACAGATGAGCGTGATGATCAACCCCACGGCCCCCACCCCCGCAAAGCTGATGGCAAGTTCAAGCACTGGCTGGTTCGCATCCGCAAGGGCATACAGGCTTGCCAAGGCGAAGAAGACCGTCAGAGCTGAGCAGAGAATGGTGAATACCCGAATGAGTACCTCTTTCGCCCGCGTGGGAGATGACCTCCATGACACGACGAAGTAAATGATGACGGCAAGCAGCACGAGGGCGATCAGCAGCGGAATGCTGCGCGAGAGTCGAGCTACGAGATTGATCACTTCTTCCCCTTCGCCATCTTTCTCAAATCCAACGCGTGCCTCTTTGGATGCCCCTTCATTCTAGAGCACCTGCGCCGACAGCCTTGAAAAGGTTGTCGCCCGTGCCCAAAGCCCTTCCCTTTTCGCAGCAGCCACGATCCGAGAGGCCGCTGCGAAGGAACCCGTTTCAGCGAAAAGCGCTGACCCGCTTCCACTCATGAGCACCTGATCTGACAGCACGCCTTCCTGAGATGCAAGCCATTCTCTCACGGAGGCGATCTGGGGACACAGGGACTCAGCAGCGTTTGTCAGGTTGTTGAAAAGCGGCACTTCCTGCGCCGCTTCTGCACTTTCAGCCTGGGCAAGAAGCCCTTGGTCAGGCATGTCTCCCCTCTCGTCGAAGACACGGTAGGCAGCTGCCGTCGGGACACCGCAATCGGGTTTCACCACGACAAGAGGCGCATTGGAAGCGTCAAGCCTTCTGACGAAACGGGCGCCAACGCCGTCGAAAAGCGCGCATCCTCCTCCAAGGAAGAACGGGACATCGGCTCCCACCTGCGCCGCCACCCTGCGAAGCAGCGCATCATCCTCAACGTTCCACAGCTTGGCCAGACATATCAGCACCGCAGCCGCATCCGAAGAGCCTCCTCCCAATCCCGCTTGAGCCGGGATGTGCTTCTCTATGCGGATGCGCACCCGTTCAAAACCATCATGTTCGATGGATTGGGCAAACATCACAGCCGCCTTGAACGCAAGGTTGTCCTGAACGGCAACCGCAAGACGCTCTGCAGCTGAGAAGATACCTCGGGTCTTGTCCACCATGTCAATCTCGATGAGCAGATCATCGAAGCCTTCTGCAAAAGCGAGCCTCGAAGAGCCAGCTCCAATCACTACACTGGCATCCTGCGCATCTGATGCTGACAGCGGCTCCACATTCACATGTACCTTGTCGTGCATCGAGAGAGCATGCATTACGGTCACCACTGAATGCAATCCATCGGGCCGACGTTCCCCTACGCCAAGGAAGAGATTCACCTTGGCGGGCGCTATGGCTTGCACCACCCCCGAACCCATGAACTCGGCAGCTCTGAACTGGGCGTTTGCCGCTTCGGCCAAGATGTCCGTCTCCAAAGACCCTCTTTCGTCCGCTTGGTTGCTCATCCTCTCCTCTTCCTGAAGAAATCCTTCAACAACTGGGCGCATTCATCCTGAAGCACCCCAGCACGCACCGCGAAACGGTGATTGAGTCGCTCGTCATCGTGGATATGATACAGGCTCCCCAAAGCGCCGGCCTTCGGATCGAACGCGCCGAAGACGCATCGCGCTATCCGGGATTGCTGCATCAAGCCCGCGCACATGAGACACGGTTCAAGGGTCACATATACCGTGCAATCCGCAAGGCGCCACGCATCCAGCTCTTTGGCCGCAGCAACCATGGCCATGAACTCAGCGTGGGCAGAGGGATCCTTCCTGCTTTCGCGTTCGTTATGGGCGCGGGCGACGATACGGGCATCGGATGTCAACCGCCGTGTGGCGCGATCGAAGCCTTGATGCACGACCACGGCCCCAATGGGCACTTCCCCAGCAGCGGCAGCAGCCTTAGCCTCTGCCAAAGCGATGCTCATGAAGTGCTCATCGTCTGGTGGAAAGAATGTGTCTGTCATACCGATTCCGTGAAATGTGCTATGCTGACTGCCAGTTGAATCGCGGAGGAATGGCCGAGTGGTTGAAGGCGGCAGTCTTGAAAACTGTTGTGCCGAGAGGTACCGTGGGTTCGAATCCTACTTCCTCCGCCAGCTTCTCACGTTCGCGCTCCGTTCCCTTCTCCATCCTACGTGCTACATCAGGTTGTTGATGTCGAATTCCACGCCATCGCGCTCACACTGAAGCTGCTTGCGCAAGCGCATGCAGACGCTGGCGATGCCGCCCTCGGGCTTGAGGTAGTTGCTCTTGAAGCCACAATTCCCGTAACCGCTGCAGGAACGGCACTTGATGTCGTCAAGGGAAAACCCATCGAGCACCTCATCGGTGAGGATGCGCAGGCTCTTCGCTACAGGTCTTTTCGGTGCATCGGTCATGAGATTTCCCCCTCATCCTTGGCTCATGCACACCCGCAGGCCAATCTTACCTTCCTCCACTGCCCAACGGCAAGCTAGCGCTCATCCATGGGGCGATATGTCTCAATGTCTTGTTTGGTGTTCTTGTATGCAGGTCGGATGATGCGCTTGCCTGACACGATCTCCTCGAAACGATGGGCTGCCCATCCCGCCATGCGAGCGCAGGCGAACAGCGGCGTGTACAAGTCCTCCGGGATGCCCATCATGGAATAGACGAAACCGGAATACATGTCCACATTGGCGCAAAGCGTCTTCGTCACCCCTCGTTCCTCTGCCACGATCTGCGGAGCAATGCGCTCTATGGTTTGCAAAAGCTCGAATTCCTGCTGGAATTCCGTGCCGGAGGCAAGCTGACTTGCAAAGCGTTTGCATACCACCGCTCGCGGATCAGAAAGCGTGTAGACAGCATGGCCCATTCCGTAGACGAGGCCCGTCTTGTCATAGGCCTCCTTGCGAACCACGCGCCTCAGATAATCGGCAACCGCCCCTTCGTCACTCCAACGGGCCTGCGGCACATTCTCCTTGAGATCGTTGTGCATGGCACGGACCTTGTGGTTGGCGCCACCATGACGGTATCCCTTCAATGAGCCGATGGCCGCCGCGTAGGCCGAATAGGCGTCGGTGTCAGACGAACTCAAGACGCGCATGGTGAAGGTGGAGTTGTTGCCACCGCCATGTTCCGCATGCAAGCACAGCATGACATCCAGCATAGCGGCCTCTTCGGGAGTATAGCTTCTGTCAGGCCGCAGCATGGAAAGGATGGTCTCGGCGGTTGTCTCGCCCTCCAAGAACCGATGCATGATCATTGATTCATGATAGAAACGGGCACGCTTGCTGTAATAGGAGAGAACCATGATACGGGGCAAGCGGCTGATCAGGGACAGCGCGGTATGTATCTCATGCTTCGGCGTACGTTCTTCGGCATGCTCATCATAGGTGTACAGCTGCAAGATGCTACGTGAGAGCACATTCATGATGGAAGGGGCCGCATCCCGCATCAGCATGGATGCCGTGAATCCGTCGGGAAGCTCCCGGTGCGCATCGATCACCGAGACGAAGCGATCAAGATCTTCCCGGGTGGGCAGCTGCCCCATGAGGAGCAGATAGGTCAGCTCTTCGAAACGATAGCGCCGCCCTGTCGAAGTGTCCCCCAGAAGGTCGTAGAGATCATAGCCGCGCAATTGCAACGATCCTTCTTCGGGAATCTTGACGCCATCTTCGATGCGATACCCATGCACGTTCGAGATATTGGTGATGCCTGCAAGCACACCGGAACCATCAGCATTGCGAAGGCCGCGTTTGACATCATGGTCTTTATAGAGTTGGGCAGGTATCTGATTGACGTCAGCGAAGGTCTCGTACAGATTGACCTTGCCAACCTCGTCCTCGCTGATGCGAACCGTTTCAGCCGTGCCAACCTTGAGCGCGCCTTCATCGGTGCGGATCAAGTCTGTTGCGATCTCTTGGGGCATGCATGCTCCTTGCTCTTCGTTCAAGTGGTCTATTCTACCTTGAAGCAGCCTTGGGATGCACTGTTTCTGTTCCGTTTTGGAAAAAGCGGTTGACACGACCAGTCCGCTTTGCGAGAATGCATATCGCTGATTTCGATGTGCGCCATTACCTCAGCTGGATAGAGGAGCTGACTACGAATCAGACCGTCGGGGGTTCGAATCCCTCATGGCGCACCATCCTTTTTCCTTCAACAATCCCATTCAAGATTCTACATCCGCATTGGATGGGGTAAGACGCACGCTGACGCGTGAGGGCTTCCGCTACGATCAACCTGCCATACCCTTCGTAGCACAAGCTTTAGCTTGCGAAAGAACGAAGGCTGAAGCCTTCGCTACACAATACGGGCGTACGCACCCTTCGGGTAAGGGCAGGCCGCACGCTGATGCGTGACGGCTTCCGCTGCGGGGGTGTGCTATCATTTATCGGCTTGCGATGCTTCTTGTGCAAGTGCAAAGATTCCCTCGTGAAAGGAACGTACTTGAAGGTTCGAAAACCGAAACCTCACAGTATGTGACATCTGACCTTTCTTGCGGCAGTCCCCAAGCGCGGTCAGATGACAACTGCGGATTAAGGACAGCTGCTCATGCTCTATCTTTCTGAAATGCTGGGCAAGCCCGTCGTGGATGCGTCAGGCGAGAAGATCGGCACCATCTCGGACCTGGCCATCTCCACCGGCGAGGTCTTCCCTCGAATAACAAGCCTTGCCTTCAAGGGGCCAGGACGCGTGCCCTTCATGATCTCATGGCGCAAGTACGTTGACGCCTTCGACGATGACGGCATCACGCTTGCGGTGGACGCTCCCGACATCCGCTTCAGCTACCTCCAGCCCGATGAGGTGCTTCTGGCTCGCGACTTGATGAACCGTCAGATCGTCGACACGCAGGGCATGAAGGTCGTCCGCGTGAACGATCTCAAGCTTTCGCAATCCGGAACGCAGCTGCGCCTCTTGGGCGCCGAAACGGGCGTACGCGGCATCCTGCGTGGGCTGCATCCCCTTGTGGAGCGCGCAGTCGTGAAGACAGCAAAGCTCTTCAAGCGTGATATCGAAGAGCAGATCATTGCTTGGAACTATATGGATCTGCTTGACCGGGACTTGTCGGAAGTGCAGCTTTCCGTTACCCACAAGCGCTTGGACGAACTGCATCCGGCGGATGTGGCTGACATCCTTGAACAGCTTGATCCGAAGCAACGTGCCAGCGTCTTTGAACATCTGGATGAAGCGCAGGCTTCTGAAGCGGTTTCCGAGATGATGGATGACGTGCAGGCTGAATTCCTGGATGATCTGGATGATGCCACGGCTGCCCAGCTCATCGGCAACATGGATCCTGATGACGCTGCCGACATCGTCCGCGATCTGCCTTACGAGAAGGCGGAAACCCTCCTTCGCCTCATGGGGGTTGAAGACGCTGCCGAGATCAGACGCCTTCTGGGATACAAGGATGGCACCGCGGGCGGCATGATGACCACCCAGTACGTGTCCGTACCCAAGAATGCCACGGTTCGCGAAACCATTGAGGTCTTGCGCGGGCTCGACGAAGACCACCCTACCGTCCATTACGTCTACGCCACCGATGAGCAAGACCGCTTGGCAGGCGTTCTCTCCATGCGCACGTTGGTCCTGAGTTCCGATGACACCCATATCGGCACCATCATGTACAACGATGTCATCTCAGTGACGCCGGACGTGGAAGAGGATGACGTGGTGGCCGACATCTTCAAGTACGACATTCCCGCCATGCCTGTCGTAGACGAACAGGGACACATCCTGGGCATCGTCACCACCGAGGACGCGTGGGATGCCATCGAAGAGGATGTCGCCAGCGAAAAGCAGCGGATGGGTATTCTTAAGATCATCGGCATCACCTTCGGTTGCCTTGTGGTCCTGTTCATCTACACCCTCATCCTGATGCAGATCCTCCAGCAAACCGGGATTCCCTCCTTCTAGGCAGCCCATGCACTCAGCGTATCCCGATACCCCACCCAAGGCTCAGCGCCCGAAGGCGCTTCTGGTGCTTGCCGCCATGGGTCCGGGCATCATCACGGCCATGGCGGGCAATGACGCAGGTGGCATCTCAACCTACTCCACTGCGGGAGCGAATTTCGGCTTCGGCACCCTGTGGGTTATTCCCCTCATGTGCATCATGCTGGCATTGGTGGAACTCACCGCCGCGAAGATGGGGGCCGTTACGGGCAAGGGATTCGCCGCGCTCATCCGGGAACGGTTCGGCATCCGTCTCACGGCACTTGCCATGGCAGCCCTGCTCATCGGAAACATCGCCACCGTCTTCTCAGAATTCGCAGGCATCGCCTCAGGCATGGAGATGTTCGGGGTATCACGATACTTCTCCGTTCCGGTTGCCGCTGTCGTCGTATGGGTGCTTATCGTAGGCGGTTCCTACAAGCGCGTGCAGAATGTCTTCATGGCATTGTCCTTGGTGTTCCTCACCTATGTGATAGCCGCTTTCATGGCGGAGCCGAACTGGGAAGAGGCTGTGACGGCCACCTTCTTGCCAGAATTGCAGGGAAGCACCTCCTATCTGGCGGTGGTCATCGCCATGATCGGCACCACCATCGCTCCGTGGATGATGTTCTTCAATCAATCGAACGTGGTGGAAAAGGGCATGGAGCCGTCCGATCTCCCCCTTCAGAAAGTGGACGTCGTCTCGGGTACCATCGCCGCCTGCCTGGTTGCCTGGTTCATCATCGTGACCACGGGTTCGGTGCTGTTCCCCCAAGGCATCCAGATTGACAGCGCCGCTGATGCCGCTGCCGCGCTTGAGCCTTTTGCAGGACATTATGCGAAGGCGCTCTTCGCCATCGGGCTGATCTCCGCCTCATTTTTAGCAGCCTGCGTGCTGCCCTTGACCACCGCCTTCGTCGTCTGCGAGGCATTTGGGTGGGAAGCGGGCGTTTCCTTCAAATGGAACGAGGCGCCTCTTTTCAAGGGTATCATCACCGCTGTCATCCTCTTGGGGGCTGTGGTCGTGCTGATCCCCAACCTGAATCTCTTGGCCATGATGCTCACATCCCAGTTCGTGAATGGCGTGATACTGCCTATCCTGCTGGCGTTCATGGTTCTCATCGCTTCGAATGCACGCATCATGGGAACCTACCGGCTTGGCAGGATCGGGCAGGTCTTGATGTGGGCCTTGGTGGGCGCAGTAGCCGTCCTCACGATAGCCCTCTTCGGCATGGAGCTTCTTGGAGTTGCCTGACTACGGCAGGATGACCTTCCATTCAATGGCAGCGGCCGGAGACGTGGATTCGATATGGGAGATATCCGGCACGACGGCAACGAATGGAATGTTGGCAGCTGCAATGGCGGGAATGGGATGGGGTGCGAAGGGAATGCGCATGGTGCTGTCAGGAAAAGGAATGCCTTTTGCGGCTCCTGCGAAGACGTCTTCGACGAGCTCTTCCGCATTGGCCTTCTCTTCCAAACGCTTGCTTTCCTGATCCAAGCGCTCAGCCAGATACCGGTCAATGTTCTCTTGGTCTTTGGCGCATTTCACCAACATGTCAACCGTGATGCTGTCAAGGTACGCATCGTAGCTTTCAAAGGCAAGCTCAAGCGTTTTATGGATGTTCTCAACGATGGGAGGTTCGTTTGACCCATGGATGTCAACGACCTCTTCTGCAGGGTCAGCCTCTTTGGATCTTGATCCATCGCCAATGGCATGGATGATATCAAGGAATGTGATCTTCGAGGAATCCTGAGCAAGGAGGTAGCCACCCATCTTCCCAGCGCGCGCTTCAACGATATGGGCTTTGCGAAGGAGCTGGAAGAGCTGGATTAGATAGTCCCGAGGAACGGCTATCTCTTCGGATATCTTCTTGGAAGAAACCGTGCCTTCATCAATGGCAAGGTAGATTACTGCCCGAAGCGCGTAATCTATAGATGCTTTCAACTGCATGTCCGCCTCCAAACAACGCGCGTCAGGCTGATATCATTACTGAACTGGTTAGCTATTTCCACGTGTCTAATATATCTACCAGAAGATAAGAGTTGAACCCCCTTGGGGACAACCGTTGCCGAGCCGTTGAAAAAATGCGGTCTGACCTGCGCAAATATGATTCTTCAAGTTATAGATAAGTGTAGCTCATACAGATAGCTGCTCAAGACATGAAAAAGGGGCGAGCAAACGCTCGCCCCTCCACTCATCCTGTCATGAATGGACTATTCTTCCTTCATCCTGGCCAACTTGCTATCGGATATCCTATGCATGACAAGCACGGCAATGACGATCAATACGATGCCAACCCCCAAGGATATCCAAGGTGACTTCGTGAAGCCGGCAATCACATACCCTACGAAGCAAACGACCATGACCGTCGTCGCGTAGGGAATCTGAGTAGCGACATGACGAAGGTGATTGCACTTCGCACCAGCAGAGGACAGAATGGTCGTATCGGATATCGGTGAGATGTGGTCGCCATAGACGGCACCAGCCAGCGTTGCGCCCACTGCAACCAAGAAGAGCGGATCGGACGCATCGAAAACGCCGATGACGATGGGCAGAATCAACGCCACCGTACCCCAGGACGTGCCCATGGCGAAACCGATGAACGCTGCCACGACGAATATGATGGCAGGCAGAAGATCAAGACCAACGCCAAGGTTGTTCAGGAAACCGGAAACGAATTCGCCCGTGCCGAGCAGATAGCGGCACACACCTCCCAAACTCCACGCCAGTACCAAGATCATGATGGCACCTACCATTGAACGCACGCCTTCGCTGACCGCATCCACGAATCCACCCAGGTTCGTGAGTTTGCGCGGAAGGAACTGGGCCGCCGCCCACACCAGGGCGACAGAGGCACCGATGCAAAGCCCCATGACAGGGTTCTCACCCACTGCCGTGGCGAAATCGACCCCTTCGAAGAAGCCACCGCAGTACAGCATTCCCAGAATGGAGAACACGATGAGTACCACGATGGGGACCACCAAGTCATACACTTTCCCTTTTTCGGAGATGTTCAGGCCCTTGTATTCCTCCATGGCTCCAACCACGGCCTCGTCTATGTCCGCACGTTCGGTGACCTTCGGTGGAAGATCGACCTCCAGCGCCGCCTTCGCGCTCGCCGCATTGGAAGCGGCCGAAACGCTCCCCCCAAGCAGAGCATTCTCAGCGCGGGCTGCATCCCGCTCCAGCGTCTCTTCCTCAACGGCATCCTCTGCTGGAACCTTGTTGCGCATGGCTGCCTGCTGGGCTGCTTCCATAGTGCCGTAGTCCCAATTGCTGATGAGCATGAAGAACACGAAAAAGATGGTGAGAAGGGCGTAGAAGTTGTAGGGGATCGAGGCCACGAAGGTGGTGAACCCATCTTCGCCAAGATAGCCACCTACCGCCACCGCCCAAGAGGACACGGGAGCGATGATGCAGACGGGCGCGGCGGTCGAGTCGATGATCCAAGCCAGCTTCTCACGACTCACATGGAACCTGTCCGTAACAGGCCGCATCACCGCACCCACAGTCAAGCAGTTGAAGTAGTCATCGACGAAGATGATGATGCCGAGAATGGCCGTGAGGATCTGCGCCATCTTCGCATTCTTGATGTGCTGGGACACCCATTCAGCATAGGCGCGCGAGCCACCAGAAACGGCAATGACCACGGTAAGCGCACCAAGCAGTGCCAAGAACAAGAGCAGAGCACCGTTGCCCATGATCTGCTCCGCCATCATCTGGGGCACCATGGTGAATGACGCGATGAGCTGTTCGCCGCCTGCTCCATTCAGGGTGAACTGGTAGATGATCATCCCCACGAACACACCCACCGTCAGCGAGGAGTACACCTCCTTCGTGATCAGCGCCAGTCCAAGCGCAAGCAGAGGCGGTATGATGGACCATGCACCGCTTGAGATAAGCTCGAAGCCTTCCATTTCGCCTTTTCAACTCCCCTCGTCGCCTCAGGTTCAAGACCCATGACTTCGGATGCAGATGCGAATACTTTAGTCCAACGAGCCTGAAGAACCAGCGAAACGAACGGATTATTAGGCGGCTGTCTCAGGCCAGAGCCGTCCGTTAGGCAGGAATGGCCGCTTTCTGAACCTGCATGAAGGGAGCCAGTGCATTTGCACAGCCCGCCGCAAGGATCACTTTGATGAGATCGGGGATGACGAAGGGGAGCACGCAGGTGGCTAGCGCCCCTTCAAGAGGAGTTCCTGTGATGTTCATGAACCAGGCGACACCGAAGGCATAGGAAACCACCGTGAAGACGATGCCTGAAACCAAGTACATCCCCGATGAGACCGCCAAGCGCGCAACACGCACTCGCAGCGATTCCTTGGGAGCAAGAGGGTCTTTGCCTGAAGCTGGCCGGACAAACCCTGCTTGGCGCGCCACGTAGAGCAGCAGGCAGGCAAGCGGCACGGCAATGAGATAACCGAACAAAAACCCACCCGTGGGACCCAAGAGAACACCAATACCCCCACGCATACCCGAGAACACGGGCACCCCCACCGCACCTAAAAGGATGTAGCCGTAGATGGCCGAGGTTGCCAACGCTGGCCGCAAGACGCAGATGGCAAGGGGGATGGCGAACATCTGCAATGTCACCGGTATGGGACCAATTGGGACGGTCACCCAGGCACTGACTGCTATGAGTGCGATGAACAGCCCGACGAAAGCGATGTCACGTGAGCGGGAATATACTGCGTTTCGTTCCATGGGGTCATTATACGATACCAATGATGTGGGCCTCACCCGAATTCACGCGAACCGAAGATCCATCCGCCAAACGAAGCAACAGCGCCCCCGTTTCGTCTACGCCTTGGAATGAACCTTCAACGACTTCGCCCCGCACCTGGGCTGAGATGACTCGCTCCTCCATGATGTTTTGCTGACGATACTCTCGGCAAAAGGGAGCGAAGCCAGCAGAGAGCCACCGTACATACGTCTTGTCCAAGCTCTCAAGCACAGCTTCTGCAATCTGCAGCACGGTGGCATTCTGACCGGGCTGTTCAAGGGAATCCATGCAAGCGAACCCCTTCTTCGCAACGGTCACATTCACGCCTATTCCAACGCAGAGCGCATCAGCATTGCCCTCCAAGGAGATGCCCACAAGCTTCTCATAGCCTTCCTCACGCGCCACGACGATATCGTTTGGCCATTTGAGTTTGACGCGCTTTGCTGCATCTGGCGTGAGCAGTGACCCGAGGGCATATCTGACGGCAATTCCCACTGCCAAGCTGACCGTCGCCAGATGATGAGCGTTGCTCAGATCATGCGTCGACGGACGAAGGAGCACGCTCATGTACAGACCGCCTTCAGGGCTCGACCAGGAATTACCCCGTCGTCCATAGCCCCCAGTCTGACTGCGTGCGATAACGACCTCGCCCTCGGCAGCTCCCTGTGCTATGAGATCCTTGATGCGATGGTTGGTGGAATCGACCTCATCAAAATGCGTTATGGAAAACCGCATCACACGCGTACCGCAGCACCCACGCGCTTGTCTTCAGAAACCTCTGCGAGCCTGCGCCCGTTGGCAAGCACGTGATTGCGCAGGATATCCTCAACGGGCTTCACGACGAAATCCCGCTCCATCGCACGTGGGTGCGGGAGACAGAGGTCCTCCGTCGCGTAGTCGTACATTTGATAGTCAACGATATCCAGATCAAGCGTACGAGGGCCGTTCGGAACTTCCCGAACACGACCAAGCATGTTCTCTATGGCATGAAGGCAGTCGAGCAGTTCCTTGGGAGGAAGGCCCGTACGCAGAAGCACGGCTGTGTTGATGAAGTCATCCTGATCCTCCTTGTAGGCTGGCCTGCTTTTGTAGAACGGAGCAACATCGATGAGCAGGGAATCCGGAAGCTGGCAGAGCTTGCCGATAGCCATGTTGATCTGAGCCTGCTTGGCCTCGTCCTCTTCGCCCTCCTCTGCCACAAGCGCAACGTTCGAACCCAAGCCCAGAATGACATAGGGGCGCAGGTCTTTGAGAGCGTCAAGAGTAGCCTTGACGTTGTGGGTGCGGATCACCGAGGCGCCCAGCTCAGCTGCCAGGAACGCCTCCGCTGCTGAGGCCGCATCCCGAGCGGCCAGATCAGCTGGATCAAGCTGGTAGGTTTCAGTGATAAAACGCTTCCGGGAGACGGCGCACATCACCGGATAGCCAAGATGCCTGATCTCATGGAGATTGCGCATGAGTTCAAGGGTCTGCTTCGGGGTCTTTCCGAAACCAGGACCTGGGTCCACGCAAATCCGTTCAGGAGTAACCCCCGCTGATTCCAGAGCTGTCACCTGCTGCTGCAGAAAGCCCCGCACGTCCTCCACCACATCATCGTAGCGAGGATTGTCCTGCATCGTTTGGGGAGTGCCTTGCATATGCATGACCACCACCCCGACATCAGCCTGACATGCCACGTCCACCATGGCGGCATCCTGAAAGCCCGACACGTCATTGATGATGGATGCGCCCGCTTCGACAGCCTGCTTCGCCACCTCAGCATGACGCGTATCCACTGAAACGCACACACCTTCTTCGGCCAAGGTGCGAACAACCTCTTCGATGCGCTCCCATTCCTGACGGGGATCCACCGGCACGGCTCCCGGACGCGTGGATTCTCCGCCCACGTCGATGATCTCAGCTCCAGCCTGCACCATGGCACGCGCTTGGGAAAGGGCGGCTTGCACCTGAGATGCCAACCCATCGCCTGAGAACGAGTCCGGCGTCATGTTGACGATGCCCATCACATGGGGGCATCGGCAATCGAACTCAAACGAGCCACAGCGCCAAAGCACTATTCATCGTCCTTCTTGGTGCCATACGGGTCATCATAGGGATCATCCAAGTGCGGGATGTTCACATAGGGAGTCTGCATCATGACATCTTCCCGCTTGATCTCCTCATCCACTTCTTCCTGGGTGGGCTCATCGGACGTGTCAGCATCTTCGGCGGCCTTGCGATACGGACCGTTCGGATCCTGATCACCAGGTTCGACGCGCGCCTCACGCCAGTGAGGATTGGCAAGCGCCTCATCATCACCATCGGTGTCAGTTTGGGATGCCTGCGCTTGCGAACTGTCTGCATTCGCGTTCGAATCGGTTCCCTCTTCGGGGGAGCGACTGGCGCCTTCCTGGCCGTCCGACATGGCGGAAGCCCCCTCCTTCCCTGTGGATGGCTCGGCTTGGATATCAACGAAGCTGGGCTTGGTGTCCGTTGCGGATACCTGGGTGCCCTGTTCCGCTGATTCCACCGACGCACCTTCTGTCAATTCAGGATGGGCCTCGGCATCCTTGGCCCGAGCCTCGGCCTCTTCCTGCTCATGCTTGGCGATGATCTCATGTTCGTGCTCAAGATAGTCCTGCCATTTGCCATCCAGCAGCGCCTGGCACGCCTCACCCTCCACCGTCTCACGCTCAAGCAGCACTGATGCCATCAGATTCATCTGGTCGGCATGGGAGGTGAGGATGCTGTAGGCCTTGTCGTGGGCTTCCTTCATGATGAGTGAGACTTCCTCATCTATCTTGCGAGCCGTTTCCTCGGAATAGTCCTGGGTGTTCCCATAGTCGCGACCAAGGAACACCTCATGATTGGGTTGTCCGAACACCTGGGTACCCAAGGGACTCATGCCATATTGGGTGACCATGGCCCGTGCCATCTTGGATGCCCGCTCGAGGTCATTGGAGGCGCCGGTGGTGATGTCATCGCAGAATATCTCCTCTGCCACGCGACCACCCATGAACACAGCAAGCTCTGCCTTCATCTCGGACACCGTGTTGAGCACCTTGTCCTCATCGGGGATGGAAAGGGTGTATCCCAAGGCTCGACCGCGCGAGATGATGCTGATCTTGTGCACCGGGTCGGCATGGTCAAGCAAGTGCCCCACCAGAGCATGGCCGCTCTCGTGGTAGGCGATGATGTGCTTGGTCTGCTCGTTCATCACCCGTCCCTTGCGCTCGGGCCCCGCGATTACGCGCTCAAGGGATTCGTTCACCTCGCGCATGGTGATGATCTTCTTTGACTTGCGCGCTGTGAGCAATGCTGATTCGTTCATCAGATTCGCCAAGTCAGCGCCGGTGAATCCGGGCGTTATCTTGGCGATGGCACTCAGATCAACATCCGAGCCGAGCGGCTTGTCCTTCGAATGCACTTCAAGGATGCGTTGGCGACCCTTGACATCGGGAGTATCAACCACGATTTGGCGGTCAAAGCGGCCGGGCCTCAGCAGTGCGGGGTCAAGCACGTCCGCACGGTTGGTTGCAGCGATGAGCACCACCGATTCCGTGGCATCGAAGCCATCCATCTCAACGAGAAGCTGGTTGAGCGTCTGCTCGCGCTCGTCATGGCCACCGCCAAGACCGGTACCCCTCTGCCGTCCCACGGCATCGATCTCGTCAATGAAGATGATGGATGGCGCGGCTTCCTTCGCGTCCTTGAACAGGTCGCGCACACGGCTGGCACCCACGCCCACGAACATCTCAACGAAATCAGAACCGGAAATGCTGAAGAACGGAACGCCTGCCTCTCCCGCAACCGCTCGAGCCAACAGCGTCTTGCCCGTGCCCGGAGGGCCAACCAGAAGGCAGCCACGGGGGATCTTCGCTCCGATGGCTTGGTACTTCTCAGGGTTTGCCAGGAAGTCCTTGACCTCCTGCATCTCTTCCACGGCCTCATCCACACCGGCAACGTCGGAGAACTTGACATCCGGGCGTTCCTCAACCGTCTTCTTCGCCTTGTTCTTGCCAAAGCTCATCTGGGAATTGCTGGCCTTCTGCATTTGATTGAAGAAGAAGATCAGCAGCGCTGCGATGAGCAGGAAGGGCAGGATGGAGCCGAGGATGGAAAGCCAACCAGAGGGAAGCGTGATCTCATACTGGATATGAGGATGGCTTGCCAAAAGCTCACCCAGGGAATCCGCACCCACGTACACGCTGCTGTAGGCACGTTCGGTTCCCAACTTCAGGGTTTCCAGCGTCTTGGTGGAAATACCTCCAAGGCGGTTTCCCTCCGGATCGGTTTTTTGGGCCATGAGCGCATTCATGGCATCGAAACCCTCGTTGAACGCGTCCACGATCGAGGCGCCTGGCGTAGATGCAGGGTAGTACTTCCCGTTCACGGTATAGTCGCTGGCAGCATAGACGACGCTGGTCACGCGGTCCTGCTCAACAGCCTGCACGAACTCGCCCGTGTCAAGCGTATCGGTAACTGACGATTGGCTCATGCTGAAGAACTGGCTTGCAAGGAAGAAGACGATCAGGCAGAAGGCGATCGCCCATATGATGAGGTTGCGCGGATTCTGGGAAAGAGGCCCTTGCTTTCCCTGTTTTGGATCCGAAGGCATGTTTGGCTTGTCTGACATTCAATTCACCTTTATCTATAGACTTCTGGCTTGAGTGAGCCGATGTAGCTGAGATTCCGATACCGCTCCGCGAAATCAAGACCATATCCCACTACGAATTCATCAGGGCATTCGAAACCAAGATAGGCGCAGTCAACCTCTTCCTCACGTTCGATGTCCTTGCGCAGCATGGCGGCCACGGCGATGGACAGCGGCTTGCGCGAACGAAGGCTTCGTTGAAGGTAATTCAACGTGAGCCCCGAATCGATGATGTCCTCTGCGATGATCAGATGCTTGCCTTCGATGCTGCCGGACAGGTCTTTCGTGATGCGCACCACCCCTGAGCTCTTGGTGGACGCGCCGTATGAGGAAACGGACATGTAGTCAAGCTCAAGGGGAAGATCAACAGCGCGAGCCAAGTCTGCCATGAAGATGGCAGCCCCACGGAGAACGCACATCATGACGATTCCCTCACCTCGAGCAACGGCTGGAGCGTAATCCTGCGTGATGGCCGCTCCCATCTGGCGTACGCGTTCAGCTATCTGCTCAGGCGTGAACAACACCTCTTGGATGTCAGCGTGCATCTACTTCCCATCGTGTGAATCGTTTGAATCCCATGTATCCCAGCAAGTTTACCATTCAAAGCGCGAATCTCATGCAACAGGCAGGTAGCAGCCTGAGAAGCACATACGTTGACCCTGCAGGCAGATGGACGCGCAGACAGGTTCCTTGAGATGACGCATCAGGAAGCAAGCTCAGGATACTCGGCCAGCAAACGCTTCACGGGAAGTCCGACGATGGTATCGAAGGCACCATCATAGCATTCCACCAGCGCTCGACCTTCACCTTGGATGGCATAGGCTCCGGCCTTGTCGAAGGATTCACCCTTACGCAGGTATTCAGCGATCTGCTCGTCGGTCAGGTCTTTGAAGGTGACGGAAGCAGCGTCAGCGAAAGTCCGATACGCCAAGGAAACCTCGTCATCCTCCCCCACGAGCAGCATCCACAACGAGACACCGGTGATGACCTGATGGGTGCAGCCAGACAGTTCGCGCAGCATGCGCTTGGCATCTTCAAGGTTCTTCGGCTTCCCGAAGATGCGATTCCCCTTGACCACCATGGTGTCCGCTCCGATGATGGCGAACATGCCCTGCCCAAGACCCGATCCTGCAAGCAGTTCCTGCACTGCCGCACCCGCCTTCTTCTCTGCCAGCTTCTTGGCGGCTTCAGCGGGAATCAGAAGGTCGTCATCATCAAGGGATTCATCCACCGGATCGGCCGGAACCAGTACCTGGGCGGAGATTCCCGCATCCTTCAACAGCTGTCGGCGACGGGGGCTGGCGCTGGCCAGGATGACCCGCATCTTCGTCGATGGGGAAACGGTGGCCTCTTCTGTCATCTAATCCCTCTTCCTCCGTGCACGGAATGCGCTCATGGGTTCCAAACGCACACCCAGCTTGTTGGCGCTCACAGCGATGTCACCTTGAATGTTGTCCACATGGCCACTTACAGGACGGCCACCCGCGAACGCTTCCAGCACCCGATCGACGCTGCGGGCATCGATGCGCTCCTCTGGCCCAAGCATGCCTTTCAGAACCTTACGCACGCATCTTCGCTGCAACGGACGCGCCAGCTCACCGAAGGCAGGCTCAAGCAGATAGCCCGCATTCGGTGAATCAGCCTCCAGCATCACGGCATTCGAGGCAAGGGCTGCATCGGCCATGGCTTCCAGCATGTCATCCTCATCGGCAATGAGATTCATGGAACGGATGAGATTGTCCGTGGAGCGCACATCCCACTCCCGCGCCTTCGGCACGAAATTCTGCCGCACGTAGGCACGGAACCTGTCCGTGTGGGCATTCGTGGCATCCTCGCGCCAGAGGGCGTCCCGCCCATCCCTGACGACCGAAGCCTCTTCTTCTGCCGCCAAGCCCTTGATGAAGCCGCGCAGGTCGGCCCGGGTGCAATCAAGAAGCGGACGCACCACGTTGCCATTGCGATAGAGCATGCTGCGGAAGCCTCCCGGCCCCGTTCCCACGATGGAGCGCATGTAGAAGTTCTCCACACGATCATCAGCGGTGTGCGCGGTGACGATACGCCCCTCCGAGAAGGGGACGGCCTCATGCAGGCACATCGACGAGAGGGCCTCAGCAGCGGCGGCGTATCTCTCGCGCCTTCCTTGGGCTTCGATGTTCTCATGGGCCAAGGCCGCCTCATGGGCCACATCCACCTCGCAGCAGAAGAAGGGAAACGAGAGCGCTTCGGCAAGACGGGCGCAGAAGGCTGCATCATCTTCGGCGTCCTTCCCCCGCAGCTTGTGATTCACATGAAGAAGGGCCACGGGGCCCACGCAGCCCTCATCCTTGAGCTGCTTCATGACGTAGGCCAAAGCGGTGGAATCAGAACCCCCTGAGACCATGAGCAGACATGCCGAATCAGGCCCAAAGAGACCCCGGGCCTCAGCCGTCTTGTGCGCAGCATCTACGATATGTCCATCTCGTTTTCCCATGGTGTAACCTTTGTATGAACAAACTGTACCAGATAAGGAGCAGCCATGGGTCAAGACCGCAAGCCTCGCATCCTCTTCGTGGCGAAGATCCTCTTCGAGGAAACTGATGCCGAACACGGCCTCACCCGCCCCCAACTGGAAGCGCGCTTGGAGGACTACGGGATAGCATCGGAACGCAAGGCGCTCTATCGGGACTTGGAGAACCTGCGCGAATTCGGTCTGGACATTCAGAAGCTGCCGACACGGCCCGTGAGCTACGCCTTGGCGAAGAGGCTGTTCACTTCGGAGCAGATGGCGCTCCTGCTTGATGCCGTTCGCACCTCACGCACCCTCACCGATGCCGATTCCCAAGATATCGTTGACAAGCTGCATCACCTGCAATCCACTCATGAGCAGACGGCTTCCCAGGCCCATCTGCATGTCTTCGGGCGCAAGGGAACCCAGAACAAGACGGTCCTCCACACCTTGTCCATCATTCGCCAAGCCATGGCAGAGCGGCGCGACATCGCCTTTGAATACCTGCGATATGACTGCAAGCTCAGGCTGGTGAAGGATCCGGCTGGGGATGGTCAAAACCGAGTGAAGACCCCTCTGTTCCTGCTCTATTCCCAAGACAAGTACTATCTGCTGGTCTTCGACGAGGATGCCCCCGACCATATCCGCAGCTATCGCGTGGATCGCATGGTCAACGTGATGATTCGCGATGCATCGGAAGCCGATCACAGACCTGATGCCACCTTCGACATCAAACGCTACGAACAGGAGCGCATCGGCATGTACAACCTTGAGCCTGCGCGCATCAAGCTGCTTGTCCCGAAGGACTTGGTGGGCAACATCATTGACATATTCGGCCTTGAGGGGACCGAGGCCGTGCCCACCGATCAGGCAGAGACCGAAGCCTACGTGCACCTGAGCGCGTCGCCCAGCCCCGTCCTCTTCAGCCAGATCATGCAATTCGGAGGCAGGGTGCGTATCTTGGGTCCTTCGCGTGTGGTGGAAGCCTATCGCGACCACCTGGAGGCCTGCCTCGCCACCACATGACACCCCATCTGGGTGCTCTTCCACACCCCCGAAGCGCCCCGGGAGAGCCTGCAAGATTCATCTGGGTGGGGCAAGACGCACAGTCGCACGCAATCCTCATCCGAGTGAGGCGCACGCCCCTGCGGCAAACATACATTCTCTCCGTAGCGTAGGCTCGTAGCGCAGGCTTCAGCCTGCGATTGCTACCGCCCCTGCAGGGGGTGCGCCCCAATCACTGGAGACGCTAAGCGACCAAGCCTAGCGATTTCCTG